>LVBG01000022.1 GCA_001603115.1 Spirochaetales bacterium Spiro_05
CCATCACCGGGGGAAAGCTGGACTTCGGCACTTGGGAGCAGATCTTCTACTTTGAGTTTGATGGGCAGAGAGAGAAACGGGCCTTGATCAAGATTATTGGGGAGTAATCACTCTTTCTTTCCATCAGAAACATCCTTCTTTTTACCATATGTCGGTGAAGATTCCTGTACCATATTTTGGCGAAGCACTTGATTCATTCTCGTCTGGTACCCTCTATCTCCATCCCCTTTGTACCATTCGAGAACATCAGCATCTATGTACATGCAGATTTTCTTCTTTATTGGCCGATAGTTTTCAGGATTGCGCAAGTGTGAAGGCATAAGATCTGCCAATTGCTCATCAGTCATTTCAGGAATATCGGAGATATCTTTATCTTCGAATGCCATGATTTCCTCAAGTCGTTTTTTTGATATACTCATAATACTTTGCCTCTTCTTTAGGTGTAACTTTTCTTGCTGAAATAATCCTGATTATTCCATCTCTATCAGTAAGAACCACTAGAATAACCAAGAATCCCTCAAGACAGCCAATACATTGGTAGCGATCTTCAAATTCATCTGAATGTTCCTTGTCATACTAATCAAGCAAGTTCGGATCATCAAATATGCCTAGTATTTCATTGAACGAAAACCCATGTTTCTTTTTATTGTTTTGGCTCTTGTTCTCGTCCCATTCAAACATTGTTGCACTCCAATATTATATATATATTATTATATAGACAATATTGGAACAGTCAAGTTCTATTCAGATCAATCCTTCCAAGATCATATATATAGAGCAACTAGTTTGCTTTAGTAAATGCGATGATCATCACTGCCAGTGTCTTCATCAACGATGATGAGAGCGGCCTGCATCAGGACTATGAGCGCTGGCTAGAGAAACTGGCCCCGGAAAAGCCCTACTCCCAATACCAGCACAACGGGTATGAAGACAATGCCGATGCCAACCCAAGTGGGTACCAATGCTCTCCTGTGTATCTGAACCGAAGCCTTACTAGGTGATCCTTATCGTCCTTTGACGTAATACACCATCGGGATGATATCCTCATACGTGCCATCATCCTTGGCAAACCCCCGATTGATGGTTCCCAGCTTCTGAAAGCCCAAGCTCTCATATAGGGTGATTGCCGCGGTATTGGATGCAACCACTGCATTGAACTGGAGAATGCGAAAACCATGGAGGGGAAGTTGGGCCAAACTGTGCTGAACCAAGAGCCTACCCACACCCCTTCCCCTGCTAGTTTGGCTTACTGCATAGGAAGCGTTGGCAATGTGGCCTACCCTGCCGACATTGTTGGGATGGAGGATATACAAACCAAGCACCAGTTCCTTTTCAACAGCGACTGCACAGAATGTTTGGGATGCAAAGAATCGAGCTGCTGATGCTTGATCAAGCAGGTCTGTCTGAGGAAAGGCATTGCCCATCCCTACCACCTCATTCCAGATGAAAATCATCTGATCCAGGTCTTTTTCCTCGTATCCACGTACTTCCATGCATGCAGTCTAGCACAACAAGCCTTGCCTTGCATCGGCAGTTTGCGGTAGGCTTTCGGCACGTAGCGCTGGGAGGCCTTTGTATGTCGCATTGCACCGTATTCTGTACCTATCCTCTTGCCAAAATCCTGAAGGGTCTTTCGCTCCCTACGTGTATCCAGCGGTGTGTGATTTCATCAAAGCAAGAGGAGATTCCCAAGGCACATACCGTTTGTGAAGCCAAATCTCTGTTCTCAGTGACTGAAGAACAGGATAGGCGAACCTTGCTTGCATCACGAGAGGCCTTCTTTCTTGATGAGAAAGGGAGGCTGAGCTTTCTGTGCAAGCTGGACAGCTCTGAAGATCCGCTGCAAACCCTATACTTTCATACTATTGAGGATGCGCTGGCTTTCATCGCCGAGTATCCAGAGCCCCAGAAGCAGATACCTCTCCTCATTGAGGAGTATGCCTCGCTGCTCAAGAAGGGCAAGCTGGTGGCTTTCCCCACCGAGACCGTCTACGGCCTGGGTGCCGATGCCACCAATGAGGAAGCGGTCAAGCGCATCTTCTCAGCAAAGCAAAGACCCTTCTTCGACCCACTGATCGTCCATATCGCTGACCTCTCCCAACTGGAAGGCTTGGCCATGGATGTCAGTGAGCAAGCCTATACGCTGATGAGAACGTTCTGGCCGGGGCCCTTGACCCTGGTGCTGAAAAAGAGTGCGAACGTTCCTTCCCTTGTGACAGCCGGCAGTGAAACCGTAGCCGTTCGCATGCCTGCGAATGCTCTTGCACTCAGCCTGATCAAGGCAAGCGGACTCCCCATTGCAGCCCCCAGCGCAAACCGCTTTGGCTACACCAGCCCCACTACCGCAAGGCATGTGAAAGAACAGCTGGGGGACAGGATTGAAGCAGTGCTGGATGGAGGCGCTTGTACCGTGGGCATTGAGTCAACCGTACTCAGCCTCTGCACTGAAGTACCCACCATCCTCAGACCAGGAAAGATAGGCATCGAAGAGTTGACCCCGATTTTGGGAACCGTTGCAATGGCCCAGAAGGCAGGGCCTACCGATACCACCCTGCCCAGCCCCGGACTTCTTGACAGCCACTATGCTCCCACCACCCCGTTCTACCTTGTGGACGATGTCTCACTCTATCAGGACCGCAGTGACGTGGGAGTCATCCTGGTGGAGAAAAGCTCAGTTCCCTTCAAGGGACCGGTTGTCACCATCAGCGAGACCGATGATGCAGAGGAAGTGGCCCGGCGCCTCTACTGGGCTATCAGGCACCTGGACAGCATGCATCTTACGTGCATGGTGGGCTCTCTGATGGAAGAGAGAGGCATCGGGGTGGCCATCAACAACCGACTGCGCAAGGCTGCCACCAAAGCCTGACGATTTTTCCTTGCCAATAGTGATAGCCACGTCTACACTTCTCTTACCATGGATGAGCTTACTGCACAACGATTGGAACGACTGAACCACCTCCAGGGAACCGACCCTGGTTTCTTTGTGCTTGCAGTCCATTCATTCATCGAGGCATCGTTGAGGGAGCGCTACTCAATGGAGGACCTCCAGTGCAGCTTCGCTACGCTGCTCAGCCAATTTCTTGAAGAAATCACCAGTGAAGCTACCGAGTATCTGAAAGAAGTTCCGGCTCTGAAACAACTCAAGTTCTCCCATATCCAAGCCAATGAGGTACGCCACCGGTTCCGCTTCTCATCCGTTGAGGAAGCTCGTGCAGCAACCTTCCACCTTTTGCACTTCTGTCGTCTGGCGAATTTGGGAAATGCTGAACAACTAGAAAAACTCTCAGCCTACCTCAAAGCCTGGGAGAGTACGGACAGCTATGCGCAGCTGCTTGATGAGCATGCCTGCCTCAAGGCCCTCGCCGACAGATTGATGGCCTCCAACCAACAGCTTGAGCAAACAGTGCTCGACTATCAAAATCTTCGTGAGCAGATGCGAACGGCCTATCATGAACTTGGCGAGAAGGAGCATCAGCTCAGGGAACTCGAGGCTGCCCAAGAGAAATCCCAAGAGAAGATCGATGAACTCAGAGGCCAAACCTTTGCCTTGAAGTGCACGGTCAGGGAGAAGCAACAGCAACTGGCAGAGCAAAAAGAGGTCGGCAGCTACGTGGAGGCACTCAGAAGCTTCGCTGTCTGCACACGAACCCGTCGTCAGTATGAGAGCCAGGTCATCAGGCTGACAGCAGAGCAGAACGCATTGCTTGACAAGCTGTCCTTTGAGCAAGACAGCCTTATCAGAGGAGGTGCAGGAAGTGGAAAGACGCTGGTGCTGATGAAAGCGTACCAAGCCTGCATTTCACGGTATCCAGAGAGACGTTGCCTTTTAGTAACCTATACACGAACCCTGGTCAAATACAACCAATACCTGTGCAACCTGCTTTCTGCACACCAGACAGACCAAAACATCATGACCGTTGATGCCCTGCTCTTCTCACTATTGCAACACTTCGAACCTGCCTCCGAGCTCGATGGAGAACTGCTGAGACATCTGCTCAACCCTTTTGCAACCGACTCGCTCCCGCTTTGGCTGCTCGAGCAAGAAATCGAGCAATTCCTCCTCAGGCACAATATCAGCGAGGAGGAGTATCTTGAATCGAAGGTGGTACGGAAGGGGCTGAAACGCAGAGTGGGCAAACAGCAACGCAAGGCAATCTATGCACTCAAGCAAGAGGTGCTGCAGCAGATGAAAACTTTGGGGAAATACAGCTTCAGCAGTGTGGCTGTTCGGCTCTTGGAGCATCTGGAAAGAGAGCATGAATCGTCGCTCATGTTTGACAACCTGTTCGTAGATGAAGTGCAGGACCTTGGCCGGGCAGCTCTCTCTGTTCTGAAAAAGCTGACACGAAAATCAATGCTGCTCAGCTGTGATGCACAACAAAGGCTCTACCTGAAAGGACTTCCGCTCTCCCAAAGTGGAATCATGATAGGAAGACAAAGCCATCGCCTTTTGGCCAATCATCGCAACACAATCCCCATTGAACAGCTCGATCAGCGCTATTGCGAGCAAAGAGCACTTCCTTCAGCCTTCAGGGATGGTCCACCACCGACTCTGATAGCCTGCAAGAGCAGGAAGCATGTTCTGGATGAGCTGGTTAGCCAACTCACCTTCTATCGCACAGTACTCTCTTATGAGCTTGAGAACATCTGCATTCTCACTCCCAGCAAGCAGGACTTCCCCGTCATCCTCCAGCACGTGAAACAATCGGGCATGGAGATCAATGAGATGCTCTGTCCCTCCTTCTCCTTCACCGAAGAACAGGGAATTCGTCTTAGCACCATCCATTCGGCAAAGGGTGTGGAGTTCCCTTTGGTTCTGCTCTGTCTGACTCGTTTGCCGAGCAATCTTTCAGGGTATGATACGGCAGAACAAGATGAGATTCTCAGGAACTTGGTCCATGTCGGCATCACCCGATCAAGCGAACAGTTGGTGGTTATGGTCAACACGCAGGAGATCCATCCTGCGTATGAGCATCTGATGCACTGTTTTCTCAGTGAGCAAGAGCTTGGGCAAACTCATTGATCGCATTGGTACGGATCTTTTTCACGTCCTCTTTGGTCTTGCTCATCTTTTGCATAAGCCAGCGGGTAAACGGAGCCATTCGTGAGAACAGGAGCTGGCCTCCGAAGCTGGTCTTTACCACTGCATGCGAGAGTAGGTCCTCCGGGTAATTGAGTGCCAACTGCTTGGAAATCTCTTCTTCCTTCTCTTCCATCCCACAGATGAACAGACCAAGCTTCTTTTTCAACAGCTGGTCTTTGTGCTCCAAAGAGAAACTGCGAATCTTACCATCGAGTCGACCTGCATGAATGGCTCCCCCGAGCACTACCGTTTCATACGGTTCCATATCGATGGTCTTCTGATCCTTCAGATCGAGCATCATCACCTCTCCTGCTAGTTGAGAGGCGAGCATTTCTACACAGGTTCTCGTAGTTCCGTGTTTGGTAGCATAGATAATGAGGGTTTTCACCGTACATTACTCCTTTGTCTCTCATATCATACCACTCATACATCAAATCACCTATGGCAGGCACAAGGAGTCTGCTCAGAATTCCCCAGTATCGAAAAGAGAGGGCCTTTCGGCCCTCAATCTCACACGCAAAACCCGTTACCAGCTCCTGTTTGGTCTCTGGCTGTTTGTCCTGCCATACCCAACCCTGTCAGCCTGATTCTCAGCTTGTCTCTTCTCAGCTTCCGCCCTTCGTGCAACTACCAGTTCCTGCAGTTCTGCAGGTACGGATGCAAGCATCTCTTCCTGAAGCACCCGAGCCTGCACCATCTGCTTCTGCTGTACAGCCTGTGCATTCTGCATCATGGGAGCTGCTGCGACTCTGCCCTGGACTGGGGTTGCAACTCTCGCCTGTACGGGCACTGCGACCATTCTTCCCTGTACGGGAGCTGCCGCGACTCTACCCTGTCTGGGACCTGCACTGAGTGCAGCAATACTTACGATAAGGACCACGGCTACGATTACGATACGTTTCTTGTTCATCTTGACCTCCAGTCAATTGGTTTGTTGTTTCTGACTGAATAGTCGCACCTTTGCATTGAGGCTGTTTCAACGCTGGGTAAAGATTAGGTAAAGCGAAGGATGAATCGGGTGGTTTTGTTGCTCTCTGCCTCAATGGTCCAGTGGTGGGCCTCAACAATCGCCTTCACAATGGCAAGACCAAGCCCGCTTCCTTCAGTTGAGCGGGCATGCTCAGAACGGCTGAGACGGTCAAAGACATGAGGAAGAAACGCTTGATCGATATGCCCCTCATTCTCTATGCAAAGCCAAACAGCGTTCTTTTGTCCATCGGCTTCGAACGTAATGGTGATGGTACTGTTTGCCACTCCATACCGTATTGCATTGGAAATGAGGTTGTCCAAAGACCGGGTCAGCAGTGCAGCATCAGCAACCACGTAGGCTTGTTTGGTGGGAATCGAGACAACCATTGCACGTTTCGCGGCTTCAGCTTCAAAACGAGCTTGGGTTTGCCTGAGCAAATCCGTAAGACTGATGCGCTGCACCTCCGGCTTGAAATTGGGGCTTTCCAGTCTTGTCAGCAATGAGAGGCTGTTAATCAGGTTCTCAAGCCTTCCTGTCTCGCGCAACAATAAATCAAGTCGCTTTGCATCTGCTGTGAAGACCCCATCTGAGATGGCTTCCAGCTGCCCTTTCAGCACCGTAACAGGGGTTCGCAGATCATGGGCGATGTCAGCAGTCCACTGATCACGCAGTGTTTCCTCTTTTGAAAGCGTACCCTGCAGCACCAAGGACGCTTCGGCAATGGTCTCAAACTCAAGTACCTTCTGCTCAGGAAATGATACATCTCGCTCACCATTGGCGATGCGCTCCAGTGCTGAAGCCAGCTTTTCACTCTGCCTTTTCAAGGGGTAAAGCACAAAAAAAGCAAGCACAACCGCTGCAAGGAATGCTATGAGAAATGAAATGAGCAAAACTTGCCACGCAGCGGAAAGCAAATACCCAATCCCTTCCATTTCTGTGAAGGTGGGAAGGTGGGTGGAGAATCGGAACGCAATGGTGCCGTCTGAGGCGAGAACAGTCTGCCAGTGTTCCGGCTCTGAAAGCCCCATCTGCAGCCCTCTTGCCCTTCCCATACCACGTTCTGCCTTTCGATACGAGTAGAGCACTCTCCCCAATGCATCGGAAACCGTCAGGTAGGTAGGACTGAAAGGCAGGCCTTCAAAAGCCTGTTGCAGCGTATCTTCCGTAAGAGGCGCCTTGCTTCTCTGAACTTCCTGTAATCGCATTGAGACATACCGATTGAGACTGGTCAGTTCCTGCTCGTGCCATGATTCCATCAATCCATCAAGACCGAAAGCAAGCAGAACAGCAAGCAGAACCATGAATAACAGGAAACTTGAAATGACCAAAAGAAGATTGAGTTTGGTGAGCGACAATCGCATGTGCATGTTACAACTTCTCCCGCTCGCCGGAGAATGAGTAGCCGAAACCGCGCACTGTTTTTATCCACTCAGCAGTTCCCAGTTTTGAGCGCAAGTTCTTCATATGAGTATTGATGGTACGATCCGACCCATCGTGTACATACCCTAGGCACTCCCCGAGCAGGCGTTGGCGGGTGATGAGGGTCTTTGCATTGGAAGCGAGGAAAAAGAGCATCTTCCATTCCAGGGCGGTAAGCGATACATGCTGGGCATCAACACTCACCTCATGTTTGTGCTCATCAAGCACCATGATGTGTTCCCCAAGCTTGTACCGCTTTCCCTCTTCCTCCCCTTTCTGGCTCTTCTGCACACGCCGCAGGATGGCCTGCACACGCAGGACCAGCTCGCGGGGGCTGAACGGCTTGACGATGTAATCCTCACCGCCCAGCTCAAGGCCGGTTATCCTGTCGCTTTCCGCCTCCCGGGCGGTAAGGAAGAGAAAGGGGATGGCCGGGTTGTGCTGGCGAATCTGCTTGGCAAGCTCAAACCCGTTTCCATCGGGAAGCATGATGTCCAGGATCACCAACTCCGGCTGCTTGTAGGCAAGACTCTCCACGACGTTCGCAACCTGGCCGAACTCCTCTACGGTGTAGTCGGCAAGCTCCAAGTAGGCTTTGATGGTCTCCCGTATTCCTTGGTTGTCTTCAACAAGATAAATCATAGTCTGATGGTAGTCCCAAGACCATGCCAACTCAAGAGCATGGGTTGCATCTTTACCAACTCTTCATATCAGAGGGCTGTCCAACCCCCATCAACAAGCAGAAGGGTTCCGGTAACCATATCCGCATGGTCGCTTGCCAGATAGAGTACCGCCGAGGCGACATCATCAATGGTTGCCACTCTTCCTCTGGGAATGTTCGCCAAGACCTTGGAGAGGAAAGCCGGGTCATCCAGCCGCTCTGCTGTTCCAGGGGTGTGCACGAAGGTCGGCCCCACAGCATTTACGGTGACGCCCCTTCCCGACCACTCCACCGCAAGGGTTTTGGTGAGCATGTTCACCCCTCCCTTTGAGGCACAATAGACCGCCTCATGCGGGATGGCAACGACACTCGCCTGACTTGATATGTTGACAATCCTTCCTTTTCCACGCTCCAGCATCCGTTTCCCTGCTTCCTGGCAGCAGAAGAAGGTTCCTTTCAGGTTGAGGTCCATCATCCAATCCCAGTCTTCTTCGGTAATCTCTTCTGCAGGGATTGGATTTCCCATTCCTGCATTGTTGACCAGCACATCGATGGGACCGAGCTTCTCCTCCATCAGGGCAAAGCACTCCCTGATCGAGGAGACTCGCCTGAGGTCGAGGTTGAAGACATGAGCCTCTCCTCCCTGCCCTTCGATTTCCGCTTTGACCTCTTCAAGCGTCTTGGTATCACGTGCAGCAAGCGCTAGGCGAGCGCCCTCTCCTGCCAAGATGGTGGCAAGCCCCCGCCCGATCCCTCTGCTGGCTCCGGTTACCACCACGAGCTTACCTTCCAAATGCGACCCAAACGTTTGCATGGCAACTCCTCCCTCTCTTCCTCCACCCTACGGCCGCTTGAATCACAGGTCAAGAGAAAAGCTTGGTGCCGGAGTACCAGGAATCTTGTTGACAACACATGCGATTCCGAGCATAGTCCTCCCTAAGGGTACATGATGCCCTAGGGTGAGGTCATGCATGCAGACAGAGAAACAGTCGATCTATCGCGGTGACAAGGCGGTGAGAACCTTCCTTGCAACGATCCTTTTTTCCGGGCTCGCCTACGGGTTCTACCGTGGTATCCAGGACAACTATCTTGCAGAAATCGTAAAGATCAGTGAATTTGAGAGGGGAATTGTTGAGTTTTTCCGCGAGATACCAGGTCTGTTGCTTGTCTTCATCCTCGCTGCCATGTATCGATTCAGCGAGACAAAAGTCTTCAAAATCGGAACGGCAATCATGCTCAGTGGTGTCTTGGGCTTGCTCTTGCTCGGGTCGAGCAAAGTCGTGGTCATCCTCTTCATGGTGGTTTTCAGCACCGGTGAGCACATCGTCATGCCGATAAAGAGTTCAATGTCACTGTCTTTTGCCAAAAATGACAAGGGAGGGGCGAGTCTTGGAGTCACCTCCTCGATCAGCCACGGAGGAAACATCATCGGTTTCTTTCTGGTATCCGCACTCTTCTTTATCTTCAGCCGCATTGGTATAGCCCGCGATTCCATCATAGGTTTTCGCACCGTCTTCATCATCGCTGCCGTTCTCTTGCTGCTCTCCACCCTCATCGTCCTGACGATGAAGGACCAAGGAAAGCCGGTCAGACGAAGCAGGCTGTACATCAACAGGAAATACCATAAGTTTTATATGCTTGAGGTCTTCTACGGTGCCCGTAAGCAGATATTCCTTACGTTCGCCCCGTACGTCCTGATTCTCTTCTATGGTGCAGACACCTCAGTCATTGCCCTTCTCTTGGCCATCTGTGCAGTGTTTGGCATGCTGCTCTCCCCGGCCATCGGCATCTTGGTCGACAAATTGGGGTATAAAACGATCATGGTCGCCGACACCCTGATCCTGGTCGTCGTCTGTCTCATGTACGGCTTTGCACACCGACTGTTTCCTATGCACATTGCATTCATTGTGGTCTGCGTAAACTTTGTCCTGGATTCCATCATCAGCCTGGCAAGCATGGCCACCAACGTCTACGTACGCGATCTCTCATCCAGCAGAGAGGAGTTGACCGCCACCCTTACCACCGGAATCTCGGTCAACCACCTCATCAGCGTGCTCATCGCCCTGCTTGGAGGATACATCTGGAAGACGCTCGGCATCGAGGTGCTGTTCTCCCTTTCGGCCGTCCTGGGTGTCATCAACTCAATCTATGCGGCAACGATCAAAAAGCCGGTAGAACGGACGATGTTCTGAGCACCTCCAAGCCGAATGAGAGCATACAGGAGATGCAGTAGAGCACATAGGAGCGGGAGGCAAATCCCATATGCCGGCTTTTGTGCTCCTCATGCATACCTGATCTGATCATCTGCCGATAGGAACGGGCATAGATCCAGAGACTGGGCACAAGAAACAGCAGAAGGTGCCATGGGTAGATGCCGGTGATAGCCAAAGCTGCACTTGTCAGATAGGCCACATATCCCTCCACTCCCACCAGAACGGGGGCATAGCGCTTTCCAAGCAGAATGGAGAGCGTCTTTCGTCCACTCGCCTCATCCCCAATCCGGTCACAACCGTTGTTTACCGATAGAATCATTGCAATCAAGAGGAAGAACGGGATGGTTGCCAAAACGGTTTGCCCGGAAAGCGTCACCTCCAGCACAAACAGGGTGATCAGAAAGAGCACCGAACCTAAGAACCCACCTGCGAACAGTTCTCCAAATGGAGTCCTGCTGATGGGAAACGGACCGGCGGTATAGAAGAATCCAACCAACATGCACACAGAACCTACAGCGATTAGATACCAACTGGTCATTGAGGCAAGAATCAGGCCAAACAGGCCGGCTAGGCCAAAGAGTGCCATACTGACAAGCAAGGCGAACAGAGGATTCACGCTCTCATGCACCAGCACCTTCTCTTTTTCCTTCGTATAGTGTGAGTTGTCGGTACCCCGATAGTAGTCAAAGAAGGTATTGAACCCTGTTGTCCCCATATCGACACACAGGGTGGCCACAACCATGAGCACAAGCTTGGCAAAGGGCAGAGACCCTTGCAAAAGAAGTGCATAGAGGGCTGCAGAAGCGACGGTGCCCATACTGATGAGCTTGGTACGAATCTCCACAATATGGAGGAATTGGACTACTGTCATACGGCCATAGTAGCGATATTCACCCACTTTTTCCAGCATTGGAGCCTTTTCCCTTGATTTTCACTCATTCCGTAAATTATGCTTATGCTGCATATTGATACAATCTCTATGCATCTTTATACTCTAGGTTCAAGGATTCCGTGGGAAACCCTTGAATGGGGTGCCCAAAAGCCGCAGGACTTGCTTTCCTGTAAGATAACGAGTAGGAGAAATTCCATGAAAAAAAGACATGTAGTCCTTATTGCCCTGATCGCTTTGTTTCTCAGCACTGCCCTCTTTGCCTCAGGCAAGGCTGAAGCGACCAAAACCGAAGGGCTTGATCGCAGCAAATATTTCATAACCGTCGCCACCGGCCCGACCAGCGGCCTGTATTATCCGATTGGAGGAGCATTCTCCTCCCTGTTCCAGAATAAGCTTGGGTACAAGTCTTCAGCACAGGCAACAGGTGCATCTGCTGAAAACATCACCTTGATCAGAGAAAACCGTGCAGAGATGGCCATTGCCATGAGCGATGCAGTAGCCCAGGCCTACCAGGGCTTTGGCGCCTATGAAGGCAAGCCTGCCGCCTCCGAACTCAGAGCGTTGCTCGGCCTCTATCCCAACTATGTACAGCTTGTCACCACCAACAGGACCGGTATCACCAAGTTCACCGACCTGAAGGGCAAGCGCGTTGGCGTAGGTGCTCCGAACAGCGGTGTTGAGCTGAATGCCCGCATGATGTACGAAGCCCACAACATGACGTACGCAGACAGCAAGGTCGATTACCTCAACTATGGTGAGGCCATCGCCCAGCTGAAGAACAACCTCGTCGATGCAGTGTTCGTAACCAGCGGCATTCCCAATGCAACCATCATGGAATTGGGAACCACTGCCCAGATTGTACTCATTCCCATCGAGGGAGAGGGCCTGAAGAACCTGAAGGCCAAGTATCCGTTCTTTGTCGAGGCTACCATCCCTGCTGATGTCTACGACACAAAGACCGATGTGGTAACCGCCACGGTTCGCAACATCATGATCGTGAATGAGAACCTTCCCGAGGACGTTGCATATGATCTGACCAAGGGTGTATTTGAGAACATTGAAGATATCCAGGCTTCCCATGCAACGGCAAAGCAGCACATCACGCTGGAAAACAGCCATCTTGGTGTTGACATCCCCTTCCACAAGGGAGCCCAGCGGTACTACCAAGAGGTAGGAAAGTAAGCATTCCGGTATGAAGAGCAGATACAAAGTTTTGATCCCATGTGTTGTCCTCGCCCTTGTGGCGGGGACACTGCTCTTCTTTCTGACACAAAAAAACCTGACATTGGTGCTGGTGGAGCAAGAAAGCAGGCAGGTGTTGAAAACACTGCCCATTACCGAGGGAGACGGGCTTGCATTTCATTGGATCCACTCCTTCGAACACATACCCTGGATCGAAGAGTACACCATGGAAGCTGAGCAAGGTTTCATGCTCAATACCATCAAGGTAGCCGGATTTGGTGCAGGAATCCCAGAGAACAAGGGAATTGTCACCATTGAGAATGGCATGGTGGTCATGAGCTCCATAGACCAGGGGTTTGACAAAATCTCTTGGATACATTCCCAAACTGCCCTTGTTTCCATTACAGTACAGGGGAATACCTTCATACGAGGGACAGATATCCCTCATCACCTACCTGTAGAACTTTACTTGAAAGGAACACGTACCCTATGGCCAAGATAACTCTTGACGAACTGAAACCCGATATGAAAGCCAAGCAAGACAAGCTGCTGGAAAAATTTGAGAAGGAGTCCAAGACCAGGATGTTTGACCACTTCCTGCTCGCCCAGGCTGTCTATTGGATAGCAATCGGCATCGCACTCTACCACTTCATCACCAGCTTCATCGGGTACCCTGCCACTCACCTCCATCGCTCACTGCATGTGTCGATGATCCTGTTCATGACCTTCTTCATCTATCCGGTAAGCAGGAAGTCGAGCCGAAAGACGCTGCCTTGGTACGATATCGTCTTTGCACTGCTCTCGGTTGCAGTTGCAGTCTATGTTTGGGTCGACTATATCAACTTCATCAACCGCATGGGTTCTCCCAACACGATGGATGTCATCATGGGAACACTCCTGATCGTCCTTGTACTTGAGGCAAGCAGACGCATCAGCGGCTGGCCCTTGGTCATGTTGAGTCTCCTGTTCTTGCTCTATGGGCTCTTTGGACGCAATCTTCCGGGCATCTTCATGCACCGTGGCTACGATTGGAAGGCGCTGGTAAACCATATCTTCATCAACACGGAAGGTATCTACGGCACCTCGGTTGACGTTGCCGCTTCCTACATCTTCCTCTTCATCATGTTTGGTACGGTCATGAACAAGTGCGGCATGGGTCGTTTCTTCAACGACCTTGCCCTCGCATTTGCAGGCTCTTCCAAAGGCGGACCTGCAAAGGTGGCCGTCATTGCCAGCGGTTTCTTGGGTTCCATCAATGGAAGTGCAGTTGCGAATGTAGTCACCACAGGAGCCTTCACCATTCCCTTGATGAAGAAAACGGGTTACAGCAAAGAGTTCAGCGGAGCCGTTGAATCCTCTGCATCCGTCGGAGGACAGCTGCTTCCCCCCATCATGGGAGCTGCTGCCTTCATCATGGCTGAGATGCTTGGTGTCAAGTATGGCACCATCGTCATCAGTGCTGCCATCCCTGCCCTGCTCTACTATCTGGGAATTTTGGTGCAGGTGCAGCTTCGCGCTTCCAAGAAGAACCTTCAGGGAATCCCAAAGGAAGAACTTCCAAAGGTCAGTGATGTCATGCGTGAGCGCGGCCACTTGCTGCTGCCCATCGCATTCCTTCTCTATATGTTGCTCTTCAGCGGTGCTACCGTCATCTTCAGTGCCTTCTGGGCTATTGTGGCTACCATTGTGGTGAGTATGGCACGCAAGTCCACGCGCATGACAGGCAAGCAGATTCTCGATGCCTTTGCTGAAGGAACCCGTGCTGTTGTTTCGGTTGCTGTTGCATGCGCTGTAGTCGGCATCATCATCGGTGTGGTGAGCCTTACCGGCTTCGGTCTGAATATGGCGAACGCCATCATCCAGCTCGGTCAGTCCAACCTGATGCTGACCTTGCTGTTGACCATGGTCACTTGCATGATCTTGGGTATGGGGCTTCCCTCCATCCCTGCCTACCTGATCACCGCCACCATGGCGGCCCCTGCCTTGGTTAAGCTTGGCATTCCCCCGCTTGCTGCGCATATGTTCGTCTTTTACTTTGCCATGTTCGCGAATATTACCCCACCGGTTGCGCTCGCATCCTTTGCAGCTGCCGGCCTCAGCGGCGGCGATCCCATGAAGACAGGCCTTCAGTCGGTGAAGCTTTCCCTGGCCGGTTTCATTGTTCCCTACATGTTCATCTACAACTCAGCCTTGTTGCTCATCGATACCACACCGCTTATCGCACTGCGGGTTACCGTGACCGCCATAGTGGGCGTGTGCATGATCGGCATGGCAACCGAAGGATACTTCCTCACCGAAATGAAGTGGTTTCTGCGCTTGCTCTCTTTTGCTGGTGCACTACTGCTCATCACAGCCAATGTGTGGCAAGATGCTATCGGGCTTACCTTCTTGGGGGTTGTCCTGCTCTTCCAATACCATGAAAAGCGCGTAATACAGCACACCAAGACTGCATAAAGTATAAGGCTATGGGTTTTGCCCATAGCCTCTTTTTTGCCCAATGAAACCGGCAGCTGTCAGAAATTGACAGGTATTTCGTGAGATGCAGTTGTTCGAAAGCTCTTTAGTCTTCAAGCACCCATGTTGCTGAATGGCCTTTATTGTCCCCTCTGCAAGGTGGGAAGCGCTTTCCCTCTTCCATGGCGACTGTTCGGTCAGGATGGTCTTGGCAGTGGTACTGCCCGCTTGCCACACACGTTGCACCGGTTTGGGTGGAAACGGCTTCCTCTTCGGCCAGTTCTGCTTCCTGGGCCTTCTCCATCACGTGTTGGGGTTCCTCTGCTCCTTGTTTTCCCAACAGCAGCCACTGCACGACAATTGCAGCCAGGCCTACCAGAAGGACTAGGATGATGGCGATGGTCTTGACTTTTGGATCCTGTACAGCAATCAGAATCAACACCACGATAAGTACCATAACCACGATGTAGACAATGGTGGTCTTCTGGACACGTTCTCTTTCCTGACTCGTATTCATACCTTCTCCTACTAAAGTTTGTACCCCAGGAGGGAAGAAATCATCTAGGTTCCTGAATTCAGCATACAATACCTCTCGCCAATTCTCAATGTTTTTCCTTAGCATGCAATCATATGGAGAAAAGGCTCATCTTACATGTATCGTGCATCATACAATTCCCATACATATTTTTCAATGTTATATATTACACATTTAAATTGCCTAAAATATTATTGACTTTATTATTTCTTCTTGCTATACTCCGCTCATCAATACGGAGGAACTCATGAAACGTACTATCATCGCCATCCTGATTGTTATGCTCGCCTTTACTTTTTCCCTCTCAGCACGCACCTTCTCTCCCTTCCTAGAAACCGAACAGGGTACCATTGCCCTGCTCCACCACACCTACCAAAACGGAAATGCCTACGACCCTGCACGTGAATTTGACTTCATCGCCCAAGGCGGACAGGACAACATCTACCCCTTCAGCCGCTACACCGTAGGCGCAACCGTCAATGAGAAGCATCGCGTATGGTTCACCTACCAGCCGCTTCGTCTGGAGACTGCGGTTAATTTCCAGGAAGAAGTGAATATCGGAAATCAGAAGTTTGCTGCAGGCAATACTCCTCAAGCAATGGAACTCACCTACAGCTTCCCCTTCTACCGTGGCACCTATACCTACGACCTCTTGGGCAAGTATGAGCAGGCCTACCTGGGAGTTGGGCTTGCCTTGCAGATCAGAAACGCATCCATCCAATTCAAGGCTGTTAATGGTAGTGCACTGTACGTCGGCCAGAATGTCGGCTTGGTACCAGCTCTTGCCATCTACAGTGAGTATCGCTTCCCCTTCGGGTTGACCCTCAGTGCAGACATTGCAGGCTCCTATGCAAACCTTGCCTACATCAACGGTGCCGACTATGCATTTGAGGGATCAATTCTGGATGCATCCCTGAGAATGAGCTATGCCGTGCAGGAGGACCTTTCCCTCTTTGCCAATGCCCGGTTCTTCGGAGGCACCTCCAATGGCACCAGCAAGGCCGGTGGTGAGACCTGGACGGAAAGCGAGCAGAAGTACACCAAGAACAACATCGCGTCCCTTACCTTCTCCGCAGGACTTACCTACCAGTTGTAAAAGAGTCTTTGCTACCAATGCGCAGGCAAACTGTCTGCGCATATTTTTTTGTATCTGTGCTTCACCTTTTTCTAGGCAAATGAGGCAGAGGTGTGTACGATATGAGCAGAGAGGAGGTTGTAGTGCCAGCATACGCCATCGTGAACATCTTCAGCCTGTTTCCCCTCCTCTTCACCATCTATCTGGCAAAGCGCCATGTAGCAGGGTCGAGACAGAATAGGTATTACATTCTCGCATCGATCATCACTATCGTGATCTTGTTGCTTGAAATTGCCCAAGCGGCACTGAGCGGTCGTGAAGGCACCTTCTTCCTGCTTATCCACTATCTTGCCTATTGGATAAATTTCTCTCTCACCCCAGCCATTCCCTTGGTCATTCTCTTCTACCTTGGCTTCTCTTCGCTTTCCACCAGGGCAAAAGTCCTGCTTTCCCTTCCCGTTGCCATGAATGTCATCCTCTCCGTGCTCTCGATACAGAATGGCTGGGTCTTTACCATCAATGAAGCCAACCTGTATGTTCGGGGTCCCCTGTTCTTGGCAGCGACACTCATTTCAGCAGCATACTACCTGCTGATCCTGCTCCGCCTGAAACAAATAGAGAAGCATATCATCGTACCCTCCCGCCTGTTGTTGGCGATGGTATACCTCCTGCCCATCGTATCGACGCTCTACCAGCTGTTCTTCAATGAGGAAATCTTCATCTTCAGTACCGTTGCCATTGCCCTCCTGCTCTACTATCTGATCATGCAGGAAGCAAGCTTTGACTATGACCTGCAAACAAAGGTGAGAAACCGAGTCTCCTTCGAGCATGAGATGCACGCACTCGAACAGGCAAAACGACCAGTTTGCATTTTCATCTTCGATATGAACAACCTCAAGCAAACCAATGATGCCTGGGGGCACCAAGAAGGGGATGTCCTTCTGGCGAACGTCGCAGAGCTGCTTAATCAAGCATTTGGATCGGAAGGTCGGATTTTTCGGGTTGGTGGTGATGAATTCTGCGTGCTGGTGGAACCACAAAAGAAAACCGACTGCAAGGTATTGCTGCAGCGCTTCAAATCCCTTGTAGCCGAGGCAAACGAAGTGAGGGTTCCCTCCATCAGCATCGCCAGCGGCTATGCATGCTTCGATCCTACCAAGGGGTCTACCATCTCCAAGACCTTCCATCTTGCCGACGATGCCATGTATCGTGACAAGATGGAACAGAAGCTCAAATTACGTCAGTAAGCCCAAAAGCTGCATCTGCATTGAACGCAATTCCAGCTCACGGAGCGTTGCGAGAGCCGTAAACGCCGCCTGATACCAATCCAGCTCCTTCTGCTTGAGGGCACTGGAATCGATGAGGTTTGCCTCAAACCGAATCTGCTCAGCCTCATAGATCGCTCGCTTCAGCTGATACTCCTCAAGCTGTATCAACAGATCGATAAGGAATGAGCGTACTTCCTTCACCAAGAGATCGAGCTCATCAGAAGCCTGCTCGAACGCCTGCTCCACCTTTGCCTTGCTGCCAAGCAGGGCAAGTTCTGCACTCTTTTGCTGGAGAGCGGAAGAGCGTCTGAACAAATCGGTTGCGCTGAACCCGATGGAGAAGGAGAGTGCTGGATCCCCATCAGTGAAGAGCTCTGAGAAGGAACTGAAATACTGCTTCTCAGTGCCGTTATAGTAGGGGGAAAGGGAGAATGAGAGCTGCAGCTGCGGTGCATCACTGAGGGAGTAATACCCGCTGTCCAGTGTTGCCGACCGCAGTTCAAGCAGTGCACTCTGATAGGAGGCACTCTTGGCGAGGTAGCGCTGCTGAAGCATCTGCTTATCTTCGGTGTGCTTTGCAAGGGAGAAAGGATCGAAGCCAGGAGATACCGACACCTCACCCGGAGCATTGCCTGTGAAGGTCTTTTGCAAGGTGGCATTGAGGTCGTTCAGCTCACGCTCCACCTCATCATAGGAGGCAGCAAGCTGATAGTAACTGATCAGCCTGTTTTCATAGGCCTGTCGGCTGATCAGGCCCTGCTCGAGGTCCAAGCTCGCCTTTCTGACCGCTTGCTCGGCAAGCAGAGCACGCTCACCGATGAGAAAGCGATTCTCCAACAGACTCTGGCGTACATGCAAGAGCCGGGCATTCTGCACAACCAAGGTTCTTTTCAGCGAATCGGCTTGCAGCGTGGCAGACGAAAACTTGATCGCTTGCTTCTCCAGCTGGTCCTTCTGATAGGAGGTGGAGAGCGGTGCAGATCCCACAAACAGCGGTTGCTGCAAAGAGACCGTCACAGAGGGTGTCTGGGTCCAGACAGTCTTGTCAATGTTGTACGAACTGCTCTGCTTCACTCCCACACTGAGCGTTCCCGCGGTGGGCAGGCTCTGGGTCAGCGACCCTCCAACTGAGAAGCTATGGGTTTTTGGTGCATTGGGGGTACCCATTGTTCGTGGGTCGGTATAGGAGTATGGGGTGGCACTGATACCAAGTTTTGGTTTTGCACTCTGCCTTGCAAAGTCCAACTGGGCCTTCTGCAGGCCCACCACATACTCTAGCTGGTCGAGCTCAAGACTCGTTGCCTCCACTTCCCTCTCCAACGTATCTTGCAGGGATGCAAGCGAACTGAGCTTTGGATTTGCCCACATCGTGAGGAATGGGTCGAGCGAAGGTGAACCAAAGGCTACCTCTGGCAGCGTGAACGATGATTGGGTGGAGAAATCCGGATACGCAGCGCCCAGCGGGAACATCAAGGAAGTCAGGATAAGCGCAGAAAGCAGGATGGATCTCATTGTGCGTTCCTCCGCGTACGATCGTAGATTGCTCCATACAGCAAGGGAATGATAAACAAGGCACTGATGGTGGAGAACACCAACCCTACCATGATCGTGCTGGCCATGGGAGACCACACCACTGAGTACCCTCCCACCCCGATTGCAGTGGGAAGCAGGCCGGCGATGGTTGTCAGACTGGTCAGGAGGATCGGTCTGATCCTGGTTGAAGCAGCCTCAACCACCGCCTCGGAGGTTGCGATGCCCTCAGCTCTCTTTTCATTGATGAAACTGATCAGGACGATGGCATCATTGACTGCAATGCCTGCAAGAGCCACCGCGCTGTAAATGACGGTGGTGGAGAGCGGGGTGCCGGAAACAAAGAGATAGAGCACCACCCCGATGAAGGCAAACGGAACGGAAAGGAGGATCAGGAAGGGCTGGCTATAGCTGTTGAACTGGGTTCCCAGGATAAGGTACATCAAGAAGAGTCCCAAGACGAATACCCGAAGGATATCGATCAGGAGATTTGAGAAATCACTGAACTCACCACCCACCACAAGATCTACACCAGGGAACTGGGAAGCGAGCGTCGCATCCCAATAGGAGCGCATCTCTTCATTGACAGCCTTCTGGTCCACTTCTCCCAGGGCATCAGCTGTGATGGTAACCTCACGTTTGCCTTCGACTCGGCGGATGGTTCCGATGGAAGACTCTCCACGGATGCGGGCAACGCTGGAAAGAGGAATCAGGCGTCCATCATCGGTGGGGATCAGGATCTGCTCCAGATCCTCAAAGGTCTGCCTTCCCGCTCGGGGGAAGCGCGCCACGATGTCGATTTCCTCGTTGTCAAGGAAAAAGGTGCCTACCGTAACCCCCTCGAAGCGACTGCGCAGGTAGCTTGCAATGGTTGATACCCCAATGCCCAGCCTGCTTGCCTGCTCTTGGTCGACTTCAATGCGCAAAGCGGGATTGCCAGGGACAAAATCGCTCTGTACGTTTGCTACATCCTGGAAAGAGGCAAGCTTTGCAGAGAAGGCATCACTGGCTCGTACGATACGTTCGTACACATCGCCAGAGAGACGAAAACTGAAGTCTGCAGAGGTAGGAGGCCCGTTCTGGGCCTTGGTGAAAAGGACCTGCTCGGTGCCACCGAGGTAGTAGGTCTCCCTCTTCACTTCCTCAATGATGGCCTCAATGCTGCGCATTCTTCCCTCATCCATCTCTGCAAGGTCAACGGTGATATTTGCCTTGGTGGTGTTCTGTGAGCCAGAGGTTCCTCCACCGACATTGGTGCTGATGGAGAGTATCTCCCCCTTGCCTATCTTGGAGAGCAACACCTCTTCGTAGCGGCTCACCACCTGGTTTGTCCGTGCGAGGGTGGACCCCAAGGGGGTGGTGATCTCAATATTGAAATAGCTGTAATCCTCTGCACTGAAGAGATCTTGGCGAAGCGAGCCAACCAAGGAGAAGACACCAATGAGCAGAAGCAGAGCAACAAGAAGCCAAAGAACTTTCTTTGCATAGAGGCGTCTGAGCAGTGCAAGATATTTTTTCACCAAAGGAGCAAAGAAGCGTGAGGTTTTCTCCTTCACCGTCTCTCTCGGTCCCCACTCAGCGTAGTGACTGGGTAGGAAGAAGAGTGCCTCAATGGTACTGACAATGAGGGCTATGGTGACGGTGAGGGGAATGACGCGCAAAAACTTACCAATGGTACCGGGAATGATCATCAGCGGAAGGAAGGCTGCTACCGTTGTCCCCGTCGCTGCGATGATCGGCCATACCACTTGGTTGACACCCAGAATGGCGGCATCATGGCGCTTCATACCCAAGGTTTGCAGCCGATAGGAGTTTTCAATGATCACAATGCCATGGTCGACGATGAGGCCAAGAACCAAAACCAAGCCAAACAAGGTATTGGTGTTGATGGTTTCTCCCAGCAAGTCGAGCACCAAGAAGGTCAGTGCAAAGGTGACCGGAATACCGAGGGCGGTGATCAGGGAGTTTCTCACTCCAATGAAGAGCGAGAGGATGACCACCAAGAGAGCCAGACCCATCAAGGCATTGGAGGAGAGAACCGAGAGGCTGGAAGCAATCTGTACCGTAGAGTCATTGAAGAGCGTCAAGGTTGCCCCACTGCTCTTCTGCGCTTCATCGACGATGGATCGCACTCTCTCCACGATGGCAACAGAGTTCCCTTTCACCACTTTGGTGATCCTGAGGCTGATGGAGGGTTTTCCATTGAAGCGGCTGAAGGGGCTGTCATCCTCAAAGCCGTCCACTACCTGAGCAATGTCACCCACCCGCACCAGTCCCTCTCCTTGGGTGGATCGGCGCACGATCACATCCCCGATGTCATCGACACTTCTGATCGAACCAAGGGTCCTGAGCAGGTATTCACGCGAATCGGTGGTGAGGTTCCCGCTGGGAGCGGTGCGGTTCTGCTCGGAAATCGAGCGAACCACCTCATTCACACTCAATCCGAGGCTGGAGAGCGTGATGGGGTCTAGGTTCACCTGGATTTGCCGTTCCGGCAGACCGATGATCTCTGCATCCTTCACATCAGGAATTCTCAGAATCTTGTTCTGCAGCGAAAGAGCCTGCTCCCGAAGGTCCTCATACGAGAGATTTCCACTGATGACCACCTCGATGACCGGAAGGAAGTCCGAGGAGGAGAAGTCATCAAGAACGGCAGCAAGTGTTCCCTCAGGCAATCGAACCTGGCTGAAACGTGTCTGGGCATCCTGGTAGAGGGATTTGAAGATTTGGTCATCAATGCCATCACTGAACTCCACCCTGACTACCGAAAGTCCTTCGCTGGTGGTTGAGCTGATCTGTTTCAGTCGGTCCATCCCCTGAAAAGCATTCTCCACAGGAATCGTTACCGTGGCTTCCATATCCTCGGCACTCACCCCGGGATACGGGACGATCACATTCACCCAGTAGAAAGGAACCTCAGCAAACTGCTCCTGAGGAAGCCGGACAAGGGAGAAGATTCCCAAGGCCAGGACCGTAATCATGAGAATATTAACCAGAACCGGTTTGGTGACAGAGAACCTGCCGATGGAAAAGCGTTTAACCTCGTCGTCCATGCTCTCCTCCTCTTATTGGATGCTGATGGAAGAGCCATCAACCAACCGGGAGAGACCGCTTACCAAGACGCGCTTTCCGGTAAGTTTTGTGTTGGCATCTACGCTTTCGATGGCAGTAAAGTCACCATATTGGTCAACAATCCGAACCTCAACCAAGGAAGCAGAACCTCCTTCTGCCAAAAAGACATAGGTTTTTGCGTTCCGATATACCATCGCTTGGTTCGGTACCAGCTGGTATCGGGGTGCATCATCCTGATAGATGGTCACAGAGGCGGTGATGCCGGCCTTGAGGATATCCAGCCTGGGGTTGTCGAAATCGACATAGACAGTCCAACTGCCGGTCCTGCTGTCACTGGAGGCACCTACCGCACTCACCCTGCCTTCTGCAGTAATGCGCTCAATGGGCGTCTCGATCACAATATCTGCTCTGGCACCCTCTTTGATGAGAAAGAGCTGGTTTTGCCCTACCCCAAGGGTTACGCGAAGATGCTCAAGATCGACAATGCGGGCAACCTGAGCTCCTGCGCTGATCAGGTCCCCAGGCACAAGCTTGGTTAGTTCGGCAATGCTGCCGGAGATGGGTGTCGTAATCTGGGTATTGGAACGCGCATTGCGGGCATTCTCGAGCTGGGCGGCAAGACCATCCGCAGATGATCTGCTCTGATTGAGCTGGGAGAGGGAAATCGCGCCTTTGGCATAGAGCTGCTCATTTACGGCAAGTTCCCCTTGGGCATTCTTGTATTGGTTCTCCAGCTGGCTGAGGTTGAGATTGGCAATGGTGTCATCAAGGACAAGCAGGACATCACCCTTGTTCAAGGTGGAACCAAGATTTCCATGCACACTGCGAATCTCTCCGCTTGTGCGTGCCTTGATGCTCACCTCCTGCTGGCCTTGCACCGTACCGCTTCCGATAACCCTATCACGGAGGGGCCTTACCTCGATGGGAACGGCGGTAGCAACCACCTGGGTGTAATCGGTGGCTGAGGCAACAACGTCGGCCGATGAGGACGCTGCTTGCTTGTTCCCGACAGACTCCTGCTTGGCACAGGAGCCTAGCACCAGGATGGTCACCAGAAGCACTGCAAACAGTTTTCGCAGAGAAGACAATCGTGACATAGGATACCTCAATTGGAAATTTTAAAATTAAGAATTTGTCTTAATAAGCTTATTGCAAAACGTTCTCCGATGCAAGAAGAGCGGCAGGTGTCTTCTTGCAGGAGGTGTGAAAATGAGGTATGATGGCTGCATAAGCACTCAGCATATCACCTGATTTGACCAAATTGGTCTGTCCTATGCGTAGGACCACAAACGGTGGTCGTGGGCGAATGAACGCCATGACTGGATGCGAAAGACACACCTATGAGTACCAAAAAACAGGAACTGCAAATTCTTCGGTTGACCACGCTCGTCTGCCTCGGCTTCGGCGTGCTCGGTCTTCTCGCCTCCGTTTGGGCAAGCTCGAACTCACTCTTGATCGACGGACTCTACTCCATGATCCAAAGCCTCTTCATCATAGGATCGGGCAAGGTCGTCCTGCTCTTGTTCAAGAAGGATGATGATCGCTTTCCCTTCGGATACGGCTCCTTCGAGCCTTTCTTCCTCACCCTCCGTTCGCTGGTGTTGCTTACCATGATGTTAGTCATCGGCAGCAATGCTGCCAAATCCTTGGCACATGGGGGCTACATCATTTCCGTTTCGATTGCCCTGCCTGTCTCGGCTCTCTCGCTGGTGGTTTGCTTCATCATCTGGATGCTGCTCAAAACAAAGGCCCGCACGCTCTCCAGCCCCTTGCTCCGTTCTGAAAGCAAGGCTTGGATGCTCGACACCCTGCTCAGTCTTGCTTCTGTCATCGCCATTCTCCTGGTCATGGTCTTCTCAAAGGGAAGACTCTCCTCTGTCTCCTCCTATATAGACCCTGCCCTTACCCTCTTGTTCCTGCTCTTTCTCTCCCCCTCATTGGTGAAGGATATCATCCAATACAGTGCAGAGTTGCTCGGTGCCGCCCCATCGGCGCAGGTGCAGCAGGCACTGGAGAAGATTGTTACCCGATTCGTTCGTTCACATCACTTCCTCAGCTCCGAAGTTTTTGCCTCAAAACGGGGTAGAAGCCTTCACGTTGTGATCTATATCTATCTTGGGGAGGAGCATCCACTGCTCGAGCTTGATGCAATTCGCCTCGAGATGACCAAGGCGCTGCTCTCCTATTGCAGTTGGTGCGATGCGGACATCATCTTCACGGTTGATGATCGTTGGATGGATGCATCTTCCTTTCTGAAACTCCAAAAGGCTTGAGGACTGTAATCTTTTCCTCTCATTGGTGTTTAGCCTAGTGAAGAGAGTGTACTGGAAGGGAGGGGAAAGGTATGCGAACACGATATTCACAGTTCTTGCTGCTTGGCATACTCTCCTTGCTGCTCTTCTTCAGCACCGGTTGTGGTGTCTACAGCAAGGTGCCAGCAGTACAACCAGAGGGACAGGGATGGGAAGGTCCCCTGCTTGATCAGGCGGATATGGAAGACATCCAGGTCACCGTCAAGGCCCGCAAGAACTCAGTTACCCTCAACCTTGAGGAACTGGATGCTGACCTGCCGCTCTTGCTTACCTATATCAACCAAGCAGAAGAAACCAGCTCATCGAACAATGAGCTGGGATCTGAATACATTCTGGTCATCGCAAAGAAAGAGTAGATCAGAGAATCACATGCGCACTGATCGGATCGAAGGTCACCCCTACCTCATCACCCACCTTGTACAGACCCTCTTTCACCGGATTATAGGAGATGGCCACAATCGGTTCTGTTCTCCCCTTCACACTGATCTCATACTCAACGGTTGCACCTAGGTAGACAGCCTCGGTGATTTTGCCATTGAAAAAGGCTTGCTCGCTGTTTTTCTGGATATGCAAGCCTTCGGGTCGGATGACTACCGTCGCACGCTTGCCTGCCTTGACATCCTTATTGAATGCAGGGAATTGGTACTGTTTCTGGTTGACTTCTACGGTAACCACATCAGAGACACTCTTCACCATACAGGAAAAAAAGTTTGCCCGACCGATGAAATCAGCGACAAAATGATTGGTCGGCCTGCTGTAGATCTCAAACGGAGTTCCCAGCTGCTGGATCCTTCCCTTGTCCATGACCATGATCCGATCACTGACTGTCATCGCCTCATCCTGGTCATGGGTCACATAGATGCTGGTGATCCCAAACTGCTGCTGGATTCGCCTGATCTCAGTCCGCATCTGGTCTCTCAGCTTTGCATCAAGGTTGGAAAGTGGTTCATCAAAGAGCAGCACACGCGGTTTGGTGACGATTGCCCTTGCAAGTGCCACACGCTGTTGCTGACCACCGGAAAGCTGGCTGGGCTGCCTTGTCCCGAGGGCAGAAAGCCCCATGGTTCGCATGATCACATCCACTTCGCTCTTGATCTGGCTCTTCTTCAACCCCTTCAGTTCAAGGCCGAAGCCGATATTCTCCTCAACCGTGAGGTGGGGAAAGATGGCATAAGATTGGAACACCATCGAAGAGTTGCGTTTATTGGCCGGCAAATCATTTACCAGCGAACCGTCGATGTAGACATCACCCTTGGTCTGTTTCTCAAACCCGCTGATGATTCTCAGCGTGGTGGTCTTGCCGCAGCCGGATGGGCCGAGGAAGGTAACCATCTCCCCTTCCTTTATCTCAATATTGACATCATCGACTGCTGTGAACTCCTTGCTCTTGTCATCCTGGTCGGTGAAAATCTTGGTTACTTTTACTAAGGTTACGCTCATGTTGTGCTCCTACTGTGAGAGAATTGAACTGGTGGTGTGGTACTTCAACCGCAGAATCAGCTTGATCACTGCCATGGCAACCAAGATGATGGCCACCAGGATCAGACTGAAGGCGGCAGCCGCTCCAATGCGACCACTCTCCACTTGGCTCATGATCTGGACCGTCATGAGTTTCCACCGTGCCGATACCAAGAAGATTGCTGCACTGATGGCCGTCATGCTCCGCACAAAGCTGAAGATGAGGGAGCTGAAGAAAGCCGGAACCATCAGCGGAAGCGTCACCCGTTGGAAGGTCTTGTTGCTGTCTGCACCCAAATCGACAGCAGCCTCCTCAATGGAGGGATCGATTTGCTTGAGCACTGCCACCCCACCCTGCACACCGACGGGGATGTAGCGGAAGATGAAGTTAAGCAGCAGAATCAGCAAGGTTCCCGTCAGATAGAGCGGATGCTTGTTGAAAGCCAGGATGTAGCCGATACCTACTACCGTACCAGGAAGGGCGAAGCTGAGCATGGAGGAGAACTCCATGAACTTTCTTCCCCAGAACTTCTTTCTGACCACCAAAAAGGCGATGATCATACCCAAGATACCTGCAACCGGCGTGGAAAGGCCTGCGATGGCAAGGGTATCGAGCACCGACTCGAAGCCAACACGCCAGACATAGACGAAATTCTGCAGGGTAAGCTTGGAGCTGTTGCCCCACGATTCGGCAAAGGCCCCAAAGACGATGCTTGCATAGACGAGGATGATGAAGAAAGCGATCAGGCAGCAAACTCCAAAAAGTATCCACCGGGCCTTGGGACTGACCACATCGTTGCTGGACTGGGTCGGCTTTCCGGTAACCGTCACATACTGCTTCTTGCTCACCCAATACTTTTGGAGCATGTAGGCTGAGACGGAGGGAACCAGCAGGATGAATGCAAGCGCCGCCCCCTTGGCGAAGTTGCCCATACCGGTTATCTCCAGGTATGCTTGCACCGAGAGGATGGGAAACTGTGCCCCTGCCAGCACCAAGGGATTGCCGAAGTCGGCCAGCGACTCGACAAAAAGGATGAGCATGGAGGAGGCAATGCCTGGAATGGAAAGGGGCAAGGTGACCTTGCGAAAGATGGTGAACCTATTGCCGCCCAGATCCATGGCGGCATCCTCCAAGGTGGGACTGATCGACTCAAGGACGCCCCGCAAGGTGATGTAAGCAACCGGGAAGAAGGTCAGCACCTGGGCAAAGAGCAAGCCTTTCGCTCCATAGGCGCTGGCATTCTTCATGCCAAGCAAGGTGGAGCTGATAAAACCATTTCTTCCAAAGAGCATGATCACTGCCAAGGCCCCGATGAACGGGGGACTGATGATGGGAATCGTTGCGATCAGGTTGAAGAACCTGCGGCCTGGGATATTTGCCCGAGTCAGGGAGTAGGCAAAAACATAGGCTATCAAGGTACCCAATACGGCGGTGGCCACCCCCATCCATAATGAGTTGAAGAGGGCCTTGAGGTAGTAGCCATTTGAATAGGTAAGTACATCGGTAAAATTCTTGAATGAGAAGGCTCCATTGACTTGGAAACTGACCACTACCACCTTATAGAGTGGGTAGATGATGAAGAGGACCAGTGAGAGGAGCAACAAGAGAATGACACCCAACAAGAGCGGGTCCTTGCTCAGTTGGATGAAGCTGTGCCATGAGGAGATGATACGTTGTTTCATGAGGACCTCATCATTGATTCAAAGCATCTCCGGCAGGTCTCTGCCGGAGAGGGAAAACAAAACATTACTTCTTTGCCGAAAGCACTTCGCTGACCCAGCGTTCCACCAGCTCAGCCTTGCGGCTGCTGTAGTAGGAAAGGTCTACGCCTACCACGTTGAGGGTGGAAAAAGCAGGCATGACGGGATCGATCTCAGCATCGTCGATAACCGGATAGAAGTAGGTTCCGGTAGACTTGAGCACATCCTGTCCCTTCTTGCTGACCAACCACTCCATGAAGATCTTGGCAGCCTCATAGTTCTTGGCTCCCTTGAGGATGGAAGCAGCGGGGAACTCGAACCCAAAACCTTCGCTTGGGAAGACAATTTCGATCGGTTGTCCGTTTGCCTTCATCTGGAAGAAAGCGGGGGAGAACTGGATGCCGATGGCAGCATCACCGACGTTCACACCCTTGGAGGGGCCTGTGCCACTTGAGGTGTAGGTCTGGATGTTGGCATTCAGCTTGGCCATGTAGGCAAACGCTTCAGCCTCGCCCATGATCTCGATCAGGCTGTACACCATGGTCGTTGCCGTACCGCTGGCCTGCGGAGTCGGCATCTGGATCAGGTTCTTGTACTCGGGCTTGAGCAGGTCGGCCCAGCTGGTCGGTACCTTTGCCCCTGCCTTCTGCAGTGCTACGGTATTCACCCCGAAGCAGAGCGGATTCATATAGAAGCCTCTCCAATACCCTTCACTATCCTTGAACTCTGCACCCAAAGCTTCGAAAGCGGGCCCCTTGTACGGGACGGTCAAACCATCTTTCTTGGCAATGACATGGTTGTCACTCGGAGCTCCAAGCCAGACGTCGGCTTGGGGTCTGCCGCTCTCAGCCTGGATCCTGGTGAGGGCCGGCCCACTGGAGAGCTGGACAAAACTTGTCTTGATGGCGGTATCCTTGGTGAAGGCATCGAGAATCTTCACGGCGTTCGCCTCATCGACACTCGCATACACAACCAGCTCTTTTGCAGCCTGCCCATCTTCCTTCGACCCCTGGGCTGCTACTGGACTGAAAACGGTCACAAGGACCATAAGTACCACTAACCACTGTTTCATGCAAACCTCCTGTTGAATATCATGATACGTGTAAATCCATTCTACCATTGATTTGGCGGGGGGCAAGCAAAGGTTTTGGCTATCAGGAAGCAAAAGTGTTGATATTACAGAAGTTACATCTATGTATACGTAAAGGAGAGGGAAACGAGAAAGGTCTCGCCATCCTCATCGAGGTACCACACAAAGAAGCCGGTGGCCAGGCGCCCCGACAGCGTACGGAACGGCACCTCATAGAGTGTTCCCCTCAGTATCGCTTGGCCGATGAGCACGTCTCTGATTGGAAGCAAGGAGGCGAGCAGCTGGTCATAGGTGTGCACAAAACTCTGGTGCAGCTCCCCCGGCACATAGCGTTCCAGCCAAGCAAGATCATAGGGACTGCCCAAAGCTTGCAGGGTAAGCATCTCCACACTCCCCCCTACAGGTTCAATCACCTGCCCGATGGTGCTGTCAACGGGAAGCAAGTAGGAAAAGGCGCTCTGTACAGCAGAGGCAAGCGGGGAAGTGACCAGAACAAGAAGTAGGGCAAGCAAAGCCAAGCGTTTGATAGGCATAGGCTCATACTACCAATTCCTGTCTGTTTGTCAAAGGTATTGGATTGTGTACAAATTATTGTATACACACTCACATTTTTGTTGGTCTTTCCTACGTGTCGTGATATGGTTTAGGAAATGATGTCATGAAGACACAGAAAAAGGAGAAAAATAACATGAAGATGGGAAAAGTACCGATTTTTGACACGATCAACAAGATTCCTGGCGGCATGATGGTGGTTCCTTTGGTTCTCGGTGTGATATTCAACACGTTCTTCCCCGGAGCCCTGAACATCGGCAGTTTCACGACTGCGTTCTTCAAGACTGGTGCATTGACCCTGATCGCCCTGCT
The DNA here is from genome assembly GCA_001603115.1 of Spirochaetales bacterium Spiro_05. GTDB lineage: Bacteria > Spirochaetota > Spirochaetia > Sphaerochaetales > Sphaerochaetaceae > Sphaerochaeta. The sequence continues at coordinate 29,780 of LVBG01000022.1, forward strand.
CTTCTTCTGCAGTGGTGCTCAGATCAACCTCCGCACAGCCGGTATCTCCCTGTACAAAGGTGTCGTTCTTAACTCCAGCAAGGTCTTCTTCGGCCTTATCCTGGGCGTGCTTTTTGCCAAAGTGGCCGGCCCCGGTGGCGCACTGCTTGGTGTAACTCCCCTGGCAATGATTTCCGCCATGTCCAATTCCAACGGCGGACTTTATACTGCTCTTGCATCCAAGTACGGCGATGAGTCCGACGTTGGTGCAATCGCCGTCATCAGCTCGAACGACGGACCGTTCTTCGAGATGATGTTCATGGGTATTGCCGGCGTTGCAACCATTCCTCTTGTCAGCCTCGTAGCTGTCATCGTCCCGATCATTGCCGGTATGATCCTTGGTAATCTTGATGAAAAGTTCCGCGACTTCCTCAAGCCCGGTATGTTCATCGCCATTTTCACCTTCTCCTTCCCCCTCGGTGCAGGCCTGAGTTTCCAGACCATCATCCAAGCCGGTATCCCGGGCATCATCCTTGGCCTGATGACCCTCATCATCACCGGTGTTCCCTCCTACTTCATCTACAAGTGGTTGGTACCCAAGAAGGCGAGAAAGACCTCTGCAGTAGGAGCGGCGATCGGAACAAGTGCCGGCAACTCCATTGCAACCCCAGCTGCCATTGCTGCAGTCGACCCGTCTTGGCTTCCGTTTGCTGAGAAAGCCACTGTCCAGGTTGCTGCATCCATCATCGTCAGTGCCATCCTGGTTCCCTTCCTGGTAGACTTCTTCTACCGCTGGGAAGTAAAGCGTGGCTTGATCAACGAGAGTGCCAATGCAGCCGTAGCCGTTGACGCAAAGGGCCAACAGCTATAAGCTTAGGATACTCGTTTTGTATACAATCTACGGATAAGAGACGAGCCCAGCTCGTCTCTTTTTTGACTATCAGGAGGCACCCATGTATGTACACAATCCCATAGATCCGGCGCACAAGGATCTCCAGCTCCCCGATTCCACGGTCTGCTACGCCATGCAGGCTCCCCCTGCCCTACAAGATCCCGTGCAAGCAGTCGAACAAGCCCTTGCACATCCGCTCAACAGCAAGCCGCTCATCGATATCGCCAAGGAGAAGTTGGCAAAGAATGCAGAGGCAAAAGGGGTCATCGTCATCTCAGACAATACTCGTCCTGTTCCCTATAAAGGAGTAGGCAATATCCTGGTTCCGATTCTTGAGACCCTGCTCTCGGTCGGGTATCGTGCGGCGAACCTGAAGGTGCTCATTGCCACCGGAACACACAGGCCGATGACCGCTGAAGAGATTGAGAAAATCATCGATCCCTGGGTATTTGCCAACCACATCGAAGTCATCAACCATGATTGCAAGGATGAAGAGAACCTGACCTATCTGGGCAGGACTGAGCGCGGCAGTGAGGTGAAGATCAACAGCCTGTACGTGCAGGCAGACCTCAAGATCCTTACCGGCCTGGTTGAGAGCCACTTCATGGCAGGAGTAAGCGGCGGCCGCAAGTCCGTTTGCCCGGGCCTGATCAGTGAGCACGGGACCTTCCTTTTCCATGGGGCAGACCTCATGGGACATGCAGATTCCCGTGACCTGAACCTTGAAGGCAACCCAGTGCATGAAGAGTCACTGGCTTTTGCCAAGATGGCTGGTGTCGATTTCATCATCAATGTGACCCTCGACCACAAGTTCGCCATCACCGGTGTCTATGCAGGGGAACTGGAAGCAGCACACCTTGCAGCCTTCGAGATGGTCAAGGGGTATGCAAAGATCCCTGTAGCCGAGGAAGCTGATATCGTCATCACCCACGGCGGCTTTGTCGGTATCAACCACTACCAGACGGCAAAGGCAGGCTTTGCAGCCATTGGGGCCCTGAAGAAGGACGGCTATCTGATCAGCATCGCAAACTTCACCGACAAGAAGGATATTGTGGGGTCTGTCATGTACAAGACAGTACTTGCCCTGCTTGCCCTCACCAGCAGTGAAGAGTTGGTTCGGGTGCTGCACAGCAAAGATTGGCCGTTCATCCCCGACCAGTGGCAGGTACAGAAGTGGGCATCGCTCTTTGACAAGATTCCGCTCAATCACTACTTCTACTATGCACCGCAGTTGAAGGGCATGCAGACCAACGGATTGCCAGGAGTGAACGCACAAGCATTCTGTGAGGAAGAGGATTTCAGCAAGGTGGTGCTTGCTACCATCGAGCACATCAGATCCCTTGAGGGCAAAAAAGACCTCAAGATTGTCTGGCTCAGTGATGGACCGTATGCAATTCCCTATGTGAAATAGGGTAATTCAGTTCTCTTAAGGGAAAGGAGAGGTTTTGCCTCTCCTTTCTTCATTAGAGCTTCTTGCCGATTGAAATGGCCTCAAGCATACTCTGCTCACTCGCCACCAGCCTGTCGGCGATATCGAAGGCAGTACCGTGATCGACACTGGTGCGGATCACATCAAGGCCGACAGTGATGTTCACCCCGCTGTCAAAAGCAAGCATCTTCAATGGGATGTGTCCCTGGTCGTGGTACATGACCACAATGATATCCCACGCACCCTTCAAGGCCCGTACGAACACGGTGTCAGGGGGAACAGGCCCTTCCACAGAGAGCCCTTCTGCTTTCGCCGCCTCAATGGCTGGTATGATCTGTTCAATCTCCTCCCGTCCGAACAGCCCGTTCTCCCCTGCATGGGGATTGAGACCTGCAACGGCAATCCGCGGGCTGAGGATGCCAACCTTCACCAAGGTCTGCTGGGCAAGGTGAATCACATCAAGCACACGGGCCTTGGTGCAACGGTCGCAGGCTTCACGGAGGCTCACATGGGTGGAGACGTGGATGACCTTAAGCTTCTCGCTCCAGAGCATCATGGCGTAGGAGTCCCCATGGGCGTACGCACCGAAAATCTCGGTATGGCCTGCGAACTTGTGCCCAGCAAGATGCAGTGCTTCCTTATTGAGTGGAGCGGTTACCACCGATGCGATGTCACCCCGCAAGGCAAACTCAATTGCACGTTTCACACTGAGGAAGGCAATCTCCCCGCCAAGTTTGGTCACCTTGCCGATCTCAATCTCCTCACGCGCCACCGGAAGGGGATCATAAACGTTGATAGCCTTCTCATCCCACTCCTCGATGCTGAGAATCTGATGGAAGCGCATCGCATACCCCAGACGCTTGGCATAGTATTCAAGCAAGGAGAGGGTGCCGAAAAGCAGGGCATCCTTCTGATACTCCTGCTTTGCCTGTAATGCCTTGAGGGTGACTTCCACCCCGATGCCGCACGGATCTCCCAAGGTAATCCCGAATCTGCTCATGATGCTGTCTCCTCTCAATCCTGTTGCCTGAGCACACGCAGTGCATAGGAAATTGCGTCTTTGTTTCCGAAAGCCCCAGCTTTGGTAACGATGCCAAGCCCATCATACGTGCTGCCTACAACCTGCATCAAGGGAAGTCCGAGCACCACTTCCCGTTTGATATCCACCTCATGAACATTCAGCAGGGAGAGCAGGCCGAAGGCAGTGTCCCCTCCGGTAAGGAACAAGCCGGACAGCTCGTGCGAGTCGAGCAACTGCTTGCCAAGGTTGCCCAGTTTTTCACGGATCTGATCGGCTATCTGCCCGTCGTCCAAGCCTTGACGCCTTCCCTCTGCAAGGGAACGATCAAACTCTGCTCGGTCAAGGACAGAGGAGACAACCAGCATCACATCCTCGTTATGCTCAAAAGCACTCTTGGCTTTGTCCAGGTAGCCTTGCAGGTCCTTCTGCCCGAGAAGATCGTCCACCTTCAGCACAATGCAGGCAGCACCATGATCACTTGCATACTCAACCTGGGCCTTGGTCGTCTCACTGAGGCTTGCGACCAAGGCAAGAGCCGGCTTGCTCGGCCTGGAAGTTTCCACCAGTGCCTGTGCAAGGCCTGCGCTTCCGACAAAGAGGATGCGCTTCTTCAAGGATGCTGCCCAAGCAACAACCAAGCCAAGATCGCTCTGCTTCTCAGCGTCACACACCACAACCTCGGCGTCAGCGAGCTTGAAGGAACCAGACCGAATCTGCCCGACATCCATGAGGATGGTCTTCTTTCGTTTGGCGAACAGACGGACCAGATCATCCTCTGCCACCGGCTTTCTGGGATCACGGAAAGCTTCCGTCTCCCCCAATCGCCTGCCATGGACATACACCACCCCTTGCTTGCATGTTCTTCCCAGATCAGGATAGGCTGTGGCTACGATGATCAGCTCTGCTGCAAAATGGGTAGCGCTCACCTCCACTTCGCTGGCAATATTTCCCCGCAACGTCGAATCCACTTTCTTCAGGATGGTGGAAAAATCGGTGGAGTGCAAGGAAGCCAGGCTCTCTTTGAGCACCTGCCCAGCCTCTTTCTCCCCCATATTCCTCGACTCGGTATCAAGGACCAGACTCACATTGCTTGCAAGCGGAGCAAAAGCTCTTTGTATCTGTACATGGGTGGGGAAATGATGGCGAACCAGTTGGATGCCGCTGTCATTTGATCCGGTGAAATCGTCTGCGATGATCAGGTAGGGGTGCATGACTTCCTCCTTTGATAGCCTCATGATGCCATAGCTCGTCGGCCATTGCCAGCCTTTACAGACGCTTTGCACTGCTTTACTATTGCTGTATGCAAACCAAAGCCAACACCCTGCTCGCTTCCCTTCTCAGCAACCAGACTGAGAGTATCCGGGATCCCTTGTGGAAGGACATCCACCTCTCACGTCAGCTGAAGCGAGTATTCGGCGTACCCTGCGTTCAGAAATTGGGAAGGATCAAGCAACTTGGCCCAACCTTCCATCTCTATCCCGGGGCAGTCCATACGCGCCTTGACCACAGCCTGGGTGTTTACTATGTCAGTTCGCAGATTCTGGTCGGATTGCTCAAGCAAGACAAGCACAGCAAAACAGAAACCCCCTTCACAGAAGAGGGAATGCAAACCTTTCTCTGTGCAAGTCTTTTGCATGATATCGGCCACTTTCCCTATGCTCACTCCTTGAAAGAACTCCCCCTCAAAGAGCATGAACAGATTGCAGGCGATCTGGTGGAAGGTGATGAGATCCTGAGGCGAGCCATCATCGAGGCAGGGCTCAGCCCGGCTCGGGTAGCGGCCATCATTGACGAGAACCGTCCGAACCAAGACAAGGAGATCAAGCTCTACCGCCGCTTGCTCTCCGGAACGCTCGACCCTGACAAACTCGACTACCTGAACAGGGATGCATTCTTTTGCGGAGTCCCCTACGGCATGCAGGACGTCTCCTATATCACCGACAAACTGGTGGTAGCAGAGGAGAAGATTGCCTTGCTCGAGCAAGCGCTCGGCTCAGTGGAGCATCTGCTTTTCAGCAAGTATCTGATGTACCGCAATGTGTACTGGCACAAGACCACCCGCAGCGCCACTGCCATGATCAAGAAAGCAGTGTTGCTCTCGCTGAGCAATCAAAGCCTCAGACCTGAGCAACTGTATACGCTTGACGATGAGCAGTTCTCCCACCTGGGGCAAAAACAGAGTCCCCTCTTTGGCATGGTTCGGGACAACCAGCTCTATCCCTGCCGCTATGAGAAGCCCTTTGGGCCAAAGGAGAGCCGTTTGCTGGATTTAGGCGCACGGACCCGTTTTGAAGAGGAGCTTTCCGGCCGGCTGAGTGTGCCACCCCATCATCTGATCATCGATATTCCCGAACCCATCTCCTTTGAGTCAGAGATTCCCATCCTCACCGAGGAGGGGTCGCTCTCCTCCTTTTCCCAGCTTGATCAGATTTTTTCCCATGATATTGGTAGGGTCTTTACAAAAAGTCTCAGAAAATTCAGAATCTTCACACACCCCTCGATCAGAACAGAAGATCTTGAGGCAGTATTGGAGTCCTGATCTCATGGAAAAACTTTCGTATCGCTCCCTCATAGACGGTGACATCCCCCCTTGGGTGATGCGCTTCGTCAAGCAGACGGGAAAAGCCATAAACACCTACTCGATGATTCGCTCCGATGAGACGGTCCTGCTCAGTGCCAGCGGAGGCAAGGACAGTCTTGCGCTGGCCTTGGCCCTCTCGCTGAGAAGGTCGTGGCTTCCCATCACCTACCAGCTGAAGGCGATGATGATCAACTGGATCGAACACCCCATCCCCGACGAGTACCGAGACCTTCTCACCACCTACTTCACCGATTTGGGCTTTGAGTTTCTCATCGTCGACGAGCACCAGTACCCTGCATCGTTCAAGGGAGAGTTCAACTGCTACCTCTGCTCACGCAACCGACGCAGGATACTCTTTGATTATGCAGCAGAGCACCAGATCAAGCTCATTGCCATGGGACACCATCTTGATGACCTGGTCGAAACCAGCTTGATGAATCTCTGTTTCCGGGCCAACTTCTCCACCATGCAACCGGTTCAGCCCTTCTTTGACGGCAAGCTATCGATCATCAGGCCGATGATTGAGGTGCACGAACAAGTCACCCATCGCCTTGCCCAAGCCTATGATCTTCCGGTAGTAAAACCGGTGTGTCCCTACGACCAGACCAATATCCGTTCACGGCTCAAGCCCATCATCAGGGAATTGTCGCAATTGGACAAGCTTACCCGTGAGCACATCTACCATGCACACCAATTCCCGGGCAGGGTGTAACTTGCTTTCCTCCTACCTGTTTACATCCATACAGAGTATGTGGGATGATAGAGGTGGAAGGAGGGTGGATGCATGAGCAGTCGCGTTCTGGTGCTGCTGCTGACAGTTCTGCTTGTGGCCTTCCCCGTTGCCGGTCAGGTAGAGGGAGAGGAGTCACTCTCAACTCCGCCATCGGTGGAGAACTCTGTTGCGTTCTCCTTCCCCAGTTACCAGCTCCATACCGAGAGTACAGGAGAAGGCCTTTTGGAAGGTGTCGCCACCAGTGACGGCTACTTCAGCCTCTCCTACATGCCTGACTTCTCCATCGGCAGCCTGACTTTCCAGTTGGATCTCAAAATCAAGGGGAATGTCACCATCGACCCCTTCAAACTCAGTTTCGACTTCTCCGATTGGCAGATGCCAACGAAAGAGGAGGAGCTGGGAAGTGGCGAGTACAGCCTCTCCCTTTTCAAGCACTATACGCGCTTCATTCGCTCAATCCAGTATGGGCAGCGGTATGACAAGATCTATATCCGCTACGGGAAATTGCTGGGCATCACCTTGGGTGACGGAGCGCTGATCAACGGCTTTTTTGACCGTGGTGTAGGGGTTCGTTCCACCCGGCCCGGCCTTGACCTGATGATCGATGGCAACAAGATGGGAATCCCTAATGCAGGCTTTGAGTTCATCACCAATGACATCTACGAACCGACGCTCTCGGCATGGCGCATCTTCACCCGGCCCCTGTATGAGTACACCGACCTGCCCACCTTCTCCAGAATGCAGGTGGGTCTCTCGTTTGCCATGAGTCCCGAACGGGAGGAGGGGGAGAGCGCCGCCTTGGGACGAAAGCTGATCGCCCTCGACTTCTCCTTGCCGCTCTACCAGTGGGATGCCCTCAACCTCGATGTGTTTGCCAATGTGTTGTTGCAGACCCCCGACGTAAAGACCAGGCAGCCTGCCATCGCCTACCGTTATGGGATTTGGGGCCACTCCAAGAGCATTTTCATCTTCAATGCAAGCATTACTGTCCCCACCATTGGCTATTATCATGCTGAATACTTCGCATCTGACTTTGAAATCCGAAGCCAGGAAGAACTCGATGCGCTGCATGTTCCCCTGGGAACCACACATCTGGATGCGATGTTCAGCCTGAACTTTGCCCGTCAGGGAGTGTACCTTCGCACCAAGTTGGTAAGTGATTACACCAACGGCTCCTACCACAACCACCGATTCCTTGCAAATGCTCGTATTGATAAGCGTTTCTTGAATATCGTTTCGCTGGACTTGAGCTATGAAAAGCTTTATCCTACCACTACAGGGGAAGGGTTCTTCTCCGGCCTTGGTACACTGCGTAACGTGGTTGTTGGAGCCAGTGCAGTTGTCAAGGTCAAACCCTATACCTTCGACATCGGGTTGAGCATCCTGTTCGATGAATCGGCCCGATCTACCTACAAGCTGGATACCGCGGTCAGAATCTCCTTACTCTGACAAACGCGTTGGGAGTGTATATGAATTGGTTGTTCAAACGTGTCGGTCTTTTGCTTTTGGCCCTCTGCCTCTCTGCAAATCTCGTTGCCGACGATTCGGTCTTCATAGGCGATGGGGACATCTCGTCCCTCAAGCTCTATGACAGCCAAGGCAATGCCCTTGACCTGACCGAAGAAGTCATCAGCCAAATCGGTGAAGGCTGGATCATCAGCAATCCCGATACTCCCCTGCTGCTGGTTACCCCTCGCGGAACGATCAATGTGTATGAGAACTCACTGCTGGTAACCGGCAATCTGGTCGGCATGCACGCCGAGCTCTACCTGGTGTCCGGCAAGGCAACCTTCAACACCTATCCGCTTGAGGGAAGTACCCTGACGGTGACCACGCCGGTTTCCAAGTATGTACTGGAAGGCGAAGGCGAGATGCTGGTCATCTCCACTGATGATGAGGAGAGTGTCACCGCCTTCACCGGTGAGGTGGAGAGCTACAACGGCCTGACCCGTGTCAAACGTCCTGTTCGTACCTTCGAGAAGTTGGAAATGTCGGAGCGCACTGCCCGTGCCCAGCGGATTGAGGCTGGCTACTATCTCACCTACGCAACCTATCCTGACATGATGCTTGCCCGACAGTTGGTACAGCAGGCAGCAGAACCGCTGCTGCCCCCTGCTCCGCGTTCCGTACGTGCTGCAACCAAACCCTACGTCGTGGAGACCCCCCTGCCGGTGAGTGTTTCCATAACGCCGATAACCTCCCCTGTCTCCTCCCTTTCGGTCGTGGAACAAAAACCTTACATCCCCACTGTGATGCAGACCATCAGCGTAAAGGTTGAGAAAATTCCGGTACCCAAGCGGGTCAGCACCCTCACCAGCAAGATTCTCAAAGCTCCCAGCGATCGCATCGTGGTCACCATCAAGCCCCTCACTCCAGAAGTACCTCAGACAGTACGCACCCAGGTCAGCGTTGTTGTTCCTCCCCAGCCTACCATCGCCGAACCCGAGCTCGGCTTGGTTGCTGAAGAGCCACAAGCAAGCCAGAGCGAGCAGATCCTGCCGGAAGTAATTTCAGAAGAACTTCCCGTTGCCGAGGTGGCTCAGCCTGTGCAGGAAGAGCGTGCTGTGAGCAGCGATCCCCCTGCCCAGCGTCCCAGCTCGACAGCACTGCTTGCTTTCGACGACCGAGCCCAGGAGATCAAGGGATCGATCGGGATGGAAGCGTCCTATCGTTTCCTATTGGATGGTCCCTCTTCCAACGCGATGAACCATCGCCTGATGATCAAGCCCTACTATGAAAAGGGGCCCTTCGCACTCAAGCTTCAGTTTTCAGCAGACACTGATGCTTTCTCCACCTACTCCAACTCGGTCACCTCCTTTCCCACCGGAACGCTGGAGACGATCTCCTATGTTTTCTCCTTCTTCGACCAAGCAAGGATTGGGTACCAGACCAGCGCGTTCTACTTCGTGATGGATCACGTCAGAAGCCTGTATAGCGAGCAATCCACCTTCTCAGCTCCTGTCTTTGGTGAGAGTGAGAAGCTGGTTATGCAGAATCAGATCAAGCTGGGGGGCCTGAGCCTCACCACTACCATCGATGACCTGTACTTGACTGAGTTGCTTGCAGGAAGACACCAATTCGGTTCCTCCCTGCTTGAGTTCACCGCACCTGGAGAGTATCCACTGGGCATAGCAATCGGGGCACTCGCAAAGGTAGACCGAAGCCCTGCCACCATCGAGCTCTATCCGCTGGTGAGCTTCAGTTTCCCGATCATCAACAACAGGACCACCAATCTGAATGCACTGGTAATCGCAAACAGCTATCTTCCCGCCTACCCCACCTTGGACTTCGACGCCTTGGTTGACACCAGTGTAGCAACCTTGTTTCCCAACCATCTCTTGGGAGCTGGCTTCTACCTCAAGCACCAAGACCTCCAGGCAAGGATGGTGGCCTCCATCACCGAAGGAAAGAATCAGAGCCTTTTGGTCAACGATTTCTCCTATGCCCTGGACATCAGCTATGCAGCAGCGCTTGATGTGCTGCTCGACATCCAATACACCGGAAAGGTCATCCAGGCAAGGGCACTGTACAACCTTCCTGTCACCAGTTCCTTCGGCATTGCCAACCTGACTGCCAGCGCCCATCAGGCTGACTACAGTCAGTTCACCTTTGCCTTTACAAAGGATCGGTTGCAGATGGGGCTTGGCCTCTCCTACCTTGGGCTCTTCGACACCCTCAGCTCGGTGCTTGGGGGAAATGCATCCTCGCTCAATCTGCTCGGCGGTCCCTATTCCACCAGCTACCTCTTCGCCAGCATGGTGTTCAAGCCTTTCACCCTGCTTGCGAAAGCCAGCTACCCGATCACAACCGGGAGTGTGGGAGTACCCAGGTTGAGCATCCAAGCAAAGATCAATCTTCAGAAGACAATCTGAGGCTGAGGTTTTGCGCTTCTGCCTCTTCTATGCTAGAGTCTTCTTATGAGAATCAAACTGCTCGACCCCTTGGTGGCACAGCGTATTGCCGCAGGGGAAGTCATAGAACGACCTGCTTCCGTACTTCGGGAACTCTTGGACAACGCCCTCGACGCAGGAGCGAAGACCTTGGTCGCCAGTGTCACCGACGGAGGGCTTGAGCAGATCAAGCTCATGGATGACGGGGAGGGCATTGAAAAGGAAGATCTTCCCCTGCTCTGTGAGAGCCATGCCACCAGCAAGGTGCGTGAACTCGAGGACCTGTTCCACATTCAGAGCATGGGCTTCAGGGGTGAAGCGCTCTACAGCATCGCAGCAGTCTCTTCCATCACCATTGAAAGCAGTTACCAAGGACAGGATGCATTCCAAATCACGGTGGACAATGGCAAGAAAGGAGCAGTGCTTCCCAGCGGCACACGCAAGGGAACCGTGGTCACCGTTGAGCGACTTTTTGCAGAGATACCAGCCAGAAGACAGTTTCTCAAGCGTCCCTCCACTGAGGCTACCATGTGCAAGCAAGTGCTGCAGGAGAAGGCCCTCGCCTTCCCTGAGGTCGCCTTCCGCTTCCTCAGCGAGGGAAAGGTACGGCTTGACCTTCCCCCTGCCACCAAGCGCCAGCGCATTCTCGACGTGCTTGCCATCAATCAGAATATTGTGCCCTCTGAGATGATTGAACTCTACGATACAGCCGGCCGTTTCAGCCTCTATGCAGTCTGTTCCACCCCGGCCCTGTATCGCAGCGACCGATCGCATATAAAACTCTTTGTGAACAAGAGGCCGGTGGACGAATACTCACTGGTACAGGCTGTCACCTACGGATATGGGGAACTGCTCCCCGGCGGGTCTTTTCCCTATTGCTATCTCTTCATCGATGTAGATCCCACCTTGGTCGATTTCAACATCCACCCGACCAAGCGTGAGGTTAAGCTGAGAAACAAGGCTGAAATCCATCACCAAATTGTTTCCATGGTTCAAAGCCAAGTCCGAAGAACCATACCCAGGCTGGTGAAACAGCACATCCAGGAGGAGAATGAGCCGTTGCTGGCGCCCTATGCAACAAAGCGAGATGGTTCTCAGCAGAGCCATCCTGCAGTTGCTGAACGAAGGGCCTCCTATGAGGCGGAACAGAGAAAACCTGTCGATGCACAATGGTTCCAGAAAGCGCGCGAAATCTTGGGAAACTCCGCAACCGTCCAAACTTCACGGACGAGTGAGAGCGAGGATATCTGGGCAATGCAGAAGGAAGAGAGCTCCTATGAGTATCTCGGCCAAGCCTTCAACCTCTTCTTGGTTGCCCAGAAAGGGGACAACCTCTACCTCGTCGATCAGCACGCCGCCCATGAACGCCTGCTCTTCGACCAGATCAGGGAGAAGAAGCAGATACAGAACCTTATGATACCCATCTCCTTTGAAGTTGATCGCGATGTTGACGCCTATCTGAAAGAACATCAGGATGTCTATCTGAATTTGGGAATCAAGCTGGAAAGGATTGAGGATCTGCTCTGGCACTTGTCCAGTCTTCCCTCACTCTACCGCTCTATTGAGAAGGAGTTGGTCAACTTCATCCAGACCATGACCGGCGATGCACAAGAGGTTGAGAAAGGCCTGTATGCCATCGTAGCTTGTCATGCAGCCATCAAGGCCGGTGACAAAGTGGACAGGTTGATGGCCCTCTCCCTTCTGGACAAGGTGTTCAGCATGGAAGAGCCGGTGTGCCCTCATGGAAGGACATTCGTGGTTCGTTTGGAGAAGGATGAGCTGGCGAAGGCGGTAGGACGAACCTAGGGCTTGAGACGGTAGAAGAGCCCTTCCTCTGCCAAGCCGATGAGCACCAGCTGTACGTCCTCACCGACAAGATAGGGTGATCCCCCCCCAAGAGAGAGGCTTTTTCCTTGCTCATCATATGCTTCGATGCTTGCCAGAGGCGAATGCACTGACAACAGTCGGGTCTCTTCATCATAGCTGACTGCATCACTGACAACCGCCCTGGCAGCAGGGACTGTGACAGTTTCAGTGAGGGTTCTCCCATCCTTGTACAGCACGTCCATCGTGTAGGAGCCTTGCTCCAAGGCAAGACCTTTGCCCAAGGCAAGTGGTGGCAACTGGTAGAAGCCTTGCTCATCCCCATCCACTGACATAACCCAGCGCCTCTCTCCGCTCGGAGAGCTTACCAGCACCTGCACGGTCTTTGTCCCAGAGGAGAGCGTGAAGGAGAGAGACAGAGTCATAGTCTCTTCATGGGGGAGGAGCTCAACCAGGGTGTGGACCTTCGAAGAGACGTTGAGCAGCCTCAACTCCTCCCGGCTGCAAGCCGAGAGAAGCAGAAACAGGAGAAGCAGCGCTAACGCACGTCTAGTCTTTTTGTGCTGCAAGGTAGGACCTGACCGGATTGGCATAGGCATTGAGAGCAAACCGATACACATCCTCCCTTACTCCCTTGAAGCGGTAGAGGAATGCTTCCTTGTCAAAATCCTGATAGGAAGCGGCAAATCGGGTACTGTTCTCAAGATAGTCATAGGCAAACAGGTTTGTCGGCCAGAGATGATAGAGCGTATGGATCTGACGATCCACTTCTTGGGCAACCTGGTCCGAGTTTTCAAACTCACCGGCGATCGGCTTTCCAAAAGCAATATGGATATTGCCCTTGTACCCTTTCAAGCCACGGGAGATGGAGATGAGATCCTCATAGCGTTTCTTGGTATGATCGCCACGATTGATACGAGCGACTTCCTCCCCGGCCTTGATCAGATCACAGGGGTCATACTCATAGCTCACCGCTACCGGAACGATGCGGCAGTTGTTTACCACCTCATTGAATGTGATGCCCTTCGATTTCTGGGAGAGATGGAGCATCTTGATGATGGCCGGTGTGGTCACATCCAGCCCATCTTTCGCCCTTCCGCTCTTCTGGGCAACCCAGATGGATTTGTTCTCTTCGGTGATCAGCTCAACAAAATAGGAGCTGAGCCGGATCGACTCCAGATACTTCTCGCGCATCGGAAGCGTTCGCTTGACCGTTACCCCACCATTGAGCTTGAACAAGTCGGTTACGAACTGGTTGGTGAGCAGATTGTCCCCGATGGCCATCTCGCAGAGCATCCTGTCACCCTTGAGCAAGGCCATGTCGATCAAGGCACAATCGAGGACGATGTCCCGGTGGTTGCTCATGAACAGATACGCCTTCTCTTTGGTGGTGTGCTCCATACCGCTGAAGCTGAATGTATCCACACTTTTCTTGATGATCGCAGGCAGGAAGACTCCAGCTGTGATGTGCTTCTGAAACTCATCATAGTTGGTCACTTGGTCCAGCATGTTCACGATATGCTGGGAGTACTTGGAGAGCAGCAACTGCTGCTCCTCCGTCTGTGCCGGGCCTACCGAGGCCAGTATCTTGTGTATGGCATCCTTGTTCGCAAGAACGCGTGTGATGGCGTCACGAACATCCTGCCCCCGATAGGGGGCGATATCCTTATACTGTGTCAAATCCATAGGTCAACCCTTTTGTGCGTCCAGTATCGACTTCATGTATTGCACACGTTCCCATTTTGCAGGGTCGCTCATTCGCTCCTGTGCAAGTTTTCCGTTGAAGTCGGCAATGCTGGAGTAAGCATGCGAATCCATCCATTGCACCAGTTCAGCCTCAATATTGGCAACAGAGCCAAGACCCTGTTTGAGGAGAACGGAGCAGAGCTGGACAGCCTTGGCCCCGGCTAGCAACTGCTTGATCACAGTGCTGCCACTATATATGCCGGTGGAAGCACAGATATCGTAACGAACCTCTTCACTCATCAGTGCAGTCCACCTGAGGGAAAGTGCATACTCATCCTTGCTGCTCAGCATCTGGGCGGGCACCAAGGTCATCTTGTTGATATCAATGTCAGGACTGTAGAAGCGATTGAAAAGAACCACGCCATCGATGGAGTATTCATCAAAGCGGCGCATCATATTGGCAAGCGAGGAGAATGAGGGACCCATCTTGAGGCTGAGCGGCAGCTTGATCTGCTTGCGGGCAGCCTTCACCAAGGAGAGGTACTCCTTCTCGATGGCAGATCCATCCACCTCCACATCTGCAGCCACCACATAGTGGTTGAGCTCGATGGCATCGGCTCCACAGGCGGCGAAACGGTTTGCATACTCAATCCAGCTGCCACTCTGGCGGCAGTTGATCGAGGCGATGACCGGGATTTCCAGCGTGCGCTTGGCATCCTCAAGGAGGGTCAGATACGCATCGATGTGCCGTTCCATGCTCGCACTCTTCATGAAGCCATAGGCATCGGCATGGGTGAGATAGGCATCATTGAGGTCGGCGGCAGACTCCCCGTCCATCTCGATCTGCTCCTCAAAGATTGACTTCAATACCACAGCTGACATCCCTGCGTCCTCACACCGCTTGAGGTTGTCAAGCGAAGCAGTAAGGGGGCTGCTTCCTGCGATCAGGGGGTTTTTCAGTTTCAATCCAAGATATGATGTAGACAGGTCTGCCATACGAGTGCTCCTCAAAAACAAAGGTAAAACGTGCCCACCGGCACAGTCGGTGCAAGTATAGCATGAATGCAATCAATTCTCTAGACAACTTGAGCAATCGACACAAAGAAAGGGTGCCCCGAAAGGCACCCCCTGTGAAATGAGAATGAAGAGGAAATCAGAGAATGTAGGGAATCTTGAGGTTGTGGGATTGGTACACCACGAACGTCTCCACCTCCGAAATCTCACTGATTTTGTCCAGTTCGAACTTGAAGAAGTCCAGAAGGCTCAAGCCCTCTTCCTCAGAGAGTACAAGTTGGACAATGAGATCGTAACGACCGGTTACCACCGCTGCGGAGATGACGCCCCTGAGTTCACTGAACTCCTTGGCCTTTCGCTCCAGGTCGAGTGTCTTCAGCTTCACCCCCATCATAACCACCTGCAAACCAGGAATGGTTTCAGGATTGATGAGGCCTGAGATCTGCAGAACCCCCTCATCGATCAATTTGTTGACGCGGGCGCGAACGGTGTTCTCGGTGATGCTCAGCTCTTCAGCGATTGCGCTGAAGGGCTTTCTTCCATCACACAGTTGCCGAATGATCGCTTTGTTCGTATCGTCCATCTTCACTTTCATGTTGGCCTACCCATTCTTCCGTTCGAACTCTTTCATGAACTCTGCCAGAGCAACCACATCTTCGGTGGGAAGTGCGTTGTACAGACTTGCACGCAAACCGCCGACAGAGCGATGGCCCTTCAGACCAAGCATGCCCTGCTTCTTCGCCTCATTGACAAATTGTTCCTCAAGCTCCTCATTGGGAAGCCTGAAGACGATGTTCATCTTGGATCGGAAAGCCGGGTCGACTGGACTTCTGAAGAAGGGTGAGGAGTCGATTGTATTGTAGAGGATACCACTCTTCTCAACTGCGCGCTTCTGCATCCCTTCGGTGCCTCCGTTCTTCTTGATCCACTCAAGCACAAGCTTCACAGCCCAGATCGAGAATACGGGAGGGGTATTGTACAAGCCCTTTTCCTTGCTATGCAGCGAGTAATCCATGTAGGCGGTAAGGTTGGAATTCTGTTTTTCCAGCAGGCTCTTCTTCATGATGATGAAGGTTGCACCAGCAGGACCGAGGTTCTTCTGCACACCACCATAGATCATGTCGAACTTGTTCACATCAACCGGGCGGCTGAAAATATCGCTGGACATATCGCCGATGAGGGGGACGGAACCGGTGTCGGGGAAGTCCTGCCACTCGATTCCTCCGATCGTCTCGTTCGAGCAGAGGTACAGGTAGCTGGAGTTTGCACTGGGCTTGACCGTCTTCGGATCAGGAAGGGAACTGTACTTGTTTGCCTTGCCGTCATAGTAGTAGTTGACCTTTCCCAGCTTCTCGGCATCATCAGCTGCCTTATTGGCCCAGGTGCCGCTGCGGATATAGTCGGCAACCGTTCCGGGGCGAAGGAAGTTCATCGGGATCATGGTGAACTGCAAGGTTGCACCACCACCAAGGAAATAGACATCATACTCATCGCTGATGCCCAACAGTTCCCTGAACAGTGCCAGGCACTCATCATACATCGACTCAAACATACCACCGCGATGGCTGGCTTCGATCATGGACAGACCCTGGTTGTTGTATTCCACCATCTGGTCTCGCAGTTGCTCCAACACCTCAACGGGCATTACCGAGGGACCTGCAAAGTAATTCTTCTTGCGTTCCATTAGATTTTTCCTCCCTTCTTCAATTCATCAATGATGTCAAAGGTCTCCTCGCCGATGCGAGCAAGATTCTCTTCGCTGTTTGCTCCGACGTGCGGAGTGAGGGTCACCCTCTCACAACCGAGGATCGGATAGTCCGGGCTCGGGGGATCAGAAGGATAGACATCGGTGCAGTACCAGCTCACCAAACCATCGTTGAGCATTGAAACCATGTCATCAGCATCCACACAGAGCCCACGACCGGTATTGATGACAACCGGGCTCTTTGTGCAGTTGCTGATCAGAGCCTTGTTGACCATGCCGCGGGTCTCATCGGTAAGGGGAAGGTGCAAGGAGATGTAGTCTGCATCTACGACGGCTTCTTCCGCAGTGGAAATCATCTGGGCAACAGGAGAAGAAGAGACATACTTGTCGAACGCCACGACCTTCATGCCGAAAGCCTTGGCACGCTCGGCAACCTTGGTTGCGATATTGCCGATGCCGAACAGGCACAGGGTCTTCCCATAGAGCTCGGTGCGCTTGAGATTCTTCAGCCACTCGCCGCCCTTCATCCCATTATGGTAGGCAACCAGATTGTTGGGAGTGCTCAGCATCAGGGCAAAAGCAAGTTCAGCAACAGCGATGGCAGAGGACTTGGGAGTGTTGCGAACGATGATTCCCTTGCTTTCCGCATAGGCCTTGTCGATGTTGTCGATGCCGACGCCACCGCGGATGATCAACTTCAGCTTCGGAGCCTGGTCGATGTACTCTTTGGTGCATTTGGTCTTGCTGCGTACCAATACCACTTCAGCCTCGCTGAGGCGGTTCTTGTCGGAGGTCACTTCGCCGAATACAGACAGACGTTCGGGAAGCGAAGAATCAAAGGCGTCAGAAATGAGAATAAGCATGGTTTTACATTCCTCTCTTTGCAGTGTGGTGGGCTCATGAGCCCTGTTACAATCTTCTGAGGAAATTGTACACCAAAAAAGTGCCTTTTGTCTAATTTATTTTACATTTTCTGACGTATTTATAAAAATTCCCCTAAAATGTTTCCGGATAGGAAGAATTAGGGGGTTCTTGTAAAACGAACTGCACGATCATTTGCGAGCAAATAGAAAAACCGCCGGAATACCGGCGGCCTGTATGAGCATCAATAGCCTTTTGAAACATGGAGCTTGCGCACCTTTTTCATCTGCTTGCGTGCAAGAGCTTTCTTCTTCCTGTTGAGGATGGTGGAGGGCTTTTCAAAGTACTCCCGCTTCTTCCATTCGCGGATGATGCCTTCCTTCTCAACCATGCGCTTGAAACGCTTGATCGACTTTTCAAGAGGCTCATTGTCGTCTACTTTTACGAATGCCATATATAAAATCACCCCCCTTCCCGATTACTGGGTTCATATTCACCTGCACAAGAATGCCCGAAAGACGGCACGTGTGTCAAGTAGAGCTAAGCGCTTTCTCCTGAAGACTTCAGGTCAATGATCGTCAACTGCAGACTCTCCTGGCTGCGGAAATAATTCCGCCCCAGACGGAACACCACATCCACAAAAGACCCCTTGTCAAAATCCTTGCCTACCCGGTCCCCGGCTTTCCAATAGACCGCCGGCCACTTGTAGGTTCCAAAGCTGAGGGTAAGCTTGACATGCTGACTCGAACCCTTGGAGTTGTTCATGAACTGGATGTCATCAACAATGGCGCCTTCCATCTGAAAGACCAAGGGAGCATTCTTCTCCCCATAGGGCTCGAAGAACTCCACCACCTTGATGATCTCAGGGGTCATGTAGGGTTCGGGCAGGGCACAGTCGATGACCACCTCGTCCTCGGTTTCCTCGGGCATGCAGTCCATCGTGTCGATCTCGTCCATCACCCTCCTCTTGAATTCAGGGAGGTTTTCCACATCCATGGAAAAACCACCGGCACACACGTGGCCGCCAAAATCAAGGAAGAGGTCGCTGAACCGCGAAAGGAACTCTCGTGCATTGAAATGGGTGGGACTGCGCATCGAAGCGGAGACCCGCTTCTCTCCCACGGTTGCCAGAACGATGGCCGGGGCATTGAACTGCTTGAGCAACCTGCTGGCCATAACCCCGGTAATGCCGCGGGAGAGCTGGGGATCCTCAACCACCACAAGTTTCGATCCGGTGGCCTCAAAGCTGTGCTTTGCCTTGCCCTGCATCCGATCCCACGCATCCTCACCCAGCTTCTGCCGCTCCTTGTTGAGTTTCATCAGCTCGAAGGCCAACTGTTCCGACTGTTCAAGGTTCTCACTGAGCAGCATCTCCAGGGCAACCGATGGTTTTCCCATTCTTCCCGAAGCATTGATGACCGGGCTTATCTGCCAGGAGATATCACTGGTGGAGAGCTGTTTTCCCATGAGGTTCTGCATCGAGAAGAGCGGAAGCAATGATTGCCGTTTGCCCAAGGTGAGCACCTTCAGCCCCCGCTTCACCAGAATGCGGTTCTCATCCTCCATGGGCATCAGGTCGGCCACCGTCCCGATGGCAACCAGATCGAGTATGGACTCATACTCTGCATCGAGGGAGGGATAGCGTTTCATGCAATATGCATTGAACAGGGTAAAGAGCACCTGCAGCTCATCCTTCCCAAAGGGCGAGTACTTGATAGCCCTGCTCAGATTGGAGAGTGCAAACAGCCCCTTGCCCTTGATCACCGGCATCACTTCTTCCATTTGCGAGCGCATGTCCATGAGGTGGATATCCACCTGTTTGCCGAAGGCTTGCTTCAGTTGGGCCAGTTCGCTGGGTGCATCAAGGACCAGGATGGGCAGACCGCAGTCAAGGAACTGCAGCACCTTGCTCTGGCTGCTCTTGATGAGGCCAGGGTTGATCTCCTCGATCACCCGGTCGATGACCAGAAGGTTCTGGATGCGCATCGCCTGGATGATGATCGTATCCTTGCCCGGCTGGGCATGGAGCAGGATGCACTCTTCACGGTAGAAGTCCGTATGGCTGAACCGGAGCGCCCAGATGACTTTTGCCACTACCCCGCACCCGGCCAGGTGCTGGAAAGGATAGCCGCTGCCGCTCATCTTCGGGTCGATAATAGCGAGGGCCGGAGGAAGCTCATCCCCACTGATATGGTGGTCAAGGACGATGGTGTCCAACCCCAGCGTGTGAGCATGCGCAATCTCTGCGACATTGGAAATGCCGCAGTCGACGGTAAGGATCAGGGTCACCCCATCTTCAGCAGCCTTGTCCACCCCGTGCATGGTCATCCCGTAGGGATCGTCACCTTCGGGAAGCTGATAACTCACTTCAAGACCCAGACTCCGCAGTTCTGAGACCAAAAGCGCGGTGCTGGTGATGCCGTCGACATCGCGGTCACCAAAGACACAAATCTTCTCACCCTCGCTGACCGCATCGTTGATGCGATCGACAACCTCTTCCATATCATCGAAGAGGAACGGATTGTGAAGATACGTCAGCTCACTTTCAAGAAAGAATTTAACCTGTTCAGTACCTGTCAGGCCCCTTCTTGCAAGAATCGAGGAACACAGGACGTCCAGCCCATACTGCTCATGAAGATGGCGTATGTCCTGGGAAGAAACCGGAGACTTTTTCCAAAGCATATATATACAACCTTATCTATAATAATCATGTCCAAGCCCCTAGGAAGTCATCAAGAGCCCATCGCTGAGCGTCTTCAGATAGCCGCCGCACAGGAGGGCTGCATATCTGAGCATGTAGGTCCTGATGCGAACGGTGGTTGTGGGGTTCAGTTCCACCATGACCGCATCCTCAAAAGAGAGATCGGCTGTGACCGTAAGATACCGCCTCATTCCGGGGAGAAGCAACAAAGGCGAATCCAAGGAAGCACACTCCTTGCAACAGGGAGAGCCCAGGGAAGAAGAGAAGGAGATGATCTCGTTCGCCCCATACGGCCGTTCACAAACGGGACAGATGCGGTAGTCGGGGCGCAGTCCCAACAGCTCGCTCATCTGGTGGATGAACTGGATCAAAACCAGATTTGCCTGATCGGGCAGGCTGGAAAGCAGATCAAGAGCCTTGCTCAACAACGCATAGGCCTTACCGCTCTCTCCCCCATTGGTCTTGATCATCATCTCACAAAAGAAGAGCGCTCGATAGGTTTGCATCAAGTCCAAACGAAGCACTTCATGATCAGCAAGCACCTTCAGGTCCTTGAGGGTATACTCTTTCTTCACTGGATTGTAGTAGAGGAAGAACTGTCCGTCGGTAAGCACTTCAGCCTTCACCGCCTTCAGCGATTTCCGGGCCCCATAGCTCACCACATCTATGATACCAAAGTCGACACTCAGCAAGGTAAGCCTACGATTCAGTTGGCCGTACCGCTGACTGTGAAGCACGATGCCCAAAGACGATACGTTCCGCTCCATGAACCCTCCACATCCTAGAGTAGAAGGAACAAGGCAAAAAATCAACTGGTTGGAAGTTGGGTCAGCCTGTGATAAGCTATCGCTCATGAAACGTCCCCTACTCATGCTGATGGTGCTGCTCCTCTTCGCCCCGCTGTGGGCATTGAGCATCGTTCCACGCGACACCGAACAACCTTTTGACAGCGTCAAGGAACTGGAAGCTGTGGATTTTTCCCTGCCGCTGGCACCCAATCAGAGAGCGTGGGTAGACAAGACCGAAGTGCATCTGCTCACCGTTGGACCTGGGGACCCTCTCTATGCGTGGTTCGGACACAGCGCCCTCATCATCACCCAACCCTCAGGGACCAAGATCATGTATGACTGGGGCATTTTCGACCCAGAGCAGAAGCACTTCTACCTCAATTTCGCCCAAGGCAGGATGTACTACTATGTAGTGGCCAGTGCGGCAGAGTGGCGCATTGAGGAAGCCCTTGAGGAGATGCGGGATGTGAAGCTGGTCAAACTTGACTTCTCAGCTGAATCCAAGTTCGCTCTCATCTCCTTTCTTCAGCGGCACATCAAGACCGAATACAGTACCTATCTCTATCACTTCTACTATGACAACTGTGCCACCAGGATACGGGATATCATCAATGCCGCCACCGAGGGTGATTTCCAAGCATGGGCTGAAGCGCAGATGGCAGAGGACTCTCTCCGTTCGGTCACCCTCCCCTCCATGATCCACAGTCCGCTGGTCTTCTGGGTTCTCGATTTCTTGCAAGGAAAGACCATCGACAAGCCGATGAACCGGTATGAGGAGCTTTTCCTCCCCGAGAAACTCCATCAGGCGGTGGTTGATTACTCAGCACACTACCCCCAAAGGTTAGCCACATCGACTGAAGTGCTGCAGGAGGTGGACGGGCTGGGTGTACGTTTTACGGTACAAGAGGGCCAAGGCTCGTTCGTGTGGGCCTACGCACTTGTCGGTCTTGCAACCGGTGCCCTGATGCTTATCCTGGAAAAGAGGTTTCCCAGAATCAGGAGTGTTCTTCTGGGCCTGATGATGCTTGCCCTCGCCCTGTTGGGAGCCCTGCTGCTCTTCATGATGCTCTTCTCAGACATGGATATGACCTACTTCAACGAGAACATCCTCTTTGTGCATCCGCTCTTATCGATTCCGGCATTCGGCTTTCTGCTGCAAAAAAAACAGAGATCCCGCATGGTGGGAATCTCCGCTGTCGTGATGGTGGTGTTGGTGGTGATGAAGCTGCTCATCCCCTCTGCGGCCTTGCAGGACAATCTCAGGACGATAGCCCTGCTCCTGCCGATCTATCTCTCAGGGGCGACCTTTCAGCGCCGTGGCGATGTTCAGAAGCACTAGGTCTTCCATCTCAAGCCTGCGAGCTACCAAGAGCGCTGGGAATGCCCGCTTCTGGGCGTTGAAATACTCTGCTCGCGCATTATACTCCGCGGCTGCATCCGCAAGCTTCCGCTCAATCGCATACAGCTCCTCAAAGTATGCAAGGAACTGATTGTATTGGCTTATGGTAAAGAGACTTGGCTGTAAGGCGGAAAGCTCCTGATCCAGCTTGCGGTAAGCCGATCCCAGCCTATCCATACCGGCATCCTTGTTGAAAAGACGTAGCGATTCGGAGATGAGGTCCGTTTGCACATCATCATTGACCAGTTTCACCAGTGCATCGGTATAGAGGAAGCGTTCTTCAATGAGCGTGCGCACCTGTTTGTCAGCAAGCATGGCTTGGCTCTCATAGCGGGTGAGGCGATTGACGTTGTTTCGGTCAATCGCCAAAACCGCAAAAGCCAGGAGGGAAATGACCACCGCAATGCTGATCACAGCACTGCGGCGATTGGGAAAGTAGGGTTTCTTAGAGGACAATCTTTGTTCCTTTTCCTTCATAGAGTGCACCATAGATGTTTGCAGGGTCGGTGATCAAGCCCATGTTGCCGGTGGAGCGTACGAAATCAACGATTGCCTGCACCTTGGGAAGCATTGAACCGGGAGCAAAATGCCCTTCGGCAATGTACGCCTGTGCCTCTTCAGTGGTGATGGTATCCAGACTCTTCTGGTTCGGCTTGCCATAATTGAGACAGACCTTTTCCACAGCGGTGGAGATGACAAAGAGGTCTGCATTCAGCTGTTTTGCCATGAGAGCTGCAGCCAGATCCTTGTCGATAACCGCTTCACGGCCGCTGAGCATGCCCATCTCATCGCGTACGACAGGAATACCACCGCCGCCGCCGGCAATCACGATGATCTTGTTGTCCAAAAGACTCTTGATGGTATCAATCTCCACAATGGCCTTTGGCTTGGGACTGGCGACAACCCTCCGGTACCCGCGTCCAGCATCCTCTACGCAGTTCCACCCATCGTGCTCGGTGTGGTAGTCAGCATCTTCCTTGGTCATGAAAGACCCGATGGGCTTGGAGGGCTTGCCGAAGGAGGGGTCGTCATCACTGACTTCCACCTGGGTCACCACGGTGGCCACATTGGGCTTGAGGCCGAGTTTGGCAAACTCATTGTGCAAGGCCATCTGCAGCTGATAGCCGATGGCACCTTGGGTGTCCGCTACGCAACTGTCCAGCGGTACGGTATGGAGAATGGAACGGGAAAATTCAGCCCTAAGCAGGATGAATCCTACCTGAGGGCCGTTGCCATGGGCGATCACCACACGGTGACCAGCTGCCACGAGCTTGGCGATATGTGCTGCGGTCTTGCGGGCAGCCTCGTACTGGGCTGAAACCGAAACGTGTTTTGGATCCTCGATCAACGAGTTTCCCCCAATTGCTATGACAATCAACTTGCTTTCCATAGTAGGAGCTCCTTCTGTACACCAGAGACTAGGTTCTGTGCTTTCATCATAGCATGACTGCAACAAATTGCAACACATTATCATCCCCCATTGCACAATTTCTCCCCGCCATTTGACCCATCCAAGCCCTTTCGGGTACACTCAGCGCCAGAGGGGACACCATGGATTCACAGTCAACAGGAATGGATAAAAAGGAACTCTTCCTTTTCGCGCTTTATATTACCGGCATGATTGTCGTAAACACCGTCGGCAGCAAGATCATCAGCCTCTTTGGCGTACGAGTATCGGTAGGTATTTTCTTCATGCCGGTTCTCTTTCTGGTCACCGATATCATCGGTGAAGTAAAGGGCCATGCACATGCAACACTCTTTGTCAGGTACTCCATTCTCATGCTGGTCATCATGTTCGTGGTAACCGGCCTTTTCATCAAGATCACTCCACACCCAAGCTGGGAGCTTCAGCAGCAATACCAGCAGATTTTCGGCATGAGCATGCGCATGAGCCTTGCTTCCCTGATCAGCTTTGCTGTCAGCCAGACAGTAGATGTGAACATCTTCTTGCTCTTCAAGAAACTCAGCAAAGATAGGATGCTTTGGCTGCGCAACAACCTGAGCACGATGGTAAGCCAATTCATCGATACGGTGATCTTCATGTTCATCGCCTTCTACCACATAACACCCACGTTCACCGCAGCCTACGTCTTCTCCCTGGTCATCCCCTACTGGCTTTTCAAGGTGCTCTTCGCCCTCATCGATACCCCATTCTGCTATCTTGGGGTACAATGGCTGAAGAAGGAGCGCTAGTCTCTTTCCTTTGGGAAAAAGTTTGATTACCTTTGGTTCGGACGAGCTCTACACTTGTCCGAACGAATTTGTCATATGGAGGCGCTATGTCTGAACAGGAACTGATGCCGATCGAGCAACTGCTTCCCAATAATCTGTTTATTCTCCCAGTCACCGGGAACCCCGTGTTCCCCGGACTGTTTACTCCTTTGATGATCACCGACAACCAGGATGTCGAGATCGTGAACCAGGCCATCAAGCATGGCGGATTTCTCGGTCTCCTTTTGGTCAAGGATGAGACAGAGAGCGAGGAATACTCTGCCCAAAACCTCTACAGTGTGGGAACCGTTGCCAAGATAGTGAAGAAGATCAAGCTCCCTGATGGGGGCATAAGCATCTTTATCTCCACCCTCAAGCGATTTGAAACCAAACAGTACTACCCTTCCGGCCCCTATCTGGTGGCTGAGGTGCAGTATCTTGAAGACATTGAGGATGAGCAGGAGGAACTCAGGGCGTGGACCCGGCTGCTGCTCAGCGAAATGAAAATGCTGACCAAGAACAACCAGCTCTTCAGTGAGGAGATGCGTCTGAACATGGTCAACATCGACCACCCGGGCAAGCTTGCCGATTTCATCGCAAGCATCCTTAATGTCGATCGCAAGCAACAGCAGGCAATTCTGGAAACGCTGGTGGTCCGCCGAAGGATAGAGAAGGTGCTGGTCTTCATCAAGAACGAGCAGAACATCGCCCAGGTCCAGGCAAAGATCCAGGCCAGGGTGAACCAGAAGATCGAGAAGAACCAACGCGACTACTTCTTGCGGGAGGAGCTCAAATCCATCCAGCAGGAGCTGGGTATGACGACCAACCCCAAGGTTGAGCTGATCAACCGGCTCAAGGCCAAATTCAAGAATCTTCCCCTTTCTGCCGAAGCGCAGGAGACGGTCGACCGTGAGATGAGCCGCCTTGAGGCCATGGATCCTTCCAGCCCCGAGTATTCCATCAGCCGCACCTATCTTGAGATCATCAGTGACCTTCCCTGGAAGGAGCCCAAGGCTGAGAATTTCAGCATTGACAGTGCACGCAAGATTCTCGAGCGTGACCACTATGGCATGAAGGATGTGAAGGACCGTATCCTGGAGTTCCTTGCCGTACGCAAGAAGAAGCAGGACACCAAGGGCTCGATCATCTGTCTTGTCGGCCCTCCGGGTGTCGGTAAGACCAGCGTGGGCATCTCCATCGCCCGGGCGCTGAAGAAGCAGTACTTCCGTTTCTCCGTCGGCGGCATGAATGATGAGAGCGAGATCAAGGGCCACAGAAGGACCTACATCGGGGCAATGCCCGGCAAGATCATCCAGGGGCTGAGAATCACCAAGGTGAAGAACCCGGTCTTTTTGATCGATGAGATCGACAAGATGGGTGTCTCCTACCAAGGCGATCCTGCCAGTGCCCTGCTTGAGGTGCTGGATCCCGAGCAGAACTCCACCTTCCGTGATACCTATCTTGACATCCCCTTCGATGTGAGTGAGGTGCTCTTCATCTGTACGGCAAATACGCTGGATACCATCCCGCGCCCCTTGCTTGACCGCATGGAGATCATCCAGCTCTCCGGCTACACCAGCGAAGAGAAGCTTGCAATCGGCAAAAAGTACCTCGTACCCAAGTCGATGGAGAAGCATGGGCTTGCCAAGAACGAGATCAAGTACTCTGCAGCCATCCTTCGCAAGATCGCCGATGAGTACGCCAGGGAAGCCGGGGTGAGAAACTTCGAGAAGTCTCTGCACAAGATCAACCGTAAGGTTGCCTTGCTTTTGATGGAGAATCCGCAGACCGATGTGCCGGTTGTCATTGATGACAAGAGACTTGCTGAGTATCTTGGTGAGCCAATCTTCGCCGAGGATGAGATCGTGAAGGCAGACCGACCGGGAACGGCCATCGGGCTTGCCTGGACCAGCATGGGTGGTGACACCCTGATCATCGAGGCGCAGAACACTCCCGGAAAGGGAGAGGTGAAGCTGACCGGACAACTGGGTGAGGTCATGCAGGAGTCGGTGAGCATCGCCTACACCTGGATCAAAGCCCATGCACTTGAGCGCAAGATCGATCCTTCCTGGTTCGAACAGAACGCTGTCCACCTCCACGTTCCCGAAGGGGCAACCCCGAAGGATGGACCGTCGGCAGGCATCACCATGACTGTTGCCCTCTATTCGCTGGTCACCGGCCAGGTGATGGCACAGAACATGGCGATGACCGGAGAGCTGACGCTCAAGGGCAAGGTCATGCCGATCGGCGGTTTGAAAGAGAAAGTGCTTGCTGCAAGGCGGAACAAGATCACCACGATCCTCATCCCCCAGTACAACAAGCGCGATCTAGACAAGCTGGATGACAACGTGAAGGACGGCATCACCTTCCATTTGGTGGGGACCATCGAGCAAGTGCTCGCCTATGCCTTCCCAGACGATGAGAGCCGACCCCAAATGGAGAAGGTTGCACCGCCTGCACAGAATACCAAAGAGGACATAGTTGCCATCAGCGCTGCTGTGGCTCAGGCGGTCAGGGAGGCTCTTCGTGAGCATTGAGCTGCTCAGTCCGGCAGGAAATCTTGAGAAGCTGCGTCTGGCTTTCGCCTATGGGGCTGACGCAGCGTATCTCGGGCTTTCCGACTTCTCCCTCAGATCGAATGCAGGGAATTTTTCCGAGGCGGACCTGGATCAGGTCCGTCTTCTCAAGCTGCAGAGCGGCAAACGCCTCTACTGCACACTGAACATGCTTTTTGACGAGCAGAAACTCGTTTCGCTTACCCAGGAGATGGGAACCATCAAGAGTTGGCCGTTTGATGCGTTCATCATCAGTGACATCGGCCTCGTTCCCATCTTACAGGATGCACTGGGAAGCGATGTGGAACTGCACCTTTCCACCCAAGCGAGTTGCACCAACTCATCCAGTGCCCGCATGTACCATAGGATGGGCTTTTCCCGGGTTATCTTGGGAAGGGAGACTCCCTTGGACGACATCCGTCGCATCAAGGATTCCAATCCCGACCTTGAGCTTGAGGTCTTCGTGCACGGGGCCATGTGCATGGCATACAGCGGGCGCTGCCTGCTCTCCAGCCATCTGGCGGGAAGAAGCGCAAACCAAGGAGACTGCAGTCATACCTGCCGTTGGAACTATCGTCTTGCGGCTCCCGACGAGCTGAGTCGAGTATTGGCCAGTGGAGAGCTTGCTCTTGAGGAAGAGCAACGCAAAGGGGTCTACTACCCCATTGCAGAAGAGGACGGCTATACGACCATCCTCAGTTCGAAAGACCTGTGCATGATCGACCACCTCAAGGAGCTGGTAGATGCAGGCATCGACTCGCTGAAGATTGAGGGAAGGATGAAAAGCGCCTACTATGTTGCAGTGGTGAGCCGTGCATACCGAAAGGCCCTCGATGCCCTTACCGATACTACCATCGATTGGAAAGCCTACCGCAGCGACCTCTTCAACATCAGCCATCGTGAGTACTCAACCGGGTTTTTCTTCGGGCACGGACCGGTGGACCCAACCATGGGCAGCAGCATCGACAAGAGCACAGAGCTCGGCTACCTTAGGCAGTACCTGTTCTGCGGCTACATCGGGGAAGAGGTGGAAAGCGGCATCTATGCCCTGGATCTGAAAAACCAGATACGGACCGGCATGACACTGCAGTTCATCGAACCTGATACTCCCTTCATCCAAGACAGCGATTTCTCACTCCTCGATGAGCAGATGCAGAGCATTGCCCAGGCAGACCATGGGAAAGTCCAGTTTCTGAAAACCGACAAGCAGCTGAAAAAGGGCAGTATCATCCGCCGCGAAACTATGGTTAAATAGGGCTATGCGCACGTTGATGTTGCTCGTAGGGTCACTTTTTTTTCTCACGCCTTCTCTCTACTCGTCCGGGTATGTCGACGACTTTGCGTTTCTCTCGTCCCTCCCCTCGTATCAGCAATTTTTGGAAGCGGTGAAAATGGATGGTGATGCAGCGAAGGCAGAAGAGCTGAGAGCAGGGTTTTCCTCGCTCGCACTTCCAAAAGAGGACGAATCGGTTCTCTTCATCCGCAGTTCGGTCATCCTTGCCCGTCTGTATGCTGAGCACATGAAAGGCGACAAGAACCGTGCCTTGCAGCTGCTTGATGAAGCGCACACACAGCTCATGGGTCTGGAGCAAGAGAGCTTTCTGCACCTGATGCTCTCATCTGAAATCGATGGGGTACACTACCTGCTCAATCCACGCAACCTTTCCAAAGGCATACGCAGCAATTCCGCCATCAACAAGGCATACAAGCTGTACCCCAAACAGATCGCAGCGACCTTGGCCAAGGCAAACAGCCTTGCCTATGCCCCCTCTTTTGCGGGTGGGGATGTGAACAAGGCCCTCTCTCTCTACCTGGGACTTCTCCAAGATGCGGATACGCTTCTGTGCACCGTTGACCGTGCAAGCATCTACAGCGGCATCGGCTTGGTGGCGATGAAACGCAAGGAGTGGCAGACTGCCAAGCAGTATTTCCTCGCAGCCAAGGCACTCTCTGCTTTCGACCCAACCCTCGATGCGTATCTTGCCGAAGTGGAGGAGAAGCTATGATACTCATCCTCTGTTCTGTCATTGCACTCATCGGGCTCTGGGCGGTGGTGCTGACCATCTCAAACCTTTCCTATTTTCGCTCCCTCACCAAAGATTGGGAGAACCATACAAGCGATGAGCTTATCACCATTGCCGTTCCTGCACGCAACGAGGAAGCAAACATCGAAGCATGCATTCGCTCCCTCATGGCCCAAAGCCACCCAAACCTAGAGATTCTCGTCCTTGATGACAATTCAGAGGACAAGACCGCCTCCATCGTGAAGAACCTGCAAAAAGAGGACAACCGCATCCATCTTCTTCATGGGCAGGCCTTGCGGCAGGGATGGAGGGGCAAGCTCTGGGCTATGGAGCAACTGTTCACCTCCAGCAAGGGATCGTACATCCTTTTCACCGATGCTGATACCGTTCACAGCAAAGATTCAGTCGCCTTCGGCATGTCACTTCTCATCCAAAGAAAGGCTGCTTTTCTCAGCGGATACCCAAAGCAAGAGACCAAGGGCTTGGGAACCGGGTTGCTGGTCAGTGCAATGCTCTTCAATCCCACCCTCTTTGTTCCCTTTGCATTGCAGG
Organism: Spirochaetales bacterium Spiro_05; assembly: GCA_001603115.1. Classification (GTDB taxonomy): domain Bacteria; phylum Spirochaetota; class Spirochaetia; order Sphaerochaetales; family Sphaerochaetaceae; genus Sphaerochaeta. Next base: position 59,625 of record LVBG01000022.1, read on the forward strand.
AAAAGCTGCAGTGGCCACTCTTTTCCATGGCGATCGGCCAGTATATGCTGCTCAAGAAAGAGGCTCTTGTCTCCATCGGTGGCTTCTCATCACTACGTACTGAAATCTGTGATGACGTCACACTGGCCAGGGCCTTTGCCCGTAATGGCTTCAAGCAGATATTCGCACCCATGACCGAGGTGGTCGAGTGTGAGATGTTTCCCACCTTCAAGAGTGCCTTCAGTGGCTTGGAGCGTTCCATCAATGGGGTGGTGAAGCAAGGCCTCCTGGGCTTTCTGATCATCATGCTCATTGTTGCAGCTCTTCTGCTTCTCGCCGTCTCCCCCCTTCTTGCCTTGACCCTTCTCATACTCTCGTTCGGTACTCCCCATTTCTTGCTTCCTGGACTGCTCAGCTTGCTTGGATGCATCCTGCTTTCGTCCTCGTGGGCAGCCTCCGCCAAGCGTTTTGCCTTCAGCACATCTGTGGGCCTTTTGGGACATGCAACCATCTTCTTTGTGGTCCTGATGTACCTGCATGGAGCCTACTTGCGCTCCAGTGGACGTGGTTTTGTCTGGAAAGGTCGAATAATACCGTAAAAATCCTTAAATTAGCGCGTTATTTGCAGGTTTTTCCCTTGCGCATGAGGAAAAGCGTGGTAAAATAGGCTAACCTAGATACATGGAGGATTCAATGACTATTCACGAGCAGATTGTCATGCAGTATGAAGCCTATCTTGCAGAGAACCAGAAGTTTACCGAGAAAGGTGTGAAAGTATCAGCAGCGAGAGCCCGCAAGGCACTTGCCGAAATCGCAAAGCTTTGTAAGGAACGCAGAAAAGAGATTCAGGACGAGAAAGGCGAATAACCTTCCACCCCTCATTTCTGGCGTCCTGCAAAGGACGCCCTTTTCTTGAGATTGCTTTGTTTCTTCTGAGAACTCGTTTACAAGCCATCTGATCATGGCATGGAGAGTATCTTCTTACGCTACCAATGGAGAAAGCGCCCGAGAATGGGCGCTTTCTTGTGTTTTGCGATATGCTTTACAGGAACGTCTTGAGCAGCGAGAGGTGTTTTTCACCCTTCTCGATCTTCTCCTCAAATTCAGCACGCTTGTCTTGCTCCTTCTCGATTGCCTCAGCCTTGGCATTGGCAAGGAACTTCTCGTTGGAAAGCTTAGCAAGCACTCCTTCAAGACTCTTTCGGCTCTTCTCGATATCTGAAGCAAGCTTTGCGACTTCCTTCTGCACATCGATGGCCTCACGGACAAAGACAAACATCTCATAGCCAGTTCCGGCAACGGGGAAGGCAGTGCTGACATCGATGGACCCGGCTGCATCCACTTCCAGCGAAGAGGCTCCCACAAACGAAGCGATCAGGCTCTTTTGCTCCTCAAAGAATGAGGTGGCAAAGAAGGAGTTGTCCACCTTGATGACCACACGAATCTTCTTCTCAGCTCCGATTCCCAGGTCTGAACGCACTGCACGCAGGCTGGTGACGGCTTCCTGCATCCTCGCAACAAAGGCGGCGTCCTCTCCCGCCTCATGGGCTTTGGCATAACGAGGATAGCTGCTGTCGATCAGGAGGTCGTGAACATTGGGGAGCTTCTGATAGATCTCCTCACTGATGAAAGAGGCGAAGGGATGCATCAGACGCATGGATTGGGCAAGCAGATCGAGCAGCAGGGTAACCTGACGGGCTTTCTCCCCTTCTTTCTCACTGTAGAGACCACGCTTGGCGCTTTCCACATACCAGTCACAGAAATCGTTCCAGAAGAAGTCATAGATTGCCTGGGCACCATCATTGAACTTGTAGTTCTCCATAGCCACCTGCATCTTCCGGGCTGCCTCGTTGAGCTGATGGTAGATCCACTTGTCCATGGTGGTGCGTTCAATCGAAGCAACATCGCCCAGTTCCACACCCTCAAGGTTCATGAGCAAGAAGCGTGCGGCATTCCAAACCTTGTTGGCAAAGCGGGAACCCAGCTTGAAGCTGTCCATGTCGATGAGAATGTCCTGTCCCTGGGTTGCCATGTAACAGAGGGTGAACTTCATCGCATCAGCACCGTAGCTCTGCACAACCTCCAAGGGGTCGATGCCGTTGCCAAGGCTCTTGCTCATCTTCCTGCCCTGCTTGTCCCTGACCAAGCCGGTGATGTAGATGTCGCGGAAGGGAACCTCTCCCATGAATTCAAGGCTTGCCATGATCATGCGCGATACCCAGAAGAAGATGATGTCATAGCCGGTGACCAGGGTGCTGGTGGGGAAAAAGCGTGCAAGGTCTGCAGTTTTCTCAGGCCAGCCAAGGGTGCTGAAGGGCCAGAGCCAGGAACTGAACCATGTATCGAGCACATCCGTTTCCTGGACAAGATTGGAACTCTTGCACGAGGGGCAGGAGGTGGGATCGTGCCGTTCCACAATGATCTGGTGGCAATCCTGGCACTCCCAGACGGGAATGCGGTGCCCCCACCAGAGCTGGCGGCTGATGCACCAGTCGTGGATGTTCTCCAGCCAGTGGGTGTAGGTATTCTCCCAACGTTTGGGATAGAAGACAACCTCCCCATTCTTCCATGCAGCAAGGGCCTTGTCTGCCATGCCTTGCATGCGGACAAACCATTGGTTGGAGAGATAGGGCTCGATGACGGTGTGACAGCGGTAACAGTGTCCGACATCGTGGTTGTGCACCGTCTCTTTGACCAAGAAGCCACCTTCCCTGAGGTCGGCTACTACCAAGGGTCTTGCATCTATTGCTCCGATGTTGCGGTACTTCTCGGGGCAGTTCTCATTGAGTGTTCCATCCGGGTTGAGCACATTGAGCTTTTCCAGGTTGTGGCGCATACCGCACTGCCAGTCGTTGGGGTCGTGGGCGGGGGTGATCTTGACCATGCCGGTACCGAAGCTCTTGTCGACAAAGCTGTCTGCGATGATGGGGATTTTGCGGCCGGTGAGCGGCAGGTCGAGCAGTGTTCCCAGCAAGTGGGTATAGCGCTCATCCTCAGGATTGACCGCAACCGCAACGTCGCCGAACATCGTCTCGGGACGGGTGGTTGCTACGGTGATGAATCCACTTCCGTCACTGTAGGGGTATTTCACCTCGTAGAGGAAACCTCCCAGATTCTGATACTCAACCTCATCGTCGGCCAAAGCCGTACCGCACTTGGGACAGTAGTTGACCAGATACTCACCCTTGTAGATGAGACCGCGTTCATACAAGGTGACAAAGCTTTCGCGCACAGCTTGGCTCAGGCCCTCGTCCATGGTGAACCGTTCGTGCTCCCAGTCACAGGAACATCCGATCTTCTGCAGCTGTTGCTTGATGATGGAGTGGTGTTTCTCTTTCACCTGCCAGGTCCGCTCCAAGAAGCGATCTCGGCCGAGGTCTTGGCGGCGGAGGCCTTCCTTTGCTATCTGCCGCTCCACCACATTTTGGGTGGCAATGCCTGCATGGTCGGTACCCGGGACCCAAAGGGTCGGACGGCCGGTCATGCGGTAATAGCGGGTAAGAACATCCTGAAGCGAGTTGTTCAGCGCATGCCCCATGTGGAGGATTCCGGTAACATTCGGAGGAGGCATCACTACCGTAAACGGCTCGTCTGTACCATCCTTCGGTCGAAACAGACCATTGTCCAACCATGTCTGGTAGATGCGATCCTCAAACTCCTTGGGATCATAGGCCTTCGTCAACTCGACAGCCTTCATATCGTTGCCTCCTAACGGGAAAAAGAGTCTACCCATAGTAGCAAAATAGGAAAGGCTCTACAAGTCAATGTAGAGCCTTCACACATGAGAGCGAGAGGAAAAACCTTATTCGAGAGGAGTCACCGCCTTCACTTCCAGCTTCACGGCATACCCCATTGCGTCGAGATGCTGAACAATTTGTTCAAGACTGAACATATCGAGAGAAGGTTTCTGTACTTCGGTCACCTGCCGAATGTGAGCACTATCGATGGGGGAAGCAACCCCAGGAAGGATTTCCTGTCCCTGCTGGGGATTGGTCCCGAAGAGAACAAACGCACCAATGAAAACCACGACAAACGCTGCAGCACTGGTGATCAGTGCAGGAACAAGCTTGACCTGGATCTTTTTGCGAAAAATATGCATCTTCTTATTCGTAGAAGGAAACCGTGTTTTCTCAAAGTAAGCAAACACCCTCTCCTGCCGCGCCTTGATTTCGCTGTCGCCGAGTCGCGCATCCACCAGTTTCTGATGGAGGGAACGCAGCTGTTCCAGCCTCTGGCGACAAGCATTGCAGTACCCCAGGTGTTCTTGGACTTGCGTCCTCCAGGGTTCTTGCAACTCATCGTCAAGATAGGTATTCAACAGTTCATCATCAACACACATGCGCTACTCCTGGCTGAGAATCGACTCAAGCATTTTTCGTGCCCGATAGACTCGTACCTTTACGTTACTTTCGGAAATATGCAGCACCTGGGCGATCTGTTTGTAATCCATGTCCGTGTACTCTTTCATCACGATGACCAAGCGGAACTTCTCAGGAAGCTGATCAATCGCCTCCTGTACGAGTTTGCGGGTTTCCTTCTCCATCAAGACCTGTGATCCATCGGAAGTGTTGGAGTGGTTGGCGGGCATCTTTTTCAGTTTTTCCACCATGCCCTGCTCCCGGGCCTTCCGCTTCACTTGGTTGATGGCAAGGTTTTTCGACACCCGGATCAGCCAGTACTTGGCATCATCGAGGGTGGCAAACTCCATCCCCTTGTCAAAAAACCGGATGAAAGCCTCCTGACAAATCTCCTCGGCAAGATCCTGATTATTGGTGACGTGGTACACCACGCGCATCAGTATCGGGAATACTTCCTCGTATACTTGCTTGAACGCTCGCTCATCGTTGCTCTGTATTTCCATAACGTTAACAACTCACCAGTAACCAAGTTACATCTTTTTTTCCAAAGAGCTTCCCGAGGGTGTGTCTTTGACCAGGTACCCCATTGCGTCCAATTCCGAACGCAAAGAGTCTGCCAGTGCCCAATTCTTCTCCTTTTTAGCCTGCACTCGCTTCAGAAGCAAGGCCTCGGCCTCAGGAGGGAAGGTCTCTTTCTCAGGGGCGGTGATCGAGGACAACCTCAGACCAAACACCTGATCGAAAAGAAGCACAAGCGAGTACTTCTCATCAGAACTGAGCCTATCATCCTTGAGCACTCCCCACAAGTCTGCAAGCGCACGGGGAGTATTGAGATCATTCTGGATATGTTCCATGAATGCTCGTTGGGAGGAAAGTGCATGTTCTGATGCAAGTGTCACCTGTTTCGCCCCATCCTTGAGCAGGTTCTGGACGCGATCATAGACATTGGTTCGGGCGGTTCGGGCGGTCGAGAGGGAGTCAAAGTTGAACTTCAGCTGGCTCCTGTAATGGCCGCCGAGACAGAAATAACGGTAATCCATGGGATCGAAGCCTTTGCTCTTCAGCAGGCTGAGGGTAAGGAACTCTCCCTTGCTCTTGCTCATCTTGCCTGTCTCATCAAGCAGGAACTCCCCATGCATCCAATACTTCACCCAAGGTTTTCCGGTTGCAGCCTCACTTTGGGCGATCTCATTGGTATGGTGGACCGGAATGGCATCGATGCCACCGCAGTGGATGTCGAACGATTCACCAAGGTAGTGCATGCTCATCGCCGAACACTCGATGTGCCAACCCGGGAACCCCCTGCCCCAGGGAGAGGGCCACATCATGGCCTGTTCGCCATGCTTGCTGTTGGTGAACCAGAGCACAAAATCCTTGCTGTTGCGCTTGTTGTCGTCAGCCTCGACATCTTCCCGCACGGCAGTGCGCAGGGATTCGAGATCCAGACGGGCAAGCTTGCCGTAGTCGGGGATGGAGTCGATGCTGAAGTAGACATTGCCCCCGCTGATATAGGTGTGCCCACCCTCCTCCAGCCTCTTGATCAGGGCGATCATCTGCTGGATGTGGTCGGTTGCCTTGCATACGGTCGAGGGACGAATCATATTCAACTCATCATAGTCTTTGAAAAATGCATCGGTGTAGTAGGAAGCAATCTCCCAGACCGTACGGTTGGTCTTGTGGGCCATGTGCTCGAGCTTGTCCTCCCCATCATCACCATCACCGGTAAGGTGACCGACATCGGTGATGTTCATGACATGGTTGACGGAAAAGCCACTGAGCTGAAGCACCCGCTTCAGAAGGTCCTCAAACAGAAAGGTTCTGAGATTGCCGATATGTGCGTAGTTGTAGACCGTTGGGCCACAGGAGTAGAGACCGACCTGCTGGTCATCCAGCGGCACAAACTCCTCGACACAACGGTTCATCGTATTATAGAGAAGGACAGGCATTGAGAGCTCCTTTAGGTTGCCCACCCCAGAAAAAGGGGGTAAGATGTCTCCATGCCTACCAATGTACGCAATAGCGGTGAAAAAATCAACCTTGACCAACTGCTCCTGAAGCAGGTTCCGCTTGCCCAATATTCAAGCATCCATACAGGAGGCGTAGCCGATTTGGCTGCCTATCCTTCCGATTTTGAGGAGCTGAGAGAGCTTTTGGACTACGCGAGGGAGAACAAGCTTCCCATTACCGTGCTGGGGGGAGGCACCAACAGCCTGATCAGCGACGAAGGCATTGAAGGGCTGACCATCATCACCAGCCACCTCAAGCGGCGCCATGTCCAAGGAGAGATGTTCTGCGTCCGCTGCGGCCTCGGCCTCGATCGTGCCATCGATCTTGCCATCGAGGATGGCCTGACGGGACTTGAGCTTTTGGGAGGGCTGCCTGGTACCGTCGGCGGAGCCATCCACGGCAACAGCAGCGCCCATGGAACCAGCATCTCCGACCTCCTCTACTATGTCGACTACATGACCTTTGATGGAAAACTCCATCGCAAGCAGATTCACCTTGATGAGTTCAGCTATCGCCGCTCCCCTTTCACCGACCGGCATGACATCATCCTCTATGAGGCAGGTTTCCGTCTCTATCCCACCACACAAACCAGCGAAGCCCGCAAGAAGAAGGACGAGGTCAAGCACAGGCGCAAGACAAACGGCCAGTATGACAATCCCAGCATCGGAAGCATTTTCGTCAACCCAGAAGGATACAAGGCAGGAGCTCTCATCGAACAGTGCAACCTGAAAGGATACTCCATCGGGGGGGCTCAGATATCCCATCGGCATGCCAACATGATCATAAACTCCAATGCCAAGGCGACCAGCAGCGACATCAAAGCCCTGATCGAACATGTCAGGCAAGAGGTGCAACAGCAATTCCAGATCACCTTGGTCGAGGAGATCCAGTATCTCGGCCGGTGGTGAAGCGGTAGAGAATGCGCAACTGATTCGGATGGGAAAGCAGTTGGAATTCCACAGCCCCTTGCGCCAACTCCAGATGATACGAGAGTCCTTCTTTGGAGTACTCAACAAAGGATGTCCCGCTTCCCAGCCGCACATGCATCCCTCTGCTGATCCGGTATCCCATTTCAAGGGTAATCTTGTTTGAGGTGAGACTGAGCAAAATCTTCTGTTCAGTCCGTATCCCCACACCCCGTTTTTGCTGCCAGCTCAACAAGAGATCACACCCAGAGAAGTGATAGGCGAGTCGAGAGACATAGGTATGCTCCAGCTGTTGCGTCTCTCCCCCGAACAGGGGTCGTGGTCCAAGCTTGCTGGATGCATTCCACACAATGTGCAGATTGCTCAGATCGCACGTAAGCCCATAGGAACTGGAGCGCTGCCACGTATGGTCATCGAAAACCTGACTATAGGTGAACGGACCAAGGCTAAGGGAGAACGAGGAGGCGAGGCGCAAACCTTGAGAGGGGGAGAAAGAGGGTGTGAAAGAGAGCGATGCAAGCGTTTGTGTTTCATGAAACGAGAAAAGGAAGGTCGTTCCTTGCATCGTACGTTGGTAGGGTATGTACAGATTCCCAAGTGCCAGCGATCCCATGTCGAGCAGTGCAAATGCGCATTTGGGCCACTGCCCTACCAAACCTCTTTTGTCTCTCCCCGCTGTGACAAAGCTCAGGCTGTGAGAGCCATGCGATAGGCTGACCGACTCCCATGTCCTGTTCTCAAGCAAGGGAAAAACCGAACCCAAATCACGGGATGAGGCTGTCACCCCCCAGTTTCCGGACCGATAGCTCAGGCGCTTCACATCCAGATTTACCTCACCTTGCCTCATATCCAAACCAAGCGAAATGGATTGCTCATCCTCCTGCATCGAGAGCCTGAGCATGTGCGCTTTGGGATCTGCTTGCAGTGTCCAAAGCGCTTTGGCAGGCAGGGAGCACACACAGGCCAAGAGCAGAAGCGGAAACACTACCTTCATGATGGGAAAAGAACTACCTCTTCCTTTTTTGCTTCATGTTGATTATTCCGTCCAATAGTGCTTTAATGTCTTGGTATCATCCAACTACACATTCATACCATATCGAATGAGAAACATTAGGAGACATGCATGGTAATTTTGACCTTGAACTGTGGCAGCTCGTCTGCCAAGTACCAAGTCTATGACTGGAAGAACAAGGATATTCTCGCTGTCGGTGTTGTCGAACGCATTGGCCTAGAGTATTCCACCATCGAGCACAAAGCAAACGGAAAGGAGGAGTACCACGCAGAGTTCTCCTCACCCACCCACAAGGAAGCCATCGAGCTCATCATCAGGATGCTGCTTGACGACGAGTACGGTGTGATCGGCGACCTGAAGGAAATCGGGGCTGTCGGGCACAGGGTGCTCCATGGCGGAGAAGTCTTCAAGAAGTCCGAGTTGGTCACTGACGAAGTCATCGAGCAGCTGAAGAAGGTCATCCCCCTCGGCCCGCTTCACATGCCGGCCAACATCATGGGCATCGAGGCAGCCCGCAAGGCTATGCCTGATGTACCGCAAGCCATCATTCTTGACACTGCATGGCACCAGACCATGCCCGAAGCCGCTTTCATGTATGCAGTCCCCTATGAGTGGTATTCCAAATACAACGTACGCAGATACGGCTTCCACGGAACCAGCCACCTCTACTGTGCAAAGCGTGCAGCAGTTCTGCTGGGCAAAGAGAACAAGGACACCAACGTCATCATCTGCCATATCGGCAATGGTGCCTCCATCTGTGCAGTGAAAGACGGTGTGTGCGTAGACACCTCCATGGGGCTCACCCCGCTTGAGGGTCTGGTCATGGGTTCACGCTCGGGCGACATCGACCCTGCCATCATCCCCTACATGATGGAAAATACCGGAATGAGTGCCAAGGAGATGGACACCGCCCTGAACAAGAAGAGCGGATTGATCGGCCTCTGCGGCAAGAGTGACCGCCGTGACGTGCTCAAGGCAAGTCAGGAAGGTGACAAGAAGGCCCAGCTCGCCATTGATATGGAGTGCAGGAGGATCGCCAAGTACATCGGTGGGTATGCCACCCTGCTTGGAGGCAAGCTTGATGCTGTTGTCTTCACTGCTGGTGTCGGTGAGATGGCCCGCCACATCCGTAAGGGTGCTTGCCAGGGACTCGAGGCTATCGGAGCCCACCTGGACCTTCACAAGAATGAAGTCTGTTTCAGCCGCAATGGTGAGTTTGAGATCAGCACCGACGACTCGAAGGTGAAGATCCTGGTCATTCCCACCGATGAGGAGCTGGTCATGACCGAGGACGCATATGCCCTGATGAACGGCACCTATGATGTCCACACCAACTTCCACTACACCTTCGAAGACAAGGAGTATGTGAACAAGGGTCGTGAACGGGATCTGCAGAAGAACATCGAGAAGAACCCCGAGCTTGCCACTCTTCTTGTTTTCAAGAACTAGGACAAGCACCTCCTTCAGACAGGACGCCTTTGGGCGTCCTGTTTGCGTCTGACGCACAAAACTGTGAGGAATGTGTGAAAATGCGGCTCCCCTCTTGCCTAGCGGGGACCTTGTGGACTACGGTTTTGGCATGAGTACCATCCTTGTGGTTGAAGACGATCTGGATATCCGCGAATTGGAACGCTATGCCCTTTCCAGCAATGGCTACACGGTCTTTGAGGCCGAAAACGGCAAGGAAGCGCTGTCTGTGCTTGAGAAAGAACCTGTTGATCTGGTCATCCTGGACATCATGATGCCGGTCATGGATGGTCTTTCCGCCATCAAGGCAATTCGCTATACATTGCAAAGCACTGTTCCCATCATCGTGGTCTCGGCAAAGGGGGATGAGAGTGACATCATCACCGCCCTTGAACTCGGTTGTGACGACTATCTGACCAAACCGTTCAGCATGAATGTCCTGAACAGCAAGATCCGGGCTGTCCTACGGCGCCTCAGCGAATCCAGCAGCAGCAACAGTGCAGTCCATCATGCAGGACTGGTCATGGACAAGGAAAAACACCAGTGCCTCATAGACGGCGGGGAGGTCGAACTCACCGCCACGGAATTCTCCCTGCTCTATCTGCTTGCATCCAATCCTGAGCAAGTCTTCACCCGCAACCAGATGATCACCAAGGTAAAGGGCAGCGACTATCCGGTAACCGACCGCAGCATCGATGTGCAGATCGCTACCATCCGTCGTAAACTCGGCACCTACGGCCAGTGGATAAAGACCGTCTGGGGCATCGGCTACACGTTCAAGGAAAGCTAACAGCTCACTTCAGCTTTTGCAGGGTGCAATAAAGACGGTAGAAGAAGGAGTCCTCTTCCTTTATCGGCGATGCTGAGTGCACCTGCTCAGGCACAGCAATCCCATCCTGCCTGCTCTTCACTTCCAGACGCAAGGCTTTGTCCACGACTGAGCTCTCTTTTTTTCCTGCAAGCAAGGAAGACAGGGCGTGCTGACTCTCGTCACCCATAAGCCGAAGGCTTTCCATCGCCTCCCCTTGCATGGCCAATAGGTGGTTTTTCTCTCGCTCATCAAGAATCTTCGGGCTCTGGAAGGAAGAGAAGAGCAAAAGAGCGGCAAATCTAGCCATTTTCCTCCCTCGTTCCACCCCTGCACGTTCCCAGATTGCATAGTGCTCATCCTCACTTCTGAGCATGAGTTTCTCTTCCCCAAAGGTTGTCAGCAGCAAGAGACCCAAGGCAGTCGAGGCAGCGAGAACCTTGCAGGGAGCCTTCAGCAACGCAAGACACTTCTCTTGCCCTTTTTTCGTGTCACTGCGTCCCTGGTAGTAGTGAGGGCTTTTCCCTCTTTCATCCAAAAGGCAGAGCACATACTGTTTCCCCACTTCGTCGAGTCCGGCGTACATATACGAGTTTGTTTGCATGGGTACATTCTGATGGATTCCCATGCTTATACCAGTGCAATAAGAAATCCAAGCGTGTTGCATCATCGCATCGGTGGTGCTATGTTGGTGCTATGCCAGCATTGCTACCTGCCCTCAAGACACTATTCAGCCACAGTGAGAAGTGCATCTGCATCACCGGAAGCGGGGGAAAAACCACCGCCCTGATTGGGCTTGCCCGCTTGTTTGCCCTCGAAGGCAAGCGGGTGCTGGTTTCCACCACCACCAAACTCCAATTGCCAAGCCAACGAGCCTATGGCTGTGACCGCTACTTCTTTGATGATGAAGTCCTCTCCTACGCCCCAGACCAGGGAGAGCGGGTTTTCTACGCATTGAAGGGAGAGGAGAAAGCCCTTTCCCCCGATGTCAAGACGCTGCATCAACTAGCAGAGCACTACGACGTTCTCCTGCTGGAGGCCGATGGAGCTCGAGGGTGTGAACTGAAACTGCACACCGAGCGCGATCCTGTCATCCCTTCTTTCTCCACTGCCACCCTCGCCATTGCCTCGGTGGGGGCTTTGGGCAAACCGCTCTCCAAAGCGTGTTTCGGTTGGGATGAAGGGGATGACCAACCCGTCACAGCCGAAACGCTTTCCATTCTCCTTTCCCACCCCCAAGGTATCTGCAAAGGGATGCAAGGCACCGCAGTTGTATTGCTCAACCAAGCCGATGTGCTGACCAAGCAACAAAGAAAAGATTTGCAGAATCTGGAGTGCAGACATACACTCATCCTCGGATCGCTTGCCAAAAATATCTTGTACGAGAAGGATTGAAGCATGGAACACACCGTTATGGAAGCTGCATCCCGTCTGAGTCGGGAGAACAAACCGTTCATCTATATCGTCATATTGAAAACCGAAGGATCTGCCAGCCGAAACAGCGGCAGCATGGTTGTCGAGTCTGATGGGACTCTGCACGGGACTATCGGTGGAGGGGAGATGGAAGCCTATGCCCTTGCCCAAGCTCTGGGAATGCTGGAAAACGGCCGGAAGCAACTCCACCTCTCATTCACGGTGCACCAAGGTGAAGTGCTGGCAGCAGGAAGAGTCTACCTCTACCTGCTCTCCTGCACCCTTGAACAGGAGCGACATGCCTTCATCCGCCTGCGCCAGTGGGAGGAAGCAGAACTTGATCATGTCCTTGGTCTGCAATTGCAGCCCACCCCTGCCATTCTTGGTCTCTGTGAGGGAGGAGCAACCATCGGGTCTGTCCATCCTACCTTCCTTGAAGCGGCACAAACTGTACTGCAGGAAAAGAAGCCCCTGTTTCTGGAAAGCCCCTCCTGGACGTGCCATCTGAGCCTTCCGGTTAATCCCCACTCCTTGCTTTTGGTGGGTGGAGGACATGTGAACCAAGCCATCGCACAGCTCGCACACTTTCTTGGAATCCCTGTCCAGGTTGTGGAGACCCGAGCGGCATTTGCTACGAAAGAGCTCTTCCCCCATGCCCGCACCATTGTGGTGCAGCCAACGCTCAAAGAGGCGTTCAGCCAGCTGTTCATAAACCGCTATACCGCCTGCATCATCGCCAGCCATGCCTTTGACCAGGAGTCGGCCCAGGTGCTGCTCTCCCGCGATATCGCCTATGTCGGCGTCTTGGGTTCGCGCCATAAGGCGAAGATGCTCCATGAGAAGCTCCAACTTCCACCCCACGTTCGAGAGAAGCTGTTCTGTCCCATCGGACTTGATCTCGGATGCGAGACGCCCCAGGAAATCGCCCTCTCGGCCCTCAGCGAGGTGATGAAGGTCTTCAACAATACAAGCGGCTCTTCCCTTCGTACCCAGGCCTCCCGTCTGGTAGTGGTGCGCGGTGGAGGAGATTTGGCAACCGGCGTCATCATCAGGCTGCATCGTGGGGGCTATCGTGTCATGGTGTTGGAAATCGCCAAGCCCTCGGTGATCAGAAGGACCGTCAGCTTTGCCGAGGCGATGTTCAGCGGCGAGATTGGCGTGGAAGGGGTGACTGCAAAACGAGCCGAGTCGGTCAAAGAGGCGTTCTCGCTCTTGGAAGAGGGGTTCATCCCCATCCTTTGCGACCCTGAGGGGGCGAGCATCCAGGAGATCAACCCGATCTGCATCGTCGATGCCATCATTGCAAAACGAAATCTGGGCACCAGGATTACTGACGCACCACTGGTCATCGCCCTGGGACCTGGATTTGAGGCAGGAAAGGATTGTGATGTTGTCATCGAGACCAAACGGGGCCACAGCCTGGGCAGAATCATCAGAAAGGGGTCTGCCATTCCGAATACCGGCATACCCGGAATCATCGAGGGATTCGGGGAGGAGCGGGTGCTGCACAGCAAAACATCCGGCATCTTCACCTCCTCTCTTGGCATCGGCGATCTGGTGACCAAGGGCCAGGTCATCGCCAAGGTCGGCGAGGAGGAAGTCATTGCCCCCATTGACGGAAAGCTGCGGGGCTTGCTGCACAGTGGTCTTTCGGTTCCCCCGAAGTTCAAGATTGCCGACATCGACCCCCGTGGAGAACTGGCCGACCATACGACCATCAGCGAGAAAGCGATGGCCATTGCCGGTTCTGTTCTGGAAGTGTTGGATGGGTTTCTGCACAGCTGCTGATACAGGCCATTGCTTTTTTTGTAAAACAATGGATTTTTGTCAGAGTGTGCGCTAGAATTCGTCCATGCAACAACGAATCTATCTTGACAATGCCGCCACGTCCTTCCCCAAAGCTCCCGGGGTTGCTCAGGCGATGGCAACCTATCTCCTCTCCAACGGGGCAAACCTGGGCAGGGGAAGTTACGATAGTGGCTACGAGGTTATGGAGCAAGTACAGCGGGTACGAGAACAGCTTGCCACCCTTTTTGGGGCAAGTGATGCACGCATGGTCACCTTCAGCCTGAACGTCACGCACGCGCTGAATGTCTTCATCACCGGCATGCTCAATCCCGATGACCATGTGTTGATCAGTGGCATGGAACACAATGCTGTGGTGCGGGCCCTTGTCTTGCATCGCATCAGCTATAGCATCATCCCCTGTGATGAGATCGGAAGGGTTCTCTCCGAACTGTTGCCCTCGCTGGTCACCAGCAAGACAAAGGCCTTGATCATCACCAGTGCATCCAATGTCACGGGAACCATCCAACCGGTGACCGAGCTGGGCAAACTCGCCCACCAGTACGGTCTGCTGGTCTGCGTCGATACCGCCCAAGGTTCACCTACCGTGGATTGCAAGCTCGCATCTGATTGCATTGATGCCATCGCCTTCACCGGTCACAAGGGTCTGCTCGGGCCCACCGGCACGGGAGGACTGGTCCTCAGTGAGCTGGTGGCAGAGCGCATCAGGCCGATGATAGGAGGGGGAACAGGAAGCTTCAGCGACCAGCTGACGATGAGCCCAACGTTTCCCGACCGCCTTGAGGCAGGAACCCAGAATATTGTCGGCATCCTTGGCCTTGGAAAAGCCCTGGAATTTGACCAAGGAGAGCAAGCCAAGAGGATGACCGACCGGTTGCTGCAGTACCTGAGAGAGGAAAAGCGGGTACGGATCATCGGCTCCAACCACCTCGAGGACCGTACCGCCACCATCAGCATCGACGTGACGAATGCCGACAATGCACACATTGCCTTTGCACTCAGCCAGGAGTGGGGAATCGAGACACGGGTTGGCCTTCACTGCGCCCCCCTTGCCCATACGGCCATGCACACTCTGCACACGGGGACAGTCAGGTTCTCACCCGGGTATGCAACTACCGAGGAAGAGATCGATGTGACCATCGGCGCACTGCAAACAGTGCTTTCCCGTACATAAGGAACAAAGCATGAACCAAAAAGAGTATTATCAGACACTGCTTGAGGCACTGAAACGCACTGATGTGCTGCGACGCACCGCTCTGTGTGATCCGGATGTGGGTAAGGAAGCCATCTATGCAAGCGGACAGTTGCTTGCAGCCACCGATGCTGCGGGCCTTCCCTTTTCCGACGGACAAGTTCTGGAAGAGACCTTGGGCTGCGAGGTGCAGCTGGTCATCTTCGGTGGGGGGCACATCGGCCTTGAGCTGTATCACATGGGAGTCAGGCTGGGACACTCCATCACCATCATCGATGACAGGCAGGAGTACTGCAATGCAGAACGGTTTCCCCAGGCACGATGTCTGTGCACCGCCTATGAAGAGCTGTTCACTGCCGAACAACCTTGGATACGCCCCTACTTCATCATCGCCACCCGTGGCCACGCGTACGATGAGCTCTGCCTGCGCCACACCCTTGGCCTCCCCCACTCCTACATCGGCATGATCGGGAGCAGATCCAAGATAGCGAAGACCTTTTCCAATCTCGCCAAGGATGGATTCTCCGCTGAGCAGCTTGCTGGTGTGCACGCCCCGATAGGCTTGGACATCAACGCAGTCACTGCAAGCGAGATAGCCCTTGCCATCCTCGGCCAGATCATAGCGCATTACCGCCTCAGCAAGAACAGTGTCCGTCTCGACCAGCAGATCCTGCATCGCCAAGCAACAGGAGAGAGCCATATCCTTGCCAGAATCGTGGCAAAAAAAGGCTCGGCCCCGTGCGAGATCGGCTTTCAGCTGGTCCGCTTCCCTGATGGCTCGCTTGCAGGAACCGTGGGCGGCGGAGTCATTGAGGCGGAAGTCATACGCGCGCTCCACCAAATGGCGGAAAACACTCACCTGGAGGACCGCATCCAGAGGTTCTCACTCGACGCACGGAAGGCTGGTTCATTGGGCATGATCTGCGGCGGGGAGGTTGAGGTGCTTTTTCAGCGCAGGTGATACCCCTCTTCCACCATCTCATAGGCGAAGAGCAGATTGGCCTCCTCTTGCTTGAAGGCAAAGTCCCAACATCCCATGCGATGCAACATACTCCCCCCAAACCCCTTCTTGAAGGAGTGGAGTCCGCTCATCGGATGGTCTTTGGACTGGGTGGGCGAGACACCAAACAGGTCGTACTCACTGCAATTCCAGCTCTTTGCCAGTTGGATTGCTGACCACTGCAGCGCATAGGTGCTCATGCTGTTTCTCAGAGAAGTGGATGAGGCTCCATACAAATAGGTGGCACGATGGGCACTCCGGCTGAGAAACATCGCACTGAGGGGCGTCTTGTCCAGAAAGGCCATCAGAAGTGTTACCGAAGCACTCTCATCCTCAGGCCCGAACAAGGCCTCAAAGAAGGAGAGATCGTGCAACTGGATGTGGTTGCGTTCACACGTTTCCCTGTACAGCTCGTAGAAGGTCAGAAGATGGTCATGCCCAACTTGTCGCACCTGAATGCCCTTGCGGAGGGCAAGGCGGATATTGTAGCGGGTCTTTGGGTGCATGCGTTCGAGTATCTCATCTTCGGTTGGCGTCAGATCGATGAGCATTGTATCACTGGGAAGCTGGTTGGAAACCGAACGCCTCAATGCCTTGGTGCTGGTACCCCAGTTGAGACGCAGGTTCTGCAGTTCAAGACTCAGGTCATCCTCTTCCCACACATTCCTCCAAGGAAGATCATAGCGAAGCAGGATGCAATGGTCGGGAAGGCGGTCCCGAAGGTTCATGGACAACTCTTCCAGAAAAATTCCCATCCGGTCTTCCAAGGGACTGAGAACGGGCCCATAGGGAACATAGCCGATGGTTCGGTCACGACTTACCGGCACCAGCTGGACCAGCAGGTCGTCGAGCAGGAATGCAGAGCTTGTCTCTTGCTTCAGGTCTTTCACCCGCGCTTTCATGTCAAACGCCTTGGTTTCGTATCCCTGGGTTTGTTTGACTTGGGACCAGAAGAAGCTTTGGTGCAGCAAAGGTGTCTCATAGAGAAAGGCAGGATCTTTCTCCTGCACATTCAAATACATATACTACCTCTTTTTGGGATGGTTCTTCGACCATAGCATGAAACAGGGAAAGAGGAAAGCCATGCCAAATGTATGAGAAAAGTATGAAAGGGGGGCCGCTTCCTTGTCTTTCTGTTTCCAACCTTGCTACAGTGAGGCCATGAACTTCAAAAGCATACGATCGCGCCTCACCCTTGCAACCCTACTGATCCTGTTGCTCTCCCTTTTGGGAAGTATGTGGATTGCAAACCGCTCCTTCGCAGCCACCTTGCGCGAATCCACCTATACCGAACTTGCCAACCACACAACGTACCTCTCCTCTCTCCTCTCGGATACTCCCCAGGTGTGGAAGGAGTCCATCTTTTCAAGCTATGCCAAGGCAACCGGTACCAGAATCACCCTCATAGACGCAGCCGGCGTTGTCCGCTATGACTCGGACTACCCTATCGAATCGCTGAACAATCATCTCTATCGGGAGGAGG
Organism: Spirochaetales bacterium Spiro_05; assembly: GCA_001603115.1. Classification (GTDB taxonomy): domain Bacteria; phylum Spirochaetota; class Spirochaetia; order Sphaerochaetales; family Sphaerochaetaceae; genus Sphaerochaeta. Next base: position 77,076 of record LVBG01000022.1, read on the forward strand.
TCCAGCATGCATTGACCAGCGGAAGGGGAACGAGCGAGCGACCCAGCTCGACGGAGAATCTCCCGGTGCTCTATCAGGCACTGAGGCTGGAGGGACATCCCGAGCTTTCGGTACTGCGCCTCTCCAAGACCCTGGTTCAGCTCGAGGAGTACCATAGTCGGTATCAAAAGCTCTTTTTCTCAGGCCTCACCGTGCTGCTTCTGCTCTGCCTTCTGATCACCGCCCTGAGCGTCACCATGCTCACCAAGGGGATGAGGCAGCTCAAAGCTCTTGCAGACAGCTATGCACGTGGGGACCTGAAGGCCCATGCGAGGATCGAGGGCCCACAGGAGATTGCCGACCTATCCATCACCATGCAAGAGATGGCCCAGACAGTGCAGTCAAAAATGGAGGAAGTCGAGGCGGGAAAAAACCAGCTCGAAGCAATCCTGAACAGCCTCAGCGAAGCAATTCTGCTTCTGGACAGCAATCTTGTGGTCAAGGTTGCCAACAAGGAAGCCGAAAGGCTCTTTTCCACCGAGAAGTTGCTGAGCCGGAGGTTGAGCCAGATTGTCTCATCCTCCCAACTGCTCAGTCTCTGCTCCTCTTCACTGCAGGATGACCAAATCCATGAGCTGACCATCAGCCAATACGGTCATCTGTTTGGGGAGACTGCTCAGGTGGTGGGGCGCAGCAGGACCCGAACGCTTCACATCACCGGCCTCTCCATCCGCTCTGCAGCAAACCAGCGGGTGGGCGTGGTGCTTTCGATCAACGATATGACCGAGCTCAAGCGTCTTGAGCAGATCCGAAAGGATTTCGTCGCCAATGTCAGCCATGAGCTGAAAACCCCCATCACCTCAATCGCGGGTTTTGCAGAGGCATTGGCAGGTGCAGAGGAACATGCTGACATCATTCACTTCAGCCAGATCATCAACCGTCAGGCCACCAACATGCAGCACATTGTGGAGGATCTGCTGCTGCTCTCCAGCTTGGAACAGCAACAGGCAAAACCAACCATGAGTTGGGTGCCTGCCCAACAGATTATCAGCGAGACCGAGGCACAGTGTTCTTATCGGTTCCAGCAAAAAGGGAGCAACCTCATCACCCACCTTACCAATCCTGAGGGATTTGAACTCTTTGTGAATGGCATGCTGGTGGTGCAAGCGCTGACCAACCTGCTCATCAATGCCCTGACCTACTCAGAAAGTGGGTCGGTTGTTCATCTCAACGTCGAGGTGGGACAGAAAGAAGTGGTCATGCAGGTGCGTGACAATGGCATTGGAATCCCCTTGGAGGACCAAAAGCGTATTTTTGAACGTTTCTACCGCGTAGATACAGCACGAAGCCGCCGACAGGGGGGAACCGGACTTGGTCTATCCATTGTCAAGCACATAGCTGCAGTGCACAACGGCACCGTATCGGTACAGAGCGAGCTGGGGAAGGGAAGCACGTTCACCCTTACCCTTCCCAGGGCAAGCAAGGAACTATCCAGCATGCAAGAGCGCAGTTCTGCGCTCTATACACGCTAGAAAGCACTACATTCGTTTTGGTCCATTGAGGTGGGGTTTCTGCCCACGTTCCATGTAGACGATCCATCTGCAGATGGTAGTGACATGATCGCCGAACCTCTCCATCTCCTTGGTTAGGTAGAAGAGATTGAGAATCCGCTCCATCTCTTTCTCCGATTTGGGCTTGAGGGAGAACAGGTCGCGGTTCATCGCGTCACGCAGCTCATCCATCTGGTCATCCATACGAGCCACTTCCATCGCCTTCTCAGACTTCACATCGATGAAAGCCTGGACAGCCAGGCGCGTCATGGTTGCCCCAAGCAGAGCCATCTTGCTGATGCGTTCCACATAGGGCAGGAAATCCTCAGGCTCTTTTTCTGCACTGGCCATTTTCGCCAGATGTGCAGCATGGTCGCCCATCCGCTCCAGTGACCCAACAATCTTGATACCGGCAATGATGTGGCGCATATAGTGGCCATACGGCGTCTCACTGACAAGCAGGCGCACCCCGTCATTCTCAATCATCTCCTGGAGCTGGTCGATGAACCAGTCGTTCTCCATAACCTTCCTAGCCAACTCAACATCATGGTTTCGGAACGCATGCTGCGCTTGATAGATCGATTCCTCCACCCTGTTCACCATCTGGACGAGCATCTCCTGGAAGAAATGCATCTTCTCATCCAACATACTTGTCTTTGTACTTTCCATCTGTCTGTTCCTTTCGATCAACCGAATTTGCCCGAGATATACTCTTCCGTCTTCTTGTGTGCAGGATTGAGAAAGAGTTGCTCGGTGGGAGCATACTCCTCAAGGTAACCCCTTCGTTTCTCATCCACCATGAAGAAAGCAGTGTGGTCGGAGACACGGGAGGCCTGCCCCATGTTGTGGGTGACAATGATGATGGTGTAGGAGTTCTTCAGCTCGAGAATCAGCTCCTCAATCCTGCCGGTTGCAATGGGGTCCAGTGCCGAAGCCGGTTCATCCATGAGGATGACTTGAGGCTGCACCGCAATGGTCCTTGCAATGCAGAGCCGCTGTTGCTGGCCCCCGCTGAGACGCAGTGCATTCTGCTTGAGCTTGTCTTTCACCTCATCCCACAGCGCCGCCGAGCGAAGGCTTGTCTCCACCAGTTCATTGTAGTCTCCCCTAAAGCCATTGATCCTTGCCCCCCATGCTATGTTCTCATAGATGGACTTGGGGAACGGGTTGGGCTTTTGGAAGACCATCCCTATCTTTCTCCTGATCAGCACAGGATCGACATCAGCGGCGTAGAGGTCGTGGTCGTGGAACCGGACACTGCCTTCGATGCGCGAGCCCCGGATCATATCGTTCATACGATTGATGCTGCGCAGCACCGTACTTTTTCCGCAGCCCGAAGGCCCGATGAAGGCGGTCACCCGATGTTCGTAGATATCCAAAGAGGCTTGCTTCACCGCTTGGAAGGAACCGTAGTAGATGCTCACGTCCTTCAAGGCGATGATGGTCTTTTCCTCTTGCGGCTGCTCATACACACGAGGCAAAGCCTCGGCAAGATTGGTGGTATTCATGATTCCATCCTTTTCTTCTTGGAAATTTTGTCACGCATGATAATGGCAAAGCTGTTCATCGCCATAAGCAGAAGCATAAGCGTGATGATCGCAGCCCCTGCAACATTTCGATAGGCTCCCTGCGGCCTGGCAGACCACTGGTAGATTTGGATCGGCAAGGTGGTGAACTTGGAGAAGATGCTCGATGGATCGACACTGATGAAGGTGGAAGCGCCGATGACCACCAGAGGGGCAGTCTCTCCCAAGGCCCGACTCAACGCAAGAATGGTTCCCGTGAGGATGCGGTCGATGCTTGCGGGCAACACATGGCTGGCGATGGTCTGCCACTTTGTCGCCCCTACCCCATAGCTGCTCATCCGCAAGGAGTCGGGGACTGCCTTCAGCGCCTCCTGGGTGTTGATGATGATGATCGGAAGCACCAACAGAGCAAGGGTAAGCCCTCCGCTGAGAATCGTCCGCCCATTGGCAGTCGTATCAGATACCGAGCTGAGGAAAGCCCCGCTGGTGATGTGCTCCATGCTTCGCACAAAGACGGCAAGCCCCAAGAGGCCGTAGATGATCGAGGGCACGGCACTGAGGTTGAAGATATTCAGCTGGAGCAGGCGGTTGAGTTTGTTGTCCACCGCATACTCCTCCAGATAGATTGCAGCTCCCACTCCGATGGGGAAGGCGAAGACGAAGGTGATCATGATGATCCACAGCGACCCCAAAAAGGCGGTGCGCACCCCTGCGTTCAAAGGATTGGCTGACTGGTCCGAGGTAAAGAACGACCAGTTGATCCAGCTTCTGAACGTCAGGTGCAACCCTTCGTTTCCAGCCATGAACGCTTCGATGCTCTTCTGATCGAGTAATGAGTCGCCTAGGCCCCACGATCGCACCACGCTGGGTTTGACCACATACTGCTGAGCGAGGGAAACCAGATCGGTTTTCGACCGCTCCTGCAACGGCTTGTCATGGAGGACCCGCCTGAGGATGCCTGACGAGAGGTGCTCCTGAAGCACCGTCTCAAGCTCGGCTCGGCTGAACTCACTGACTGCATCCTTTCCAGCCACCAGCTGGCTCGGTTCCATCTCATTGCGAACCGCTACATAGCCGAAAGTGGAGTCGATCACCGAAACAAGCAACAGCAAGAGGAACAGGATGGCCAGCGAAGTGGAAAAGAGAAAGACAACCTTCCACACCACTCCACCGGCTTTTCTCTTTTGCATCAGAGATGTCATCATCTCATCGGTTCCAAACAATGTTTCACTTAGCATATCAATCATACTCCTGATGGAAGAGGCCAGAGATTTTTCTCGAAACAAGGTTGAGGGTGAAGGTGATCACAAAGAGCACCAAGCCAAGGGCAAAGATGCTGTTGTAGTCCACCGAGTTGTAACTGACATCCCCTCCGCTGATGCGTACGATGTATCCGGTGATGGTCTCAGCCGCCTTGAAGGGGTTTGCCGTAAGATTGGGACCTGCCCCTGCAGCCAGGGCGACCACCATCGTCTCGCCGATAGCCCTCGAAAGGGCAAGCAGGAAAGTTGCCGACAGTCCGCTCAAAGCAGCGGGAATCACCACCTTGAAGGTGGTCTCGATGCTCGTACCCCCAAGGGCATACGCTGCAAGCCTGAGGTCCTTCGGTACCGAGGTGATGGCGTCTTCCGCCATGGTGGCGATCATGGGAAGAACCAGGATGCCGATGACAAGCCCTGCACTGGCGGTATTGTAGATGTCCACCCTGTTCTCTCCGAATATCGAGCGAAGCAGCGGGGTCATGAAGGTCAGGGCGAAGTAGCCGTACACAATGGTGGGAATCCCGGCAAGCACCTCCAGGGTGGGCTTGAGAAAACCCCGTACCCGATCACTTGCATATTCGGCCAGATAGATGGCGACAAAGAGGCCCAAGGGAATACCCAACAGCATGGCTATGAGGCTGGTGGTGAGCGTTGCGTTCAAAAGCGGCAAGAAGCCGAACAGGCCGATCATCGGTTGCCAGACCTTTCCGGTGAGAAAGCCAAGCAGATCCACGTCGGGGTCGGCGAAGAAGAGGAAGGACTCCCGCACAAGGATGAACGCTATCCCGACGGTGATGAGGATGGAGAAGAGGGCAAAGAGAAACAAAAGCGTCTCAATGACCACTTCATGAGGACGGTGTTTCTTGCCAAACGGATGGTTTCCAACATGTTGAATCATCAGCAAATACCTTTTTTGTATGCGAAGAGACCGCAGACCCTTTGGTCCGCGGTCTTTCCAATTCGATGGACTTAATACGTTCCTTGCATTGCCTCGAGCCAGAGCTTTCTGCCCTTGTCGATGGCTTCCTCGCTTGCCGGGAAGTAGCCGACCTTGATGACTTCCTCATTCACGTAACTGAGGTAGAAGTCGATGAAGGCTGCAACCTGGGGTTTGCTTCTCATCACAACGGCATCACTGTAGAGGAAGAGCGGTCGGGCCAGCGGATAGGTGTTGTTGTCAACATTCGCCTTGACTGCTTCGACCCCATTGATGCTGAGGATGTTCAGGGACGCCTCGTTCTCTGCATAGTAGGCATAGCCGAAGAATCCGACGGCATACGGGCTTCCCTTGATTCCCTGTACCAGGATGTTGTCATCCTCGCTGAGCTGCAGGTTCTTTGCGGAGAGCAGCGGCTCGGGATTGCTTGCAAAGATTTCTTCGGCAAAGTAGTCGAAGGTGCCGCTGTCGGTGCCGGGGATGAAACGCTGGATCGGCTCATTCGGCCACGATGGATTCACATCCTTCCAAGTAGTTGCCGTGCTGAACAGGCGGGCCAGCTCTTCCTTGGTGACATTCTTGGCAAAGGTGTTCGCCTTGCTCACCACTACCGCCAGGGCATCGGTGCCGACACGGAATTCAAGCGGTGTCCTGCCGATTGATTTCGCTGCATCAATTTCCTTGGCCTTGATCGGGCGGCTTGCATTGGCAATATCGGTCTCTCCGGCAACCGTGAATCGTTCGAATCCGGCACCGCTTCCGATGGAATCGATCGTGATTACGCCGCGGTAGCCTTCTTCCTTGAAACGCTCGGCCATACGCTCGGAGAGCGGATAGACGGTGCTGCTCCCTGCAGTGATGATATTTCCCGTCACCTTGAGTGGGTTGACCATCGGAAGACCGTGGATAGTACCCTCTTCGACCCAAGCAAAACTGTTGGCAACCGGTGTGCTTTGTTCGCTTTTTCCTCCGGCAAACAAACTGGCAAGGGCAAGAAAGAGCATTGTGACCAGTACTACTTTTTTCATGTGTTTCCTCCATAGTGGGAACGTTGATGGGCATACGCTACGCCTAAAGTATGAGAAAAGTATGCAAAGACCATGAATAGTCGGTAAGATTGGGAACACTGTCAGCCCCTTCCCTCTTTGGCAGAACCTTAGTACCCTTAAGAGGAGGAGAATGTATGGCAAAGAAACTGCTTTTCTACCGATGCCCGGTCTGCAATACCCTGGTTGAGCTCATCGATAACGGGGGTCACTCGCTTACTTGCTGTGGACAGAGCATGGAACTATTGGTCAGCAAGAAGGATGGGGAGGGCGATGAGTATCATCAGCCTCTGCTCAAGCACCGTAACGGCCTCTTGTATGTGGAAGTGGGCTCGAAGCCTCATCCACAGAGCGTTGAACACCAAATCACCTGCATCCTGTTTGTGACCAAGCAAACGGTGAGACGCAGCGACATCAAGAGCGGGAGCAGCGCAACTGCGGTGTTCACCGACAAGGATCATGGAGATGTATATGCCTACTGCAATGTCCACGGACTCTTCAAGACCTCATTCTGACAAACTGCTTGTCATCATAGACATGCAAAAGGACTTTGTGAGCGGGAGTCTTGGCTCGGCTGAGGCCCTTGCGATTGTTCCTCAGGTTCGCAAGCTCATCCTCACCTGGGACGGCATGCTTGCCTATACCCTGGATACCCACAGCAATGGGTATCTGAACACCAGCGAAGGCAAGGCACTGCCGGTCGAACACTGCATCGCCGGCACAGAGGGACACCAGCTTGTCGATGAGCTGGGAGAGCTGCTCAAGGATGCCAAGGTCTTCGAAAAACCGACGTTCGGCTCAGTTGCCCTCGCCTCCTGGATTGTGAGTCTCAAGGACCTGAAACAGGTGCTGCTTGTCGGTTTGTGTACCGATATCTGTGTGGTATCGAATGCCCTGCTCATCAAGGCAATGCGGCCTGAACTGCCGCTGAGGGTTCTCAGCAGCTGTTGTGCCGGTTCAAATAAGGAGCGCCACCTTGCAGCCTTGGAAACGATGAAATCCTGCCAAATCGAAGTATTTTAGTTCCTTTCCCCGTAACCCGATGGACAAAAGCCGTCATCGCCTTGTAGGATACGTCATACAGACATCTTAGAAGGAGGCTGCTCATGGAACAGTCCTTATCGTATGTTCTGGTCACCCCCTATACGGTCGCGAAAAGCAGGACCGGCGGGGTTCTCTCCAGACTTCTCTCCCGTATTTCCTTGGAGCTTGTTGGCGTACAGATGATCGCCATGGACCAACACATAGCCCAAGCGTACGCAAGCGTCATCAAGAACCGCAAGAAAGTTGAAGGTTTCAGGATATCCGACCTGCTCTCATCCTACATAGAGCAGAGCATGGGCCCGTCCGGCGGAGTACGCCATCGATCCATGTTGCTTCTGTTCAAGGGTGAGAATCCCACCGAACAACTTGCAAACGTAGTAGGCTCCTTCCAGAAGGAGACAGGCAGTGTGGAAACCGTGATCGGGGAATCAATCCGCGATACGTACGCCGACCTGATCTTCACCGATGAAAGCCAGAACCAGGTCCGCTACTTTGAGCCTGCAGTCATCACAGCCCAGACCCAAGAGGAGGCGGATGCAACCCTGAGGCTCTTGCACAGCTGGCTTGGCAATCAGAGCAACATCATCGTCAACAGACCTGCAGAGTATTATGCCGATGTCGAGCGAACCTTGGTCATCATCAAACCGGACAACTGGAAATATGCTTCCTCCCGCCCGGGCATGATCATCGACATGTTCTCCCGCAGCGGTCTGAGAATCGTAGGCATCAAGGTGCTGAAAATGTCCGTAAGCCAGGCCCTGCAGTTCTACGGACCCACCAAGGACGGCTTGAAGGCAAAGCTCGCTCCCATCTATGGCATGCAAGCTCGTGAGTTGCTCGAGCATGAGTTCAACGTGCATCTGAATGTACAGCTGCAGGACATCCTGACCAACAGTTTCGGCGACATGTACAGTGAGGAGCAGTTTGAGCGCATCGTAGAGTTCATGGCAGGCGTCAAACCCAGCGATTGCAAAGCTGAGGATCTGGATAAGCCCGGTCTGGTCAAGTGCATGGTGCTTGTCTATGAGGGCAAGGATGCAGTGCAGAAGGTCCGCACCATTTTGGGTGCAACCGATCCGAACAAGGCTGCAGCGGGAACCATTCGCAGAGAATTCGGCTCCAACATCCGCGTCAACGCCGCTCATGCATCAGACTCTGCTGAAAACGCAGTGCGTGAAATGAGCATTCTCAAAGCAGAGGAGAACTCCTGCTGCTCCATGATAGAATCCTATCTTGCTACAACAAACGCTTCTCACCGCTCAGATTCCTGAGGTGAGTAGCATCCTGGGTTACCTCCAAGGTACCTAGATAAGAACCATCCATGCTACGCACCGCGTAGTACTGGATGTGGACGAACTTCCCTCTCAAAGTCAGATAAAACTCGGCAGTATCCTCCCTCCCTTCTTTGAAGGAGTCGAGGATGGCCTGGACTGTTCCGACGCTTTTGGGCGGGTGACAGTTCTGAACGAGCCTTCCGATGACCTGTGGGCTCCTGGGAAAGATGCGGTGCGGGGGGTCGGAATAGAATTTCACCCGATCTTCGTTGTCAATGAATGCTACGTCCAGGGGAAGCAGGGAGAAGATCTGTTCAAGCTCTTCTTGGTCCAGGCTGCCGGTAACCGAAGAGAACACCCCTTTCGTACCCACACGCTTTTGTTCGGGTGGTGGGGGAGCAAGAGAGCGGAACGCAACTGGGTACAAAATATAGTGCTCACGATAGCGAAGCACTTCCACATGAAAATAGAATCGGCTGAATACTTTCCAGAACGAGGTGATATCCCGTGCACTGAACGCAGCCACCTCCTTCTGGCAGGAGAGCGCTGTATCTTGGATCGACCACATCAGTTTCACGCATGCATGCTCAGCGTTGCTCTGTTCAAAGAGCGGGAAAAGCTCATTCTGCAGGCGTACATAGTGCTCACGAAGCAAGGTGCATGAGGCGGCAAGCTCTTTCAGCTCAGAGATGTCCGCATCCTTTTCCTTCTGGAGTTTTTTCCCCAACTCCTGCATCCTGCGTGTCACTCTGCCAATCTCCTCGTTCTCTGCTTCCAAGCTGGAAAGCAAGGATCCTTCCACATAGGTGGGCAGGGGATACGCTTCCAGGGCTTTGCCCAAGGAGCGGATGAAGCGGGCTACCGGGACCGTAAGGGCTGTGACATCCTCGGCTTGCGAAAGCACCGCGTCGAGGGCGCTGTTCACTTCAAAGGGGGTGGCACACTCCAAGATATCGGCATAGGACTCATAGGTACTCTTCTCTGTCGTTCCTTTGCAGAGGATGGTAAGGTACTCGACCAGACGCAGGACCGTCGGATTGGGATGGTTCAGCAGTTCCATGATTTCTCTCCTAGCGCAAGTGTGGGACATAGAGAGAAAGGAATCAAGCCTCATTTTTGCAGATGAGGGGAGATCTCCTCTTCCGTTCCCCGGTTCTTGGGCGTATGCTGATACCCAGAGAAAAGATCGTTGGGGATTGGTATACCATGTCCTGACAACACGTTGTACCACAGCCCCAACAACACAAGGGGGTAGCAATGAAACATATGTGTCTCTTTTCTGCACTGCTTATGCTGATTGCACTGTTGACGGGTTGTACATCCGGTGCTTTCGAAATCGGCCCTGGAGGCCCAAACCTTTATTTGGAATACTCCAAACAGAGTGCTGATGAGCAAGTTGAAGAGGCAGAGGTGGTTGGAAACCCGGACTTGGAGCAACCAACCCTCGTCGCATGGGAGCGCAACGCAGAGGACTTCTCCAATCGTGTCGGAGACACCATAACCTTGAGCCTTCCACCGCATGGATACGCTTCAGCGGTGTGGGGTGTGGGAGTCTACACCACCGACAGCAGCATAGGAACAGCAGCGGTGCAGATGGGCTTGATAACCTTTGCAAAGGGAGGAGAAGTCACCATTGAAGTAACGGAAGGCCGACAGTACTACGGCGGACTTCTGCTCAACGGCGTCTCTTCAACAGCCTATGGATCGTGGCCCTTGAGCTTTGTCTTCGTGGACAAGAGTGGAAGGCCCATCGGCAGGGAGAAACTCGAACCGATCGAAATCTCCTATCTGACCACTGCGGCAAATCTTGGCCTTGAACCGGGAGAGAAGATGCGTGTCCGCATCCCACCCAATGCCTTGGCACAGGATGTCTTCGGTTCAGACCCCTATACCTTTGACAGCAGCATAGCAAGTGCGGCAGCACACAAGGGTTTGCTCTCCCTCAATGCGGGAGGTGTGGTGAACGTAAAGATGCTGCAAAAGAGACAAGCGTTCATCGGCGAGGATCGCAACGACATCTACAGTTATGATTATGAAGGCGCTCTCGAAGCCTTTACCTTCGAGTAAGGTAGAAAGATGAATAAGAGGGGGAAGCAGGTCTTTCCCTCTCTTGCCAGCAAATTTTGCAACGTGTACAGTAGCTGCAGGGGGCTACTATGCATTTGAACCGAAAAGCCGTACGTTTCTCGCTTCTTGCCTTTCCTGTGGGAGTGGCAACAAGCATGTATCTTGCGTCCACAAATATGCGGGCAATGCAGCAGATGGGGGTGGAAGCTCCAGCTTTCGTGCTGGTCCTCAGTTCCATCCTCCAGATAGCAGGACTGTACACCTTGGTTCTCGGCTATCTTGGGCATGTACTCAGCCAGCGGGTTGCCCTTGCTCCCGAAGGGTTTCTTGAGAAAAAGAAGACCAGGCAAGCCATCCTTGCGGGCTTTGTGTGCGCTCTTGTCATGCTCAGCGATCTCTATCTCTTTGCCCCTCTCATTCCCCAGATACAAGCAGCATACACCAGAGAGTCATTCTCCCTGCTCGCCCTCCTCTTCTCGATGCTGTACGGAGGCATCATTGAGGAGATCATGCTGCGTCTCTTCTTCCTCTCCCTGTTGGTCTTTCTCATGGATAAACTCCTGGATGCGAAGCGGGGCGATGCACCCATCAGACCGCTGTTCTATCAAATTGCCAATATCGCAGCAGCCTTGCTTTTCGCCCTCGGGCACTTGCCGGCAACCGAGGTTGCCTTCGGCGGGCTTACCACACTGTTGGTGGTGCGCTCACTGGTACTGAACGGCCTGCTGGGTTGGGTCTTCGGCCTGCTGTACCTGAAACTTGGCCTTCAGTACGCCATGATCGCCCATGCCCTGACCCATCTCTTCAACCAAGCAATCCTGGTGCTCTTCATCTTATGACCACGGAAAGCTTGCTGCTCATCGCAGTCACCTTTGCGCTCGTCCTCTTTGTCCTGGTCATCAGGATTCGCGAGCAGCGCAGTGCAGCAAGCTACATGAGCGAACGACTGCTCACACTGATGATCAAGCAGAGCCTCATCCCCATCCGAAAGAGCCTGGACCAGTTGGCAGCCATCAGCAGGCAGCCCTACTCCATCCCTTTGGCATTGCAACGGTTTGCAAACATTGAAGAGTCGTCATTCGAGGGCATGCAGGTCTTCACCTTCACAGGGAGCAAGAAGAACAAGACCATGCTCTTCCTGCATGGAGGAGCCTATGTCGAACAACCCTACTTCGCCCATTGGTTCTTCCTGCAGCGTTTGGCCAAGCTTTCCTCCTGTACCATCGTCGTTCCGATCTATCCCAAGGCTCCCCATCAAGGGGCACGTGATGTGCTTCCCCTGTTGTGCCGGTTTGCAGCCAGCTTTCCCGACGAGCACCTTGTCCTGGGTGGGGACTCAGCCGGAGGGGGACTTGCCCTTGCCCTTGCCCAAGTGCTGGGTGCTGAGCAACATCTCCCCTTTTCCCACCTGATCCTCATCTCCCCTTGGCTGGATATCGAGCTCACGCATATTGGCATCGACTACCTTGCCGAACGCGATCCCATGCTTGACCGCGACACGCTGGTCATGTACGGCAAAGCTTGGAAACAGGAACTTTCAGGGCAAGACTATCGGGTATCACCCTTGTATGGATCGTTGAAAGAGCTCTGTCCGATCACGCTCTTTGTCGGTACCCATGAACTCTTTTTGGCAGACGCCCGAGCATTGCGGGCAAAAGCAAAGCAGGAAGGAGCCATCTTGGAGTACCACGAAGGAAGGAAGATGAACCATGACTACCCGCTCTTTCCCATACCTGAGGCCAATCGGGTCATCATGCGCATTGCAAGGCTTATAGGAGAAGAAGTATGAAATGTACTCGCATCTTGTTGTTGGTTCTCTTGACGCTGTTCTTGTGTTCGTCCTGTTTGGCAGTGGCCGCATCCGAAGGAGAAAAGCCTGCAGGGTTCCTGTTGGGCATTTGGCATGGGTGGATAGCCCCTGTTGCACTCATTGCACGCCTGTTCAACCCCATGTACCGGATCTATGAGACCAACAACACCGGTTGGTGGTATGAGTTTGGGTTCTACATTGCCCTTGTCGGCGGTTTTGGCTCCCTTGCCCTCTTCAGGAGAAAGAACGGGGACGATCATCGATGAGCAGTGCCTCGTAGTTTGCGATGCTCAGCGGCTGACTGAAGTAGAAGCCTTGCACGACGTCACAACCGAGTGCAGTGAGCATCTGTACCTGTTCCAATGTCTCCACACCCTCGGCGACGGTGGTGATGCCCAGGCTCTTGGCCATGCTGATGATGTGCTCTACCACCACCTTGCCCCGCTGATGATCATCAGCACCTTTGAGAAAGCCCTGGTCGAGTTTGATGACATCGATGGTGACATCCTTGAGCATGGTGAGCGACGAATAGCCGCTGCCAAAGTCATCAAGAGAGACCAAGAAGCCATGCTTTCTGAGATTCTCCATCACATGCGAGAGGTGTTTGATGTCATGGGTGAACAAGCTTTCGGTAAGTTCAAACTCCATGAGATTGTGATCGATGCCATAGAGGTCCACCAGATTGACCAAGGTACGCTCATAATTCGAGCTGAACAGGTGTGAGCGTGATTGGTTCACAGAAATGGGCAACAACGGCTTCTGCTCTGACTTCCATCGGGTCAAAAGTTTGCATACCTGCTCCAACACATACATGTCCAAGGTAACCAGAAGGTTATGCGTCTCCAGCAGGTTGATGAATTCGGTGGGAGGAACCAAGCCCTTGGTCGGGTGGTTCCACCGCACCAAAGCTTCAGCTCCCACCAGGTGGGTGGAAGAGAGAGAGTACTTGGGCTGGAGCATGATGAAAAACTGTCCATCCTTGAGTGCATTGGTAAAGACCTTTTCCAGCTCACTCTCCTCAAGCAGTTGCTCCTTCAGCGCCAGATCATAGTAGCTCCACCCCGAACTCTGTTTTCCTTTCAGCGAGGAGAGTGCAAACAGTGCACAGTCTATTGCAGCATCAATGCTGGTTCTGCCATCCTCGATCAGCGAAATGCCGATGAGGATATCGAGCTGGAAGGGAGAAGCATGGGGAAAGGTGAACCGCTTCAGCTCATGGTAGAGGGCTGCAATGCGTTTCTCCAAAACCTTGCGTTCACGGTAACTGCAAAGAAGGATGAACTTATCCCCCGAAAGACGTGCGCACACCCCGTCCTGGGTGGTAAAGCGCGGGAGAATCTTGGCAATGTACATCAGCAGCGTATCGCCGAAGGTGTACCCGAACTGGTTGTTGATAAGCTTGAACTTGCCTATGTCGATGACAATGACTGCATAGGAACTTCGCGAACGCAACAGCAATTGCGAGGCCTCATGCACAAAATGGTTTTTGTTCGGAAGTCCTGTCAGCTCATCCTCAAACGCAAGGCGCATCAGCGACTTCTCATACATATGATCTCGGTAGATGAGGAAAAAGAGCAGGACCAAAAGGATCAGCATCACCAGTATCGCTATGGAGAGGCTGGACTGGAGGATGGTCAGATACGCCCGCCTGAGCAGGGTGTCCTCCCGTTCCAAGAAGAAATACCCATAGTCACCACCAAGGCTGTGGATGGAGACGTACCATCCATTGCCCAGGATGTGTGTGGATTTATCTGAACCCGCTTGCCACGAAGGCACCAGGGACCCAAGAGAATCTTGGCCGCTTTCCACCAACTCATCATTGGTGAACTTCCAGATGATCGACCCACGCTCATCAGCCCAGATCATGGTCGTATGAACCTGGGTTGTGGGACACTCGATCTGCTTTTGGTAGGCAACTGCAGGAGTTCTTTGCTGAAGGAGCGCACGTGTCCCGTCAGCAAAGCTGAAGGGTTCTTGGAAGATGACCATTCCCTCTTGCACGTAAAAAGGTGCGGTACCATCGGTCCCAATTTGGTAGGAAATTTCTGGATCTGCAAGCGCAGAGAGCACTGCATCCACTTCACTCTGAGCATGAGAAGAAAGGGAGGCTGCCAAGGAGACAAGATGCTGCCGGTCGTGTTGCAGCTGGAGGGACAGCAGGCTTGCACACTGTTCGCTGATGTTTTTATATTGGTTGCTTTTCTCTTGGTCGAGCAGACGCTCAAGCCTGTTATGCAACTGGAAGAAAGCAAGGGTAATGACCAGAACAATGGGGATTCCCAACACAAAGAGTTGGAATGCTACGTGCATGCGTCTTCTACGCTTTACCCCATGACTGGGTCTTGTTGTCCAGCGGTTGTACCCTTGGGCCTTACGCATGCTGCTCCTTATCCACCAGATGTGTGGTTTCAGTATAGCGAAAAGAGAGCAGGAATCAAGAACTCCTTCATTGGTGCAGAAAAAAAATGCGACGAAGCGGGGGATGTCACTCTGGGTGAATTGCGTCTCCCTTCGTATACTGAAGACAGGAGAATCATCTATGGGAAAGCTTGCATTGCTTTTGATCGCCATCATGTGCTCCTCCTGCTCCCCTTCCAATCCTCCAACCGGGGAACAGTTGTTGATCTGGGAGATGTTGAGCACCTACGGCCACATCTTTACCTATGCAAAAGAGGAAGCTCCTGTTGGGTACAGTTTTGAAAGCACCAGCTCCCCTTCCCACACCTGGACCCACACCTTCACCGACCTGAGTACCCCAGACGGCAGTTATGCACACGGTACCGATACCATGGATTTTGCGGGTGAAGGCTTGCCTCCCTTTTCAGCAACCTTCTCGATGAGCGTGCGTACCGGCTCCAGTGGGAGCACCCATGCCCTGTACTGGGAGATGCTGCGTTCTGAAGGCCGGCCGGTTTTCAGCAATTTCACCATCGATGGTGTCTCTTTTCAGGCTTATGCGTATGAACTGGCAGATTTCTATGAAGGAGTATACTGGTTTGCCCCATAGATCTGATGATACTTGCCTTTGGAGGCGCTTTCTCCTATAGTACCTGCCATGATAGCCTCCTCATTTGTGCAGATGTTGCCGATTCTCTTGGTGATTCTGGGCGGTTTTGTGCTCAGTGGCATCTACTCCATCAAGGTGGAAGATCTGGTGAAAGTAGTCTCCGACTTCTTTCTGCCTGCCCTTGTCTTCATCTCTTTGGTGCAAACCGACCTTTCCGGTGCTGCAATTGCGGATATGGCCAAGGCCTCGGCGTTGGTCTGCATCCTGCTCTTCGGCGTTTCGTTTGCTTGGGCCAAGATCTTCAAGCAGGATATACGGAGTACGGTACCTCCGCTGGTCTTCATGAACTCGGGCTTTCTGGGCATCCCCCTGATGAAACTCTGGGGAGGTATGGAGGCAATGAACCTCATCCTCATCTACGACCAGGTACAGGGCATTTTCATGTTCACCCTCGGCATCCTTGTCATTACGGGAGGGCTGAGCAAGAAGAGCCTGCTCTCCATGCTCCACTCCCCCATCCTCTGGTCAGTGTTTCTGGGTTTCTTTGCCCGCCTGATCTCGCTCAACCTTCCCATGGCACTGGTCAACACATTTACCTTTGCAGGAGAAGCGGCTTCCCCCTTGGCGGCCTTCACCCTCGGGGTGTCGATCAGGAGAATCAAGTTCACCTTCAGCTGGAGTCTTATCGGAGCACTGCTGCTGCGCTTCGTCGGAGGCTATGCGATCGGAGTCCTGGCTGCGCTGGCTTTCGGGCTGAGTGGAATGGCAAGGACGGTGGTCATTGTCTCCACCGCCCTTCCTTCCGCAGTCTTTACCAGCGTGCTTCCGCTGCGCTACAACCTTCCCAATCAGTTTGCCAGCACCATGGTCCTGACATCTACACTGCTGGGAATGCTCACCATCCCGCTCTCCTTCGCCTTGGCGGGCTAGAGGGCGGCAATCTCAGCTTTTACGGCAGAGAAATCCAAGCCTTTGCTCTCTGCAAGCGTCTTCACTGCAGTTAGCTTGTTGTCGACCTTACCCAGGATCTTTTCCAAGTCGCTGAAGCTGTATCCAGCATTGATCAGATCCTGGACCGTTGTCTTTCCGGTGATCGATACGGAAGTGGTCCCCACCGAAGGTGCTACCTCAAGCCCCTCAGGAAGGGCAACCGCACTCGCTTTCAGATCGGCAAAGCGAGGATCGCTGGTCTTCTGTTGCTGTTCAAGCACCTCAATGGCGCTGGTCGGCAGCAGCGTTCCCTCTTCCGCTTCGAAGTCGATACCAGTGTACAAAGCCACAAACAGCCGAACCGAATCGGTTCCTACTTCGGTTCCCGCTGGAATGTTGGCAAGCCACAGCTCTTCCAGATCCCCAAGCCGCTGTGCTCCATTTTGTGACTGGAATGCAGCAAGCAGGACCTCAACGGGAACCGCAAAGGCATTGGTTACATCCTGGTAGGTATAGGAACCGCGGATATCTGCAGGGTTGGGCATCCCGGCAAAGCTACCGCTCTTGATGAGTGCAGGTTGTTTGGAACTGCTGGTCTTCCAGAGGCCGAAGGCGACTGAGAGCAGGATTCCACCAATGAGAATTGCCACCGTAAGCAGCCCTACCTTGTTCTCTGAAAGATGTCTGCCTTTCGCATTTGGGGAGAATACCACCGTCTTTTCCACAGGACAGGAAGCATCGCTGGTGCACTCCATGCAGGAGATGCACTGCGCATCCTTCACGGTCTTTTTGTGCGCCACATCAATGTTCATGGGGCACGCTCGATTGCAGGCACTGCAGCTGATGCAGGTCGACTCGACCCTGCGGATCTTGAAAATACGGATGCGGTTGAACAAACCAAGGAAAGCACCGTAGGGACAAGCATACTTGCAAAAGGGGCGTTCCACCACCAAAGCGAGCAACATGATGATGATCAGGATCACCAACCCGCCTATGGCGACCTCCCCATGGATGACCGAGAAGAGTGCATAGTAGGGGTCGTAGGCCTGGAAGACCAAGGTTGCAGATAGGGCTGTCATCACCAACACCCAGACCAGTACCACATAGCGCAACAACCTGAGTATCCTGTCAATCTTGGCTGGCACAAAGGTATTGTATTTGCGCTTGAAAAGTTTCCTTCCCAAGCGACCAATCCACTCCTGGAAGGTTCCCAGGGGGCAGATCCAACCACAGATGACCGGCCCGAACAGGATTGCCAGCGCAACGCCCAGTGTTGCCAGAACAACTGCAGAGTCATGGATCTTCTTGATCAACACCCCGGTTTTCACCAGGTTGTAGAGCGTGACGATGCCGCCGAAGGGACAAAGGGCATGCAAGCTGGCGGTCTTGACCTCAAAGGGGAGGTTCCAACCCCGTTCAACCGCCTCAGAAACGAGTACTATCAGAAGTACCCAGACAAAAAATGCGAGTTGCACCAAAGACCGAAGCCGAATACGATGTTTCTTGGAAATCTTCATCCTCTTTCTCTCCATCGTCCCTTAGCCTAGGGCTGCTCTTTGTGAATCATGTGAAGCTATGCTTCAGAGTGGATAAAACCTTTGAGCTCTGTACTCCCCGTGGTAGAATACACCCATTCAAGGAGATACCGCCATGTACAGGCCCACCCTTTGCTTATGTATTCTTTGCATCCTTCCCACCTTAGCCTTCAGTATGCCCATTGCAGAGGAGTTACCCCTTGCACAGGTCGATGAACAGAGAAGCCTCGCATTTGGGTCGGCGGTGCGACAATTCTCCGACAAGCTCTTTCTCGATGGGCTTGAGCAGGAGAAGAACCAGATGATAAGCCCTCTTTCCGTCCTCTTCGCTCTCGCCATGAGTGCAAATGGAGCGAACGGCGAGACCCGGAGCCAGATGATTGAGGTACTTGCCAAAGGGCATCTGGACAGAGAGGAGCTCAATCTTGAAAGCCTTTCCTACCTCTCCAACCTCCCTGATACCGTAAGCATCGCAAACAGCTTGTGGGTGAACCAGCGGCTTTCCCTCTCCCCTTCCTTTGCCCGGGAAGCCAAGCACTACTATCAGGCCGAGACTACCGAACTGGATTTCTCAAAAGATGCCAGTGCCAAGCGAATCAACGATTGGGTGAGCAAGGCCACTCGCAACGCCATCAATTCGATCATCGACTCAACACGGGAAGAGATGGCGCTCTACCTCATCAATGCCATCTCTTTCAAGGATGATTGGAGATCCCCCTTTGAAGCGAGGGCAACGGCCACGAGACCCTTTCATACCCGCAGTGGAGATGTCCGTTCGCCCTTCCTCAACCAAACAGGGTATTTTCCCTACGCCAAGACAGGGGGGGCATCCCTTCTGACCCTTCCCTACCAGAACGAACGCTATGCCATGCTCCTTATCCTGCCTGATGAGAAGCAGGATATCGCCGACTACCTGCATGCGTGGAAGGGGAAAGAGTTCAGTGCATTCGTGCTTGAGCAAGCAATGAAAAGCCAAATGCAGCGAATCCGCTTGAGCCTGCCCAAGTTTGAAAGCAGGTACAAGGACAGTCTGGTCGACAACCTGAGCCGGCTCGGCATGACACACTGCTTCAGCCCCATGAGGGCCGACTTCAGTGCCTTGCTCAGCCCAAGCAGCAAGGAGGTGGTGATCGATGAGGTGCTCCACAAGACGTTCATCAGGGTGGATGAGCAGGGCACTGAGGCGGCAGCAGTTACGGCAGTGATGATGAAAGTTACCAGCATGGCCCCACAGGACGAGCTCGTTCTTACCTTTGACCGCCCTTTCTTCTATGCCATTCTTGACCTTGAGGCTCACATACCCCTCTTTCTGGGTGTCTTGGACAACCCACTGCTCCCTTAGGTTTTTCACAATTCTGAGTTGAACTTCACACCCTATTTTGAGGAGGTACCCCATCAACAGACTCACCCTACGCACCAAGCTCGGATTCGGCATCGGCGATCTGGGCGGCAATCTGTTCTTCACCATCATCGGTTTCTACCTGCTCTTCTACTTCACCGACGTAGTGGGCCTCCTGCCAGCTCTTGCCGGGACCGCCCTGATGATCGGCAAGATCTGGGATGCAGTCACTGACCCGGTGACCGGGTACCTCTCAGACAGAACCCGCACCCGCTTTGGAAGGCGCAGGCCCTACATGTTCGTAGGATCGATCCTCTCCTTCTTCTGCATGGGACTCATCTTCACCCCGGTACAGCTCTCCAGCCAAGCCTTGCTGTTCGTGTATCTGACATTTCTCTACTGCTTGCTCAACACCGCCTACACGCTGGTGAACATACCCTATGCAGCCCTGCTGCCTGAGCTCACCGAAGACTACTACCAGCGTACAATTCTCACTGGATACCGGATGAGCTTTGCGGTGGTCGGCACCTTCATCGGTGCTGCTTTGGTCATGCCCATCGTCTCATCCTTCTCCTCGGCCACCCTGGGATGGTCTATGATGGGCACCTTCATGGGAGCGGTGATGCTTTTCTCCACCTTGGCTACCGTCTTTGCGATAACCGAGCCGTCTCATCCGCAGCAAGAAGTGCAGACTGGATTCTTCAGTACGTTCGGTGAGGTGCTCAAGGAGAAGGTCTTTTTGACCGCCCTCCTTCCTTGGACGTTCTTCATCACCGGCACTTCGATGGTGCAGGGAGCCTTGGTCTATTACTTCACCTACATCTTCGGCAACGAGGGGCTGTTTCAGCTTGCCTTGGTGGCACTGCTCTCCTTCAGCTTGCTGTGCATACCCATCTGGGTTCGCATCTCCCACCATATCGGCAAGAAACGATGCTATATGATAGGGATGGGCATCATGAGCGTGGGCGTCCTGCTCTTCAGCCTGCTTGGAGAGCATCTGGGACCGGTTTTCGGGGTGGCGATCATGGCCGTTTCCGGCATCGGCTTGTCAACTCACTACGTCATGCCGCATGCAATCCTTCCCGATATCGTCGAATATGATGTCACCCTGCATGCAAAGGGGAGAAGAGAGGGCGTCTTCTCAAGCGTATGGACGTTCTCCAGCAAGCTTGGACAGGCCTTTGCCTTGGCTCTGAACGGGTGGATCTTGGCTCTCTTCGGCTACCAAAGTGAAGCCGTCGGGCCCCTGGCAAAGACCGGCATCATGCTGCTTTGCGGCCCGCTTCCCCTCATCTGGTATGTTCTGGGCATCATAATCCTCAGAACCTATCCCATCGATGAGGCGTTCTATCAGGACATTCTTTCCAAACGGAGCGAGTCGTGAAGCAATCGGACCAGAGCTTTCCCAAACCTCAGTACTCCCCTGTCATGAGAGCATTGGTGCGTATGATAGGACCTTTGTACCTCCGCCTCGGAGAAGGTATAAGTCAGGTGGATATCCACCATAAGCATATTCTCGACCAGGAGTTGCATGCCTTCAAACAAGGAAAGCAGCGCCTTATCATCGCCTTCCGTCATACTGCCAAAGAGGATGCCCCGGCCATCCTTGTGGGGGTGAAAGCGAGCCATCTGCGCTTCCTCTATGGCAGGGATGTCCTCAACTGGGCGGGCAAGGTGACCCGTTTCCTCTTTCCTCGCCTTGGGTTTGTGGCAGTGCAGAACCGCTACTCCAATCGTGAGGGGATTGAACTGCTCAAAGGCGAGTTGAGAGAGGGAAGGTTTCCCCTCTGCCTTGCTCCTGAGGGCCAAGTGACCTATCACATGTTCCACTGTGCCACGTTGCAAGCAGGAATCGCTTCCTTTGCCCTCTGGGCGATGGAGAGCGATCAGGAGGTTACCATCCTTCCCATTGCCACCGGCTATGCTCATCCTGTACAGAGAGAGCAGCTCTTCTTGCTGTGGGAACAAAAAAGCTCCCATACGCTGAAAAGCAAGGAGGCAGAGCAAGCCCTTGATGAAGCCTTCGACTACACCCTATCGATGGTTGCAAAGGCTTTCGGCCTTGTGGACAGCATGGAGCGATCCTTTCTGGAACGAAGGGATGCTCTCTGCACTCAGTTGCTGGAAAAGGGAGAGCTGTTGGCAGGCCTTGGGCACGAGGCAGACAACACGACCCTCGACAGGCTCTTTGCTTTGCGCTATGCAGGACAAGACATACTCTTTGGGCCCCGGAAGGGAGAAGAGAAGAGGAGAGAAGAAGCGCAAACCTTTCTCAAATACAGCCAAGTGGTCGATGTTCTTGAGTACCTGGACAGGGAGTATGGAGAAGGGGAAGCAAAACAGATCCGGCACAAAGAACTGATGCTGAACCTTCTGGATGTGCTCAACCGAGTCGAGGGGGGATCCATCAACACACGCTATACCCCAAAAGGGAAGCGAGCCCATCTTCTGATCGGCGATCCGATACGGGTCAATGCTTTGCTCGAGACATCCCAGAGTCGCAAACAACGACTCACAAGGATTGATAGGGCAATCCATGAGGTGCTTCAGAAGACGAGCAAGGAGCTGGAATCGATCATGCTTCCTTTGTCAGAGTGAATGTGATGGGCTTGCCTTCATAGTGACCACGAAGGGAGGGAGGCATCAAAGATGCCAGACGGAGCATGATCTCATCGGCCAGGGCCTGGCGGGTATCGGCATCAATGCGCCCGCCCTTTTGTACGATCTCAAAGACCTCACCTACCCTGACCGTGATCACCGTTCGCCTGAGGTGTTTGATGTTCTTCTTGAACTCGGTAAAACCCACCACGGCAACGGGGATCATGGGAACGTCTTTCTTATGGGCGATGAAGGCAATACCCCCCTTTCCTTCCTGCAGCTTGCCGTCATGACTGCGCGTCCCCTCAGGGGCGATGGCAAGAATGTGTTTCTCATCCAGCACCTTGAAGCAAGCATCCATCGTAGCACGGCCCATGTTCTGCCGGTCGACAGGAATGGAAGCCCAGAGATTCATCAGATAAGCCATGAACTTGTGGTCCCAAAGCTCTTGCTTGGCCATGGCATGCAGCTTGCGCGGCTGCAAAAAAGCATACAGCATGGGGCCTTCCAGATTGGAGGTATGGTTGACCATCATCAACAGGGGGCCTTGGTGAGGGACCTTGTCCAGTTCGCTCCGGTCAATGCGGAAAAACAGACGAAAGAAAGTTCTGAGGAGGCTGTTGATGATGCGTGCGGATATCTTCATTGCCCCATGATAGCAGACAGGTGAACTCATGCCAAGAAGTGCAAGCCTTGGGCTCAGAGCTTTCTGCGATTCTTGTTTCGGGTGATGAGCACCAAATACGGAACCACCAGGACGGTTGCAAGAAAAGCCATGAGGGAGAAGGCAAGCGGAAGGGAGTACAAGCTCCCGATCAGGCCGACCAGGGGGAAGATCATGATCATGAAGAGACTGTACGCCATACTCTGGAAACTGAGGATGGTCGCCCTGAACCGCGAAGGGATCAGGCGGTTCAGATAGGTTGAGATGGTAGGCGCCAAAAGGCCCTCCAGACTTCCATTGAGGATGTAGAAGAGAGCGGAATAGGGGGTGAGCGCTACCGTCCAGAGGGTGAACAGCAACAGGATCGGACAGACGATGAGAATCCCTTTCTGCCCAATGGCTCGTTCGATGCGATGCGCATTCACCGAAAAGAGGGCTGCAACCAGTGCATGCAGGCTGAAGATGAGGCCGATGTAGTCAGGCGTATACCCAAGATTTGTCCAGTGGTTCTGCAGGTAAAAGAAGAGGCAGATCATGAAGGCGAACAGGGATTCACTGAAGATGATCAGAAAGGCTATGCGAGGAGTGGAAGCAAAGACTTTCATACTGTCAACCATCTGGTTTTTTAGCGAATGGGCAATGCTCTTCACCAGATTCGGCCTTTCCTCCTTTCGCATCTCCTCGTGTATGACGGGCTCCCTGAAAAACAGGGCTATGGCAAAACCGACCAGACTGGAAAGGATGGTAAGGCCGAAGGCCAGCATATAATCAACGCTGGCAAGGTATCCTCCGATGAGAAACGCTATGATGGAAGCGACGTTGTAGAGCAGCTCATCCCTACCCTTCACCGAGAGGTAGCGACTCTCATCGGCATCGAGAAGCAAGGAATCATAGAGCAGGGCATCCCCTGCCCCCGACTCGAGGTTGTACCCCAAGGCACTGAGGACAAAGGCGAGAATCTGCAGCCAAAAAGTAGGTCCCCAATACATAAGGACCAAGCTCAGGGCATAACAGACCCTTCCGGCAAGCCTGCTTGTCTTGCGCCCCCAGATGTCTGCCACCGAACCGGTTGGCACTTCCATCAGAAAACTGGTGATGTGAAAGATGGCCTCGAGGGCACCGAGCTGGATGAGGGAGAAACCACGACTCGCCAGATAGATCATCCATATGCCGTGGGTGAAGGAGAGATTCATGCATACGGTGAAGGCATAGGAGAGCGCAATGTTTCTGGTATACTGTTTCAGAGCCACGACTAACCTCCCCAAACCTCATCCAGCATACATGCATCAGAATACCTGAACAAGCCAAGAAACGGGTTTTTGTGCAAAATCCTGTGAAAAACATGGTACAATACAAGGCACTAGACTACATCAGGAGCCCCCAGATGGAAGAACGAGTGTTTGAGAACCTGAAGATTACGACATCACTGCTTGGCTTCGGAGCCATGAGGCTTCCCCTCAACGAGAAAGGGGGCATTGAGAGAGCTGAGGCAGAAAAGATGCTCGATCTGGCATACGAGAACGGTGTCACCTACTATGATACCGCCTACACCTACCATGGAGGGGAGAGCGAACCGTTCTTGGGTGCGTACCTGAAGAAATACCAGCGCTCAACCTATCAGCTTGCCACCAAGCTGCCGCAATGGCTGGTCAACTCCCTTGATGATGCCAAGCGACTCTTTGAGGAACAACTGACCAGGCTGGGCCATGAGTACATCGACTTCTACCTGATTCATGCAATCGACAAGAAAGCG
This sequence comes from Spirochaetales bacterium Spiro_05, assembly GCA_001603115.1. Classification (GTDB taxonomy): domain Bacteria; phylum Spirochaetota; class Spirochaetia; order Sphaerochaetales; family Sphaerochaetaceae; genus Sphaerochaeta. The sequence continues at coordinate 101,397 of LVBG01000022.1, forward strand.
TTTGTGAAGATGGTGGACCTTGGGGTTGTCACCTACCTGGAGGAGGAGCAGAAACGGGGAAGGATCAGACACCTTGGATTCTCCTTCCACTCCATCTATGAGGACTTTGCCTATATTGCCTCTTTCCGCCGCTGGGACTTCTGCCAGATCCAGTACAACTACCTCGACACCGAGGAACAGGCAGGGGACAAGGGGTATGAGCTGTGCACCAAGCTCGGCATCCCGGTAATCGTCATGGAGCCGATCAAGGGAGGCTCGCTTGCCGCCCTTCCTCCGGATCTCGAAAAGAAGCTGAACGCGCTTGGGACGCAGACCGGCAGCGCTGCCTACGCCCTGAAGTGGGTGGCCGACCATCCGAATGTGAAGGTCATCCTCAGCGGCATGTCCACCTACGGCCAGGTGCTGGAGAATCTTCAGACGTTTGAACAGCATACCCCGCTTACACAAGAAGAGATGCAGACACTCGATGAGATCGGCTTAGTCATGCGGAGCCGTGTCGGCAACGGGTGCACAGGGTGCAAGTACTGCATGCCCTGTCCTTTTGGGGTGGATATACCAGGCAATTTCGCTCTCTGGAACAAGTACAGGATGTTTGACAGCTACGCAGTGGTGAAGCAGATGTGGGAGCATGAGAAGGAGCAGGACAAGAGACCTACCTCCTGCACCGAGTGCGGCCAGTGTGTTCCGCTCTGCCCCCAGCACATCAACATTCCCGAGGACCTGAAGCTTGTGCAATCTGAGCTAACGGAAGCACGAAGCTAAGCCCAAAAGGCCTCGTCTTTTTTCCTTGGTTCGGATATTGTGCAGACAGAGAGGGACAACATGGAAGAGAGAGCATATGCAGCACTGCTGGGATGGTTCACCGGTGATGGGTTTGGAAGCCAGAGCGAGGGAAGAGAGGAACAAGAGCTCTCGCTCCTTGCCCCTGACGGCCTGACAGAGGTATATACCCTCGAAAGCATCTATGAGCTGTGTGGCATGAGCAGTGAGTCAAGTGATCTCTCTGTCCTGCTGGCCTTGAGCATGCTCGACAACAAAGCGTTGCTTGCCGACCATGTGAAGGCCTGTTACCGCAGGTATGTGAAAGGCGAGGGCGCAGAGCTCTCACCAGAGCTGGTGAGCAGCCTGGAACATGAGACCTCCACCACCGAATCTGCTTTCATCCTTTCACGATCATTGGTCATGGGTTTGGCTCTGATCGGAAAACCTGCCAAACGGCAGCGCCAACTCTCCAATCTCGAAAGCGCTCTGTTCAGCACCTCTTCCTTGGCCCAAGACGCTGCGTATCTGATGAGCCTGGCCTTCTCTCTGACCATTTCGGAAAAGGCTGAGGATGCCTCCACGCTGGTAGGGCTGCTGCAGCAGCTGTGCTCAAAGCTTGCACTTGATGAGAGACTCGGCCAAATGCTGAGGACCTGTTTGGGCAGAACCGAAGTAAAGCACTATGAGGGGAAACAGCAGAAGATGGCCCTTCCTCTCCTGGACACCGTCTTCAGTACCCTCTTGCTGTCGGACTCCTATGAATCGGGGGTAAGATTGCTGGCAAGCCGAGGGGGAAATGCACGTCTCTGCTGTGCTCTCTATGGGGGTCTTGCGGCAAGCCTGGAAGGTTCTGACGCTGTTCCTGAGCGCTGGATCGATGAGCTGTTCGTATCGCCTGCCCTGGATTCGATGATCAAGAAACAGACGCTCTTCAAGCGTGAGACGATCAGGATGGAGAAGCTTGCTCGCACACTGGCGACCAGCCTCTTGGAACTTGAACTCTGAAAGAGGAGACAGTTATGGAGTACCGCACCTTCGGAAAAACAGGAATCAAGGTATCAAGGCAGTGTTTCGGCACCATGAGCTTTGGTCATCGCGCCGACTACCAGATGTCAGAGACGATGTACAAGCTGTGCAGGGAGAAGGGCATCAATTTTTTTGATTGCGCCAATGTCTATCAGAGTGGAGTGGCCGAAGAGTACCTCGGCTCTTTCATCCATGCAGAGCGGGACAAGGTGGTCATCACCACCAAGGCATTCAGTCCGATGGGAGACGATCCCAACCAAAGAGGAAGCTCCGCCAAGAATCTCAGGCGAAGTCTGGAAGAGAGCCTGAAGCGGCTGAAGACCGATTATGTGGATGTATTCTTTCTCCATGGCTTTGATGACCAGACCGATGAGACGGAAATACTGCGAACCTTGGACATTCTCCATCGAGAGGGAAAGTTCCTCAGTGTTGGGGTGAGCAACCATGCAGCATTCCAAGTGGAACGACTGCTCTGGACGGCGAAGCTCGAGCATCTGGTTGGCCTGCATGTCATCCAGCCGATGTACAACATTGCAAAGCGCATGGCGGAGGTAGAACTGCTTCCCATGGCACAGAAGGAAGGCCTTGCTGTCATGACTTACAGCCCCTTGGGTGGTGGCCTGCTTACCGGCCGATATGGGAAAGGGAAAGAGGGAAACGGACGCTTGGTGGAGAACCCTGCCTACAGCAAACGCTATGGGGGTCCCTTCTACGAGCAGGTGGCCACCGACTTCTCCGCTCTCTCCAAGGAAATCGGCATCAAGGAGCCAACGTTGGCTGTTGCTTGGGTTATGGCAAATCCATGGGTAACCTGCCCCATCATCGGCAGTGCAAACGACATCCAGCTGCGAGACTCCCTTGCCGCCCTCGATGTGGTCCTTTCCCCGGAGGTGCTGAAAAGAATCGATGCGATCAGCCCACCGCTTCCCCCTGCCCACGACCGAAGCGAAGTGCAGAAGTAAAGCAAGTGGCATGCCTGCAGCTCTTAGGTAGGCATGCAAACCATTGACTTGATCAACCAGCTTGCCAAAGAGCGTTTTGGCATCCCTACGCTGAGGCCATACCAACAGCTGGTCATCCAGCGTGTTCTGGAAAGGGACAGAGAAGAGAGCGACCATGAAGGGGTGGTTGTCACCCTGCCTACCGGAAGCGGGAAATCAATCTGCTTCATGCTTCCCTCACTGGTGGTGGAAGGGCTCACCATCATCGTCTATCCCCTGCTCTCCCTGATGAACGACCAGATGCGTCGCTTTTCCGAACGGGGTATCGGCTGTGTATGCATCCAAGGAGGACAGACTCCCGCCCAGCGAAACGCATTGTTCGCATCGCTTGCAAACAAGAGTCCCCGGATTGTGGTAACCAATGCAGAGTGTCTTGGCCAAAGGTCGGTCTTCACTGCATTGGCGAGGTTTCCCATCAGCCTGTTGGTGCTTGATGAGGCCCATACCATTGTCCGCTGGGGGGAAGGCTTCCGACCCGCCATGGCCGGTCTTGGCCCGATCATAGCCCACCTTCCGCTGAGACAAATCCTCTGTTTCACCGCTACAGCCGACGAGCAGATCATCAAGGGACTCTCACGCCTGATCTTTTGCGGGGCGCAACCCCATCTTGTCCGTGGAAGCAGTGATCGGCAAAACATCAGCTACCATGCCATCCATACCCTGTGCAAGCAACAGACCATGACATCATTGCTTTGGGATCCGGCACATCGTCCCGCATTGGTCTTCTGCTCTACCCGTGAGAAAACAAAACTTGCCTGCCTCTCCTACCTGCTCTCCAACCCTTCCCTTCCTTGCCGCTACTATCATGCAGGACTGGGTAAGGAGGAGCGGAAAGCACTGGAAGCGTGGTACCAAGAGCAGGAACAGGGAGTACTGTTCGCGACCAACGCGTTCGGAATGGGTGTCGATAAAAAGTCGATTCGGATGGTCATCCATCACGACCTTCCTTCCGATGTTCTCTCCTTCTTGCAGGAGAGCGGGCGTGCAGGAAGGGATGGGAATCCAGCTCGCTCTGTGGTGCTGATAGACGGGGATGAGACCCCATCAGAGCTGCTCTCTCTCTTTAGCTCGACATCGGTGTGCTTTCGCTCGGCGTTGCTCAAGTCACTGGGAGAATCAATGGAGAGTTGCAGCGGATGTGATGTATGCAACCATACCCAGTTCAGATCAAGGGAGGGAGAACAGGTGATCATGCGCAGTGTTGCCTTGCATCCATTTTCCTACAGCATCCACTCTCTGGCTCTGCTCTTGCACACCAAAAAGCCATGGATACCCGACAGTGGACTACTCGATGCATGGCGGATAAGGACAATCGAACAAGCAATGCAACGTCTTGTAGCTGAGGGCAGGCTCAGCTGCACCAAAGGAAGAAAACAACGTCTTTATCTTTCTATGAAGCAATGGGTTGTTCTCTTGACAGCGAGAAAAATTGCGTTGACGATAACGGTATGAGAAGCATACGGCCACAGGCGGAGAAACCTGATCAAACCTATGCAACGCTTCCCAAGGCTTTTGTGACTAAGCCCAATAGATCGGTACGACCTCCTGAAAGCCAAACCAAGAAGCGAATCCTCACATGGAGAAAACTACTGTTGATTCTCGTTGGGATGCACCAAAACAGGTGAGATGGTAACACACTGCTTCTCTTCACCTGCAAGCAAGGAGAGCAACATGCGAGCGGCTTCCCGGTAGATGGCTCCGCTATCCAGGTCTATGCTTGCCACTTGCGAGAGAAAGAGGGAGTGATAGGGAGAGGCATCATAGCCTACCGAAGGCAGTGCCAGGTTTTCATTGAGTAGGATGGAAAAGAGGGTGAGATCGTTCACCGATGCAAGACTGTCATAGTGAGGCGCTAGCTGATTCACTTGTTTGGTCAAATCGCTGATGGCACTTCTTGAGCCGATTTCTGTGGTCAAGAGATCCACATCGGGATAGAGTGTGCGAAAGCCTGCAAGCCTCTGGCGATGCGGCTTCACACTCTCAAGGTAACCACTTACGTAAAGGGGGCGTTCACAGCCGAGGCTTTTCAGATAGGAAGCCTGCAGTACACCCCCTTGGTAGTTGTCCGTCCTTACGCAGGCCATATTCTGGATGGGATCCAGGTGGTGAGAAACCACCACAGGGATGGGAAGGTCGAAAAGGGTCGAGAGTTCCTCCTCGGTATCAACATCGTAGGCGATGATCCCATCACACTGGCTTGCAAGCTCCTCCAGCTCCTCTTTCTTGCTGACCGAATAGAACCGAAGTTGATAGGAACTGTGTTCGATGACTTGCTGGATACCCCGAAGAGCCCTGCCGAAGAACCAATCAAAGCTGTCGAGCCTCCCCCAATAGTACGCCCTCCCCTGTTTTGAGAACTCGACAAAGGCAAGATTTCCGGTTCCGTTTCTCCGTAGCGTTGCGGCAAAGGAGTTTGGCTTGTACCCAAGTTCTTCAGCAGCCTCAAGCACCCGGTTGCGCAAGTCGGCAGAAACGGCATGCGGGTTGTTGTACACCCTCGAAACCGTTGCACTGCTCACGTTTGCTCTCTGTGCTACACTATCGCGGGTAATCGGCATATCAGTTTCCTTTTTTCTTGACAAGGGATGGTCGCAGGTATAGTGTACACGTGTACATTCCTGAATGCAAGCACTTCTTGTCTCAGGAAAACCCAAGGAGGTTTCTCATGGCAACCGTACGCGAGATCAAGAACGCGAGTCTGCATCAGCTGTATCCCAAGCTGTACGGACAACACTGCAACAACGAACACATGGATGTGCGCTACGTCGCTCTGATAGAGCAACATCATCGTCTCTTTGGGGAAGAAAACCCTTCTCTGTTCTCTACCGCCGGTCGTACAGAGCTCGGAGGAAACCATACCGACCACAACCTGGGCAAGGTGTTGGCTGCCACGATCAACCTCGATACCATTGCCGCTGTCACACCCCGCCCTGATTCCAAGGTAATTCTCGCGAGTGAAGGCTATCCGAGGGTGGAAGTCGATCTGCACGATCTTACCATTCGGGAGGAAGAGAAGAACACTACTGAAGCGTTGGTGCGTGGAATAGCTCAGGCGTTTTCTCTTCGCGGACTCACCATCGGCGGGTGGCAAGCCAATACGACAAGCAATGTACTCAAGGGCTCAGGGCTCTCCTCTTCCGCCGCGGTTGAAATCCTTTGTGGGACCATCTTCAACCATCTCTACAACAAAGATACACTCTCGCCTGTCGATCTTGCCATCATCGGCAAATACAGCGAAAACACCTACTTCGGCAAACCCTCGGGCCTTATGGACCAGATGGCCTGTGCCTATGGGGGTATCATAGGGATCGATTTCAAGGACGAAGCCAATCCCAAGATCACTCCTGTCTCCTACTCGTTTGCGGAGCATGGATATCACCTTGTCATCGTGGATACCGGTGGCAACCACGCTGACCTTACCCCTGAGTACGCTTCAGTTCCCAAAGAGATGCGTATGGTTGCCTCATTGTTCGGAAAGACCAATCTCAGAGATGTTGGTGAGCAAGCCTTCATCGAGAAGCTTCCTGAACTTCGCAAAACCCTTAGCAATGACCGTTGCCTCCTCCGTGCCATCCACTTTTTCCAGGAGAACAAGCGTGTTGATACGATGCTTGCCAGTCTCAAGGAACATGATATGAATGGCTACCTGAAGGCTGTGCGAGAAAGCGGAGAGAGCTCCTTCTGCTTCCTGCAGAATCTCTACCCCTCCTTCTATCCCCAGGAGCAGGGATTGAGCCTTGCCATTGCCACTACCAAAGCTATCTTGGGTGATGAGGCAACCGTGCGGGTGCATGGAGGAGGATTTGCCGGAACCATCCAAGCCTATGTTCCTGATGAGTTGCTAGGGCCCTATACAAAGAGGATCAAAGATCTCTTTGGAGAGCAGAGTGTAACAATCATCGCAATCAGAAGCAAAGAAACGTGCTGCATTGCTGACTAAGCCAAGTAAGAGAGGCAGGTAAACCCTGCCTCTCTTTCAATCTTATCTCGGAATAGTAAAGCATATACTTTTTGCAAGATAGCATTCCTTCTTACCTTGCTGACAAAGAAAAATAGTTTCTTTTCGTCATTATTCAATACAGATAGCTATACAGACACTTGTACATTCACATAAGTCTTCTTATACTTTCTTCAGTCAGTTGTATCTTCCTGCTCATTACCGATACACCCTTAGACATAGATGCAAGAAAGACATATTTCTTCTCTTGGAGGCCTGTATGCGTCGTGTTCGTCTGTCCGTTCTCTGTGTGCTTATGGTTGTAATTGCTATCGCATCGTTTGTCGGCTGTTCAATGGAATCAGCAGAAAGCATCCCGTCCGAATCATCAAGGCTGACACCGTATGCGGCATCTGGCTTTGGTGATTTGCTTAGTATTGAGGATGTAGAACTGGTAACTGATGTTGCTCTTGAGGATGCAAATATGAGTACCTATTCACTTACAAATGATGTGGTATTTGCTTTGGGAACATCCAACCAAACTGGGTTGCTTGGATTACTGCAAACCATCATTCCCTCGAAAAAATCGATGAGTGCAGCACTTTCCATGCAAGTACGCGATGAAGTCATTGCTTGGCAGGAGAGTCCTTTTTCCTACACAGCCACCATCAAGCATCTTGATCTGGAACTGGAAGGAGGCATCAGCTCCATCAGCACTATCCTAGGTCTTATACCTGAGGCACTCGTACCGGACAGCGTAACTGGAGCCGCATCCATCAAACTCTCATCGAAAATCCATACATCGAATTCGGCTGTCATGACCCCAGCCCTCGAATTCTCAGAAAGCATCTATCTCTCGTTGGATGCAAATCACACAGAGACAATCAGTTCCAGAACTGATGATGGACCTGTTGGAGTGCCCATATCTGGACCGATCAGCCTCGATTTCAAGTACAGCTTGGCTTCCCTATTCTCTCTCGCACCAGGAAGATCATCTCCTGTAGTCATTCCTTCCGTATTTGAGGTGGAACTCAAACCCATCAGAAATCTCACCTTGCAACCGATTGTGAATGCTTTGATAGAAGCAGATTTCGAGGGACCTTCTGTTCCCGATCCTGATGATGATACCTATGAAGATGATATGGATACCTACATTGCTGCTGTTGAAGAGCTGTTTTCCATCATCAAACCGATTATCTGGGGAAATTCAAATGAACCAGCACTCCGCATCACACGCAAGGTGATGAAAAACAATGGGGACATCATCGTGCTGAAGGAAGCAACCGATGCAGAGGCTTTCATTGTCTTAATGTTGGCTATGAATAGCTTCAACTAAGCAAGCTCATATTTCATTGAAAAAGAGGTTCTTCTCCAACAAACGGGGAGAGAACCTCTTTTTAACTCAGTCAGTTCAAACAAGCATGCTTCTCAGACAAACAGCAACCTATGGTCACACCCAATGGATGTGAAGCTGGTCGGCTTCTCAAGCAGTTCTGCAAGTTTTTGCGGCACCTCTACGGTGATGCCCAACAGCGGTTCCACCACTTGCTCAAACTTTGCAGGATGCGCTGTGGACACCACGATGGTCGGCTCATCGGCAAAATGGTCACGGCGTACCCGCTCGCCGGTTGCGGTGTGAGGACAGAGCACATACCCAGTCTCTTCATACACCTCTTTGATCGTCTCTTCTATCGTCTTGTCATCCACCGAGTAGGCGCTCACCATCTTCTTCATTGTCTCAAAGTCGGGATAAAGGGAGAGCAGGCGCTCCATGTTGCTCGGGTCTCCTACATCCATGGCGTTTGCAAGTGTTGCCAAGGAAGATCTTCCTTGATAGGTGCCGGACTTCAGATAGTCGACGATGGTGGTGTTCTTGTTCACCGAAAGCACAATCTTCTCAATGGGAGCCCCCATGGTAAGTGCCCAGTAGGCAGCACAGCTGTTGCCCACATTCCCGCTGGGAATGATGAAGGTCGGCTTCTTGCCTGTCGCTTGTGAGAAAAGATGGGAAGCGTAGACATAGTAAATGGCTTGGGGAAGCAAACGGCCGAGATTGATGCTGTTTGCACTGCTTAGGTTGTGCTCTTTGGAAAGCTTGGGATCCATGAAGGCTGCTTTCACCATCTTCTGGCAGTCGTCAAAATTACCATCAACCTCATAGGCTTGGATATTGCCGCCCCAGCAGGTCAGTTGTGCTTGTTGGCGCTTGCTTACCCTCCCCTTGGGAAACAGGACCTTCACCGTGATGTTCTCACGGTTGGCAAATGCTGCAGCCACAGCTCCTCCGGTATCACCGCTGGTGGCCACCAGGATGGTGAGTGTCCGTCCTTCCCGCTTGAGCATGCGTTCCATGCTGAAGGCAAGAAAGCGTGCACCGAAATCCTTGAAGGCTGCGGTAGGCCCATGGAAGAGTTCAAGGACCATCTGCTCTGGCTTCAGGGACACCAAGGGCACAGGGAAGTTGAAAGCATCCATACAGATCTCCGCCAGATCTGCGGCAAGCGGATCATCCTTGAAAAACGGGGCAAGCACCTCAAAAGCAAGCTCGGGATAGGAGGATATCTCATGAATGTTCAGATTGGAGAGGGATGGGAAGGAAGCAGGAACATACAAACCTCCATCGGGAGCAAGTCCTTGGATGATGGCCGTACTTGCATTGACTGGTTCCGAGCCTTTGCGTGTGGAAACAAATTTCATACTCTTCTTCTCCTTTAGATCCTGGCCCCAAGATACGCAGCCAAACGAAGTATATCACTGAATACACCACCAGCGGTCACCTCTCGTCCAGCCCCCGGTCCCTTGATGACCAAGGGCTGGGAGTAATACCGGTCGGTGGTGAAACAGATGACATTGTCGGTACCCTGCGCTTGGGCGAAGGGATGGTCGAGCGGAAAGCTTCTCAGCGAGGCGCTGCACTTTCCCGACTCATCCACCATCCCGACATACCGAAGCCTATGGTTTTGGCTCTGTGCCTTGCGGTATTCGGCCTCAATAAGTGGGTCAAGCAACTCGAGCTGGTCAAGAAACTGCTGGACACTGCCCTGCTCGAGGCCTGCTGGAACCAAGCTTTGGATAGGGATATCTGCAACCTCTACCTGGTAGCCGAGCTCTCGTGCAAGAATGACTGTTTTCCTTCCCACATCCATGCCCGAGAGATCATCGCGCGGATCGGGTTCGGTATAACCCATCTCCATAGCCTGGCGAACAAGCGAGGAGAAAGGTTTTGACGCATCATAAGAGGAGAAGAGCCAGGCAAGCGTACCGCTGACAATCCCTTCGATGCGGTGCACACGGTCGCCGGTCTGCACCAGGTCTTTCAGTGTCCAGATGACCGGGAGCCCTGCTCCGACGGTCGTCTCATAGAGGAATCGCCTTCCTGTTCTCAAACATGTATCAAAGAGATGGTCGTAGTAGGCCATGGCAGCGGTACCGGCTTTCTTGTTTGGTGTGATGACATGGATGCCCATCTCCATCCAGGAAGCATAGAGCTCTGCAAGGGTGCTGCTGGTGGTGCAATCGATGATCAGGGAGTGGGGAAAGTAGGTTGCCCCTATATGCCGGGTGAACAGATCAAGATCAAGGGGAACCGACTCTGAGGCAAAACGCTCCTTCCAATTGGCAGGATCGATACTGTCCTGGTCGAGAATCATCTGCCTTGAGTTGGCAATACCCCGAATATGGATGTCCAGGCCGAACTGCTCCTTGAGACGGATACTCTCCTTGGCGATCTGTCCAAGCAGGGTCCCTCCGATGTTTCCCGGTCCGATGAGGCCAACCGACAGAGCTTGTTTTGAGAGGAAGAAGCGTGCATGCAAGGCTCTGAGAGCCTTTTTTGAGTCCTGTCCCTTGATGACTGCACTGATGTTCGTCTCACTCGAGCCCTGGGCGATGGCAATGACGTTCACCGAAGCCTTTCCCAGTGAGGAGAAGAACTTGCCTGCAACTCCGGCTTGGCCGGTCATGCGCTTGCCAACAGCCGCAAGAATTGCCAGCCCACTCTCCCCCTCAATGCTTTGGATCATCCGGTTCTCAAGCTCATGGCTGAACTCCTGACGTGCTGTATCACAGGCTTTCTCCATCTCATGCTCAGGAACAGCAAAACAGATGGAGTACTCACTGGAAGCTTGGCTGATGAGAATGACGGAGATGGAGGCTTCGCGCATAGCTGAAAAGAGACGGCTTGCGATGCCGATGACTCCACTCATGCCTGCCCCTTCCACGTTGATGAGAGCGACGTTGTGGATGATGGAGAATCCTTTTACCCTGGACTGCTCCTCCCCATCGCCATCCTTGCTCACCAATGTCCCCTGATCCTTCTCATCTCCCCACCAGCGCAGCTGTACTGCTATCGAGCGGGTGATGGCAGGCAGCAAGGCCTGTGGATGAATGACCGGGGCACCAAAGAATGAGAGCTCGGTTGCCTCTGCATAGGAGAGTGAACGGATGACCAAGGCGGAAGGAACTTCCAAGCTGTCTGCATTCTTCAGCAAGCTGGTATTGTTCCAAAACGTTACCCCATCAGCATCCAAGGCCCCTGCCAAGAAGGAAGCGGCATACTCACTGAGCCCTTCCTTTGCCTTGGAACCTTCTGCTTGGGGAAGCTGACCGTACACAAAGAGAATCTGTTGATGGAAATCGCGCTTTGCAAGTGCAGCTTCGTAGTCGAGCAAGTCGGAGATGAGGCCTTTGCTGCTGGCTATATGACAGAGAAGATCAGCGATCCAGCTGTTGCATACCTTTTCAAGATACCGTTCGACACCGCTGGAGATCTCCTCGACAAGCCAGACGCTTCGCAAGAGATCTTCTATGTTGGCAAAACCCTGTTTGATACGTTCGAGTACCTTCTGCGCTGCACTTAAGTCCAGAAGTTCCTCGATGAGAGCAGTCCAACGACCAAAGCGTTGCTCTTGAACCGACCAGAGGCGCTCATCACGAGTTTTTGCATAGGCAAGCAGGCTGGCAAGCTCAAGGTCGGTATCGCGAAGCGGAGAGAGGACAAAGAGTTGGGTATCTTCCTTCGCTTGTGAAGCGATGCGCATCAGTTTCTCGCATCCTTCTCTAGAAACCAGATTGCTGCTTTCGACCGCATGTACCCTGATTGAAATCACCGTAGCCTCCTCTGGATAGACGTTCAAGATAATGAACAACTCAGTAAACTTTCTTGTTGTAAGGATATACAAAAAGAGCCCAACACTGGGCTCCTCATTGATCGAGATGTCACACAAACAGACGTTATACGAGCTTCTCGACCTTTCCGCTCCTCAAGCAACGAGTACAAATCTTGATCGTGCGGGGAGCGCCGTTGATCAACGTCTTGATCGTTACGAGATTGGGGCGGAATACGCGCTTTGTGGTAACGCCAATGTGCTGACCAACACCACCGTGCTTCTTGGCCTGACCTTTTCTCGGAACACTATTTCCAGCAACCGTTCCTTTTCCGCAAATCTCACATCTACGAGCCATAGCTATATCCACCTTGTCATAATAATTCGTTTTTGGGCCGACTCAGGCCTGTCAAAGTCATGGCTTTCCTTGTACGGGCACATGCATGTCCGTGAGCAGTAACACAAGGTCATCGCGTAGAAGACTTCAACCTTTGCCAAATTACCAGATAACGGCTTTTGTGTAAAGACAAAGGGGCTATCTTTTCTATTTTTTCCCTTGTAGAGCCTTTCTCGCTTCGCTATGCTTGCCTTATGGAGAGCTTCTATATCCTTCGCCTTGCCAAGGAACTGCAACGAGAGCTGAACAAACTCAGAAATGAGCTGTATGCCCTTTGCCCCGACCCCAGCCTTTTTGCACTTGAGCCGTGCATCATCCTCGGCAAAGCCGGGGATGGGAATTCGATCGGGTATGTGCCGTGCCCAAAGCTGCCGCTGCTTTGCCTCGGTGAGCTGCGATACTCCGATAACCATCTTTATATACCGGTGGAAGAGACAGCCCTTGCGCCCCTCCGCAGTGAACTGGATACCAGCTTCCCCTACAGTGGCATCTATCTGGCAGATGTTGAAATACAACGTACGATAGAGCCCATCATCATCAAGGACCTTTGGTTCGCACTGCTCACCATCCAAGAAGAGGGAGCGCTCAAGCTTTGGCGCGTCTCTTCAGAAAAGCATCTCGACTCGGGCAAAGGTCACTGAACGGACACGCTTCACACTCAGGCTTCTTTGCATGGCACACGCTCCTTCCAAACAGATTGGCTGTCATGGAGAATCGATAGTGTTCTGATGCATCGAGGAGAGAAGCAATGGCTTTCTCAACTTTGGCGGGATCTTTTGTTTTCACCAACCCAAGGCGATTCACCACCCGGGAAAAGTGGGTATCGACAATGATGGCAGGCTTTCCATAGATATCTCCGAGCACACAGCTGGCAGTCTTCCTTCCCACCCCGGGCAACTTGACCAGCTCTTCCATGGAATCGGGTACTTCCCTATCGACAAGTTGCTGAGCACAGGCAATGATGTTCTTCGCCTTGTTGCGATAGTAGCCGGTTGCATAGATGATCTCTTGCACATCCTCCTCATTTGCCTGGGCAAGGGAGGCGGCATCGGGATAGGCCTTGAACAACTCCTTCACCACGACATTCACGATTCTGTCTGTTGTCTGGGCAGAGAGAATGACACTGACAAGAAAGCGAAAGGGAACCCGTTGTTCCAGAAACTGGATAGTCTGGGGCATTAGCTCATCAAGGCGCTTTGCCACTTCTGCTGCTCGTTGTTCTGCGTTCATACGTGCTGGATATGGTACCCCTTGACGCTCTTAAGCTCAAGTGCGTATACTCCAAAAGATTTCGGGGCGTAGCCCAGTGGCTAGGGCACCTGCTTTGGGAGCAGGATATCGAAGGTTCGAGTCCTTTCGCCCCGATTCAAATATTTCTCATTATTTTTCTCGTACTATTGGCAATTTGTTTGTAGATAAATAATTACAAACAGGTTGCCAAAATTTATTTGCACCTTTTTGGCCTTTCGCTGTTTTGAGTGGGTAGAATCCTAAAGAGACAAGGTGATAGTGGAAAACTCTGGGAGTGCTGTGGTACTGTTTTGGTATCACAGAACAGAGAGGT
>LVBG01000065.1 GCA_001603115.1 Spirochaetales bacterium Spiro_05
CTGACCAATAGATCAAACTGCACAGTATTTCAGATGAGGCCGAGCAGTCGGCCTCATCTGCTAGTATGTGAAGGGCCTATTTCAGATAGTCAATTACATGCTTGGCTGTCTGGGTATCTGTAATCAGTGTATGTACGAGATTTGCTCGCAGTGCTCCTATGATGCTCTCAACCTTGTGGAAGCCTGAGGCAACGGCAATTCGGAGAGGTGTTGCACGGAATTGATCTAATGTCAGTTGGTTTTTGATGTTGTGCGGGATGTAGATGTTTCCATCGATATCAAAGAAGAAATTGATCATGTCTCCTACAAGATTGGCAGTCAACACATCCCGTTGCTCTTCCTTGGAAAAGAACATTTCACGGGTTGCCGGATGCAAGGTGAATGCACTTCCAATACCTGTGATCAGGATATCCAACTTTCCAAGGTAATTGCATATCTGTTGCTTGAAATTGGCATCCATTGAATCACTGAAGTAGAGCATATTGTTGAATTTGCTGCTATACTCACCACCCCAATTCTTGCTGATCATATGCAACAACTGTTCATAGTCAAAATACTGGCTGGATTTATTATGGATGGTTGTACAAACAGGGTAGTAGGTCCACTTGGTTTTCAATGCCTTCTCATTGTGGAACGTGCACAAGTCATGCATTGTTCTTCCGAGGCCAAGACCAATATTGAGCACATTGTTCTCATAGGTCTCCAAGATATACTTGGCAGCGAAATTCACCAGCAGAGCATGGGATTTTTCGGTATTGTCCGTTCCGGGCGACAGCACGAGATTCTCTAATCCGAAGAGTTCTTTGAACATGATCTGATACCATTGCAAATCTTCCTTTGTGACATGTGGAGGATTGATTGAGATGGAAATGATGCCTCTTTGCTCTGCAAGCTTGAGATACTTGCTGATTTGTACATGGGAGACCTGGTACTCCAAGGCAATCTCCTTCTGTGTCTTTTTCTTGATGTAGTAATCAACTGCAACATCAAAAAGCTTTTCGTCTGAAATCATTTTCTATCCTCTGGAAAAGGCCTCTTGGAGTGCCTCTTTCCGGTATTCCATGTATCGTACCATGTATGCCTATACAAGCCTAGACAGGGGAATCTTGCATTACCTTCCTGCTGCTCAACTTCTGATAACAAGCCTACATCACCATCTCCTTGCCATCGGATACCTTGATGAAAATGATGAGGCTGATGGTAGTGAAAAGGGTTAGGATGGTGGCCATAGCTGCCGCTGGTCCTTCAGTCCCCCGTACTACGAAAATATAGATGGAAAGCGTCAAGGTGACGGTGTGCGAAGTGTACAGGATGATTGACGTGGAAAGCTCAGTTATGATGGTAATCCAGCTGAGAATTCCCCCTGAGATAATTCCATTCTTCATCATCGGAACGGTGATGCGGAAAAAGGTGTAGAGCTTAGAAGCACCAAGACTGATACCTGCTTCTTCGACTGACATAGGAATTTGCTGCAAAATTGCTACAGAACTTCGTATGGTATAGGGGATTCTCCTGATAATCATCGCAATGATCATAATAGTTACCGTGCCTGTCAGTACCATCGGTTGCTTGCTGAACGTAATGACAAGTGCGATGCCAACCACAGATCCAGGAATAATGTATGGCAGCATGGATATAGAATCAATGGTGCTGGTTACCACGTTTCTTCGTCTGACGACAAGGTAGGAAACCAGTACAGCAAGGAAGAGTACTACCAGAACAGAAATGCCACCAATGAAAAGGGTGTTGGGAATAGCTGAGCTCATTCTCTTCAATGCAATCCTGTAGCTATTCAAAGAGAAGCCCTTGGTGAAAACTGACCCGGAAGAGGAAGTGTTTCTGAATGACATGTAGAAAAGGTAGAGCTGAGGAAGCATGGAGATGAACACAAGAAGGTATGCATACAGGTGGATGAGGATGTTCTTTATCCCATGAATCTTCTTTCTTTCAATCGTATGCAATGAGTTGATGGAGAACCTGTAGTGGTTGGCAAGGAACTTCTGCAAAATGAATACCAAAGCAGTTATGAGAATTGCCACCACGCTAATTGCTGCGGCAAAGTTATGGTTTACTGAGGTCTCTCCTACATACTGGTTGTAAATCTCAACAGGGAATGTCCTGTATCCTTCCCCGATAAGCAATGGTGTCCCGAAATCTGCCATGGATCGCATAAACACCAAGAGTGCAGCGGCCAGTATGGAAGGCATGCACAGCGGCATCACCACTTTGAAGAACCTGTTCAGGCCAGTGCATCCAAGATTTTCAGACGCCTCAAGAAGTGAGTTGTCAATTGACTTCAATGCCCCTGAAACGTAGAGAAAAACCAAAGGAAACAGTCGTGTTACCAGTACCAGGACGATGCCGTTGAATCCGTAGATTCGGGGCACGGTTATCGGAAGGATTGCCTCGATGGTCTTGGTTATCAGACCCTGTCGGCCAAGCAGGAGTATCCACGCATATGCCCCGATAAAAGGAGCGGACATGGAACAGAGAATGATGAGGATCTCAAGACCCTTTTTGCCTCGTATTTCATACAAATTGTAAAAGTATGCCAGAGGTACACCGATCAGCAACGAAAAGAAAGTAACGGCAATGGATACCTTGAAGCTGTTGGCAAGGGTTGAGATGTAGTACTTTTGGCTGAAAAACTTCTTGAAGTGAGCAAGGGTCAACCCTCCCTCGTTGTCTACCACCGAAGATTTAAGAAGATTGAACAGTGGCTGGACAAGGAACAATACGTAGAGTAGCAGGATGGAGAGGCCAATGATGTTCCATACCTCAAGAGGAGTTCGTTTCTTCTTCAGTTGGTTCATCTACTCCTCCAATAGGAGATTTTTCGCTCCATCTTCGCTGAAGACATTGATCTTCTCTACATTTACCTGAAGCCGGATTGTCGATCCTTTTGAATAGATGCTGTTGATTGTGGATTCCTGGATGATGTCTGCTCGTTCTCCGGTTTCCAGTGTCACAAAGTAATTGGTCATCAACCCCAGGAATATGCTGTCATTGACGGTTGCTGCCATTCCTTCCGTATCTTCGACAATCTGAAAGTCTTCAGGGCGAATGGAGACCAAAACTTGTTTCCTTTCCTGGTGATGAATGACTGGCATGTCGATGGCATAGGAGTCGCTGATTAGCAGTTTGCTTGTGTTTTCCTGCGGTACCAACGCTCTGGTGATGATATTTGTTTTTCCAATGAAACCGGCAACAAATTTGTTTGCAGGCCTTTGGTACAGAACTTGGGGAGAACCGATCTGTTGAATTACGCCTCTATTCATAACAGCGATACGGTCGCTCACTGCCATTGCCTCTTCTTGGTCATGCGTCACATAGATGGTGGTGATATTCAGCTTGTTCTGAATCTCCTTGATCACTGATCTCATCTCAACACGGAGTTTTGCATCAAGATTGGACAAGGGTTCATCCATCAGCAAAACATCCGGTTGAATGACTAGGGCCCTGGCAAGAGCGACCCGCTGTTGCTGCCCTCCTGAAAGTTTTTCAGGAAGTCTATCTGCATATTCGGAAATCTGCATGAGCTCAAGAAACTCGTCGGTTCTCGTCCGAATTTCCTCAGTACTGAGCTTTCTGGTCCTCAAGCCGAAGGCTACATTCTGCCTCACGGTCAGATGAGGAAAGATTGCATAGTTCTGGAACACCATACCGATGTTCCTTTTGGCAGGATTCAACTCATTGACGAGCTTGTCTCCAAAATAAAACTCTCCGCCTTCAATGGTATTGAATCCCGCAATCATTCTGAGGAGTGTGGTTTTTCCACATCCGGAAGGACCAAGAAGGGTGAAGAACTCACCCTCCTTGATTTCTACCGAAAGATCAGGGATTACAATATTCTTGCCATAAATTTTAACTGCATTCCTAATGGTAATAGCTACGCTCATGAGATTCCCTTATGTACAGAAGTTTAGTTGTGCTTTGCCCAGAGGTCTTTCCAACGGTTCAAGATTGCCTGCTGATTCTTTGCAAGATAATCATTATCCCTGGTGGAGAGTTTGATCTGTGAAGTAGGGGTAAGTACTGCGTTGGTGATGGGAATGTTGGTGTTTGCCGGCCTTACTGTCGATGTTGCCCACAAGCCTTGTCCTTCATCACTGGCAATCCAATCCATGAAGAGCTTGGCATTATCCATGTTCTTGGCATTCTTTACGATGGCGGAGGCAAACGTTATAGCATTGCTTCCTTCGACAGGGTAGACAATTTCCACTTGGTCGCCGTATCCATCCTGGATATAGGTGAGGCAGGGAGACTCATAGGTGATTCCCACCACATACTCGCCGTTGAACACGCCTTTGTATGCTCCGGATGAGCTGCTGCTCATAACACCGTTGAGGTTGATCACCAGGGCTTCCAGATAATCCCAAGCTTCTTTGCTCTCATAGCCACCCATTGAACTCAGCATCGTTGAGAGTTGGTTCCAGGCAGATGAGGAAGCGCCGGGATCTGCAGAGATGATTTTTCCTTTGAGAACAGGGTTGAGAAGATCCTTGTATCCGGTGATGGTTACGCCGAGTTTCTTGGCTTCTGCCTTGTTTACGAAGAGGTTGACTACCTGAATCGTTCCATTGGTGAGTTTTCCGGTCGTATTCTGCATGGCAGCGGGGAACGCGTCATTGTTTGCGGCCTTGTAGGTTTCAAAGAAGTCTCCCATGGAAACAAAATCGGAGTAGATCAAGCCGCCGAACATGACATCAGCCTGAGGGCTCTGTGCTTCGGCCTTGATTCTGGTCTTGAGCTCACCTGCACCGCCAGTGACAGCCTCAATCTTGATGTTGGGGTACTTTTCTTCAAACCCTCCAACGATGAGATTGTACTCTTCATCAAAGTTTGTTGTATAGATGACAAGTTTCCCTCCAGGTCCGTCAGTAGGGGCTGTTGCTTTCGCTCCTTGGGCGTACAGGGCAAAACCGATGAGTGAGCAGATTACGAGAAGTGCCACGAGTTTTTTCATTGTTACCTTCCTTTTGTTAAAAATTTAACTTCCAAATGTTTTGTACATAGTAGGAGTGAATACTTGTGTTGTCAATAAAATTCTATTAGATCTGCTTTCTAGAGTGGGATGCAGGTTTGCATCGGCAATACATTCTCTCTCATGTAGGTGATGGTTTTCCCTGCTACGGTGTTGATGCCGTTGTGTCCCGATTTAGTGCGCTGCAACAGTCCCTTCCGAGGTGACTCATATGGGTCTTCAGTATTGATACGGACACCTCGGAAGTCATGTTATTAGCCGATAGTTTACAAGAATTTGCAAACTATTGGCAAAAAGCTTACAAAATCTTGTAAACATTTATTGGTTTTTCAAAGGCAATACCTCTTCTCTCATGAAGTCGATGAAGGCTTCTGCTTCCGTGTAGATGCCATTGTGCCCTGAGTTC
>LVBG01000066.1 GCA_001603115.1 Spirochaetales bacterium Spiro_05
GCCCACCTAAGCGAAACCATTCATGGTATGAAAAAGCTGGTACTTCGGTATCAGCTTTTTTTATTTGGCCATGTTTAATGCGGGAAATTCACTTTTCGTTGTGTACCATACATGCTATATTGTTTGGTATTCATGGGGAGTATCATGACAAAGAGAATTTACCTCATCACAGGAAGTACAGCTGCCAAACCATTTCCAGCTCTGCAACCATCCTATTCCGTGACTGTTTGAGCATTTTATGCACGATCTTGAAGCAATCCTGCTGTCAGTTGCGCTCATGATAACGGTTGTCTCGGACATCATCCGATTTCCCCTACTCAAACAGGATAGGGGAAGCCGTTTCTTTGTGGAGCTGCTCATCGGCTATTCACTGTATTTGGGGATTGCGAGTCTGGTCCTGTTGGCCCAGAAGCAGATTCTCTTCTATCCTCAGTGGTTGGTCCGCCTGCTTTGGATTGTTCATTTTCTTTCCATACCATGCCTACTGGCAATGTGGATGCATTTCAACGCACTCAATGTCATCACCGATGAGCATTTGGTGAATCGTCTTACCTTGGTTCATATGATACCGCTTCTGATCCTGATTATCGTGGCAATCGCGGATATTCCCCGACAGAGGTTCTATCCCATCACGGAAGGATTCGTTGATCTCACCCCCAATGCAGGAACCTACAGTTTTCTCATTCTCTCCTTCTTTTTCTGTTTGGCAATGATCCTACCCACTTTGGGACATCGCAATGAGCTGCCGGGTTCACTATTGTTCATCTCGCTGTTGATGCCGATTGTCTTCATCATCTCCCTCATCATGTTCGCCATGAGGAAGACTTGCATGCTCTTCACGATGGTCAATACGTTCATGCTGGTGCTCCAGTATGTAGTGGGCCAGCGTGATTCGATCAGGACGGATGCCTTGACCGGGTTGCCAGCATACTCCCTGCTCCATCGCAAGCTTATGCGCATCTACAATTTCCGGGCACAGTACACCATCGTCTTGCTTGATATCGAGAATTTTCGCTATTTCAATGCCAGGCATGGCACAGTTCTGGGAGATGCCATGTTGGTGGCCTTTTCCGAATTCCTGAAAACATTGGTGCATGTGAATGAGGTGTTTCGCTTTTCCGATGACCAATTCTGTCTCTGTATTCCGCAGCAACAATCAGTGAGCATTGATATCTTGGCCCAAAAGATCAGGTCACGTCTTGAGCAACCTTGGCTGCTTGGGCAGGAGCAAGTGTACATCCAGGTCAACATGGCAATGGTGAACATTCCAAGCAATGCATCTTCCTTGGATGAGCTGTTTCAGGCTATGAAGCAACTGGCATTTGATGTTAAGTCCGTCCATGGTCGAACAATGCTTGTGTACACCCGTCAGAGCTCGATTGAGCACCAACACACTATGAATATCCTCTCTGCATTGAGGGATTCGGTGAGGAAACCGGAGCAGGTATGTGTGCATTACCAGCCGATCATTGAGGTGGCAACGGGAAAAATGGTGGCAGCCGAAGCTTTGATGAGGATCAGGGATGTGAACTTGGGCTTTCTGCAGCCAAGCCAATTCATTCCGCTGGCAGAGCACACAAACCTCATTATTCCCCTTACCCGCATCCTGTTTTCAAAAGTATGCAGGTTCGAGAAACTGGTTGAGGAAACAACTGGGTATCCGTTGCACATTTCAGTGAATCTCTCGGGCAAGGAATTCTCATCCAAGAGCTTGGCCAAGGCATTGTTGGAGCAGATGGAAGCGGAAACAGTGGACCCAGCACTCATCAGTTTTGAGATAACCGAGTCGGTAGTCTTGCACTCCTATGATGCTGTGGCTGGGATGATGGATGAGCTGTCCAAGCAGAAAATTGCATTCTCCTTGGATGATTTTGGTTCTGGCTACTCCAACCTGCAAGCGCTCATGAAGCTTCCCTACACCTATGTAAAATTCGACAAGAGTGTACTGGAGGGTGCCCAATCCAACCCAACGATGCTGAGGCTGTTGACTGTCATGCTGCATGAGCTTGGGAAATGCATTGTTGCAGAAGGCGTCGAGACAGAAGAGGAACTTGCATTGGTCCGGTCTATGGGAATAGAACGGGTCCAGGGGTTTTACTACTCCAAACCAGTGAGTCCGGATGCTCTGATGGACTTGCTCAGATCGAAGACCTGGTGGTAAGCACCCAGCTTGAGGAAGAGGAAATAGAAGAGGATGGCCTCGAGGGAGAAGCTGAGTCCAAAAAGGGTAATCCGAAAGACATCCATCCAAGGAAGCATCAGAAGACCTGCGATATACAGGCTATATGAGCCTTTATACATCGTATAGTGCAGCCTATGGTTTGCCAAGCTTGCCAATACGATGGTAGTCATCAGACCAGCCATTGCTGCCCATCTGCTGTTGGCAGCACCCAAATTGTAGGTAAGAAAGCAGAGAGAGGCAACAAAGCCAAAGAGGATGTACCCAAGATGCACGAGCCTGTGGTTTGAGTCTCTTCCTGTTCGAAAGCATATCATCATTTTTCGCTTTCCCCTGATCTGATTGTGATATTTCTATGTAATCCTAGCATTAATAGTTTCTTGCGTACAGCCAGGCATCACAAGTAGTTAAAAGACCTGTGGCTTTTGGGTGAAAGCCTCCAGGCTTGCCCGGCTGCTGGAAAGATCGACGGCAAATGGTTGTTCTCTCCTAATAGGCAGGAAATGATCATTTGAAATATGATTGAGAGAATTCAAATTGGGCCAGTGTACTTCGGTATCAGCTTTTTTCTTGTAGAAGGCTTTCACCATCTGTGATAGCCTACAGACA
>LVBG01000023.1 GCA_001603115.1 Spirochaetales bacterium Spiro_05
TGTCGGCAGTCATCTCTGCTTTGAAGAAAGTGGAGGACCTGGTGATGGAGAACCATCTCAATACCTGTGTGGTGGATGCGATGCGCAGTGACAACGATGCAGGTCGTGAGGAGAAGATCAAGGAATTGATGGATGTCATGGCGAACTTTCGCAGACAATAAAAAAAGCAAGCATCCAAATGGATACTTGCCTATGGGCGATGCCAGGATTGAACTGGCGACTTCCACGATGTCAACGTGGCACTCTCCCGCTGAGTTAACCGCCCGTGTTTGAGTACATGAGCGATAGTAGCGGAAAATGCGTGACATGTCTAGTACAAAGATGAAAATTTCCCGTTCAAGGAGTACGGTAAACGATGAAAACAATCATAGTGACTGAAGGAATGCACTGCAGCGGATGCGAGACCAGAATGGTGAATGCTCTGAAGCAGATTGAAGATATCAAGAGTGCAAAAGCCGATGCAAAAAGCGGCAAGGTAGTGATCAAGCACGAGAAGGAAACCACGGTTTCTGAAGCAAAGAGCTTGATTACCGAAATTGGATTTGAGGTAAAAGCATGAAAGAGATACAAGTAGGAATCGGGGGCATGACCTGTGCTTCCTGCTCCTCGGCAGTTGAGCGGACGCTCAACAAGCTGGGGGGTGTGGAAAAAGCACAGGTGAACCTTGCCACCGAGACCGCAACCATAGCCTTTGATGAGTCCAGTCTTGATGTGGACAAGATCAAACAGGCAGTAGCAAGAATAGGATACTCTGTCGTCGATACCGTAGACCACAAGACAAAGGAAGAGGAGAAGGCACGCGATCTGAAGTCCTTGGCTCATAAGCTGATCATTTCCGCTGTGCTTACCGTTGCCTTGATGGTGCTTGCCATGGGACCGATGGTGGGACTCGAGCTTCCCCTCTCGCATCTGCAGAATGGCATCGCCCAGCTGGTATTGGCAATTGGGACGATGGTCGCAGGTTCGATGTTCTTCACCAAGGGTTTTTCCACCCTTTTCAAGCGTGAACCGAATATGGACAGTCTGGTGGCCATCGGAACTTCGGCAAGTTTTCTCTACAGCATCTGGGGAGTTATTCAGATCGCCGGAGGCAACCATGAGGCGGCCCACCATCTCTATTTTGAGGGTGTCGGCACCATCCTGACTTTGGTGATGCTCGGTCGCTATCTTGAGCACCGTTCCAAGGGGAAAACTGGGGAAGCAATCAGAAAGCTGATGGAGCTTGCCCCAGCAAAGGCTACCGTCCTCAGGGATGGGCAGCAGGTTGTCATCGATGCTTCCCAGGTGGTGGTGGATGATATCGTCATGGTCAAGCCCGGAGAGAAACTGCCGGTTGACGGTGTGGTGCTCTCAGGCTTCTCTGCCATCGATGAATCGCTTTTGACAGGAGAGAGTATTCCGGTGGAGAAAAGCCTGGGCAATGACGTGTATGCTGCCACCCTGAATACCACCGGTGTTCTACAGTATCGTGCTACGAAGGTCGGCAGTGATACCGCCCTTGCAAACATCATCACCTTGGTGCAGGATGCCCAGGGGTCGAAGGCCCCGATCGCCCGTGTTGCAGACAAGATTTCGGGCATCTTCGTTCCCATCGTCATGGGTATTTCGGTGATCACCTTCCTGGCATGGATGCTTGCAGGCATTCCGTTTGAGACGGCGATCTTGCGGGCGGTGAGCGTACTGGTCATTGCCTGTCCTTGTTCGCTCGGCCTTGCCACCCCGATCGCCATCATGGTTTCTTCGGGCAAGGGAGCACGACTGGGGATTCTCTTCCGTCACGCAGCTGCCATTGAGCAACTCAGGCAGGTGGAAACGATCATTTTCGACAAGACTGGCACGCTTACCGAAGGCAAGCCGTTGGTAACCGATATCATCTCTGATGATCCTGAAAGGACGTTGCAGCTTGCGGCAAGTGTGGAACAGCACAGCGAGCATCCGCTCTCCCGTGCTGTAGTCCAGAAAGCCAAGGAGATGGAGACACAGGTGCTGGAGAGTACGGATTTCCAGGCACTGGTCGGCAGAGGCATCGAGGCGAAGGTGGATGGCACGTTGGTGTTCATCGGCAACCCTGCCCTCCTCGCTGATCATGCAATCAAGCTGAGCCAGGAGATCCAAGAGCAGCTTGCCCAGCTCTCCGACCAAGGCAAGACCCCGTTGCTGGTTGCCACTGAGCAACAGGTGATGGGAATCATTGCGGTTGCCGATACGCTGCGCAAGGAGACCAAGCAGGCTATCAACGAGCTCCGAAACCTCAATATACGCACGATTATGCTCACTGGTGACAATGAGCGTACGGCAAAGGCTATTGCCAAGCAGGCGGGAGTTGACTCCTACCTTGCAGGCAGACTGCCTCACCAGAAAGAAGAGGCGATCAGCGAATATGCCAAGCAGGGCAAGGTTGCAATGGTTGGGGATGGCATCAACGATGCCCCTGCCCTTGCCAAAGCTGATGTAGGCATCGCAGTGGGAAGTGCAACCGATGTGGCACGGGAGACTGCAGATGTGGTGTTGGTTCGCAACAACCTCACCGATGTGACAAAAGCGTTCCAGCTCTCCAAGGCAACGATGCGCAATATCCACCAGAATCTCTTCTGGGCGTTCTTCTACAACACGTTGGGCATTCCCTTGGCAACCGGCGTGCTGACGCTCTTTGGAGGCCCGCAGCTCAGCCCGATGTTCGCCGCCTTTGCCATGTCCATGTCCAGTGTCTGTGTGGTGCTGAATGCGTTGAGACTGAACAGGTTCAAGTAAGCAAATTTGCCAGCAAAAGAACAACAGTGAAAACCTTTGGGAAACCAAGGGTTTTCATTGTTTCCCCAAGCAACAAATCTTGAGAATATACGAATCCCTTCTATGCTGGAAGTACAAATTCAATATAGAGGGAAGCAGGGAGGCATGTATGGTAAAGAAAGTTGCGTTGATTCTTCTCTTGGTGGGTCTGTTGGTTTTGGTGGGGTGTGAGGAGGGGACTTCTTTTGATTTAGATGCATACATTTTGCAGAATAACCACTGGGGCGAACATAGTGGCGGAGGATTTATTATTGGGTTTGTCGGATTTGATTCAGATGATCCTCTTATGGATGTAGTAACATCAGAGAGTCCTAGAGAAGCATATATGATTGATGTAACCAGCTTTTCCAATGGTGTGATTACTGCAACGTACCATAAGGAAGGAGAGGATGAAGTTACGAACAATATCACCATTACCCTATCCTACGATGCACCTGAAATGACATTTGTTTTTTCTGGCGGGGGTGAGCTGAACGAACAAACATTCATCCTTGAACCCACGCCCTGATGCCGAATAAGTATTCCCCCCCCATCCATTCTCGTGGATGGGGATTTTTATACCCATCTCCTCATCATCAGAGAGAGTGCTTCTGCCATAGTCTTGCCCACCCTTCAATGGTATGCATAACACCCTTGCATTTCTCCTATCCAAATATCCGATAATCGTATGTCGAAAGAAGCATCTTTGGACAGAGGCTTTCCTCTTGCATTCCATCCACCAAGATTTATACTACAGATATGAACTCGTGTCTGGGATTTTTTGATTTGGTTGCATTTTCGTTTTCAATATTTGATAAGGAATACAAGAAAAACAAGAAATGAATCACCGCAGTTCCGTCGTTTCACTATTTACTGGAAGAAAGTATTTTTGACCTAGAGATATGCTAGTTACCCAATTGAATGTCTTACTTTCCAATTCCTTATAGATTTTATAAAAAGAGGTCTCTCATGTTCCGTAATGGTTTTTAGATGAGGAGTCCATCAATGAATGTAAAAAAAGCCTGTTCGTCAATTGTGATTATCGGTTTGTTGGTCGCTTTGACCAGTTGCTCGGAAAATCCAAGTACATTCCATGTAATGTATTCCAATGAAAGTGGTAGCAATTACATCATTACTGCATTGTTCGTTAAGACGAGTACGGGCTCTTGGAGCAGTTCATATATCCCAGCGGGACAATCGGTACCACCTAGCCAGTATTTCGAATTTGATATCCCTTTGCGTATGGGCAGTGATATCGAATATTATATTACAGTACAAGATGGCTTGGCAAATTCAACAAATCTGACACTGGATGACCAAGGCGATGTTTTGATTATCAGGCAATGGGCTGAACAGTATAGGCATCAGTATATTACAGTACAACCATCTGCCGGAAATCCTGTCGTAACTGGTCATGGTGGGGATGTGTGGTCTACCCCTGCTGATTCGAGTTATACGAAGGTTTCTTGGCAATAAGGTACCCCTCCTTGATGAGTAAAGAGGGGTGCCATAGTGTGTAATCAGGCTTAGTACAAGTCCTTGCGCATGGCTTCAAAAGCTTCCTTGGTGAGCTCTCCCTGTGCGTAGCGCTTCTCCAGAATCCTCAAGGCTTCCGGCTTGTCCATCCGTTTCCTTGAGGTGCGGACAATGGCAATGATCGAAAGCACAAGGGAAGCAAGAACCGCAGCAAGAACCAGGCCCATGACCCACCTCCCTGCACCGGCATATCCAAATCCCAAACACGGTCCGGCAACTCTGCCGGCATTCCAAAACAAGGTATGATACATACTCGTTATTCCCCCTTCAACTCGTCACGATACGCAAGATACTCATCTCGCGAAATTTCTCCCAAAGCATACCGTTTGCGCACGATATCCATGGCACCGGTTTGTTCAGGTTCAGGTCCTTTGCGTTGGCCTTTCAGCAAGTAATACAGCCCAACTGCAATCAGGACAACAATGATCAACATCATGGTTTGCTCCTATACCCCCTCAGGGTATATGTGAAGTATTGGACATCCATACTTTCTTGTCAATGAAATAGCCCATTACTTCACTAAGCTATACGCAAATCCATCTGATTCACGATTAATGATGCATACCCTCACCCAAACATCATGTTTCTCCATACAATTCGGTAGATATGTCAAGAACAAATCTGACCAACCTCCGGGACCAGCTTACGAAGTGCCTCGGGATCATCATCACCGGCAACCCGGTTCGCCTTGATTATCCCACAGACAGTACAGCGATGGAGGAGCATCAGCTCTCCATCCGTCTTCTGGTAAAGAGCTATCGGTTCCATCACTCCCCTGCACAGGCAAGCCCTGTCACCGCTATGCATATCAACATGGCGGCTGTGAAGACAGTGGGGACAGTGGTTGCGATGCCTTGTGCCCCATGCCTCTGAAGAGACAGGGGCACCACAGTGAAGGCAGATGAAATCATTCCTATCGTTCATGGAGACCTTCCCTTCTGTAGTGATAGAGCAGCTTGCCAAGGTGCTTGTCCTTCTGCTTTCGCACTTGCAGGACCTCTTCCCAACTCTGAGCCTCACTTCTGAGTTTCAGGTAGTTCAGATAGCGATCCTGCTCAAGCTCCCCTCCAAGCAGTGCTTGCTGGACACCACACCCTGGCTCTCCGGTATGGGAACAGTCTGTAAACCTGCACTGCGAGGCCAGAAGGGCGATATCTTCGAAGGAATCCTCCACTTCGGTAGTGCTGCTGTTCATTCCTACTGCCCTCAGGCCAGGAGTATCGAGCAGCAAAGCCCCGTTTGGAAGCAGATGCAGCTGTCTGGATGTGGTGGTATGCCTACCCCGCCCATCAGAGCTTCTCACCTCCTGGGTCTTTGCCACCCGCTTTCCACAGAGGCTGTTCAGCAGGGTCGACTTTCCCGCCCCACTGCTTCCCAGCACCATCAGGGTGGAGCGCTCTGCAAGGCTTGCCGCAAGCTCTTCCAAGCCCTTTCCGGAAAGACTGTCCACCAGGAATACGGGAAGGTCGGAGAAACGGGCTTGCACCCTTCTCGGATGCAACTCCGCTTCCTCAACCAAATCGCATTTGGTGAGAATCAGGATGGCAGGGATGTCATCGGCATGAAGCAGGGAGAGAAAGCGTTCGGTCTTGCGCAAATTGAAGTCATTGCGTATGTCCTGCACAATGGCTGCCTTGTCGATATTGGCGGCAACAACGGAAGAGGAGACATCAACTCTTTCCCGTTCACCAGCTGAAGGCTTGTGGAATGCTGAGGTGCGCTCAAGAACGCCTTCGATGAGCCCCTGTTCTTCGCCATAGGGAAGGACTGCACACCAGTCCCCGATTACGGGTGGATTCTGCACCCCCAGGTCCTCACGATTCTGAAAGGAGCCGGAGCGCTTGAGCAAAAGCTCATGTTCTCCGTCAAAGCCCCAGAAGAGTCCTTTCCCTTCGCGCACGATCCGATAGGCCTGATACCCTTGTTCCTGATACGGTCTGAATGATTGGGCATGGCACAACTGCCAGCCATACGTTTGCAATAGTGTTTCTTCTTGATGATTGTACATGGTAATCCGTCCAGTAGTGTGATGAGCATGCCAAGACTGCCTACGCTGTCTTGGGTAGGTTCATCGGCCGAACGGTCTTGATGATAGGTCTTCTGGAAAGCAGGACATCAAAGCCGAGGCCGATGTCACATCACCGAATCCAGATACTGTCTGTACATCCAATCTCCTGTACGAGTGAATATGGTATGGAAGAAACGTAACGCCTCCGGCTGCTTTCAGTCAAGCAGACACCCCTGCTTCCTATCACAACTTCCTCTGCAGAAAGAAGACAAGCATGAGGCATTCTCGGTAAAAGTATCACATATCCACAATTTTCATATTTTTGGATATTTTATCCTTGACCTCCCCTTTCCCCTGTCCGATACTACAGACAAAAGGAATGGTTGGGTGCAAAGACACCCTCACCAAGGAGGAAACTATGAAAAAAGGTATCGCTCTGTTGCTTTGTCTTGCCTGTCTGCTACCTATGTTTGCAGCAGGAACCAAGGAGAGTGCTCCCAGTGATGTGATCGAGCTCAGGTTCCTGGGCATGGCACAGGCTGCGTACTCAGAGCAGAATGTCAATGACATGACTGCCGACTTCATGAAGGCACATCCGAACATCAAGGTGTACACCGAGTTCGTCCCGTACGAGGAACTTCGCAACAAGACCCTGCTCGCCTACGGTTCGAACAACTCCTATGATGCGGTACTGGTGGATGACATCTGGTTCACCGAGTATGACAGCAAGGGAATGCTCGTGGACATCACCGCAAACATCCCCAAGGCCTACAAGGATGGCGTACTTGCCGGCGGTTGGAACTTCACCACCAAGAAAGGCAAGATTGTCGGTCTTCCCTGGTTCCTCGACACCATGTATCTGTTCTATAACCCGACCATGCTCAAGGCTGCAGGCTACGCGGCTGCCCCCAAGAGCGTCGAAGAGATGGTAGAGATGGGCCGTGCCCTGAAAGCCAAGAAGATTGTTGAGTATCCCTTTGTCTTCAGCCTTGCCCAGGCAGAAGCCCTCATTTGTGTCTACTCAAACTTCCTGGAAGCCTTCGGCGGCTCGTTCCAGGATGCACAAGGCAACTACATCCTCGATACCAGCGGCGTACAGGCGTTGGAATTTCTCGTCTCCCTCAAGAACGAAGGATTGCTCAACCCCAACTCGCTGGAGTATCTGGAAGAAGACGTGAGACGTGTCTTCTCCACCGGTGATGCTGCATTCACCCTGAACTGGGGCTATATGCATGCACTTGCCAGCGATCCTGCAGAGAGCAAGCTGAAGAAGGAAGATGTGGGAGTCATGGTGCTTCCCGGAGCCAAAGGCGTGAAGGATTCGGCAGCCATGAGCGGCTCGATGGGACTTTCCGTCCTCTCCAAGTCAAAGAATCCAAATGAAGCACTCCAGTACATCCTCTACCTCTCCAGCAAGGAAGTACAGGACACCTACTCCAACCTGCAGCTTCCCGTGTGGACTGCCAGCTACGACGATCCTTCCATCCAGGCAGGACGTGAGGATCTGGTTGCGGCGGCTAAGAAAGCCTTCTCGATCATGAACGTCAGGCCCAGCGTGCCCAACTACCAGGAAGTGAGTGCAATCTTCCAGCAGCACATCCAGACCGCCCTGTATGGGGAGAAGACTCCCAAACAGGCTCTTACTGATGCCGTGCAGAAGGTAAAGGCTCTCTAGGTATGGCTAGTCGGGGAACACGATGGTACACCCTGTTGCTTGCTCCCATGATTCTTGTCATGGGAGCGGTCATCGGGTGGCCGCTTATCCAAACGTTTGTACTCAGCCTCACCGATACCCAGCTGATGGATGTTTCCGCTCCCTCATTTGTAGGATTTGAGAACTTCATCAAAGGCTTGGGCAACCAAGGCTTTCTCGATGCTCTGAAAGTATCGGGGCTGTTTGCCTTGGTGGTTGTCTCTTCGGAGATGATCCTGGGAACCGGGGTTGCGTTGTTGCTCAACGAACCGTTTCGGGGAAGAAATCTGGTGCGTGCACTTCTGATTCTTCCCTGGGCGGTTCCCACCACCGTGAACGCCATCATGTGGCGTCTGATCTACAACCCTGAGTATGGTGCGTTGAACAGCCTGCTCTTCCAACTGGGTTTTCTTGACAGCTACATCAGTTGGTTGGGCAGTGCAGACAAGGCTTTGTGGTCCGTCATGTTCGCCGACGTCTGGAAAAACTTCTCGCTTGTTGCCATGATCGCCCTCGCATCGCTACAGACCCTGCCTGACAGCCAGATAGAGGCTGCAAAAATCGATGGGGCCGGAGCATGGCAACGCTTTCGCTACATCACCCTCCCCCATCTGATCCCCTCGCTGCAGGTAGCACTGGTGCTGCGGATCATTGAGGCGGTGAAGGTGTTCGACATCATTTATGTCATGACGAAGGGAGGACCGGCAAACAAGACACGCTCGGCAAGCATCTTCGTCTATCAGGAGGCGTTCACCAACTCTCGCATGGGTTCGGGGGCTGCCTACGCAATCATCATGGTCTCATTGATCATGATCCTCATTGCCTTCTATATCAGAGGGCTCTCAAGGAAGGAGAAGTAGCATGATCAGAAGAAAATCCATCTACTCCGTGCTTCTCTACGCTGCAGTCATCTGTCTGGTCATCTATCTGATCGCTCCGTTCCTCTGGTTGATCATCATGAGTTTCAGCGCAGCTAACGATCTTACGCAGAAACCCTTGCGCTGGATTCCTTCAAGCATCGACATTTCCAGCTACAAGGACCTCTTGACCATGGGAATCAACAGTCGAGGTGAACTGTTTGTCAACGCGTTGAGAAACAGCCTTACCACCGCGTTCACCGCTGTACTCATCTCCCTGTTTGCCACAGTCCCTGCTGCCTGGGTGCTCTCCCGCTACCCGGGAAAGAAGAGTTGGGTGCTTACCGTAGCCATCTTTACCTTCATGTTGCCACCAGTGGCCTATGCGCTTCCGCTCTATCGCATGCTTACCCGTTTGGGGTGGCTGAACAACTCGCTCTCTTTGGCTTTGGTCTACTGCACCATCGTACTTCCCTTCTGCGTTTGGTTGATCAAAGAGAACATCGACTCCATCCCGTATGAGTTGGAAGAGTCGGCCATCCTCGATGGTGCTGGGGTAGCCAGAAGAATCCTCTTGGTGGTTATGCCGCTGTTGCTGCCTGCATTGGGTACTGTAGCCCTTCTTGCCATGATCATGGCGTGGGACGAGTACTTCTATGCCCTGCTCTTCACCAGCAGCAAGGAGGCCATCACGTTGCCGGTCGTCATCGCAAACCTTGCATCGGGCAGGCAGTCCAATTACAATCTCATTGCAGCCGGAGGCGTCATTGCCTCAACCCCGCCGGTACTCATCGGCATCCTCTTCCAGCGTGCCCTGATCAGGGGCCTGGTGCAAGGTGGGGTGAAGGAATGAGTCTAACCATTGGTATGGATATCGGAGGGACTTCGGTAAAGCTTCTGGCCCTTGATGAGCACGCTTCCATCAGGAGCGAGACATCCTTTCACACGTCCTCACAGCAGGGCATCGAAGCATTTCTCTCTGCAACCGATAAGGCGATACAGCTCTTGCTCAACCAAGGCAATGCAGAGCTGTCAGGGCTGGGAGTCGGATGTACAGGCCCCATCGACTACCAGACGGGGATCATCCTCAACCCTTTCACCTTGCCCGGCTTGGAAGATCACAGCATCAGCAAGCTGCTTGCTGATCGTTACCACGTTCCCGTAGTGGTTGATAATGATGCCAACGCAGCACATGTCGGGGAGGTCTTCTTCCAAGGTGATGCCCCCGGTGACACCATGATGATCACCTTCGGAACGGGGGTGGGAGTATCCATCCGCCTCCAAGGAGCACTCTTCAGGATTCCTGGGGGCATCCACCCTGAAATCGGCCATATTCCCACCAGCATCAAGGCAGAAGACATCTGCTACTGTGGGAGGAACAACTGTATGGAACATATCCTCTCCGGTACAGGAATCAACAACCATGCACGGCAGCAAGGAGCTGAAGAGGCTGAAACATTGGTGAACAATCCAGACAGCACATTCAGGCATGATCTTGAGACAGCACTCTTTGAGTCAGTGAGCAGCCTTGCAACCATTTTCCACCCCCAAATCGTGTACATCGGGGGTGGAATGCAATAGTTCTTTGAGACCTATGTACTCACAGGGGTGCAACGACGACTCGATGCGTTGTTGCCAATCTATGGAAAAACACGCTTGCAAGGATGCAAGGCAGGAACCAGAGCCGGCAGCTTGGGTGCTGCACTCTTGGCACATACGGAAGGGAGATAAGATATGAGAGCCATGATCGAGACGTATGCAGCATTGCTGCAGGATACAAGCGGAGTACAGGCAATCCTCGCAGAGATGGATAGGCAGGTCTCAGATGCAAAACAGAGTGTAGAAAGCACCAAGGCAGGGGTAAAGGAACTTGCCAAGGCCATCAAGAGCAGTGAGTCACTCCTGCTGTTGGGGATGGGTGCTTCCCACTATGCCAATGAGCTTTTTTCCTTCCAGTTGCGCAAGCTAGGGTACCAAGCTCTTGCCGTAAGTGCCTCTGAGTTCATCTATGACCCTATCCCTCAGTGGAAGGGCCCGGTTCTGCTCACCAGTCAATCGGGCGAGTCGGTGGAGACGGTACGCTGCTTGCCGCTTCTGGAAGGATTACAAGTTTTCAGCATTACTTTGAATGCAGAGAGCACCATCGGTCGAAAGACGCAAAGCCTCATCGCCAGCGGAGGGGAAGAAAAGGCGTTTGCAGGGACGCGCAGCGTAACGCTGACGATTGCCATCATGGCAAGTGTCTGTGTTGCCCTTGGGATGAAATCCAGAAAGGAACTCGATAAAGCTTTGGAAAGCGGCCCAAAGTCCCTCCAGGAGCTCGAGAAAGCCCTTGGCTTGATCATCCAGGCCAAACATGTGGTAGCTACCGGTCGCAGCATCTTCAGTCCTCTGGCGCACTTGTTTGCACTTGGCAGTGAGGAGCTCAGCAGACAAGCAATGGTGTGTCTGGAGACTGGGCAACTTCGCCATGGACCGACCGAGATACTCAGCTGTGATTCTTCTTTGGTTGTCTTCCGTCAGGATGGCCCATTGGGACAGTTGGCGGGAAGCTTCGTGGAGTTGCAACGAAAGGCTGGGTTCTCGTGTGTGGTCTTTGATGCATCCTCTTTCAAGGCACTGGAGAACTCCATCACCATCCGTTTTCCCGAGGGTGATGACATCTTCACGGTGCTTGGGATGATGAGCGCATTCCAGACGCTGATGATCACCTATGCGTGTGCAAAGAATCCCTATACGGGACTGCCACGATA
Organism: Spirochaetales bacterium Spiro_05; assembly: GCA_001603115.1. Lineage (GTDB taxonomy): Bacteria > Spirochaetota > Spirochaetia > Sphaerochaetales > Sphaerochaetaceae > Sphaerochaeta. The sequence goes on from LVBG01000023.1 coordinate 11,617, forward strand.
TGGGAGCAAAGTGACAACAACCGAATGAAAAGAACCCCTATTTTGTGTATACTCGTTTCGAGGTGCATATGCTGATTACTGATATCATGGAGAGCCAAAGCAACCAATTCAGCGCAACCGAGCTGAAATTGGTTGCGTATATCCGAAACAACCCGAATATCATCTTCAAGACAATTACTGAGGTGATAGAGGAGAGCAAGGTCGGATATGGATCGATCATCCGCTTCTGCAAGAAGATTGGGTGTGAGGGTTTCCAGGATTTCAAGATACGGCTTGCTACGGAGAATCCGGATGCAAAGCCTGTTCATGCGGAAGAGGACTCTCTGTTGGGGAAGTATCGCAAGCTTGTAACCAAACAGCTGGATGTGACGGTACGCAATACTGAGGATAAGATTATTATCGAAATTGCAAAAACCATTATGCAAGCAAGAAAGATTGTCATCCTTGGTTTTGGGGGTTCGTATCCCATGGCAGAGGAGTTTCTTTACCGCCTGATGCGCATGGGGTTTGATTCGGTGACACTCGATGCAGACAACCACGTACAGTCGTACCGAGTTTCCTTGCTGGATGAGCGGGATGTGGTGTTTGTGTTCTCGTTCTCCGGTACCACGAAAGAGATCCTGGACACGGTGACGGTTGCCAAGAAGAACAAGGCAAAAGTCATAGCGTTCACCAATCACACGAAATCACCGTTGGTGAAGCTCTCTGATCATTTCCTTATCACTGCCATCAGGATACCGGCCCTTGAGGCGGAATTGGGGACCAGACTCCCCTTCTATTTCCTGATCGAGGTACTTACCAACTATCTGTATGACAACTACCAGCAGGTCAGAGATGCTCTGAAGATCACCTACGATTCGGTTTCCAAGAAGCAGATGTAAGCAGAACCAAACTACTTTCGATTCTGTTCATACAGGGCAATGTATGAAGCAATTGTGTGTGAAGAGAGCATCTGGCCGATGAGGTCCAGAGGAAGGTCTTCCATGCGTTTGAAACGGATGCAGGATTTGCCCATGGACAATCGTTTTCCACTCTTTTCAAATGCTTTCTGCAAGAGTGCTTTCCTGTCTTCTTCCAGATAGACACCCATGAGATACAACGAATAGTACTGCTTCTGTGCAGCGATTGCTGCATAGAGCAAGGGCTTCTTGTTGTATGTCGTAGGATAGACTTCCAAGGGTACTTCGTAGCTGAGCATTCCCCAGGAAATGTTCTCCTGCATGCCTTCAGGGAGGTGAGAGAGAATGAAAGAACGCATGGGAAGGATGACGGCTTGATGTTCAAAGGTAAGGCTGTCTATGTAGGCTTGTACGGTAGTGGCATTTGATTTCATGGGGGGCCTCCTAGGAGGTAGAGTAAAAAAAGTGACCCATCAACGATGGGCCACTTTCTAACAATCTTAAATCTTTCGATTAGAATGCAACTGCTACGCTCGGCTTAAGAGTAAACTTCTCAGTTGCTGCAGCATATTCTGCATCAAGAGCATAAGTCACGCCGCCCATCTTGTAGCTCGCACCACCGCTAATAACGGTCTTAATGTCACTGAGATCATTAAGAGCAACCTTAGCGTTAATGCTCATGTTCTCAATACCAGTGAAAGTAACCTTACCAATTACATTATTCTTTGCGAATACATTCTGATATTCAACCCAAGCAGCGATGTCTCCAAAGCTGGCTTTAACTTCTGCATAAAGGTTGTTAAGAGAATCAGTACTCAGGGTGGTCTCTTCAAAGTAGAATACATCAATTGCAGACACAGTCAAACCGAAGTCGAGATCAGCAAGAGCCGCTACATCAACCAACACTGAACCAGTGAAACCGCCCTTAGGAGCAACAGTAACAGCATCAGCAGCATTCTTGTAAGTAGCATAGTTGGTGTATCCAACAGCTGCCTTCACGCCATCAACAGGAGCAAACTTTGCACCGAGCATAATCGGCTTATTGGTGGTATCAATCGGAGAAGCAGCAAATTCAGCGGTAACCATGTCAGTATAGCCAACAGTTACTTTAGTAGAATATGCACCGTTCATCTCAAGTTCCTTAACTGCATCGTTGGAATCTGAGTAAACATCACTCGGCTTCTGAGTTCCCATGTTTCCAATTGCAAACTTGAGGGAGACATCACCCATGTCAACACCCTGCTCAGCAAGTGCCTTGTCAAGAAATACGGTCAAGGTACCGGTATCATCGTTGTCACCAGTGAAGTTGATGGTACCGAATTCCATTTCCCAGAAGTCACCGGAAACCACAACAGCATTTGCCTGTGCTTCAGTAAGATCAAGAGCAGTAACACCATTGGGATTAAAGGCAAAAGTGTAACCAGCCTTGAAATCACCACTTACTTCGAGCGGAGCAGCTACGAGGCTTGCTGCAACCATGAGAACCAGCGCCAGAGTCAATACAAACTTTTTCTTCATGACGTAAATCTCCATTTTTTTGCGTGAGAGTTTATTTGTAACATCAGTATGCTGATGCACTTTGTGAGTAGAATGGACAAATATTGTGCGAATGATGGATTAGTGTAACGGAAGAGTGTGTTTCTTTGTGTTCGTGTGAGGAATTTTGATAAATGTGTGTGGTTTGTGTGCACAAAGCCCCTTTGTGTAGAAGACAAGAAGGTTACAAAGACAATATCTTTTGGTTTGTCAATAACATTGCCGTACATAACCGATTTTAGTATCATATAAGTATGATATACCTTTTTGCCTCTGACATCCATGGAAGTGCATATGCAATGCATACGCTCCTGAATATCTTCGAAACGACCAGAGCCTCCAAGCTTATACTGCTCGGGGACCTGCTTTATCACGGCCCTCGCAATGACCTTCCTCAAGAGTATAACCCAAAAGAAACGTGTAGGCTACAAAATAGTGTCAAAGAATCGTTAATTTGTGTGAAAGGCAACTGTGAGGCCGAGGTTGATCAGATGGTTCTGGAATTTCCCGTACTCTCTGACAGCGCAACAATGTATCTTGAGCGCTTTGGGGGAAGAATGATCTACCTTCACCATGGGCACAAGAGCCTTCCTCCCCTTCCCTCCGGTACGATTGTCATCAGTGGGCATACCCATATTCCGGTAGCCGAGGAAAAGGATGGATTGGTCTTCATCAACCCAGGATCGGTCGCGATCCCCAAGGGAGGTTTTCCTCCTTCCTATTGTATCTTGGAAGGAACGACCTTCTCCATCAAGGATTTTGAGGGGAATGTGATCAAGAGCCTCACCATCTGAGGCTCACCACCACCTGTCCTTCACGTTGCTCAATCGTAGCAGTTCCCTTATGGAGCAGCATCACCTGATTGACAATAGGAAGCCCTAGCCCACTTCCAGGAGTGCTTCGCCCACTGTCGCCTCGGCTCCAGGGCTCGAAGAAGTCCACACCCTCTGCGAGGGTGCCTTGGTTGGTGAACGTCATGGTGTTCTTGCCTATCGCCCATCCTACAGATTCTTCACTTGCTTTCAATCCATTCGCCAAGAGCTCCCGGCACGCAAGAGCAAGCAACTTCTGGTCACCGACCAGCTCAGCCTTTGCGGCATCGATGTAGATGCGCTCGCCTTGTTCAGGGGAGAAGTGTTGGAGAACCTGATCCAGCAAGGATGCAGTGTCTATGGTTTTGCTTGTGGCCTTTGCCTCCGGGCTCTGCAAATTGGCATAGAGCACCACTGCAGCAATCCTGTCAGAGAGCGCTGCATGTTCTTTTTGCAGGGAAGCAATCGTCTGGTTGTTCATCGGGAACACCCCGTCTGCCATGCCATCGAGCAGAAGCTTCATCGACGTTACCGGAGTATTGAGATCGTGGCTGATGGACTGCAACCAAGCCTGCCGGCTTTTCTTGTGCATCAGCAAATGCTCATCCAGCATCTGGATTGATGCATTGATCACCTTCTGCTCATCAATCTTGGTAGGAGGCAACTCAACCCCATTCTCTCCACGACTTAATATCGTAAGGGCCTTCTCAATGCCTTGGGTATAGCGCTGACTCTTGCGGGAGATGGAAGCTGCCATCAGCAGAGCAATCAGAAAGGCAAAAGGCATGGAGAACAGGAACGGATAGAGAAGCCCCTTGAAGAGCTTTCCCGTATCCTTATAGGTAAAGGGGGTGTAGGTCAGCACATCCACCGAACCCAATACCTCGTTGTTGTACATAAGCACGAGGCTGCCGGCAATATCGGTGGCCTTTACCCGGGAAGGAAGAAGGACCATCTGTTTCTGCGGCTCAGGCTGCTTGGTCACCATCAGCGATGCCATGGGTCCATTCTGGATGATCTTCACCACATAGACATCACTTTGCATCTCGGATGAGGAGAACTCCTGATCATCAACCTCTTCCTTAGCAATTGGCAGTTGTTGATCACCATGCATCTCTCGCATCTGCTCCGGAGCCCGCATCCTGGGAACAGGGAGGGTGCTGCCACTGCTGGTATTGCCATAGGCAACCACCACACTCCCTTCAGGATTGCGGATATACAAGCCGCTTACCTTGTCATCTGCGGAACTGAGCAATACAGTTTCAATGGAGAGCAAGGTGTGGGACGAAGAAGAAAGCCCCTGTCTCAGGTTTGTGGTGAATGAGGACAAGTACTCTTGGAAAACGGACTCAGTCCAAGCCTTGCGCTGGTTCTGCACACTCAGCAGAAAGACAGCGGCTTGGATGCCAAGCACCACAGCCACCACCAGCACAAACCCCAGAAACAGTCTGACAAATTGCTTTCTCATACCTCTCCACTATCTTTCTCGTGGCCGATGAAGCGATAGCCATAGCCTCGAACCGTCTCGATCCAGGGCCCATCACCAAGTTTGGACCTGATATTCTTGATATGGGTGTCCACCACCCGTTCATACGACTCAACGTTGTAGTCGAAACACTCTTCAAGTATTTGCGAGCGTGAAACCAGATGGTGGGAGTTTTCAATGAGGAAGGAGAGTATCCTCCACTCCGCGGCGGTGAGCACCACCTCATTGCCATCAACTTCCAGTCGGTGGTCTTGCTCATCAAACTTCATCCAGCGCTCACCGACATAGAGCTTACCATCAGAAGGATGGTAACTGCCATTGTGGTAGCGTCGCAACACCGCCTGGACCCGGAGCACCAGCTCCTTGGGCGAGAATGGTTTGGAGATGTAGTCATCGGCACCAAGCTCGAAACCCAGGATACGATCGCTCTCCTCGCTGCGCGCAGTCATGAAGATGACCGGGCAGTCACACTTCTGCTTCAGCTGTTTCACAAATGCAAAGCCATCACCATCGGGAAGCATGACATCCTGGATGAGCAGGGAGGGCAACTGGGCTGCAATCGCCTCCCGGGCTGCCTTGAGCGTTGCAAAACCCTTTACTGAATACCCGGAAAGCTCCAGGTACTGACGTACACCCTCTCGGATCACCTCATGATCCTCTACGATATAAATGCGTTCCTGCTTCTCTTCAGCCATGTATTATTCCTGTGTATCGGAACCCCCATGGGCCCGATTCGTTGTACTTCTGCCGGCAAACCGGTATCCATATCCACGTACGGTCTCGATCCATTGCGATCCAAGCGGCCCCATCTTCGCCCGCATATTCTTGACATGGGTATCGACGATACGGTCGTACGACTCAAAACTGTAGTCGAAACAGTGCTCCAGTATCTGGGAACGGGTGATCAGGATGCCACTGTTGCTCACCAAGTAGCTCATGATCCTCCACTCTGCAGCAGTAAGAGGAACCTGCCTCCCATCAACCGAAAAGAGGTGACTCACCTCATCCAGCTGCAAGACCGAATTGCCCAGTGTCCAGGTTGAACCACTCTTGAACGCCGAAACACTGACATCGATGCGCCGAAAGAGTGCATGCACCCGAAGCACCAGCTCTTTTGAGCTGAACGGCTTGCACACATAGTCGTCTGCTCCCAGCTCGAATCCCAGGATCCTGTCGCTCTCTGCAACCCTGGTTGTGACAAAAATCACCGGGAATGAGTAGGTCTGCTTCAGCTTCTTGAGAAAGTTGAAGCCATCGCCATCAGGGAACTGCACCTCCATCAGCATCAGGTCGGGGGTCTGCCGGGAGAGGGCTACCTGCACCCCGTGCAAATCCTCAAAGGCCTGTACCTCATATCCCGAAAGCTCAAGGTACTGTTTGATACCTTCACGCTCTTCAACATTGGAGTCAACGACATACAACATTTTCATAAACAACATCACCATACCTTCGAACGTCTGACAAGCGTTCCAGATTACACACCACAATACTCCACACTATCTTCACATTGACTCTCTATGATACGCACAGTGTGAACCAGCTGTCAAATACTTCCCCTTACGCTCACATAGCTCACCTTTCACTCATCTTGATGTATCCAGACCAATCTTGATAACCCATCCCATCCACGTTACACTGCCATCCATGAAACGCAGCCGCCTCAGCCTGATCGGAGACAGCCTTATCCTCCTCTTATGCATTCTGGCCATTCTTGCCCTCAGCAGCAGGACACTGGGCGGGGGAAGCGGGTACGTGCAGGTGCAGACCGAAACAGACACGTATCGCTACAGCCTTTCCGTCAACCGGGAAGTGCATGTGCAAGGCCCGCTTGGGGACACCCACATCATCATCGAGGATGGAGAGGCCCATATCTATGACTCTGCCTGCCCAACCAAGAGCTGCACGTTCCAACGTCCCATCTCCAGCGCCCGTGCCTGGATAGCCTGCCTGCCCAACAAGGTGTTGCTCACCATTGTCGGGGAGAACGCTGCCGATCTGGAGGTGGATGATGTCGCAAACTGAACGCAAGATCGCCTTCATCGGAGCAACCACCCTGCTGCTCTCCTCCGTGGAGTTTCTCATTCCCAAACCTCTGCCCTTCCTGCGCCTGGGACTGGCAAACCTCCCGCTGCTCATCATCCTCGAAAGCATGGGGTGGAAGGCCTACCTTGCCATACTCTTCTTGAAAGCGATCGGGCAAGGGCTCGTTTCCGGCACTCTCTTCTCCTACCTCTTTCTCATCTCCCTTGCAGGGACTCTCTCCAGCGGCCTGGCCATGAAGGCTGTGAAACTCTTGCTCAAATCAAAGGTATCGCTGGTGGGCATCAGCCTCGTAGGGGCTTTTGTGAGCAATTTGGCACAACTGGAGGTGGCAGCCTTGGTGGCGTACGGGTCTTCCATTTGGGTTGCCGCTCCGCTTATGCTCACCCTCGGCCTTGTTTCAAGCTTTGCTCTGGGGCTTTTGGCCGAGATCTACCTGCAAAAAAGCTCGTTTGCCCACTCCTTGCACGATGAAACCTATAGCTTCTCCCTTCCTGTCGTGGAACAAGGCAGCTATCATCCGAAGGTTGCCATCGCATCGCTGCTTTGCATCGTTGCCATTCTCTTCACCGATACGCTGACCTACCTTGCATTGCTCACCTTCTGTATGTATCTGCTGCAGCTCACCGCCCGAAGAAAACTGCGTCTTCTTCCACCTGCAATGCTGCTCATCTCCCTTGCCATCCTCAGCCTCTTCGAACCCAACGGCAAGGTACTGCTCTCCCTCGGTTCGGTTGCCTTCACCGAAGGATCTCTCACCCTTGCCTTCACCAAGGCACTTCGCCTGATGAGCCTGCTTGCCGCAAGCCAGTGCCTGACGGCAAGCAACCCACGCCTGAAGGGAAGATCTGGGTCCATCCTCCTGCTCGACCTCGCCTACTTTGGCCAGCTCTCCTCCTCGTTCCGTGCAACCAAGGGTAGCTTGGTCAAGCGTATCGACCAAGCTCTCCATCATGCTGCGGCCGGAGAGGACGTGGGAACCCCACAGCAACAGATGAGAACACGCTCCATACACGAGCCGTTGTTTTTACTGCTTTCGTTGTGTGTGCTGGTCATTGCACTGTTGAGCAACATTCTCAATTAAATATCGTTTAGTATATTTATCTCGCTTTTATGGATATTATTGTTCTAATATCACCAACTTTTCACTGTTTATCTGCACACATATACATTTTGGTGCAAAAGCCTTCTTATTTTCTTATACATTTGTCCCATTTCCTCTTGACCTTAATAGATAAAAATTTATACATTCAGGCCAACACACAAGCAGAGGAGTGCATCATGACAGAAATCAAGCAACCAACCGAGCTCTTTGAAGGACAGCAGGAGCTGCAGTCTCTCATCGAACGGGTCAAACGCGCACAAATCAAATTCTCAACCTACACCCAGGAGCAGGTTGACACCATATTCAGAGCTGCAGCCATTGCGGCGAACGATGAGCGCATCAAGCTCGCAGCCATGGCTGTCAAAGAGACAGGCATGGGAATCCTGGAAGACAAGGTGATCAAGAATCACTTCTCCGCCGAGTACATCTTCAACAAGTACAAGGATGAGAAGACCTGCGGCGTCATTGAGACCGACCAGGGCTTCGGCATCAAGAAGATTGCTGAGCCCAAGGGTGTCATCTGCGGCATCATCCCCACCACCAACCCTACCAGCACCGCCATCTTTAAAAGCCTCATCAGCCTGAAAACCCGCAACGCCATCATCTTCAGCCCACACCCTCGTGCCAAGGAGTGCACCTGTGAAGCAGCCAAAATCATTCTTGATGCAGCGGTGAAAGCAGGGGCTCCCGAGGACATCATCGCTTGGATCGACGTACCTTCGGTGCAAAAAACCGACTATCTGATGCGCAATCCCCTGGTGAGTCTCATCCTCGCCACCGGTGGTCCTTCCATGGTCAAGAGCGCCTACTCATCCGGCATTCCTGCCATTGGGGTGGGACCGGGCAATACCCCCGCCCTGGTGGACAAGAGTGCAGACATCAAGATGGCAGTCAGTTCCATCCTCATGTCCAAGACCTTCGACAACGGGGTTGTGTGTGCCAGTGAGCAGGCAGTCATCTGCCACAAGGATATCTATGACGCCATGAAGGCAGAATTCCTCTCCCGGGGAGCATACTTCCTTTCGGATGCTGAAACCGATCTGCTTCGCGCGACGATCATCGACCCCAAGCGCAAGACGGTCAACCCTGCCATTGTCGGGCAGAGTGCGGCCACCATCGCCAAACTTGCAGGGTTCTCTGTTCCTCCTGCTACCAAGGTCCTCATCGGCGAGGTGGAAGACATCACGGAGAGCGAACCCTTCGCCCATGAGAAGCTCAGTCCGGTGTTGGCCATGTACCGGTGCGATACTTTCGGCGACGGAACGGACAAGGCAGCGAGGCTTGTCGCGCTCGGCGGATTTGGTCACACAAGCGTGCTGTACATTGACGAGCATGAGGAGCAGAAGGTGGAGACCTACTCCAAGACGGTGAAGACCAGCCGTGTTCTGGTGAACATGCCCGCCAGCCAAGGAGCAATCGGGGACATCTACAACTTCCGCCTTGAGCCCTCCCTCACCCTGGGATGCGGAAGCTGGGGCAACAACTCCATCAGTGAGAACGTAGGCCCCAAACACCTGCTCAACATCAAGACCGAAGCTTCCAGGAGGGAGAATATGCTCTGGTTCAAACTGCCACCCAAGATCTATTTCAAGTATGGCTCGCTGCCCATCGCCCTGGGCGAGCTCAAGGGCAAGAAAAGAGCCTTCATCATCACCGACTCCTTCCTCTTTTCCAGCGGCATGGTGGAGAAGATCACCGACACCCTGGACAGCCTCGGCATCGAGACCGAAACCTTCCACCAAGTGAAGCCTGATCCGACGCTGGCTACCATCACCGAGGGTATGAAGCTTATCAACGCCTTCAAGCCTGACGTGCTCATCGGCCTTGGCGGGGGATCGCCGATGGATGCGGCCAAGATCATGTGGTTGCTCTATGAGCATCCGGAGGTGAAGTTCGAAGGCCTTGCCCTGCGCTTCATGGATATCCAGAAACGAATCTACGCTTTCCCCGACATGGGGAAGAGAGCAGAACTTGTCTGCATTCCGACCACCAGCGGAACCGGAAGCGAGGTCACCCCGTTTGCCATCATCACCGATGAGAAAACCGGCATGAAGTGGGCTATTGCAGACTATGCCCTCACCCCGACGATGGCCATCGTGGACAGCGAGCTTGCCATGGGCCAACCCAAGGGCTTGACGGCAAGTTGCGGCGTCGATGTCCTGACCCATGCCCTCGAAGCCCTTGCCTCGAGCATGTCCACCGACTACACCAACGGCCTGAGCCTTGAGGCCGCCCGCATGATCTTCAAGTACCTGCCGCAGGCATACCGGGACGGAACCGACAAGAAAGCACGGGAAAAAGTGCACAATGCATCCACCATTGCCGGCATGGCCTTCTCCAATGCATTCCTGGGTGTCTGTCACTCGATGGCACACAAGCTCGGAGCCCAGTTCCACATCCCCCACGGGATGGCGAACGCACTGCTGCTGTGCAATGTCATCCGCTACAATGCAACGGACAACCCGACCAAACAAGCTTCCTTCCCGCAGTACGAGTACCCCTCGGCAGTAAGCCGCTATGCCCGCGCAGCCGACTACATCGCCATGGCGGTGAACGACCAGGAGAACACCCCGTACATCAGGACCAGTGCCAAGGACAGCCAGGCCCAGCGAGTGGAGGCCTTGGTGGAAGGCATTGAGAAGCTGAAGAGGGAGCTGGATATCCCCTCCTCCATCCAGGCTTGGGGGATCAAGGAAGAGGAGTTCCTCAGTGTGGTGGATGAGCTTGCCATCAAGGCCTTCGACGACCAGTGCACCGGGACCAATCCACGCTACCCCTTGATCAGCGAGATCAAGCAACTGTACCTCGACTCGTTCTATGGCAAGGCGTATACCGAGAACTGATGCACGAGGCAAGGGACTTCACGGGTTTGAGGTCCCTTGCCATTCCTTTTCTTACCCTTCTTTCTGCATACACGCAGGCTCCATCACCTCCTGTACAAGGTCCGACACTTGTACTACTATGCACGCATGTTTGACTACAAGCTCATCTGCACTGACATAGACGGAACGCTGCTCAACCCCCAACACCAGATAACCGAACGGACAAAACTGGCTTTGCGCAAGGCAAGGAAGATGGGTATCCATGTAGCCCTGGTAAGCGGACGCATCGGTTCAAGCCTGAGAATCCTGCAACAGGAGATCGGCATCGAGGGGCCGCTTGGGTGTTTCAACGGTTCGCTGGTGCTTGATGAGGACGGGAAGGAGCTGGAAGCCCACCCCCTTCCCCTTGCATGGAGCAGGGAGGTGCTCTCCTTTGTGCAGGATACCGATTTGGAAACATTCCTCTTCACCAACGAAAGCTGGTACATGAAGCAAAAGAGCCGATGGTATGATGTGGAAGTGGAAGCCTCCCGCACAGAAGGAAGGATAGCTTCCCTCTCCACGATCGAGGATGTGCTTGCAGAAACAGAGCGCCCCTTCAAGCTTCTGTGCATGCATCATGAGCCTGAGTATGTGAAAACCATGGAAAAGGTTTTGCAGGAACGCTTCGGCTCCCACCTGAACATCTTCAGCTCTTCTCCAAAGTATATTGAGATCCTTGCCCGTGGCGTCGACAAGGGACATGCAGTACGTTCGCTGTGCAATGCCTACCAGCTGGATGCAAGCCAGGTCATGGCAGTGGGGGACTACTACAATGACATCGGCATGTTCCGGGCTGCCGGCTATTCGGTGGCGATGGCAAATGCCCCTGGCGACGTGGCAAAGCATGCCACTGCCATGACAAAAAGCAACACAGAGGACGGTTTGGCACTCGCCATCGAGGCAATCCTGTGAATAAGCCACTGGCCATCTACCGGGGACTTCCCCAGCCAATCTATGTACTCTTTTTCTCCACCGTCATCAACGCAGTGGGTATTTTCGTCTATCCCTTTTTGACGCTCTACCTGACCAGGCGCCTCGGCTACTCAGCCTTGGAGGCGGGAACCTACATGACCTTTGCCTCCATACTCTATGTTCCCGGTTCCATGATAGGAAGCAAGCTGGCTGACAGCATCGGAAGGAAACCTGTGCTGGTAATCTTCCAATTGCTCATGGACCTTTGCTTTCTTCTTGCAGGCATTTTTGAAGGATCGGCGGCAATCCCCTACCTTGTGCTGCTCGCCCTCTTCTTCGATGGCATGGTAGATCCTGCCCGGGAGGCGATGAAAACCGATGTCACCGTCATTGAGAACCGGCAAGCTTCCTTCAGCCTCATCTATCTTGGACACAATATCGGCTTTGCCATCGGACCGGTCATCGCTGGCTATCTCTTTTATACCATGCCCAGCTGGATATTCTACGGCAATGCCCTCGCTGGAGCCCTGGCTACCATCTTGGTGATGCTCAAGGTCAAGGAGAGCAAACCCTCCAAGGAGACCGTAGAGGAGAGCAAGGGGTGGAAAACCACCGAGAAGGGCGAGGAAGGAGGCCTCCTCAAGGCCCTCTTCACCCGTCCCCGACTCTTGTTGTTTGCCCTCTCCGTAACCTTTTTCAGTTACGCCTACAGCCAGACGCTCTTTGCACTTCCCCTGCTTACCACCAAGCTTTTCGGCGAGCAGGGAGCCCCTCTCTACGGCAGGATGATGGCACTCAACGGCATCGTGGTGGTTCTGTTCAATCCCCTCATCGTCTCCTCGCTGAGGCGCTTCCACCCCCTGGCGAACACCACCATCGGAGGCTTGCTCTACGCGGTGGGCTTCTCCCTCTTTGCCTTTGCCGGCATCGCCCCCATGTTTCTCCTGCTTACGGTAGTCTTCACCCTGGGGGAGATCATCTGTGCGACAAACGAGCACTTCTATGTGGCGAACAACACCCCGATCAGCCATCGGTCGCGTTTCTCAGCAATCCTTCCCATCATCATGGGCACAGGCCATGCGATTGCCCCGATTGTTGGGGGAACCATCATCGACGGGCATTCGATGTCGCTTTTATGGATATCCACCGGCATTGCAGCCCTCATTGGATCAGCTGGGGTCTTTATGCTCTATCTGACTGAGAAAAAACCCCAGGCATAAACCCAGGGTTCTCATGCTACAGCTTTTCCAGCAGTTTCCGCACCGCATCAGCGGGGAAGTCAGCCTTCCCTTCCTCCTTGGCAAGCAGATCCTTGAGAAGGGATCTGACCGCATCACTTTGCGGCAGGATGTAGCCTGCCTCGCGATAACAGTCCTCGGCCATGATGTGGTTACTCATCGCCACCGACTTGCAGAGCTGGCGGAACACAGGATCATCACTTTCTGAGGCAAGAGCCTTGGCCATCGATTCCTGTTTCACCTTGCTCGCAGCAAGATCGAACAGCGAATCTTTCACTTCAGTCTCTTTCTTCTGCGGCTTGGGATAGTTTGAGCTCACCAGATAGATGGCATGACTGGGACACGCATCCACACAAAGCCGGCAACCGGAGAGGCATTTTGAGAAATCAATCTGTCCGTTCTCTGTATCGGTAGCCCCTGTGGGACACACAAAGAGACACACACAATCCTTGGTGCACAGGGCGATATTACGTGCTGCATGCATCAGATGGCCTCCTTCTGGACTGCTTGGATCTTGAAACTCGGAACCTTGCAGATCGGGCAGATGGCTGGGGGTTGTTCCCCGACGTAGACAAAGCCACAGATCTCGCACACGTACACATTCGTTCCATCCAACAGGCTGTTCTTCTGTTTCTCATACCGCACCAGAAGGCTCTTGAGCAGTTTGGAAACCTTTTCCCCCCAAACCAAGGCACGAAGAGATCCACGGTCCTGGTTTTTGGATGCGACGGCATTGGCCCTTTGGTATCCACTGGCCAGATCCTCATTGATTGTATCCAAGAGGTCCTGGTAGCCGCACCCTTCCTGCTTTTCCCGGCCTTCCTCATAGAATGCCGCAAGCAAACCGAACAACTGGGCCTCTTCGCTTCGCAGTTGCTTGCTGCACGCTTTCTGCAAATTGGTGCACATGGCAGCAAGTTCACCATGCGTCATCTCACGCATATCGTCTTCCACACGTAACCTCCTAAGCATAGAGTCTTCTTAGTATACCAGTTTTTGACGGAATCATGGTAAAAATATGGGAAAAGAGAATAATTTATCTGATATATAAGTATATCACCGTCATACACATATGAGCATATCATGAAGTGATTGTGCGATTTCTCTCCCTCCCCGTGTCAGATTCTTGTCAATCTTGCTTTTCAATTGCCGATACTAGACTCATGTACAAGAAAGGCATTGGACAAGCAATCAGGGAAATACGACTTGCACAGCATATGACCCAGGAAGAGCTGATAGAAAAAGCTGACCTCTCGCGAAGTCAGCTTTACTACATAGAATCAGGGAAAACAACCCCGCGCCTGCCGACGATTCACTCCATCTGCACAGCGCTCGGGCTCTCCTTCGTGGACTTTGTCCACTACATCTATCAATACTCGCCCGGCTCGGCCACTCCGAGCATCTCCTCGATGGAGGCCCCCGGGGCAACCATCGGATAGACCTTGTCGTCGATGGGGATTTCACAGTCGATGACCACAGCCTCGCCCAGATCAAGGGCTGCCTGCAGGATCGGCTTGGGATCGTCATCGCGGCGAATCTTCATCCCCTTGATACCGAAGGCACCGGCCAAAGCAAGCCAGTCGATCGGAGTGTCGAGGGTGGTTTCGCTGTAGTGATGGTCGAAGAAGAGCGTCTGCCACTGGCGCACCATCCCCAAAGTCTGGTTGTTCATCAAGAGGATGATGATCGGGAGCTTGTAGCGAGCGATGGTGGCGAGCTCATTGCAGTTCATCCTGAACGATCCATCCCCTGCAACATTGACCACCCGGCTATTGGGATTGCCAGCCTGCGCCCCGATTGAGGCACCGGTACCATACCCCATGGTTCCTAACCCGCCACTGGTCAGAAAGTGACCAGGCTGCACATGCTTGAGGAACTGGGCGGCCCACATCTGGTGCTGACCGACCTCAGTGACAATGAAGAAACCCGGAGGAAGCACCTTCTGCAAGGCTTTGAGCACCTCTTTGGAGCGGGCGCTTTCACTGTCCACCCTGAGGGGATAGCGCTTCTTGTACTCAGCAACCTGCTCCATCCACTCCTGGTGCACCATCGGCTTGGCGATACGCTTGTTCAACTCCTCGAGCACCACCTTCAGGTCACCCACCACATGGCAGTAGGTCTTGATGTTCTTGTCAATCTCAGCAGGATCCACATCGATGTGGATGATCCTTGCATTCTTGGCAAAGGCGCTGGCCTTGCTCACCACGCGATCACTGAAACGAGCTCCGATGACCACCAACAGGTCACAGGTGGAGACACACATGTTGGAAACCTTGGTTCCGTGCATACCAACCAAGCCGGTAAAGCGTGGTGAATATGAGTTTACAGCCCCACATCCCATCAAGGATGTGCAGGCAGGGCTGTCGATGTTCTCCAAGAAAGTTGCCAAGTCCTCAGAAGCCTTCGCCCTGATCACTCCCCCACCGACATAGCACATCGGTCGCTGGGCTTTCTTGATGAGCTCGAGGGCCACTTCCATGCTCTTCTCGCTCAGGCGCTCAGTACGGGGTTGCAGAGCCTCAGGCTTTTGCACAATGAAATCAGCGGTATGGACGGTTACGTCCTTGGGAACGTCGATCAGAACGGGTCCGGGTCTGCCTTCCTGGGCAATCTTGAAGGCAAGACGGATGGTGGGGGCGAGCTCAACGACATCCTTGACGATGAAGTTGTGCTTGGTGATCGGCATCGTGATACCGGTGATGTCGACTTCCTGGAAACTATCCTTTCCCAGGAGGGGAACCGCTACGTTACCGGTGAACGCAACCATGGGAACACTGTCCATGTAGGCGGTTGCGATGCCGGTAACCAGGTTGGTGGCACCCGGTCCGCTGGTGGCGATGCACACCCCGACCTTGCCGGTGCTGCGGGCGTACCCGTCAGCGGCATGGCTTGCGCCTTGCTCATGGCTGGTAAGGATGTGGCGTATCCTGTTCTGGTTCTGGTACAGCGCGTCGTACAAGGGAAGGACTGCCCCGCCGGGGAAGCCAAACACGGTGTCAACACCTTGCTCCGCCAAACACTCTATGATGATCTGGGCTCCGGTCATCTGCATGGTAGGTACTCCTCTTCTTAGCTCTGAAAGACTGCTCCTGTCGCAGCACTGGTAACTTGCTTGGCATATCGGGCCAAGTACCCGGTAGTGATCTCGGGTTCTTTGCAAACCCAACCCTTCTTGCGCTGTGCCAGTGTATCTTCATCCACAAGCACTTCAAGCTTGCCTTTGGGAATATCGATCCTGATTCGGTCTCCCTCCTGGACAAAGGCAATGGGTCCGCCCTGAGCTGCCTCCGGGCTTACATGCCCGATAGAAGCTCCGCGGGTCGCCCCACTGAAGCGGCCATCGGTGATGAGGGCTACATCCTTGTCCAGGCCCATGCCTGCGATGGCACTGGTGGGACTGAGCATCTCTCGCATCCCAGGACCTCCCTTCGGCCCCTCATAGCGGATGACAATCACATCGCCAGCTTTGATCTTTCCCCCAAAAATGGCTTCAATCGTCGCTTCCTCGCTGTCGAAAACCCTGGCGGGGCCTTCATGGACAAGCATCCTCTCATCAACTGCGCTACGCTTGACCACCGCCCCATCTGGAGCAAGGTTTCCGCGAAGCACTGCGATGCCGCCGGTCACCGAGAAGGGATTGCCGATCGGGCGAATGACCTCATGGTCGTACACAACAGCCGCTTCGTAGAGCTCACCGACGGTCTTTCCGCTGACGGTGGGAAGGGTCGGGTCAAGCAGACCGCCCTTGCCCAGCTCGTGCATGACGGCCAGCACGCCGCCTGCAGCGAACAGGTCCTCTATATGGTGCTCACCGGCCGGGGCCAGATGGCAGAGATTCGGGACCTTTGCGCTGATCTCATTGGCAAGGAAGATATCCAGATCCACATGCGCCTCATGGGCAATGGCCGGCAGGTGCAGCATCGTATTGGTGCTGCAGCCCAAGGCCATATCCACCGCCAGGGCATTGGCAAAGGCTTTTTTGGTCATGATATCCAGAGGCCTGATGTTCTGCTTCAACAGTTCCATGATCTGGTAGCCGGCCTCTTTGGCAAGGCGGTCACGAGCACTGTAGACGGCGGGAATCGTCCCGTTTCCGGGAAGTCCCATGCCGATGGCTTCGGTCAGGCAGTTCATGCTGTTGGCAGTGAACATCCCGCTGCAAGAACCGCAGGTGGGACAGGCATTGTCCTCATACGCAAGCAGCTCCTCATCACTGAGCAAGCCGGCTGCGTGGGTGCCGACCTTCTCGAACATCACCGACAGGCTCGTCCCGCAGGCCGAGTCACCGGGAATCTTGCCGGCAAGCATGGGCCCACCGGAGACAAAGATGGAGGGGATGTTGATCCTTGCCGCCGCCATGAGCATGCCCGGTACGATCTTGTCACAGTTGGGGACAAAGACCAAGGCGTCAAACGGATGGGCGGTAGCCATGATCTCAATCGAATCGGCAATGACTTCGCGACTTGCAAGCGAGTACTTCATACCCGTATGCCCCATGGCGATTCCGTCACACACACCGATGACCGGGAAAGAGACCGGATTTCCCCCAGCCTGCCTCACCCCTGCCTTCACCGCGTCTACGATGCGGTTGAGGTGGATGTGTCCGGGAATGATCTCATTGGCCCCATTCACGATCCCGATGATCGGCATATGGATTTCCCTATCTGTCCAGCCCAGGGCTTTCATCAGCGAGCGGTGCGGGGAGCGCTGTGCTCCCTCAGTCATCTGGCTCGAACGTCTCTTGCTTTCGTCCATCCTCGTTCCTCCCCCTTTTACAGGGATTGGGCAATCAGGCTGCCCATCTCACTCGTACCAACCTTCTTCATACCTTCGGTATAAATGTCAGCGGTACGGTATCCTTTGTCCAACACCTTGGAAACTGCACTCTCAATGGCATCTGCCTCAGTGGCCAAGCCGAAGCTGTAGCGAAGCATCATGGCCACCGAAAGGATGGTCGCAATGGGGTTGGCAAGATCCTTGCCCGCGATATCGGGAGCGCTGCCGTGGATCGGCTCGTACATGCCGAAGCTGTCCTCACGAAGGGATGCCGAAGGCAGCATCCCTATCGAACCGGTGATCTGGCTCGCCTCATCGCTGAGGATGTCCCCGAACATGTTCTCGGTCACGATGACATCGAACTGGCGGGGATTGCGCACCAGCTGCATGGCAGCATTGTCCACATACAGGTGGCTCACCTGTACATTCGGATAGTCACCCTGAACACGGCCCACCACCTCACGCCAGAGCTGGCTGGTGTTGAGGATGTTCGCCTTGTCCACGCTGCAGAGGCGTCCCGAGCGCTTCTGGGCGATCTCAAAGGCCTTGCGCACGATCCGCTCGATCTCCCCGACCGTATAGGCCATGGTGTCATAGGCACTGTTCTCGTCCCTTCCCCGCTCGCCGAAGTAGATGCCTCCGGTAAGCTCGCGCACCACCATCAGGTCCAACCCTTCCCCGACGATTTCCTTCTTCAGGGGGCATGCATCGGCAAGTTGCTTGTACAGGATTGCCGGGCGGAGGTTGCAAAAGAGACCCATGCCGCCACGCAGCCCAAGCAGGGCCTTCTCAGGTCGGAGATGACTGGGCAAGGTGTCCCACTTAGGACCTCCCACCGCACCGAGCAGTACGCTGTCACTCTCCTGGCAACCTTTGAGGGTCTCTTCAGGAAGAGGGATCCCCGTATGGTCGAGGGCAATGCCCCCGGCCTCATACTCACTGGTGGTGAAGGTGTGGGCAAACTTGGCCCCCACAGCAGAGAGGACTTTCAGAGCCTCCCTGATGATATCGGGACCGATGCCGTCTCCGCTGACCACTGCAATATGTTTCTTCATGCCTGTTGCCCCCTTTTGGCGATGTAACCGGCAAGCCCGCCGCTGGAGATCAGGTCCTGCATGAAGGGCGGGAAAGGTTCGCTGTGGAAGACTTTCTTGGTGGTCTCATTGGTGATGGTACCGGTGGAAAAATCAACACTGACCACATCCCCTGCCTTGATCCCGTCGCAGGCCTCAGGGCACTCGAGTATCGGAAGGCCGATGTTGATCGCATTGCGATAGAAGATGCGAGCATAGGTGCGTGCAATGACACACGAAATGCCGCTCTCCTTGATGGCAATCGGGGCATGCTCACGGCTCGAGCCGCAGCCGAAGTTCCGGTCAGCCACCATGATGTCGCCCTTCTTCACCTGCTTGATGAAGTTCTGGTCGATATCCTCCATGCAGTGCTGGGCAAGCTCCTTATGGTTGGAGGTGTTGAGATACCGTGCCGGGATGATGACGTCGGTATCGACGTTGTCGCCATATCTGAAAACTGTTCCTCTTGCTTGCATCCTATACCTCCTCAACCTTGTTCGGGTCAGCGATGTACCCGGCCACTGCACTGGCTGCCGCTACTGCAGGACTTGCCAGATACACCTCGCTCTTTACATGACCCATGCGCCCGACGAAGTTTCGGTTGGTCGTACTTACCGCACGCTCTCCCTCCGCCAGGATTCCCATATGACCACCGAGGCAAGGCCCGCACGTGGGAGTGGAAACAGCACATCCGCTGTCCACAAAGATATCAAACAGACCCTCATGCATCGCCTGCTTCCAGATTTCCTGGGTGGCGGGGAAAATGAGAGCCCGTACGTGCTTGGCAACCTTGCGTCCCTTCAGGATTGCAGCAGCCTGCCTGAGGTCACTGATGTGTCCGTTGGTGCAGGATCCGATGACCACCTGGTCGATCCTCACCTCGCCCACCTCATCGATGGTGCGGGTGTTGGAAGGAAGATGGGGGAAACTGACGGTACTCTTGATCTTCGAAAGATCGATATCGATTACCCGTTCATACTCGGCATCAGGATCGGCTTCATAGATCACCGGTTCCTTGGGGCAGTGCTCTTTCAGGTACGCAAGGGCAACCTCATCCACCGGGAAGATCCCATTCTTCGCACCGGCCTCAATGGCCATGTTGGCCACGGTGAAGCGGTCGTCGATATTCATGTTTGCCACCCCTTCCCCGACGAACTCCATGCTCTGGTAGAGCGCCCCATCGACACCGATCATGCCGATGATGTGGAGGATCAGGTCCTTGCCGCACACATAGGGGGCAAAGGAGCCGGTCAGGTTGAACTTGATGGCCGAAGGTACCTTGAACCAAGCCTGGCCGGTGGCCATGCCACAAGCCATGTCGGTTGAACCGACACCGGTGGAGAATGCACCGAGCGCTCCATAGGTACAGGTGTGGCTGTCTGCACCGATGACCAGGTCCCCGGCGCCCACCAGACCCTTCTCAGGGAGCAGGGCGTGTTCGATGCCCATCTGTCCCACATCAAAGTAGTTGGTGATGTCGTGCTCCCCTGCAAAGGTTCTCAGGCACTTGCACTGCTCGGCCGCTTTGATATCCTTGTTGGGACTGAAATGGTCAGGAACGAGGGCAACCTTGTCCTTGTCGAAAACCGTCTTCTTCCCAAACTTGGGAAACTCATTGATGGCCACCGGAGCGGTGATATCGTTGCCCAGCACCATATCAAGGTCAGCCATGATCAACTGCCCGGCTCGTACCGAAGGCAGATTGGCATGGTGTGCCAGGATCTTCTGTGTCATTGTCATACCCATGGGGGACTTCTCCTTACACTTCTTCGTCCGAGGGTTCAATACCATCGGCGATTAATTTGTACTCTATACTATCACTGAGGGCATACCAGCTCGCCTCGATGATATCCTTGCTCACCCCGATCGTCGACCAGCTGTTGCTTCCGTCGGTCGATTCGATCAGAACCCTGACCTTCGAAGCGGTAGCGCCTGCTGAGTCGAGCACCCGCACCTTGTAGTCGGTGAGATGCACGCTCTTGAGCGTCGGGTAGAACTGTTCCAATACTTTTCTCAACGCCCTGTCCAGCGCGTTGACCGGACCTTCTCCCTCAGCGGCGGTGATGGCACTCTCTCCATTCACCTTCACTTTGACCACCGCGGCATGGGTGGCATCAGAGAGCGGATCGGCATAGGGGCTGCTTCCGATCGTCTGATAATGCACCAGCTGGAAGTACGGGCGATACATCTTCAGGTGGCGGCGAATGACCAGGTCGAAGGAGCTTTCAGCCCCCTCAAACTGGTAACCTTCCGCCTCAAGACGCTTCAGCTCATCCATCAAGGAGACCGTAACCGGGTCGTCCTTGTCAAGATTCGGTGCAACGCGTGCAATACGCTTGAGCATCAGGGCACGGCCGGCGACCTCGCTCATCAAGAGCCTGCGCTCATTGCCCACCACCATCGGGTCGACGTGCTCAAAGGAGAGCGGATTCTTCTGCACCCCGTCGATATGCATCCCACCCTTATGGGCAAAGGCACTCTTGCCGATGAAAGGGGCTGATCGGGGAATGCGGACGTTGGCAACCTCTGCAACAGCTCGGCAGATCTCGGTCAGCTGCTCCAAGCTCTCGCCACTGAGGCAGTCACAACCAAGCTTGGTTCCCAGAATTGCTGCAATGGTGGAAAGATTTGCATTTCCGCAGCGTTCGCCGAAGCCAAGCAGTGTTCCCTGCACCTGTACCGCACCTGCTTCAACAGCGGCAAGCGAGGAGGCTACCCCACAGCCGATATCATCATGGGCATGCACCCCGATGGGTATAGCTGGAAAAGCCTTCATCGTTTCAGAAGTTATGCGGCCCACTTCACTGGGGATCAGTCCCCCACGGGTTTCGCACAGCACCAATGTTGAAGCCCCTCCCCTCAGCGCTGCTTTCAGGGTCTCCATGGCATAGGAGGGATTGGCGAGATAGCCATCATAGTAGTGTTCGGCATCGAAGAAGACTTCACTGCCGCTTTCGACGATGAAGCGGACACTGTCCTCGATCATCGCAAGATTCTCCTCAAGCGTGGTACGGATGATGTCCGTAACATGAAAGTCCCAGCTTTTGCCGAAGATGGAGACGACTGGAGCTTGTGCAGTCACCAGACTCCTAAGGTTCGGGTCCTCGGAAGCAAGGATCTGTTTTCGGCGCGTCGAACCGAAACTGACGAGCTTGGCATGCTTGAGCTCAAGATTCCTTGCCCTGGCGAAAAATTCCAGGTCCTTCGGATTTGAGCCGGGATTCCCCGCCTCGATGTAGGCAATGCCCAGCTGGTCGAGTGCTTTGACAATCTTCAGCTTGTCTTCCACCGAGAAGCTGATTCCCTCTCCTTGGCTGCCATCGCGCAGGGTGGAGTCGAATAGTGCAACTTTATGCATCAGAACCCTCCTTTTGCTTGTCGGAATGGGAACTGAGCATGTCGTTGGCAAAGTTCGGAGGAGTGGTGGGCTTGAGGTTGCCAGTAGCATGCACAGCCGTCTCATCAAGCATCCGGTTCACTGCGGCAAGACAGGAAAGAATGGAGGCCTCGATGACGTCGGTGCTCACACCCCTGCCGCGATAGATGCCATGCCCGTCGCTGATCTTCACGAAGACTTCACCCAAGGCATCACGGTGTTCGGTGACTGCCTGCAGATTGTACTCTTCCAGACTGAAGGGGTGACGGATGATCTTCTCCACCGCCCTGAGGGAGGCATAGACAGGACCGGTGCCACAGGCAACTTCCTGATACTTCTTCTCTCCCTTCTTCAGGGTCACGCAGGCGGTGCTGGTCATCAGGTTTCCGCTGTTGACCACGAACGAATCCAGCTCCCAGATGACCGGGCTGCTCTGGCTTGCGTTCTCGACCAAGGCGATGAGATCACGGTCGGTGATGGTCTTCTTGCGGTCGGCAAGATTCTTGAACTCAGAAAAGAGCGCTTTCGCCTCATCCTTGCCCAAGGTATACCCAAGGTCGGCAAGCCGCTTCTCGAATGCATGCTGGCCGCTGTGCTTGCCCAAGATGAGACTGGTATTCATCACCCCGACACTCTCGGGTGTCATGATCTCATAGGTAAGGCTGTTGGCCATCATGCCGTGCTGGTGGATGCCGCTTTCGTGGGCAAAAGCATTTGCCCCGACGATGGCCTTCGAAGGATTGGGTTTGACACCGGTGATCTGGGTGAGCAGACGGCTGGAGCGGATGATCTCCTCGGTCTTGATGTTGTGGGTGAACGGATAGGCATCGCTTCGTGTCCTGATGTTCATCACCAGCTCTTCCATGGCGGCATTGCCGGCGCGCTCTCCGATCCCGCAGAGGGTGCACTCTGCCTGCCGTGCTCCGGCCTTCAGGCCTGCAAGGCTGTTGGCGACTGCCAGGCCAAGGTCATTGTGGCAGTGTACCGCGATGACGGCCTTGTCCACATTGGGGACCCGCTGCATGACGGAACTGACCATTCTGGTCATATCCTCGGGGGTGGAGTACCCCACCGTATCGGGGAGATTGACTGTCGAAGCTCCTGCCTTGATGACCGCCTCAACCACCTGGCACAGGTAGTCGAGATCGGTACGGGTGGCATCCTCCAGGGAGAACTCCACATCGTCATTGAGATTGCGGGCATAGGCAACCATCGCGACCGCCTTTTGGAGGGCTTGCTCGCGGCTCATCTTCAGCTTGTACTGCAGATGCAGGTCGCTGGTTGCCAGAAAGGTGTGGATGCGAGGCCGTTTGGCAAGCCGTACAGCCTCCCAAGCGGCATCGATATCCTTTTCCAAGGCACGGGAGAGGGAGGCGACAACCGTCTCCTTCAACTCCTTGCTGATAGCCTGCACACTGGCGAAATCGCCGGGGGACGCTATGGCAAACCCCGCTTCCAGGATATCCACCCCTAGGGCTTCAAGCTGTAGGGCCATGCGGATTTTCTCATCCAGGTTCATGCTGTAGCCAGGTGCTTGTTCGCCGTCTCTGAGGGTGGTATCGAAGATGTAGATTCGTTCTTTTTCCATAGTGTCCTTCCCGGTGGTTCGTAGTGTGTACGTTATTTCTTCAGCCAGCTCATCAAGGAGCGGAGCTTCTGTCCAGTCTTCTCCAAGAGACTCTCGCTTTCGATGCGCTTCTTTGCATTGAAGTAGGGTCTGTTGACCTGGTTCTCCAAGAGCCAGTTGCGAGCGAAGGTGCCTTCCTGGATATCCGTAAGCACACCTCTCATGGCTTTCTTGGTATCCTCGGTGATGATCTTGCCACCGGTGATGTAGTCACCATACTCTGCGGTATCGCTGATGGAGTAGCGCATGTAGGAAAGGCCGCCCTGGTTGATCAGGTCGACGATCAGTTTCATCTCATGGCAGCATTCGAAGTACGCCATCTCAGGAGAGTATCCTGCCTCGACGAGGGTATCGAAGCCGGCCTTGATCAGGGCGGTTACGCCACCGCAGAGCACAGCCTGCTCACCGAAGAGGTCGGTCTCAGTCTCTTCCTTGAAAGAGGTCTCGAAAATGCCTGCGCGACCGGCGCCAAGACCCTTTGCATAGGCGAGCGCGATATCCTTGGAGTCACCGCTGGGATCCTGGTGGATGGCGATCAGCGAAGGAACACCCTTGCCTTCCTGGAACTGGGAACGAACCGTGTGGCCCGGGCCCTTGGGAGCGATCATGATGACGTTCACATCACTTGCGGGCTTGATCTGACCGAAATGGATGTTGAAACCATGTGCGAACGCAAGATACTTTCCAGCGGTGAGATTGGCCTCAACACTGTCGTGGTAGATCTTGGCCTGCTTCTCATCGGGCAGGAGCATCATGATGACCTGGGCCATTGCACTGGCTTCCTCGACGGTTGCGACCTGCAGACCTGCTTCTTCGGCGATCGCCCAGCTCTTGGAGCCCTTGTACAGGCCGACCACCACATCAACCCCACTCTCATGCAGGTTCAGCGCATGTGCATGTCCCTGGCTGCCATAGCCGATGATGGCTACCTTCTTTCCGTCAAGCTTCGAGAGATCTGCCTGTGAATCGTAATACATCGTGCTCATTCTTTTTCTTCCTCCGGCCCCTGGGCCTTGTTATCTAAAGCGCCACATGGGCGTTGTGTTCACTCTTCATCCTCACTGTAGGAGATCGAGCTCAGTGCTCTGGATCCGCGCTCAAGGGCGGTGATACCGGTTCTGGCCATCTCAACGACGCCATAGGGCAGCATCAGGTCCAAGAATGATTGGATCTTATCGAGGCTTCCTGTCATCTCCAAGGTTACGGTTGAGGCGGTGACGTCGATGATCTTGGCCTTGAAAATCTGGGCAAGCTCAACCACTTCACTGCGGGTGTCACTCTTGGTGGAAACCTTCACCATGACCAGTTCACGCTGGAGGCTCCTCGTCTGGGTCATCTCATAGACGCGCTTGACGTCGATGAGCTTGCTCACCTGTTTCTTGATCTGCTCGACAACAGGACGGTCGCCGCTGACCACGATGGTGATGCGGCTGACATCAAAACGCTCGGTCTCCCCTACTGAGAGACTGTCGATGTTGTATCCTCGTCTGCTGAAGAGGGACACAACGCGCATCAGGACGCCTGGGTGGTTGTTGACCAGGATGGCCAAGGTGTAACGGTTTTCGGTGGTATTCATATCGTGTATCTCTCCTTCGTACGATTTGGGTATAAGCTGATGCTCCCCAGAGTGTTCGGGGGCTGTCTTCCACGGTCCATGCAGGGGTGCTGCAGCCGTGGTCAGAGAATAATTAGGCTTACTACGATGTTGAGGAGGAGGGGGAGGAGAAGAAGGGGGAGGAGAAGAAGGGTGCGTCCAAGAAGGAAGGAAAGCGAAGCAAAAGAGTTGCTGCATGCGCGGTTGCAAGACTGCTCAGAGTCCTGAATCATCCATTTCCTTGTACTGGTTGGGTGCTGATACTGCACCTGCTTGGTGAACGCGTTCACGATGCTCTCCTCGATGAACGGCGTGTGTGCCGTTTCTTGTTTGTAGCGCTCTTTAGGGAACTGTGTCAACCCTCTATTCATAAAACAGTATGTTTATGCAGAAATAATTCGTTAGGTTTGAGCATATTGCCTCCACCCCTAAATGACTATACACTGCATCCATGAAACCCAGGCTCCCCTTTTGGATAACGAAAACGCTCTTTTCGCGACTACTGCTCTACTTTCTGATCGTTCTCATCGTCCCTTTGGGGCTCTTTTCCGCCTATTATGCACTAATTGGAGGAAGAAACCAAGAGCGATACCTGAAAAACCAGACGATGAATCTGGTGTACAACGACGCAACCAAGGTAGCGGACATCCTCGAATCGTATCGCCACAAAGCCTACCAACTCTCCACCCACCCCCTTGTGGTACAGATCATGGAAGATGATTTGCTCCTGCCCAACACCGATGAGAGCCGCGATCTCTACCAACTGCTCTTCTCCACCATGAGAGGTGACACCTACCTTGCCAGCGCCAACCTGGTAAGCAACTCGGGCAAAGTCCGGCTTTCAACCCACACCTTCCCCGAGGTGTACGACCTGCGTTATCACGGCAATGACTGGGACGTGAGCTCCATCATCAGCCAAAACCCAAATGTCTCCCCTACCGCATCGATCATCAGCATCAGGGGCCACCGTCTGGCAGAGAATGGCAGGCAGGTCATCGCATCGATTCTGAGACGCATCTATGATGGGGTCGGGACAAACCTGGGGTATCTGGTCATCGACATCTATGCGGACGCCTTGGCAAACCAAGTCAATACCGAACGCCTGCTCAACGATGTCCTGCTCTTCGAAACCAACTCCTTCTATGCAACAAGCTTGGTTCATACCGAGCAGTTCGGAACCTTTGACAAGTTTCCCGTCCTTGCCGAACTGAAGGGAGATTACTCTCGCAGAGCCCTGCAAACACCCACCTCGGTAGCATCCATCACGCCAGTACAGGGAACAGGTTTGCACCTTGCCGGCAGCATCAACTCAGCCCCCTTCGAGGAGAGCCTCGATCGCTGGCTGTACGCCTTCAGCATCACCATGGGAGTAGGGTTGCTGCTCGCCATGATCCTCTCCTTCCTCTTCTCACGCTCGATCGTCCGCCCGATACGCAACCTTGCCTTTCGCATGGCAGAGGTGGAAGCGGGCAACCTCCAGACCAAGGAGACCAACAGCACCATCGGTGAGTTTGTCCAGCTGGAGCACTCTTTCAACGTGATGGTTCGCCAGATTGTAAGCCTGCTGGAGCTGACACGAGAAGAGCAAGAGAAAGTCAGCGAGGCGGAACGCAAGGCCTTGGAAAGCCAGATGAATCCCCACTTCCTCTTCAATACGCTCAATACCATCAAGGCTTTGGCAAAGCTGCACGGTGAAACGGACATCTACACCATCACCGTAAAGCTGGGCAAGTTGCTTCGTTCAACCATTGACAATCGTGAGAGCGAGTGCAAACTCTCCGAGAGCATGGCCCTGATCGACTCCTACCTCACCATCCAGAAACTGCGCTTTGGGGATAAGTTGAAAACCACTGTATATTTGGATCCGAGTTGCAGCGAAGTCAAGACACCCAAGCTCATCATCCAGCCGCTGGTTGAGAATTCGATCATCCATGGTCTGGAGCCAAAGATTGGTGAGTGGATCCTCGAGGTAAGGGTGGAAAAGATGGATGGGCGCATATTTATCACCATCAGGGACAATGGCGTTGGATTTTCGGAGGGAACGCTCCCTGAAGACCTCGATGAACTTGCCAATTCGACACATGTTGGTGTATACAATGTCTATAGAAGGCTGGCTCTGAGATATGGAAGAAAGATGACGTTCTCCATCACCTCACAACCAGGGAAAGGGACACAGGTCCTGATCTCCTTTCCGGATGACCAGGGTGACAAAGGGAGTGACAGATGAGCTATTCGGTTGTATTCGTGGAGGACGAGCAGATCGTCCGTGAGGAGATTGTCTCTTCCATCCGCTGGGAGTTGTTGGGGTTGAATCTCGTGGGAACCGCAAGCGATGGGCTCGAAGGTGAACAGCTGATCAAGCGCACCGAACCCGACATCGTCATCACCGACATCCGCCTTCCGGCCCAGGACGGGCTTACCATGCTCAGCCACTGCCCGGTCAACCATGCCGTAATCCTTACCGGCCATACCGATTTCAACTACATGAAGCAGGCGATCCGCCTGGGAGTGTTCGACTATCTGCTCAAGCCGGTCGATGACGAGGAGCTTGAGGAAACCTTGGCTGCCTTGGTGAAGAAAATCCAGGAAGAGGATAAGGATGTGGAACAGCTTCGCAGCAGGGAGAGTACGGTCGGCGAGCTCATTCCCCTTCCGCGTGGAGTCAACAACCACGTCATCGACGCGACCATTGCCTTCATTTCCGACAACTTCCATGAACCGGTGGGCTTGCAGGAAGCAGCTGCGTACCTTGAGCTCAGCGAGAGCCACCTCTCCCGGCTCTTCAAGGAAGTGACCGGATTGAACTTCCTGCAGTATCTCAATGCCTGGAGGGTGAACAAATCGGTTGAGATGATGAAGGATCCGAAGAAGAACATCAGCGAGATTGCAACCAGCTGTGGCTTCCCCACTCCCGGTTACTTCGCCAAGATTTTCAAGCGCTTCATCGGAAAGACGCCCAGTCAGTTCCGTGACGAGATGTCTGCCCTATAAAAAGGAAGCGAAAGCCTCACTGATCCGCTTCTGAGCACTTCTGCCGCTTCTCTCTGCATACAGCAGGCTACTGATGCCCATGGCCCTGGCACGGCAGATGTTCTCTTCGTTGTCATCAATGAAGTAGGCAGAATCCGGCGCCACGCCCTCTTGTGCGAGAATGCTCAGAAAGAATGCTTTCGATGGCTTGGTGAGGTGCATCTCATGTGAAGCGTAGACTGCATCAAAGAGAGAGAGTGCTCCCATATCAGCGAGAATTCTCCAGTGAGGATCGATGGTGTTCGAAGCACAGACGACTCGCCTGCCTTTCTTGCGCAGTGCTTTCACCAAGGAGACGATCTCCTCGTTGAAGACTGGGTTGAAACAGTCGTAGAAGGGGTCCCCTTCCACCCTCACGCCAAAAACCTTGTGCACATGCTCCCAATACTGAGAACTGGAGAACTCACCCTCCATGAGGGGAAACTCATAGTGCAGATAGTCGGTAAGGAACTCGTTGCGGTCAAGCTTCCACGCTCGGGCAATCTTGCCCAGCATGGTGATGTTCTTCACCACCACATTGCCCATATCAAAGAGAAAGAGCTGATGTGAGGCAGTTACCACTGGATCCACCCAAGCAAGATGAGGGAGCAAGTCAGCTTCACACAGCTCCCCTTCCCATGCAAGAACGCCCATACCCAGCTCCTGGGCAACTGCTTTGGACTCTTCTTTCTCACTTACCAAGAGGCAGCGTGAGTGGGGTATGTGAGACCGTTGCAGGGGAAACTCGAGCAGGCGATCGGCAAACGAGTCGAGAACAGAGGGCTTGGTCAGATCTGAGACAAGATAGTCGTACATGCTTACCCCTTTCTGGATTCGTAGACAGCCGACCCGCCAATGAAGTATTTGGTCAGGGACATGAAAAGCAAGAACATGGGAATGGAAGCCAGAAGGGCTGCTGCCATCATGGCGCCTTCATCAGTACTCCGTTCCAAGGCGAAGTTGGAGATGTACTGGGGTATGGTCTTCATCTTGTCACTCTGGCTGACCAGAAGCGGCCACAACAGGTTATCCCACTGGCTTCGGAACGAGAGTATGGCAAGGGTGGCAATGACCGGCTTGCAATTGGGCAATACGATCCGGAGGTAGATGCCGAACTCGCCCATCCCGTCAACACGCGCCGCATCGATGAACTCGGTGGGGAATGTCGTCAGATACTGCTTCATCTGGAACACCCCGAAGGCACTGACCAAAAACGGCAGGATGAGGCCTACATAGGTGTTCTGGATGCGAAGCACCATGATGACCATATACAGAGGGATCATGATCGCCTCGAAGGGGATCATCATCGTGGCCATGATCATCATGAAAATCGTAGTGCGGCCCCGGAAACGGAACTTGGCTAGGCCGTAGCCGGTAAGGCTTGCAATCAGGACCGTGGTCACGGCAACCGTAGTGCTTACGATCAGGGAGTTGGAAATGTTGCGTACAAAGATATAGGTCTGGTCATTGCCCTGGATTGCCTTGGCAAAGTTCTCCCACGCAAACCCTTCGGGAATCCATGAGAAGGGCATCCTCAATATCTGGCGACTGGTCATGAAGGAGGCGGAAATCATGAACACAATGGGCATCAAGGTGAAGAAGAGCATTGCGAGCAGCACAAGCGACATGCCGATTTTTGGTAGGGTTATCTTTCTCTCTATCTGCATTCTGTCCTCCTAGTAATCGACATTCTCACTCTTGGTGGTCTTGAACTGCAGCAAGGTTAGAAGCAGCATCATGATGAAGAGGACGACGCTCATGGCACTGGCCCTTCCCAGATACTGTTGCTGGATGCCGGTGACATAGATATTGAAGGTGATGACATTGATGGGGGCCCTGGGCGCCCCGTTGGAGTAGAGCATGTACTGGGTGCTGAATGTCTTCAGGCACTGCAGCATGGCCATGACCGAAACCAAAACCACGGTGGGCTTGAGCAACGGCAACGTGATGCGCCAGAAGACCTGCCACTTGGTGGCCCCATCAATGGTTGCAGCCTCATAGATGGTAGGCGGGATGGAGGCAAGACCGGTGATGAAGAGGATGACAAAGTATCCTATGTACTTCCAGAAGTAGATCACCATCGTGGAGACTTGTTCCATGACTGGGTCAACAAGCCAACCCTGGTCCACCCCCGGGGTGCCGAGCAAGGCGTTTATCCACTGGTTGCCCAGTCCGCGAGGATCGAAGATGATCATCCAGATGGTTGCTGCAACCACACTGGAGAGAATGGCCGGACAGTAGTAGGAAATCTGCAAAAACTTCTTGGTCCTGTTGCTGGAAAGATTGCTGATGAATACGGCAATCATCAGACTGAGAATCAAGAGGGGGATGAAGGTGCCCAAGGTAAAGACCAAGGTGGCACGAAGGCTGTTGTAGAATGAGAGGCTGTTAGCAGCCCGAGCCGGGTCAAAGAGTCTGATATAGTTTCCCAACCCAAGGAATTTTGGGGGTGCTTTGCTCAACGCACGCTTGTCAAAAAAACTGGTGTAGATGGCGTTGATGATCGGATAGAAGCTGAAGAGGGAGAAGAAGAGCATCGAAGGGACGACAAATATGAATCCCCAACGTGCCTGTTTTCTCTCAATCCCCCGGTATTTTTTCAAACCCATGTGGAACTCCTGGGAAACAAGATGGACAAGGAAGAGACGGTCCTGCCTGCAGCAGGCAGGACCGACAGAACGTGTTACTGCTCGTCTACGATTTCCTGGACAGCAGAGCGCAGGTTGGCAAGGGCCTTTTCAGGGCTGACGCCGCTGAGCATGACCGATTCAACCGCATAGCGGATCTGGGTCTGGATCTCTGCAGAGTTTTCTCCGTAGTAGATCATGTGTGAGCGAGCCATGTCGTCGATGAACACCTGGCTGTAGGGCATATTCTTCAGCGTATCGCTCTCAAAGAGGGCTTTGGTCGGCTGGATGATATTGCCACCGCGGGTCAGGTACTCTTCGCCGTGCTGAAGCAGGTAGCCGGCCAGTTTCCAGGCAGCCTTCTGTACAGCAGGATCACTATCGGCATTGACCATGAAGAAGTGTCCGTAGTAGCAAGCTGCTACATCACGAACGGCGTCCTTGAAGGTAGGATAGGGAATGACCATCCACTCTCCGCTATTGAAGAACGTGGGATTGTCTTTCTCGATTCTTCCCTGCTGGTAGAGACCGGTATGAGCCATGGCGATGTCATTGTTGTCCTGGTTGAACAGGTTGCGTGCATTCTTGTAGGTTGGGGAACCGAGGTTGCGGCCCGAGGGTCCCCACTGCTGCATGTAGGTCAGAGCCTTCAACCATGCCTGATCATTGACGATGGCCTTCTTGCCATCGGCGCTGATGAGTTCTCCACCAAGCTGCTCTACCATCGGGACGAAGAACGTCAAATAGTAGGGATACCTGAAATCGAACCCGCGGCGAATGAGGATGTCGCCGTCACGGAGGACCAACTTCTCGGAAATGTCTGCCATCTCTTCCCAAGTCTTGGGATAATCCTTCTCAGGATCAAGACCTGCAGAGCGGAATACCTTCTTGTTGAGGTAGATCGACCAGTTGGTCAGCTCAAGGGGCAGCCCGTAGACTTCGCCGTCAACGGTGACGGTGTCCAGGACATTCTCCATGTAGGTATCAAGCAAGGCCTGCTTGCTGGCATACCCTGCTGCCTGGTAGTCAACCGGTGCTACACGCTGGTTGGTGATGTAGGCATACTGGTTCTCAATCGGCAGGTTGAACATGTCAGGACCCTGGTTGGCTGCGAAGGCGGTCTGCACCAGCTCGATCTGCTTGACCGAAGCCTGGGTGGAACGCACGACGGTGATGTGCGGGTTGTCTGCCATGAACTTGGCGATCAGCTCGGTCTCGAGCTGGGTGCGGGCCGGATCCTCATGGGTCCAGTACTGCACGGTTACGGGCTTGGCCGGCGCAGGTGCCGGAGCTGCTGCTTTTGGTGCTTCGGCGGCAGCCGGGGCAGTTGCGGTGACAGGGCTTTCCTTCTTCCCACAGGAAGAGAACACCACCAGGAGCGACAGTACAACAAGTGCTCCCAACAAGGCGAATTTTTTCATCGTGAGACCTCCTAAAGTCTTTCTGCTTTCAGTCTAGAAGGTCTTAGGGAATGCACAAGAAAAAGCTTTTGTGTTTGTTGGCGTAATTTTGTGTAAAGCTCAGCAGGGAAAGCAGAAATGTCTCAGAAACATCACTTTTCATGGGAAGGGCTGTATACAAGCTCTTAGTTTTGCTGGTAGGAGCGCAAGAATGAGGCAAGTTTCTCCATCGTCTCACTGGAGATGTCATGCTCGATAAGGCAGGCATCCTGTTCGGCGATCACAGGATCTACCCCAAGCACCTCAATCAGAAAACTGGTCAGAGTCTTGTGGCGGAAATAGATTTGGGAAGCCTTGAGTCTCCCCTTCTCGGTCAGGTGGATATCCCCGTAGGTCTCCTGACGGATGTACCCATCTTGGGAAAGCACTTTCATGGCCCGGTTTACACTCGGCTTGGAGACGCCAAGACGCAAGGCAACATCGGTGGTGCGGACTTTTTCATGTTCCTCACTGAGTGCCAAAACGGCCTCAAGATAATCTTCCCCAGACTTTTGCATGCGTTGATGGTAGCATGCATCTTCTGATTTGTCATCTTGCTCTCTGAAAAACCTTGACACAAATGTTTGTATTAGCTAACTTGTAGGTGAGGATACACAAGATGCACATGACGATGGACGAACTTACCGTAGGGCAGACAGGAGCTGTGAAAGCGATCAACGCTCCCAAGCAGCTCAAACGCAGACTTATGGATATGGGCTTCACCAAAGGCGTTGGAGTCGAAGTCGTTAAGATGGCTCCGATGGGAGATCCTATGGAAGTTACTGTACGTGGCTACCATCTGTGTCTCAGAAAAGCTGAGGCAAGCGTCATTGAGCTAAGATAGTCCATGCAAACACTTGCTCTTATCGGAAATCCCAACTGCGGGAAGACCACCTTGTTCAATTTGCTTACCGGAACCAGTGCGTACGTGGGAAACTGGCCTGGCGTGACGGTGGAAAAGAAGGAAGGGATGACCAACGGTCATCGTATCCTCGACCTTCCCGGCATCTACTCCCTCTCCCCCTACTCTCCCGAGGAGAAGCTTTCCAGACGGTATATCCTCGATGAACAGCCCGACCTCATCATTGACGTCATCGATGCCACAAACCTCGAACGCAGCCTCTATCTCACCAACCAGCTCGCTGAGCTGGGCAGACCCTTGCTTCTGGTCCTGAATATGGAAGACCTCCTGGAAAAAGAGGGGATCACCATCGATGCAAAGCGCCTCTCACAGATGACCGGAGCCCCCGTTGTGCAGATTTCTGCCAGTAAGGGAACCGGGATTGAGGCGCTGCAAGCCCAGATTGAAAAAAGCTTGTCGGAAAAGAAACTGCCGCTCTGTCCTCTCTTCTCCAATTTTGTTGAACGCTACATCTCGGAAATCATCGGCGACGACTATTTGCACCAGATACCCAAGGGTCGTCAGATGCGTTGGGCAGCCATCAAGTTGATTGAAGCAGACGAACTCTTCCTCTCTTCCATGCCCGCACCTCCCCCGGCTTTCAAGACATATATTGAAAAAGCAAGAAAGGAGCTGGAAGCCCACTTTGAGGATGACCCTGAGGCCATCATCATCGACCAGCGTTACAAGGTGGCCGAACATATCGCAAAGGACTGCCAGATAAAGAAGAAAACAAAGAAAGGCTTTGAATTCGACTCCATCGCCACGCATCGCTTTGCAGCCATTCCTCTTTTCCTCGCCATCATGGCAGGGGTATTCTACCTCTCCATCGGCTTGGTAGGAGGGTATACCACCCCACTTTTGGAAGAGCTTTTTGCCTTTCTTGGCGAACAGGTCCATCTGATCGCAGACCGCTTTGGGGTATTCCCCCTGCTCTCGGGTATCCTTGCAGACGGTATCATTGCAGGAGTGGGCGCAGTACTCACCTTTGTACCCCAGCTCTTCGTGCTCTTCCTCCTGCTCTCCATCCTGGAGGATTGCGGCTATATGGCTCGCATCGCCTTCATCATGGACAGGATGATGCGTACACTCGGACTCTCCGGAAAATCGATCATCCCACTGGTCATCGGAACGGGATGCTCTGTTCCAGCCATCATGAGCAGCCGAACCATCGAGCACCAGAAGCAGCGCGAACTGACGGTCATCGTCACTCCGTTCATCCCTTGTGGGGCCAAGATGCCGGTCTTCGCCCTCATGCTCACCTACTTC
This sequence comes from Spirochaetales bacterium Spiro_05, assembly GCA_001603115.1. Classification (GTDB taxonomy): domain Bacteria; phylum Spirochaetota; class Spirochaetia; order Sphaerochaetales; family Sphaerochaetaceae; genus Sphaerochaeta. Next base: position 46,200 of record LVBG01000023.1, read on the forward strand.
TTCCCAGGAAAGTGGTTCATTGCTCCGATGATCTACCTGCTTGGCATCGTCGCAGTCGTGGTAACCGGCCTGCTTGCCAGGGCGTTGGACAGGCACAAGGAGACCAACGCATTCATCCTGGAACTTCCGCGTTACCAGCTCCCTTCACCTCGCAATACCTGGTTGCAGACCCGTGAGCGCACCTTGGGGTTCATCCAGAAAGCCGGAACCATCATCCTGCTCTCCTCGGTGATCATCTACCTCCTCTCCTCCTACTCCTTCACATTGCAGGCGGTGGATGCCGAGCAGAGCATGCTCGCCATGCTCGGAAAACTCATTGCACCGATTTTTGCCCCGCTAGGCTTCGGATTCTGGCAGGCGAGTGTTGCCTTGCTTACCGGTATTGCTGCGAAGGAGTCGATTGTCAGCACCCTGAGCGTAACGATCGGAACGGCAAACCTGGGAGCACTCTTCACATCTGACAGCGCCCTTTCCTACATGACCTTCATCCTTCTCTCCTCACCTTGCATTGCTGCAATCAGTGCGATGTTCAAGGAACTGGGAAGCAAGCGAAAGCTTCTCTACGCCGTCCTCTGGCAGACCGGTTTTGCGTATCTCGCTGCACTGCTGGTCCGCCTCATCGTCCTTTTGACACTCTGAGGTCCCTATGTTAATCACCATCCTTGCCAATATAACCGTAGCAACCATCATTCTCACGCTTCTTGCCTTCGCGATCAGCGTCATGATCAAACAGGGCAAGGAGGAGAGTTGTGCATCGTGCAGCACCAAGAAGCGATCAGCATGCAAAGGATGCCAATTCGCTGACAAATGCCATTAATGCTATTCATCTTTTGAATATTTATGCAGTAAGTCTGGAATTTTTTCCAACTTCCCGCTACACTCTTCCAAAAGCCCTTTTCGGGCTGTTTGAGTGAGGAGAGTGAACAATGAAACGAATTGCTGTTATTCTTTTGGCCCTGTTGATGGTGGCCACCAACCTGTTTAGTGCCGGAACCAAGGATCAAGCTCCTGGGGTAGACAACTCCTTGGAAAAGATCATGAGCAAGGGTGTTTTTGTCATGGGTCTCGACGACAACTTCCCCCCGATGGGTTTCCGCAATGAAAAGAATGAGATTGTCGGTTTCGACGTAGATCTTGCCAAGGAAGTCACCAAGAGAATGGGCGTACAGCTGAAGCTTCAACCCATCGACTGGAACGCCAAGGAACAGGAGTTGAATACCGGTAACATCGACTGCATCTGGAATGGTTTCACCATTACCGAAGAGCGCAAGCAGGCGATGACCTTCACTCCCCCCTACATCCACAATGCACAGGTTGTGGTTGTCCGTGATGACAGCCCCTACACCACCCTCGCTTCCTTGAGCGGCAAAAAGGTCGGCTACCAGGCCGGATCCTCTGCTTCCAGCGCCATCGACGCATCTCCTGCTTTCAAAGCCTCCATCAGGAGCTTCATCGAATTCAAGGAGAACCTGACTGGCCTTATGGATCTTGAAATTGGCGGCATTGACGCCCTGGTGGTTGACGTAACCGTTGCTACTGACAATATCCAGAGAAGCGGCAAGGCTTTCCGCATCCTCTCTGAAGAGCTTGCCCCCGAAGACTACGGCATCGGATTCCGCAAGGGTGAGCAGAAGCTTGCTGATGCAGTCTGGGCCCAGCTTCTGGCCATGAAGGCAGACGGCACGCTTGCCAAGATTTCCACCGAGTGGTTCGGTTCTGACATCACCGTTGTCGGAAAGTAAGGAAATCGGCTATGATGACGGGGAGCATTGCTCCCCGTTTCTTTTTGCTAAGAAATACTACCCTATCCTAGACAGAGGAGATCTCCATGGGAAACCTCTTGCAGCAGATGCTGGTCGGCTCGGTGACCAGCTTGAAGATATTTGCCTTGACCCTGCTCTTCTCCCTTCCTTTGGGCATGTTGGTCGCAAAAGGCAGGATGTCGAAGAACCCGATCCTGTCCAATCTGGTGAATGTGTACATCATGATCATGCGCGGCACCCCCCTGATCCTCCAGTTGCTCTTCGTCTACTTTGCCCCCTATTATATCTTCGGGTCATCGTACGATAGGTTCACGGCTGTCATCGTGGGTTTTGTCATCAACTATGCCGCCTATTTTGCAGAAATCTACCGTGGTGGAGTGCAATCCATTCCGGTCGGGCAGTATGAGGCTTCGCTGGTATTGGGCTTCACCAAAACCCACACCTTCACCCACGTCGTTGCCCCCCAGGTGGTCAAGCGCATCATCCCGGCTATGGGGAACGAGGTCATCACCTTGGTTAAGGATACCGCCCTTGCACAGACCATCGGGGTTGCCGAACTGTTTCGCGTTGCGCAAAATGCCTCGGCCAGACAGTTCTCCACCATGCCCATCTTCATCGCAGGTGTCTTCTACTTCCTCATGAACGCAGTGGTGTCCCGCTCGTTCGACCTGCTTGAGAAGAAGCTCAACTACTACCACTAGGAGAGGATCATGGAAATTGTATCGGTAACCGACCTGAAGAAAGAGTTCGATGGATTGGGTGTTCTCAAGGGCATCTCCTTCTCCCTCAACAAGGGAGAGGTTCTTTCCATCATCGGTCCCTCCGGCAGTGGCAAGTCCACCCTGCTTCGCTGCCTCACCCAGCTTGAACCTGTTGACGGTGGATCCATTGTTGTGAATTCCAAGACCATGGTCACCACCACAGAGGAAGGCAAGGTCCGCTATGCAGACAAGCAGACGCTGAAGGATGTCCGACTCAGCCTCGGTCTGGTCTTTCAGAGCTTCAATCTCTTTACTCATATGAGTGTGCTGCGCAATATCACCGAAGCACAGATGCACGTACTGGGACGCAGCAAGAGTGAAGCGCAACAGGTAGCCAAAGAACTACTGAGGAAGATGGGGCTCGAGGAAAAAGAGAAAGCCTATCCCTGTCAGCTCTCAGGTGGCCAGCAGCAGCGGGTCTCCATTGCACGGGCCCTTGCGCTCAATCCTGCAGTTCTCTGCTTCGATGAGCCTACCAGTGCACTCGACCCGGAGCTAACCGCTGAGATCCTGAAGGTCATCAAGGATCTGGCAAAAGAGAAGATGACCATGATCGTGGTCACCCATGAAATGGCTTTTGCCCGGGATATTTCCGACCGGGTCATCTTTATGGATGATGGACTCATTGTCGAGGAAGGAAGCCCTGAGAAGGTGTTCGGCGATCCGCAGAGTCCCAGGACCAAACGCTTCCTCAACCGCTACGAGCAGGATTAGAAGAGCAGAGCCGTTCCTGTTCGGGAGTCAGTGAACTGTCCATCCTGATACGCTATCTCCCCATTAACCATCACCATAGCTATCCCGGTGCTCTTTGCATCGGGATTTGCTTGTGTTGAGTTATCGCTGAGCGTTTGCCAATCAAGCAAGACCAGATCGGCCTTGTAGCCTTTTCGGACCAAGCCCCGATCGGAAAGGCCAAGCCTGCTTGCCCCTGCCCAGGTCATCTTTGCAATCAGCTGCTCAAGCGGCAACACCTGTTGCTGCTTGCCATAACGGTCCAACAAGTGGATGGCTGCCTGGAACGATCTGGGGTGGGACATGGTCCCCGCATAGAGGGCGTCGGTACCGAAGCACATGAGGCTGTGGCTGAGAATTCGCTTGATGGTATCCTGGCTTTGGGTGATATCGGTCATGAGGGCGGCTCCCTCTTCCTCGGCCAACAGATCGAAGAAAGCGTCGTAGGGCCCTTGTCCCCGCTCACTGGCAATTTCGGTGAGCGTCTTTCCGATATAGCGGGGATTGCTGTCCAAGCTCAGGATCCTGATTGCATCCCAACCACACAGGGCGGCAAGGCTGTCCCAGCCATCACCCTCCTCCATCATGCGCTTGATCGAGTCACGCTCACATTTGCTTTTCAGATGTCCCTGCAGGTCACTGCGCTCGAGGCGCAGGTAGGGAGGAGGCAAAAGGCTGAAGAGACTGGTACTGCCATACTCGTACGGGTATTGGTCGAAGTGCACATCGATGCCCTCGGTGCGGGCATCCTCGATGAGACCAAGCATGGAGGGGAGAAGATGCTGGTTCTCCCTTCCGATCACCTTCAGGTGGCTGATCTGCAGCCGCACCCCTGAGAGGCGTGCCAGAGAGAGCACTTCCTCAAGTGAGGACAGAATCCCATCCCCTTCACAGCGCACATGGACACAAAAAAGCCGATCATACTGCCTGACCACTTCCAAGAGCGCAAGCAGCTCCTTGCGGTCGGCAAACAGGCACGGTGCATAGTACAAGCCGGAAGAGAGGCCCAGACACCCTTGTTGCAGACTGGTTTGGAGCAAGTGACACATCGTTTCGACTTCAGCACTGGTTGCACTACGATTTGGATTTCCTTCCAGAACAAACGAGCGGAGGGTGCTGTGTGCCTGCAAAAAGGCCATATTCGTTCCGCTTCCCGCCATATGCCAGGTCTTGAGATAAGAAGAGAAGTCCTCCCATCCCACATCAGGATACGAACCGAGCACATCGTTGGTAAGAGCCTTCAGGGAAGGGCTTCCCTTGTTGGCAGGAAACACCCCTATGCCGCAGTTGCCTGCCACCTCGGTGGTGATGCCCTGCCCTATTTTCGGCCTCATGGAAGGAAGACGCAACACTTCAAGCTCGCTGTGCCCATGCAGGTCGACAAAGCCGGGGGTAAGCATGAGCGAGGAGCAATCGATTGCTCCAGATACGGGCTCCGAAAAGGGAGGCAGTATGGCCTCGATGTGGTCGCCTTCCACCAGTACATCACCACGGTAGGGAGCGGCAGCACTCCCATCTATGATAAGGGCATTGGAAAAGTGGAACACTTGCTTACTCCCCCTGTGCCAGCATTGCACATTCATACAGGAGCATTTGCTCGATCATACGCATGGCATTCTGATAGTTGCCCCGGCTTCGTGTGAGTATCATGGCAGCCTTGAACTCATCGATGTGCTCCACATCAACCAAGGCGGGAGGGAATCCCCCGCAAATCAGCTCCTGGGCGAAAGCAAGGCCTGCAAGCAAGCCGTCATAACGGCCATAAGGGCGGATACGCAACAGCTCACCATAGAGGAACAGAGCACGTACCACTGGGTGGAGGTCTTTCCAATCACGGTCGTACTGGACAAAGAGGGTCTCCATCTGCTCCTTGATGGAAGGGGTCTTGTGGTCAGGGCTCACTTCCACGCTTCGATAGATGAACGGCATATCCTCTTCAAGTCCCTGCATAAGCACCTGATAGATTGCAGACAGGCGCTGTTCACTCATCTGTTGGGGATGATGCTTCCCTTGAATCGGTCCGAGGCCGTACTGGTGGGGAAGGCGAAGAAGGAATGAGCGCATATTGAGGGCAAGCATCTGAATCTCAAACTGCAGATCATCAACAAAACATTGGTTGAAGAGAACCGCAAGCTCCTGCGTCCTGATGATGATATCCTCACTGGAAAAAAGCGAGAGTACACAGCGACTTGCAAGATGACGATACGCAGCCAAAAAGGAGGAAGCACTGCTGAGATGCAAGAGCTTGTCCGATTCGCTGTCGAGGCGTGAAAAATCCATGCCTCCGATTCTCATGTCGTGGTTTTTCATGTGCCTCAGCTGTCTTCCATCCGCTGGCTTTGGTGTATCACTGGGAATATTCCAAGCCCAGGAAGTTCTGAGCACCCCATCCACCCTTCCTTCTGCACAGAGGATCCTGACTCGCCGTTCCGATATACCCCATTTCTCCGCTGCTTCTTTGGCACTCATATACATGGCAACACCTCACAACAACCATTCCTACTTTGGTGTAATACCATGAATAGGGGCTCTGTGCAAGGACATCTCTGCTCAGAAGGGGTTTACCAAGGCGTGGGGAATGGGGATAATTGGTTGGAAAGGGAGATCCTTTCCAACTACACGTGGGAGGATACTCCATGGATCAGTATGATGTTATCATTGTGGGAAGCGGGCCGGCGGGTATGGGTGCGGCTTTTACGCTGCTGAAAGAGAAACCCGGCTTGAAAATTCTCATGCTCGACCGCGAGAAAGTCTCAACCGGCGGCATGCGCAATGATTGTAAGATGAACTTCACCTACCCGATCGGCTTTCCGGTTGAATACTGGACCGAAGAGGCGGCAGATCACTATCTGGGACAGGTCATCGACTTCCTGAAACCAAACTTCCTGGAAAAATCCAATATTGAAATCTACCAGAAACGAGCTGAACGGCTTGGTTGCACCCTGCTTGAGATCAAGCAGACGCACCTCGGAACCGATGGTGGCCTCTTGCTGATCAAGCAGCTTCTTGCCCAGCTTGCCGAAGCAGCGGTGGAACTCGCCCTTGGGGAAGCGATGGAGAACGTGGACAAGGAAAAGCGATTCATCATCACCGAGAAGCGGGAGATAGGGTATAAGAAGTTGCTGGTTGCCCCAGGGCGGAAAGGCTTCCACTTCCTTCAGGACCTCATGAGACTCCTTTCTGTCCCTTTCATTGACAATATCGTGGATATTGGAATGAGGGTGGAGACACGCATCGAGCACTATCCCATCGTCCGTGACTACTATGACCCGAAGTTCTATTTTCCCGAAAAGGTCAGGACCTTCTGCACCAACAGCGGCAATGCCCATGTGGTGCGTGAACGGTATGCAACAAACCGGGGGGACCAATGGTATTCGGTCAATGGTCATGCCTTCGCCCCTGATTCCCGCAATGACAACGGCTTGGTGAACTTCGCCATCCTCAAGACGGTGCGTTTCACTGCTCCTTTGGCAAGTGGGCAGGCATTTGCCGAGAACCTGGGTTTGCAGGCCGCCCTTATGGGTGGAGGCCAACCGCTGATGCAACGTGTTGGCGATTTCCGCCTTGGATCACGCAGCAAGGAAGAGAGCTTCAGCGGCGACCTCTACGATTTTGAGCCAACCCTGAAAAGTTGCTGTCCGGGAGACATCAGCCTTGCCATACCGGCGAAGATACTCAGGGCAATCTGGAAAGCGATGAAGAACCTCGACACCATCGTGCCCGGGGTCCTCCACCCTTCCACCATCATGTATTACCCGGAGATCAAGCTCTATGCAAACAAACCAGCCTACCTCGATGAGCGCTTCCGCGTCACCGAGGACATCTGGTTCGCAGGAGATGGGGCGGGCACCAGCCGCGGCATCACCGGAGCTTGGGCCAGCGGCATCAGGGCAGCTGAGGGAATCATCGAATCCCTATAGCGTGTGACTAAAGCGGTTGTTCAGCCAAGTTGATGCAAGATCGACCCAGGCCCTGCACGCAGAATGGGGAGTCCCCACCTCCTCGGTGCACACCGAAAGCCCATGGTCCCCGCTCTCAAAGAGATGCAGCTCAAACGGCACGTCTGCCTTTCTCAAGGCAGCTGCCAGATGCAGACTGTTCTCCACCGGGACCGATGGGTCGGTGACAGTGTGCCAGAGGAACATCGGGCTTGCTTCCTTGGTGACCTGGTTTTCCAGGCTCAGCAGGGAGCGAAGTTCGGCATCGCCTCCACTGACCCAGTCTAGACTCTCCTTGTGGGCAAATTCCCCGCCGCTGATCACCGGATAGCAAAGCACTGCCGCATCGGGCTTGTTGTTCTCATCGACAATCGAAAGCTTCTCTGCCAGCAAGGGATGCTTGTGCAGAATCGCCAAGGAAGCTGCCAGATGTCCTCCGGCACTGAAGCCGAGGATGGCGATGCGGGTGGGGTCGCACATCCACGCAAGGGCGTGCTCGCGGATCTTGATCAGCGCATCACTTGCCTCAAGCAAAGGATTGAGGTTACCGGCTTCTTTCTGCACCGAATAATCGAGGATGAAGACGTTGTAGCTCATGTTCAAGAAGTGCAGGGCTACAGGATCGCGTTCGCGTTCTGAACGGAACCGATAGGCCCCTCCTGGGCAGATGACCACACAGGGCCTGATGTTGCGAATCCCCCCATCACTGGTGATGTCCTGCAAATACCCGGTAAGCGGGACCTGATTCGGTCCCACGGCAATTTGAATAATTCTCATGGGTGCAATAGTAGCATACACAGTGGAAAAAATGCAGGGCAATGGAAAGCAAGAATTCTCCTTTTTGCAAGTACTTTTTCGTGCTACCATCGATGCATGGAAACTCTCGCAAGATCCACGATTTTCGACTTGAATGGTCGCCCAGCTTTGAAGCAAGCCCTCCCCTTGGCAATCCAGCATGTAGTAGCCATGATCGTCGGTTGCGTGACCCCTGCCCTGATTCTCAGCCGGGTAGCGAACCTCTCTTCGGCAGACTCCATCATCCTGGTGCAAGGAGCTCTCGTCATTGCAGCCCTTGCCACCTTCCTGCAGCTCTTTCCGATTGGAAACCATCTTGGATCGGGTCTGCCGGTGATTCTGGGAGTAAGTTTTGCCTACTTGCCAAGCATGCAGGCAATTGCCAGCGGTTATGACTTGGCTACCATCTTCGGCTCTCAGCTCGTCGGGGGAGTGGTGGCAATCCTGGTGGGCATGAATGTGACGTTCCTCAGAAAATTCTTTCCCCCGCTCATCACCGGGACAGTTGTTTTTACCATCGGACTCTCCCTCTACCCCACTGCCATCAACTACATGGCAGGAGGAGTGGGAAGCCCAAGCTACGGCTCTGCCCAGAATTGGATCCTCGCCTTCCTCACCCTTGCAGTCGTTACGATCCTCAACCACATGGGCAAGGGCATCTTCAAGCTGGCATCCATCCTGATCGGCATCCTCATCGGCTATGTGCTCTCGCTCTTCCTCGGCATCGTAGATTTCTCAGCCATTGCCCAAGCAGGTCTTTTCCAAGCTCCCAAGCCTCTCTATTTCGGCCTCCGTTTTGAAATAGCAGCGTGTTTTTCGCTGGGACTCCTGTTTGCGATCAACTCAATCCAGGCCATCGGAGACTTCACTGCAACCACCGTGGGAGCGATGGACCGCGAGCCAACCAATCGTGAACTGAGAAGTGGCATCGTGGGCTATGGCGTTACCAACATCCTCGGCTCGTTCACCGGAGGGCTTCCCACCGCAACCTACAGCCAGAACGTGGGCATTGTCACCACGACCAAGGTCATCAACCGCTTCACGTTGGGACTTGCAGCAATGATTCTCCTGTTGGCAGGGCTCATCCCCAAGTTCTCGGCGCTGCTTACCACCATCCCCCAGAGCGTGCTTGGAGGAGCGACCATCAGCGTGTTCGCCTCGATTGCCATGACAGGGATGAAGCTGGTAGTATCAGAGAAGATGAACTACCGCAACACCTCCATCGTAGGGTTGTCGGCAGCCCTGGGTATCGGTATCGCAGACTCTTCTGCGGCCCTTTCAACCTTTCCCGAGTGGTTTCAGGTCATTTTTGGCCAATCACCGGTAGTCATTGCCACCGTGGTGGCAGTCGCCTTGAACATCATATTGCCAAAGAGGGATTAGATGAACCGAATCATACTGGATGTGGACACCGGATTGGATGATGCTGTCGCCTTGTTGCTTGCCGCAGGACTGGAAGAGCTGCACATAGAGGCTGTCATCGCAACAGCAGGCAATGTAGGCCTTGAAAAGACACTGGAGAATACCCTGAACATCATGGAGACGGTGGGAGCAACCTGCCCAGTCTACAAAGGAGCTGACAAGCCTTTGCTCAGGGAAAGCGTCGAAGCAGGGGATTTCCATGGCGTTACAGGCATGGATGGCCCGACCTTTCCCAAAAGGATCCGCCAGCATGTGCAAAAGGAGAACGGCATTGATGCATTGATTCGTCTGCTCAAGGAGAACCCGCATCAGCTGACTGTGGTCAGTGTCGGTCCGTTGACCGACCTTGCCCTGGCCATGGCCAAGGAGGAAGGTATCGCACTCCTTGCCAAGGAAATAGTCATCATGGGAGGCTCGTTCTCCTACGGCAATGTCACCAAGGCTGCTGAGTTCAATACCTATGCAGACCCTGAGGCAGCTCAGATCGTTTTCTCAAGCGGAGCCAACATCACCCTCTTTTCCCTCGATTGCACCCGGACCGTCACCCTCGACAAAGAGCGACTTGAAGCCTACCGAAAGAGAGCAGGCCGGGCGACAGAGGTCTTTGCCGCCTGCATGGACACCTACATGGCAAACTATGAGAAAAAGGGCCAAGGATGGCCGCAGATGCATGACCCGCTGTGTATTGCCTATCTGGCCGACCCTACCAAGGTCGAATGCGAGTATGCTCCGGTAGCTGTCGATATCGAGGAAGGTCCTACCTATGGGCAAACAGTGAAGTTGCCTTCAAAAGAAGGAAAGCAGATCCGCATCGCCCGCTCAATTGATATCCCTTGGTTCTGGTCTTTGGTCGAGCGAGCCCTCGATCATCTGGACTAATGGTACGTGACCAGATCCTGAAGTGATTCTCGAATTTTCGGCCGCTCTGCCTCAGCGGGGTAGCCGAAGGTTGCGATCAGGGAGACCTGCCACAGATTGGGATTGCAGGCCAACACCTGCAGCACCTTCTGCTCATGGAATCCCTCGATTGCACAGCTTTGGATCCCCATCGCCGCCGCTCCCGTCATCATATTGGCAACGGCCAGATATCCTTGGCTCTTCAGCCAACAGGAGAGCTTTCCTTCCGCTTTGAGGAAATCATAGTAGGGACGATAGTCGTCAATGAAAACCGAAAGAGGGTCAGGAAACCTGCGCCCCCGCTCATGGACCAACTCTCCATCGGGGTTGGCAAAGGCTTCGGTGCGTGAAAGCACCACAATGGTTGCTGCGCTGGTTGAAACCGACTCCTGGTCGAAGCAGGCATGGAAAAGCTCCTGCTTTTTCTCCGGTGTCCTCACTACCGCAAAGGACCAGAGCTCAAGACCGAACGAAGTGGGAGTCAGCCTCCCATACTCGAGGATTTCTTTCAGCTGAGCCTCACCAAGGCTACGTGTCGTATCATACTTTTTACAGGCGAATCGATGCGTCATCGCCTCGAGAAACTCCATTCTCATACCTCCAAAGCGAGTGCTAGTGCTACTTCAATCATCGGAAACAGGCCCGTGGTGCGCATCTCATCACCAAATCCCTCGCCTGTCACACAGCTGTCAGTCATGGTCAGCAAGGAGAGAGCCCGCTTTCCCTGATAGGCTGCGGTGGCATAGAGGGCATAGGTTTCCATATCCTGGGCGAGAGCTCCCAGCTTTGCCCAAGCTTTCCAACTGTCTGCACCGAGGGCGTTGTAGGAGGAGAAAAGGTCGCTGGAAAAGACCATGCCTGCATGGGCTTTGATGTGCATCCTTTTGGCGATAGCCAGCGAAGAAAGCAGAAGCGATGGATCACAAGCAGGACTGAGCGTCCCCTTGAGGTTGTACTGGTGAGCCCAAAGCGAGTCCGTGCTGGCCGTCATTGCCATGACCAGATCTCCAACCCCGACATCAGAGGAGAGTCCTCCGCAGGTTCCGATCCTGATAATGGCCTGCACATCATACTCGGTGAAAAGCTCATGGCTGTAGATGCCGATGGATGGCCCTCCCATGCCGGTTGCCATGACCGAGACGCGTTTTCCCTCATACAAGCCGGTATAACCCAGCACATTACGTACCGAGGTCACCTGCTGTGCATCGCTTAGGTAACGTTCTGCAACCAGTCTGGCCCGGAGCGGATCGCCGGGGGCGAGTACCACCTGCGCTATCTCACCTTTTTCTGCACTGTTGTGCGGAGTCATCAGCTTGCCCCCTTCTCATACGGCTTGCCAGCAGCGCTGGGTGCATAGTTCTTGCCACTGAAGAGCACCAATGCAGCAAGGGTTACCACGTACGGCAGAATATTGAACACTTCGGTGGGAAGGACACGAAGGGCGGGAATATTGTTTGCTATGATGGCAAAGGCCTGGGCCGTGCCGAAAAGCAAGGCTGCTCCCGTAACGCCCAAGGGCCTCCAGCGGCCAAATGAGACTGCTGCAAGGGCGATGAAGCCTCGGCCGTTGATGGTATTCGAGGTGTACTGGATTGTCTGGGTCAACACGACGCATCCACCTGCCAAGCCTGCCAAGAGCCCACTGGAGATGACAGCGATGTAGCGCATCTTCTTTACATTGATCCCTACGCTCTCCGCTGCTCCCGGATGTTCTCCGCAGGCACGCAGATGCATGCCGAAAGGAATCTTGTAGAGCACAAACCAAGAGAGCAGGACCACGGCCAGCGCTATGTAGGCGGTGGGATAGACACCCAGACCATCGGTCTGCATGCCCATGCGGAACTCCTTGGTGCGGTCGGCATTGAACAGGATCTGGCTGGCAAAGATGGTAACCCCGTTTGCCAAGAGGTTGATACCGGTGCCGCTGATCGTCTGGTCGGCATTGAGATTGATGGCAGCGACCGCATGCACAACCGAAAAGAGCGCTCCAACCACCAGACCCATCACAAGTGCCAGAAAAAGGGAGAGGTTGTGCGGCATACCGCTGCCTTCCATCAGCACGTGGGCAGCTGCTGCGGTACAGGCGCCGATGGCCATGAGGCCCTCAAGGGCTATATTCACCACCCCGCTCTTCTCACAAATCATGCCTCCGATGGCGGTAATGAGAATCGGGGCTACAATCATCAGAACTGAAGGAAGCATTCCCAGTATCATACTCATTTGACTCCCACCTCCTTCTGCAGTTGTTTCTTGTCCAGATACTCCTGGTAGAGTTTGAGAGCTGAGCGCAGGGCAATGAAGATAACGATGAGGCCCTGGATGATGAAGGTGATTTCCTTGGGTATCTGCTTGCCCTGCATCAAGGCCTGGGCATTCTTCAGCATACCGAAGAGCAGACCAGCCAAGGTGGTTCCCAAGGCGGTGCAGTTGCCCACCAAGGCGACGGCAATGCCGTCGAACCCATAGCCATCCATACCGGAAATGACCCTTCCGTACTTGAAGGAACCCAAGGCTACGATACCGCCGGCAAGCCCTGCAAAGGCCCCGCTGATCGCCATGGAGATGGAGATGGATTTCACCACCGGGATTCCGCTTGCACGAGCTGCGTCCTTGTTGAAGCCGGTTGCCCGCATGCCGTAGCCGAGGCTAGTCTTTTCCATGATGAACCAGTAGACCACTACGGCAATGATCATCATGAAGATACCGTTGTTGAGCAGTGAGTTGTTGGTAATCTTCTGGAAGAAGGTGTTGCCGATCAAGGCAGTCTGGGGAAAGTTGGCTGTTTTGTAGGTAGTGGCTCCAGGAAGCTGGAGGCAGATGATGCGCGAAAGATACAGCGCCACATAGTTGAGCATGATGGTAGAGACCACCTCACTGACCTCATACTTTGCCTTCAGCACACCGACCACTCCGCCCCAGAGGGCTCCGATGACGATAGCACTGAGGATGGCAAGCATCCAGTGCAAGGTCTGTATCTGTGGTCCGAGCAGGGCCACTGCCTGGGCAACGGTCATGCCCATGATGTACTGTCCTTCTCCTCCGATGTTGAAGAGCCCCACTCGCTTGGCAAAGCCCATGGACAAACCGCAGAGAATGAAAGGAACCGAATAGTTGAGTGTCTCCCCGATATACCGGACGTTCATCCGGCCGTTGTCGATATTGTAGCCGCTCAGGGACTGCAGCAAGGCCTTGTACATGTTCAGCGGGTTCTTCCCTACCAAGGCTACCAGGATGGTTCCCACCAGAAAACCCAGCAGGACAACCAATACCGATACTGAGCCATCAGACTGAAGCAACTTCTGAGTCCTCTTGTTCATACGGCTCCCTCCGTCCTGGAGCCGGCCATCATCATGCCGATCTCCCGTTCGGTTACCTCATGCTGCTTGTTCACTGCCACAATGCTCCCCTTGCTGATGGTTGCGATACGATCACAGAGATTCATGATCTCATCCAGTTCAAAGGAAACAAGCAGGATCGCCCTTCCCTTCGACCGTTCGGCGATCAAGCGCCTACGGATATACTCGATGGCCCCGACATCCAGACCACGGGTGGGCTGGGCGACCACCAACACCTTTGGTGAGAGGGATATCTCACGTGCAACGATGACCTTCTGCTGGTTTCCTCCTGACAGGCTGCCTGCCAGTGTTGAGGAGCCTTCAGCACTTCGGATATCAAATTGCTCGATGAGGTTTTCCGCTTCCTTCTGCATGGCTGCAAAGTCGAGGATGCCGAAACGCCTTCGATAGGTGTCCAGATAGTAATTCTTCAAGGCGGTATTCTCAGCAATGGAGAACTCTCCCACCACTCCGTACTTCTTCCTATCCTCAGGGATATACCCAAGGCCACGTTCAATACGTTCGCGGATACTCAGGGTTTCCAAATGCTCCCCATCGAGAAGGATTGTACCTGAAGCAAGAGGAATGAGGCCTGTTATCGCTCCCAGCAGTTCACTCTGGCCGTTGCCGTCGACCCCTGCAATGCCAACAATCTCTCCCTCATGCACCTCAAGGCTGAGATCCTTGACCCGGCTGACACCACTGGCATCGGTGACGGAGAGATGCTCAAGCTTGAGCATGGTTTTTCCGGCTTGCTGCTCAGGCTTGTCGATCTCAAACTTAACAGATCGTCCCACCATCATCTCAGCCAAGTCCTGTTCACTGACATCAGCTACGTTGACCGTTCCGATATACGTGCCACGCCTGAGCACGGTACAACGGTCAGCCACCTCTTTGATCTCCTTCAGCTTGTGGGTGATCAAAAGGATGGTTTTTCCCTCGCTTCTAAGCTTCTTGAGGATATCCATCAGCTCATCAACCTCTTGGGGGGTGAGAACTGCGGTGGGCTCATCGAAGATGATGATGTTTGCGTTGCGATAGAGGGTCTTGAGAATTTCCACACGCTGCTGCTGGCCTACGGTGATGTTCTCGATGAGGGAGTCGGGATCGACACGCAGGGCATACTGCTCACTGATCTCCTTGACGCGCTTGCTGGCACTGCCAAGATCGAGGAGACGTCCCTTGGTGGGTTCCATCCCAAGCACGATGTTCTCTGTGACGGTGTAGTTCTGCACCAGCTTGAAGTGCTGATGAACCATACCGATACCCAAGCTGGTTGCCACGTTGGGGTTCTTGATGTCGACTTCTTTCCCGTCTAGATGGATGGTACCGCTGTCTGCTGTGTACGACCCGAAAAGGATGGACATAAGCGTTGATTTTCCCGCTCCGTTCTCGCCCAACAGTGCATGTATTTCCTGCTTCTTCACCTGGAGCGTAACCTTGTCGTTGGCTACGACTCCTGGAAACGTCTTGGTGATATTTCTCATCTCAATAGCATATTCACTCACCCTCAGCTCCTTTTTCCAGGCTCTTTTGCTGTCCACGACAGTTCATGGACACCAAGAGAGCCGGCAGTTTCCTGCCGGCGGATTGTGTTAGTCGTCGAGCGCTGCAAGGCCCTGGGGAGCAGCACCGTTTGCCAATGCTTCCTTGTAGGTCTTGTAGATCCTGATCTTGCCGTTGTTGATGTCAGCCTTTGCTGCATCAACCAGCTTGACCACGTTCTGGCTGAGCTTGGGGTTGGCAGTCGAGTACCCGACGCCTTCGTCGGCCATTCCCATCTGTACCACGCCACCTTTGAACGAACCCTCTTCAACAGCCTTGAGGACCATCAGCGAGGAGTTCTCCACACGCTTGAGCATGCTGGTCAGTACAGCACTCTCCCTGCCGCTGTAGATGCCGTCTTCAAACTGGTCACTGTCCACACCGATTGCCCAGATGTTCTTGCCCTGCATGCGGTACTCTTTTGCCTGAGCGATGGTACCGTTTCCGGTTCCGCCTGCTGCACTGAAGATGCAGTAGACACCCATGTCGTACCAGTTCTTCGCCTGTGCCTTGGCAAGCTCCGGCTTGCCCCAGTCATTGGCGTAGTAGTCCATGATCTGGGCATTGGGGAAGACTGAGCGGATGCCCTGCACATAGCCCATCTCGAACTTGGTGATGGTTGCGCCGGGTACACCGCCGATGAATCCGAACTTGGGATCCTTGATCCCGTCTTCCTTGGCCTGCAGAGCAGCTGCAAGACCGACGAGATAGGAACCCTGTTCCTCTGAGTAGATGAACTCCATGACATTCGGCTGGCCAACCCAATCGACGTCCACAATGGTGAACTTCTGATTGGGGTACTGGGGTGCAACTTCGCTCAGTGCATCAGCCCAGGTGAAGCCGGTGACCATGATCAGGTCGTAGCCTTCATCTGCAGCCTGCCGCAGGTTCGGGATGTACATGTCCTGGGTCTGTGCAGTCACCACGTCGTACAGCTTGCCGCGATTGGGGGTGTTGTTCCAGGTATCGCCATAGTATTCGACGATGCCTCTCCAGGCAGCAGCGTTGAAGGACTTGTCGTCAATGCCCGTCGCATCGGTCAGCAGGCGAATGGTCGGGCGGCCGTCGGCCTGAGCAGCAGTCTCTTTCCCGCCCTGTGCAAACACCATGGTCGCAAGAGAGAGAATGAGTACAAAAATAGTAAGTTTCTTCATGGATTACCCTCCTTATGGTAGGTCCTTGATCAATGTAGCTGACATTGTACCATAGGAAGGAGAATTGGGTATGAAGAGTTTTTGATCTATTTGGCTAATATATGCGTTTCAATGGCTCTGGCGACCCCATCCTCATCGTTTGAGGTGGTCAGGACATGGGCGTGGGACTTCACTTCATCACTGGCATTTTCCATGGCCACGGCAAGGCCGGCGATGGAAAACATGGGTACATCGTTGAGGCCGTCGCCGATGACCATCAGCTCCTCTTCCTTCCTGTTCAGCAAGCCGAGCAGGACTTGCAGGCTACTGGCTTTTTGTACCCCGCGGGCTGTAATCTCCATGAAAAAGGGGTCGCTGAACCCAAGGTCCGCCCGATCTCCAACCAACGGAAGGAGATCTTGTCTTGCCAGCTTGAGAAGGGAGGGTTCTCCTACGATCATCACCTTGGGCATGGGTTTGGGAGTTTCTGCAATAAGGTCATCAACCCTTCGGATAGGGATGGCATTGTTGTATGCTTCCAGCTTCACATGTACATCATCAGGCATCTCGGTGATCACCCCCACCTCATCATAGGAGAGAGCAGCAAGGCCCTTCTCTTTTGCATACGCAAAGCAGGTATGGATGGTGGGAAGGTCGACTGAGCGCTCCCAGAGTACCGACAGGTCGGCTGTTGAGACCAACTGCCCGCCGTTGTAGGCGAGGATGGTCGCTTCGGTTCCGATGAGGCCCAGCTCATGGGCAACATGCTCGATACCCAGTACCGGCCGTCCGCTTGCCAGTACGATGTGCACACCACGCTCCCGGGCAAGGCGGACAGCATCCTTGTTGCGCTGGGGAATCTGTTTGGTAGAGTTCGTCAGCGTTCCATCCAAGTCGAGAGCTAATACCGTATACACAAACCACCTCCACTGCAAAAAAATAACTCCCTATTTCTCATTATGAAACAAGGAGTTATCTCTAATTTTCCACTCGGGCAGAGAGGATTTGAACCTCCGACCCCTTGGTCCCGAACCAAGTGCGCTAGCCCCTGCGCTACTACCCGTCAGCTTCACAGCCGAGGTCCAATATACCCATTGGTGTGGTGAATGTCAATACGAGGTAGAAATAGTGGAAGACCCTTTTGCACCGCTATTCATTGACAGTGCCCAAGTGAAATGGTATTTTTCATAAGACTGTCCGCTCACGCGGAAAATGCACTGGAGAAAAGAGGTTTATCATGTCTGCAAACGACAACACGAATGGAAAGAAACCCGAAGAGGAGTCCAAAGCTCTCCCCTTCGAGAAAGCAAAAAAGAGCACAGCTGTGGTGGAGGGCAAGAAAGAAGCCGCCCTCAAGCCCAAGCGCAAGATAACAATCGGCTGGGTTCTGGGAATGATCATCCTGATCCTCATCGCCATCTCCTTCGTGTTGGCCCCTGCCATTGAGGCATTCGTGGGCAAGCGCAGCAGTGACGGCATCGTTTTCGGTACCTATGGCAAGGAAGAGATCAAGTATGCTTATGGCAACTACTTCTACGACCAGGTTCAGAACTATGCAGACCAGTACAAGTCCAGCGGCGTCGACCAGACCCAGGCTCTCTACCAGATCTGGAAAAGTGCCTATGACAGCACAGTCCTCTTCACCGCCATCAACCAACTTGCTTCCAAGGCCGGCATCATTGCCGCCGATGACGTGGTGGTTCGCGCAATCATCGAGAGCGGCGCCTACCACAAGGATGGCAAGTTTGACGTAGCGACCTACCAGAAGGCAAGTGCCGAGACCAAGGCATCGGTTGAAAAATCCATCCGTCGCGGTCTCCCCTACCAGATAGTCGTCGATGACATCGGTACCGTTCTCTCCTCTTCAGCCGAAGCTGCCTATATTGCAGATATGGCCTCCAGAGGAAGATCCTTCCGCTACCTTGGTCTTGAGGCCCAGCTCTATCCCAATGAGCTTGCCGCCCAGTATGCGCTGCAGAACAAGCAGCTCTTCTCCATGATGGACTTAAGTGTCATCTCTCTCGATACAGCTGAAAAGGCCCAGAGTGTCTATGCAACAATTGCCAGCGGCTCCACCTCCTTTGAGGATGCAGCTGTGGCAAACAGCCTCGACTCCTATGCTGCTGAAGGTGGCAAGGTCGGCCAGATCTACTATTATGGGGTTGTTTCCAACTTCAAGAATGCTGATGAAGCGCTTGCCTTGCTCAGTGCCAAGGAAGGCGATGTGGTCGGGCCTTTTGAATCTAACGGTGCATTCACCCTCTACAAGCTCAACAGCGCTGCCACACAGCCTGACTTTGCAAGCGAAGCCACCCTTGCTTCAGTGAAAGCCTATCTGGCCACCAGTGAAGGTGCTGTGATCGACACCTACCTCTCCGAGCTGGCTGCAACCTTCGCTGCACAAGCGAGGGAAGTGGGTCTTGATCAGGTTGCACTCGACCATGATCTTGAAATCGTCGAAGTTCCCGCTACCCCGTACAATGCAGGACAGAGCAGCTACATGAGCAACTTCTCCTACACCGATTCTGTGGGTCTGCTTGCAGCAGCCGCAACCGGCGATGTACAGAAGCAGCTCTTCCAGGCAGAGCCCAACTCCTTGCTCGATCCTCTGAAGGTCGGCACCTCCTACCTTCTGGTCGAAACTGGCGAGGATGCGAAGGATGAGGGAATGGAGAGTTATCTTTCCATGTTCTACAACTACTACAGCGGAAGCCAGAACCAGCAGGACTTCTCCCAGGCTCTGTACTCTTCCGATCAGCTTAAGGACAACTTCCTGACCACCTTCCTCACCGTGGTGCTTGGGCAGCCCACCTAAGCGAAACCATTCATGGTATGAAAAAGCTGGTACTTCGGTATCAGCTTTTTT
>LVBG01000024.1 GCA_001603115.1 Spirochaetales bacterium Spiro_05
ACAAAACTAAAATCACTTTATCCTGTCATTGAATTGAAGAATTAGACTTTACAAGCTACTAGTTTATTTAGAACGATGCTTGTTCCTAAAGCAGAGGAGCTAGTTGCGACTCCCTATCGATTTGATGGAAGTAAAGAGCGTGCAAGGGATTTTTTTGAGGATGGTATGTTACGCACATTCCGTCAAGTTCATGAATATACCAGAGAGGACATCCCAGTAACGATTTACTATGCATTCAAACAAAGTGAGACAAGTACAGAGGACGAAGATGATCCTAATGATATTACTGCTGTTACAGCCTCTACTGGGTGGGAAACCATGCTTTCAGCTGTGGTAAACGCTGGATTCTGTATTACTGGAACATGGCCAATAAGAACAGAGATGCAAAATCGAGCTGTTGGTATGAATACAAACGCACTTGCATCCTCGATTGTGTTGGTCTGTAGAAAACGTCATCCTTCAGCTTCATTCGTCACCCGGAAGGATTTCCTAGCTACTCTTCGTCGGGAGCTTAAGCCTGCTTTGGTTCAGCTTCAACATGCAAACATTGCTCCTGTGGACTTAGCTCAATCAGCTATTGGCCCAGGAATGGCTGTGTATTCACGTAATGGGAAAGTCCTTGATGCTGATGGTACTCCGATGTCAGTACGTTCTGCCTTGCAAATCATTAACCAGTTGATAGATGAGTTCTTTAATGAACAGGAAGGGGATCTTGATTCTGAGAGCAGGTTCTGTGTTGATCTCTTCTCGCAGGTAGCTTTCAATCCAATAAAATATGGGACAGCAGAAGTGCTTGCGACTGCCAAGTCCATATCTATATCCAAATTGGCTCAAGCTGGAGTTCTGACTTCCTCAAAGGGTTCTGTTCAGTTGAGTTGTAGGGACGATCTTCAGGAGTTTTCTGTGCTGAACAGCAACGTTACCTGGCTGGTTACTCAACAGATTACAAAAGCTTTTGAAAAAAATGGAATCGATGGAGCAACCAAGATTCTTGCTCGCGTTTCCGGGACTATGGCTGAGAATGCAAAGGCTCTTGCTTATCGACTCTACACCATAGCAGAGAGAAAAGGTTGGGCTACTGAGGCATATGCATACAACGTACTTGTTTCATCTTGGATGGATATCCAGCAGGGAGCAACGAATCAAGTCAAATATAAAGAAGGCGAACTTCAGTTTGAATAGGGGAACACTATGAAGAACCATGAGATGATAAACACTGGTTTCAGACATGTCTTGAAGGCTTTGGCACCGTATATCGCAAGGGAGCTTAAGGCTACCTATGGTGAAGATTGGTGGCAGGACGGCGTGATCGACCGATTGACTCCTGAACAGCAGAGAGGCCTTCCTCTATCTGGTGAAGAGAGTGAATTGGTTAATGCGTTGGATGTCCTTCGGTGTTTGCAGCTTATGGATTGGCAGTGGAATGAAGTATTCAGAAAGAAGTTGGCTAATGATCATCGGAGCTGGGCAAAGGAGCTGATTGGAGTCCGCAATAAATGGGCGCATATCGGACAGGAAGATTTTGACGAAGCTTATACATGGCGTGCTTTAGATACCATGTCCCGCTTGATTGACCAGATTGATGATGGTGAGTCAGAACATATCCGTGAATTGATTCGTATGGTACGATATGGTTCAGCTGAAGGATCAGTGAATGCTACTACCGTGCAGAGTACAGCCAAGCCTGTAATTCCTCAGAATGCTGGAGTTATGAAAGCTGTGCCAACTAATGGACTTCGTCCTTGGCGCGATGTGATTACTCCCCACCCTGATGTTGCTACCGGTCAGTATAAGAATGCTGAATTTGCAGCTGATTTGGCGCAGGTGGCAAGAGGGGAAGGTTCAATAGAATACCGGGATCCTGTAGAGTTTTTTGCACGTACCTATATCACCAATGGAATGAAGGGACTGCTCGTTGAAGCCCTCAAGCGAGTATCTGGTAAGGATGGTGAACCGGTAATACAACTCAAGACTGCATTTGGTGGTGGTAAGACGCATAGCATGCTTGCTCTGTACCATCTGTTGAGAGGCAAGACTCCCTATGAAAAGATGCCTTCAGTACTTCCAGTTCTTAAGGAAGCAGGAGTAAACACTGTCCCACGTGTACATGTTGCTGTGATTGTGGGAACAGCTTTGGATCCCTCAAGGTCACGTAGACCGACTAACATGCCTGGAATAACCATCAATACATTGTGGGGAGAGATTGCAGCGCAGCTTGCTGAATCCTCTGGCGATCGTGAGTTATATGAGTATGTCAAAAAAGCTGATGGAAAGGGTGTGTCGCCTGGTTCCAACGCTCTTCGGTTGATGTTTGACAAATGCGGTCCCTGCATGGTCCTTATTGATGAGTTGGTTGCGTATGCAAAGAAGTTGTACGGTGTGTCCGGACTTCCTGCTGGAAGCTATGATAATCTCATCACATTTATCCAGGAGCTTACTGAGGCAGCTAGTGCCAGCAAGAATAGCCTGCTTGTTGCATCGCTTCCTGAGTCTGAATTGGAAGTCGGAGGAGAAGCCGGTCAGAAGGTCTTGGAAGCACTGGAGCATACATTCGGGCGAAAGGAAGCAATCTGGAAACCTGTGGCAGCCAATGAAGGTTTTGAAGTAGTACGAAGGCGATTGTTCCTCAACTGCAATAACCCGGCTGATCGTGATGCCGTATGTACTGCGTTCAGTGAAATGTATTTACAGAATGCTTCAGATTTTCCCATCGAAACCAAGGAGCTCGATTACCGTGAACGCTTGATTAGTTGTTATCCTATCCACCCCGAAGTGTTCGACAGATTATATGAAGACTGGGCTACGCTGGAGCGATTCCAGAGAACTCGTGGTGTCCTGAGGTTGATGGCTGCTGTAGTGTATGACCTTTGGATGAAACATGATGCAAGTTTGATGATCATGCCGGCATCTTTCTCACTGGATAATCCCGTCATCAGGGATGAGCTATCCAGACACCTTTCAGAAAGTTGGAATGCTGTTATTGAACGGGATGTCGATGGACCGAAGTCTGTTCCTTATCAGAAGGACAAGGACATTATGAGATTCGGCAATTGCATCGCCGCTCGTAGAGTTGCAAGGACCATCCTACTTGGTAGTGCTCCGTCCGTGAAGCAGATGAATGTCAGAGGTATCGAGCAGTCGAGAATTCGACTCGGAGTCATTCAGCCTGGTGAGCAGATTGCTGTGTTCAATGATGCACTCTCAACTCTCAGGACAGCACTGACGTATCTCTATAGCAATAATGAGCAAACAAGGTATTGGTATGACACTCGGCCCACATTGAGAAAGACAATGGAAGACCGTGCCAGCCAGCTGAGTTCAGAAGAAGTAATACAGGAAGTTGAACAAAGGCTCAGGACAATACGAAGGATTGATCCCTTTAATGGTATTCATTGTTGTCCGTCGTCATCTCTGGACGTGACAGATGAGCAATCTTTGCGATTGGTTATCCTCCCCCCGACAGTAGCATATTCTTCAAAGGATGCAACCTGTTCTGCCCTTGAAACTGCTAAGAGGATTCTTGATACACGGGGTGATTCTCCTCGGATGTACAAGAATATGGTGGCGTTTGTTGCCGCTGATTCATCTATCAATGAGATGCTTTTCACCGAAATCAAGCGATTTATTGCATGGCAGTCGATTAAGACAGACAGTGAAGAATTGAACCTGGATGCTGCTCAGGTACGTGAGACTGAGCAAAGCATCAAACGACACAATGAAATAATCGAGCTTAGGATCAATGAAACCTATTCATGGTTGCTTCTGCCTTACATCGATGTTGAACAGGATGTAAGGAAGGTTCAGTGGAACTGTCAGCGAATCAATGGATCAAGAGACAACTGTGCTGTTCGTGCGGCTTCGAAGATGCGTCAAGAGGAAACAGTGATTGCCAAATGGGCTCCTGCATTATTGACTATGGAGCTACAAAGATGGTTCTGGAAAGATAAACCGTTCATTAAGGTCAAGGATCTATGGGACTCTCTCTGTACATATTGCTATCTGCCCCGGTTAAGTTCATTCCAGGTGCTTGAAGGAGCAATTCACGCAGGATTGGCTACCGATGAGTACTTTGGTATTGCGGAAGGTGCATTGGAGGATGGATCTTTTCTTGGTTTGAAGTTCAATACTTCAAGTCATTTGGTTGACCGTTCAAATTTTATTCTTACTGTTGATGAAGTGAAGAAGGCGCTACAATCCAAGATGAAGGAAGATCCCGGTTTAGGTTCTTCGGAGGTTGCTGATAACGGGGATCTGTTCCCATTGCCACCTAGACCACCAATTGTTCAACCAAAACAATCTACTGGTCCAAGGCATTTCTACTTGTCAACAAAGCTGGATACGACACGATACATAAGGGACATTGGGAAACTGAACGAAGAGGTCTTGAACCATCTTCTTGGGCTAGACGGGAGTAATGTTGAGATCCGATTGGATGTACAGATTTCCTTCAAAGAAGACGTGCCTAATGATACTGTTCGGACAGTGATTGAGAATTGTATGACGTTGAAAGTTGAAGATTCGGGGTTTGATTAAGCGGAATTTGGTCCTCAAGGTATTCAAGAGGCTTTGTCAGAGACTGCGAAGGTGCCTTGAGAAAACTGCTTTTTGTATGAGTAATGGAAAGTACAGGAATTGAGCTAATTGTTGGTTCTTAGCACTAAGGTGCAAAAGGAGACGGGAATGGACAATGCTGATGAATTTATCCAGCTATTTAGGAAACTTGAGAATTGGATGAAGGAGAGGGTTGATAAGAAGAGTCAAAACAATTTCCCAGAAATGATCAGGATTCTGAAAGAAACCTACCGACAGTTCAGTATAAACTCAACATTCTTGGTAAAAATTGGAAAGCTCCGAAACGTACTTGTACATGAGGATTTCGTACTTGCTGAACCATCGGATGAATTGGTTAGTAAGTTTCGTACCTTAGTTGAATTGATTATGATGCCTCCAAAATTGATGCAATATTGTGCTACAGAGTTGTCTTCCTTTGTCGACGATGTTTTACTTTCCGAGGTATTGCGGCATATGTATAAAAATGACTATTCCCAGGTCATTGTAAAGCATGATGAGAACTATAGATTGATTTCTAGGGAAGGCATATCCAAGTGGGCTGGAGCAAATATTGATGATGTGCCGGAGATCATTCCAAGAACTAAAGTATCAGAAGTTCTTGCATACGAAGATGATACAAATTGTGAATATGTCGATAGTACTACAGATGTGTTCACATTTCTTGATATTTTCAGTGATGTGAAAAGAAGAGTGCAGGCTATCATAGTTACAGAGCATGGGAAATCCAATGAGAAGCCCATTGGTATTGCTACAGTATGGGATGCCGGGGTAATCATCAAGGAAATGAATATCGCCTGAACATCTCAAGGAGGCTTAATCATCAGGTTTTCTCCATATATTCTGGGTGAAACTAAAGCTTATTTAGTAAGTTGGTTAAGTTTACAGTCCAACCCCAGCTACCTGATTTTAGCCTGATTTTATGGGTCTTCTGGTTTTTCATTATCTGTTGCGTGTGATCTTTGCATACATCGATTGCTTGCCATACTGGGCCTATGACCATTAAACAAAAACTTACACTATATTACTTACCTTGGGCAGAAAGAAAACTTGCTCGTTCCTGCGAAGAAATTCGTAGGCTTAATGCAGTCGTCCAAGTATATCCTGAATGGAAGGGATTCCCCTTGAAGGCGAAAATTGCATATCTCCGAATTACATATAGGTTAGATGTGCTAAAAATGCTGTTATCCTTTTTGCGATAACGGTTTCTCATAGTCCTCATGAGTATAGCTGCCGTGTCAGACTGTATACATGGAAAAGAAAACACTCACAAATTCAGAATTCATTGCAATGTTGGAACGGATCAATACCGAGATGACATCGGTATCGGGATATTTACAGGCAAGGGAGATTCAATTGTGTAAGACTGCAGGCTCAGACGATGAACTGCTTTTTGCACAGTATGCCATGAAGAGTCTCCAAGAAGCTGTAATGGAACGGAAGGCTGAAGTATCGAAGTACATCTGCATCTTCCAGAGGCTCGCTCATGGAAATCTGGGATAAGCAGCCGGGAGAATCCCAGAAAGCATATGCATGGTTCTGTCGGTATCGTGATTACGGGGTGGATCGTTCAATTGCAAAAGTACTACAGAAGTACATAGGGAAAGCCAGTTCTGCAGTACAGAGCCGTTGGTCGGCTAAGTTTGACTGGGTGAAGAGGGCGGAGGCCTACGACGAACATTTGGAGAAGGAGCGCAGAAAGGAGTATGAAGCCCACAACCTCGAAATGGGCAAGCGCCATATCCAGCAGGCTAGGGCGCTTCAAGAGAAGGCTATGATCAGGCTGCAGCAACTTGATCCAGCAGAAATGACTCCCACTGAACTGCTCCGGTTCTTGGATCTGGGTATGAAGATTGAAAAGGATTCTCTGCCCACATCAGAGGATCTGGCCTCTGTTAAGGTCGATAGAGACGTAATCATTTCTCATCGGTTGTCAGGAGATCTTCTTGCGCGGGCAGATAGGTTGTTGCAGCGAAAGTTTGATCTGGAAGACTAAAAACAACCCGACCTGGAGTATTCCAAGCCGGGTTGTTGTAGATTCCTCATGATGCTCCTTATTGAATCTTTACTGCGCGTATTCGACTATCGGTAAGTATTCTTTGTCAGGGTCCTGAGATACATCCTCTCTGTCTGTGGCATCTAGGAAGAGCGTTTGGTGAGTTATGACAAATTCAGCAAGGGCTTCTGCCAGCTTCCCAGCCATGACCTCCAACAATCCCTGTTCTCTTGACTTTGCGAACCGTTGTTCCTGCAATCCATAGCCTAGATGATAGTTGGCTTTGAGAGAGTTTCTGGTTTTTGAGACGAGCTTGATTCTCATCCATCTACCAGCGCCTGATATTGGCCCATAGTAGACATCCCATTGACCAATATTCTTATACCTGCCTACTTCCCCAACTATGCTACCTACCTTGTTCCATCCTTCCTTTTTCGGTATTTTACCACTATATTTTCTACTCACATCTTCTCTCCTTGGTGTTCTACATGGCCCGCATCGGGGGTGGTATACTGGTATACACCCTAAGGTGTGTATACCGTATATACCAGCTTTCCCTCTGATTTGCCCCAGACCGGTATACACTGCATATACCGGCTTTGTACCGGATATACCGGGTGGTATAGAGTGCAGATACCGGTATATATACCGGGCATACTACTCATCCTAATCATGGTTCAAGATCCTCATGAGATTTATGCATGTTTGGTCCACAACTTCGAAGCAAAGGTCGTCTATCTCAATAATGTGTTCTTTTATGAGCCTGTTGATGATGAGCTTGCCCGTAGCCTTCAATGTTTGACGTGCTGAGTTAATGCTCTGTCCTTTCTTCTCGATCAAGTATTCTCTCCAATCGGCGCGTTTGATAATCGGAATTCCATCCCTCATCTGCTTCCCTGTCTCCTCCCATACCTCTAGCATTTCATGAATATCCTCCTGTGTTTGTGATGATTTCTGCTCTGGGGATAACAGGTTGTCAATCACAACAGCACTGCTGATAGGCTCTCCTTCCTCATCGAACCAATCAGGTATGATGACACTTTCCAACTCCAATCGTATCGGCTCTTTAGGCTCTCCATCCTTATTCTTCACTTGGAGCAGGCTGAGCTTCCCCTGGCCCTCAGGTCTGACGCTGATCTCCATGTCCAGAGCTCCCTTCCATGCTGAGCTTCCCCGTGCACGTCCCTGTGCATCTTGATTCAGTCCGGTGTGGTGTACGATGAGCACCGTGCAGTCGAACTCGTGCATCAGGGTCGTACACGCCCCCAAGAATGCCCTTGTATCCTGCGCCGAGTTCTCGTCACCGCTCATGAACCTGTTCAGGGTGTCGATGACAATCAGGCTCGGGGTCACCCCGGTGTCCACGATGTCCTGCACCACGGTGTTCAGCTCGCTCAGGTTGTCTAGGTCTGACGGACCGTCTGAGACCACCAGAGGGCCGACATCCTCGATGCCGTGCGCAACCTGCCAAGCCATGAGCCTTCCGCGCAGTCCGTGGTGTCCCTCACCGCACAGGTAGATGACATCACCTTGCTTGGTGGTCAGGTCCATCCACGAACCGATGCCGCTGGCAATCGAGCACATCCAGTTGATGACCACGAAGCTCTTTCCGGACCCGGACGGACCGTGTACCATGACCAGCGCCTTCTCCTGAATCCACCCCTTGACCAGCCAACGAATCGGTGCCGGCTGGACGGTGAGCTCTCTTGCGAACATCATGCGCTTGCGGCCCTCGCCAAGAAGCTCCTTCAGATTGCCGCCATTGGCCCTGTAATCGTTCGCATCGGTTCCGACCTCCGGTGGGTATACCACACTCGCTCCGATTGATTCTGCGGCCTTCTGCGCCTTCACGATGCCGGTATTCTCACCTGTATTCGGGTTTGGGTTGTCGTTGTCGGCCACGAAGGTGATTGCGGCCTTGGGAAGCATCTCCCTGACCATCTTTCCCATGGCCGCCAGATTGCCTGCAGAGTATGCGATGACCACCGGCCGACCTGTCTCCTCGAAGATGGTCGCCGCCGTGGCAAATCCCTCAGCGATGTAGACCTTCTGCGCATTCTCAAGGTTCCCGAGCCACCATCCGCATCCCCCTGCCTGACCGCCGGGGTGGTACTTCTTCTCACCGTCGATGGTGATGTACTGGACCGTGGCCAGCGTTCCTTCTGCATTGACCAAGGGGAGCAACAGGGTACCGTTGCTGTCCATCTTGATTCCGTGCGGCTTGACTCCCTTGCGCACCAAGTACGGGTGCCTCGGGTCCGCATCCTGACAGTTGTCCCAGATGGTCTGGACGGTTACCGCGGTCCGCTCATGCTTCTTTGAGCGCTCTGCATCGCGCTCCAGCTTAGCTTCTTCCATCCGCTTCTTGACAGCCAGCTCCTCAATCATGGTTAGCTGGCGGCCGATGTTCGCCCTGAAGGAATATTCCTTCCCGCTTCTCCAGTCTCCGAACCTCCCTGATGGTACCCCGTCACCGTAGGCGACATACCAGCCGGCATCGTCATCCTTCTTCCCATTGGTGGAGAACCGGTGGATGCACCCATCCAACACCAGGTTCTCAGGAGGGTTGAATCCCTCCTCACGCATCCGCAACAGAAGCTGTACCTCCGGGGATGAGACCTCCCTTGGATTGAACCTGCCTTCGAAAATATCTGCAATCTTCATGCTATTTAGCCCTCTGCAATCGTTGTGTAATCACTTTTTTCTCTTCTTCAGATAAGGCTCTATGCTTTTGGTATGGATTCTTCCCGAGTCTGAAGGGATAGAGACGGCAATCCTTCACAGGGCACAGGTGGACTTCTTTAAGAGAACCACAACACCAAAGACAATGTTGCTTGATGCTATTTAAGGGTGTAATTTTACGTTCTTCTTTTGCCATTCTTGATTGCTGCATAGTTCCTACCTTTTGTGTTTGCTGACTCATACTTCTCCCCCTTT
>LVBG01000025.1 GCA_001603115.1 Spirochaetales bacterium Spiro_05
GGCAAATGCATCGAGCGTTCCCTGTTTGGTCGGCTTTCCCTCGCCTTCCACGAAGCAGATGATACTGCTTTGGTCGCAGGCTATTCCGATGCAGATCTGGTTGCGGGACAATCCCCGATACTCCTTGCCGTCCTCTTTTCTTTCGATGTCGGCCTTCCGGACCTTATAGAAGGTCTCATCAAGCTCAATCTCACCCGACAGGACCAAGGTGCTTTGGTATCCCTTCAACACCAGGAACACCTTATCCATCCAGGATCTTGTGGTTGTATAGGCATTACGATTGCTCTTCGATGTCAGGCTGAAGCTGCCGTACCCGAAAATGGAGAGCAGGAAGTCAAGCCATTCGGTAAGCGGCAGTTTGTGGGAGTCGAAGATTGTGTTGGTCAGGATGTTGAAGGTTCGCCTGCAATCCTTGCACCGGTACCTACGAACACCGTTGGAGGTGAAGCCGAATCTCTGGATTGCAGTGCTACTGCAGTGCCTGCATTCCTGTACACCCATCGAGTTGAGCAGCTCAACCTCGCCGGTATCAGAAATGCCTGGATGCTTCCTGTGATAATTGTCCTGATTGCTTCCATCGATAAATGCCTGAAGTGCGGTGGCTTCAGGCACATCGGACCAAGGAGTCTTCCTCCTGGACTTTGATCTTATGTTCTTCATGTGGTAGTCCTTTGCAAGAAGACAGAGGCCAGATAGGGACTACCACATCGCAACTATCCAGCCAACTGTCTTCACAAATTACTGCCACAGTACAGGCTTTTGCCTTCTCATGTTTCAACGGGAATTTTTCAACACTGTGCAAATACGGATTTTTAATTTTCATTCTCCCCATTCAGAAGAATAGGGGCAATCATCCCTTTGTGGCTCCTCGGCATGATGTATTGATAGGGCTTTCCATTGGTCTCACATGGATTTACTCACTTATTTTGAGACTCTTTCAGCTCATTGAATCTCCGATAAAGCGTAGCCTTCGAAAGCTTGGTAACCTGCAGCGCTTCCTTGAGGGTGATATGACCTGATGCCAGCCGATCCCTCACTTCCGCCAACAACGGAATTGAAACCTCGATGGGCTTTCTACCTGTATAAACACCGCGTTCTCTTGCTTCCATCTGGCCTCTATCCTGATTCACCCTCCGCTTGGTTGCAAGAAACTCATATTCGAGGAGATAGGCTCTGATAAGAGTACTTCGCTCGCTGTCATCAAAATGAATGCCTTGAATATCTATCGGAAGTCTCATCCCCAGCAATTGGAGTATCGAGAGAGCACGCCATTGCGCACTTCTCGTTGAAATGTGTGAAAAGTTGTTGAAGCCGTCTTTCTCCACAATCAGTTTGTCACCAGTATATACGGTATCGGTGTTTATCAGCCACTGGAGACGGTTGAGATGGTCAAGGTTTGCAGAGCGTAACTCTTCATGCAAATTCACCCGATTTGGGGAAGGAGTACGCTCACTGATGAACGTCGGAATCACTCCTACCCTGTAGTAACAGTCTTTTCTTAAGGTTAGGTCAATGCCAGGAATACCTCCCCAGTCAACAGGTTCCAATCCATCCACTACATCATAATATGGCTCAAACAGGTATTGGTAGGACTCATCTTCAAACAATTCATAGGTAATCCTGGCAACCTTGAACAAGGTCGTCTTGGTATACGCAAAACATACTTCGCCCGACAGACTGTACAGCCTCTTTACTTCCTTGGAAATCGGTGTCGTAACATCTTTATTCATTCGCATACTGACTCCCCTTGCAATTTCTTGTAGGAAGCTTCAAGAATCTTCTCAAACCGTACTTGCAGGATGGTCCTATAAAACCTTTTCTGGATTTCACTGATCTGTTCAATTGAATCAATGAAAATTGCAATACGTTGCATATCCATCTTGCCCACGATATCTAATAATGCAGCATTACACTCGGGAAATTGAAGGC
Organism: Spirochaetales bacterium Spiro_05; assembly: GCA_001603115.1. Taxonomy (GTDB): domain Bacteria; phylum Spirochaetota; class Spirochaetia; order Sphaerochaetales; family Sphaerochaetaceae; genus Sphaerochaeta. The sequence continues at coordinate 1,930 of LVBG01000025.1, forward strand.
TGTGTATGACTTCAAAATAGGAACTCTTCACATTATCCAGCTTAATTTGGGAAGTAGGAAAGAGAAAAACCCGCTTGGAGACCTCATGTTCATCGCGCAATATGTCCAAGCATGCCTCATCAGTGTGTATTCTCGGGAAAAGGCAGGATCCATTATCGAAAACAGGAGCAAGCGTATAGCGATTGGACTCCTTGATAAAGCCCCAGTTCGCACCATGTCTATCGAAATTCCCCAACAAGGCGTCAATGATATATATTCGCCAAAACTGATTGATCGTTTCGGGAATCTTCGTCAATTTGGTGTTCTCTTGGAGCATTCTCATCACATCAGCGTATGAGTACTGATAGGTCTCCCGATCATGTTCCAGAGAAGAGTCCCCCACTTCGTTGAAGGGAACAAACTGTTGTCCTACCATGATGAAATCTTGCAGTGCTACCACATTTCTCCCTTCATATGTCCCAAGAAATGTTTTTTGCACGTTCATACCCAACATCTGGAAAACATGGCAACCGATATACTCACAAATGGTATTATTCAGCAGTCCTGTCTCCGAGGGTTTTTGAAACTTGAGAATATAATCGGTGGAACCGATGGTAATACCAATCTTTTCTTCGCTGCCTGAATAGTATTTTTGGTTCTTCGGATAGTGGGAATAATCCATAATTCACCTCAATACCCATCGTATCGCTCTACCCAGAATGTTTCAATAGATTATACTTACATATTTTGAGACTCATGTAAAAAAGGAAACCAATTCCCTCATTTCAGAGCAGTATTGGTCTATTTTTCCATATATTGGAGAGAATTGCAGGTACGTGCATACCCTCTGCAACATGATGATAACCATACGACCCTATCATTGGAGCCTGAGCAAATCTACTCGAAGCCCCTACTGCTTTGCAATGTATGAGAGGGAGATGGAGCCCTTGCCCGCATGCAGGGCGATGACAGGGGAAGCTTGCTCCACGAACAGCGGCTTGATCCCGGTTCTCTGTTCCACTATCTGTGCAACAGAGGTTGCAAGACTTGGCTCACCGATGTAGGACAGTCCATAGGTCTGGATGCCCTTCTCACGATACACCTTCATGAACCGTTTCACCAAGGCTGAGATGCTGCCTGCTCTGGACAACCGGATCCCATGGAATGCACCACCGCCTTCCTTGGAGAGCCCAACCACCGGTTTGAGGTTCAGTTTCAGCAACACCGACCCAAGCTTCTTTGGTATCCTGCCACCGGCTACCATCATCTCAAGAGACTGCACCGACACCAATATAGTGGTACGTTCAATTGTTTCGCTGATGCTTTGCAAAAGGCTCTCGCCCTGCTCGCCCCTTGCAACAGCCCGCGCAGCCTCCTGGGCTACAAGCCCTTGGGCGGAAGCATTGAGCTTCGTATCAATGATGGAAATATCGGCACCCTTTTCTTGCAAGGCTTTGGCTGCCAGCTGATAGGCATTGAACGTACCGCTGAGCTTGGAAGCAACCGACAGCACCACAATGTGTCCATAGTGCTGGGCAAGAAACTCAAGATGACGCTGAATCTCCCCGATGGAGGGCATGGAAGAGGACACCTTCTGGGAATTGCTCTCCATAATGCTGAGCAACATGGGAGAAGAAATCGTGATGCGGTCAAAAAAGGATGTCTCCCCAACCTGGATAATCTGGGGGATCCGATAGATCCTCAGCTCATCAACCACCTCTTGGGGAATGTCTGCCGAGGAGTCGGTTACAATGACCGTATCGGCAACCCGTGCATGTGCAGCCAACTGCTGCATGAACATATCGTCGACCTTCTGCTCCTCAATGCTTGAGCAGCGCCCAAGCCGCTCAAACATCAGTGCAGGGTCATCGGTATGCAGATGGACCCGCATCTGATCCTGATAACTTCCCAGCACCAACGAATCGCCAAGCCCCGTCACGGCCTCTCGCACACTCTGCTGATCTCCTTGTGGAATCCGAAGCAGCGCTTCGGTGCAGTAGCGATACCGGCAATTCTCATGGGTATGGTCACTTTCGATTGCATTTGGGGCAGCATGCACAAGCAAATCAGTTTCTGAGAACACCCTTGCTGGGTTGATGATATACTGGTCGACGCCTTCCAAAATGGAGACAAACGCCTTCGCCCCTGCATCCACCACCCCCATCCGTTTCAGAAGTTCCATCTGGTTGGTGGTTTCCTTCTCAGCCTTTCTGGCTGCACGAAGGGCGCGTCGCAACTGGATTTGCAGGGGAATGTCTGACCCTTCGGCCCGTGACAGCTGGCTTGCCCAACTCTGCATGACGGTAAGAATGGTTCCTTCCATAGGCGTTTCTACGGCGCGGTATGCCGTGGCCACCGCTTCTTTCACTGCATCGATGAGCTCTTTGAGCGTAAGCACCTCAAATTCCCGTGCAATGAGAGAAAACCCATGGAAGAACTGGGCGACGATCATACCCGAGTTTCCCCTCGCCCCGGTGAGGGCTGCTTTTGCAAACTTGTCGGAAATATCGGCAACAGAACCCGTTCCATCCGTTGTGGAAAGGATGGTTTTCAGGGTATGGGTGATGTTCGACCCCGTGTCTCCGTCGGCGACAGGGAACACATTGATCGTGTTGATCATTTGCATGTTCTCCCTGAGACAATAGAAGCCAAAGGTCAGGGAACCATAGAGATCTTTCCCAGTAATGGTCATGCGTGCTCCTTATCAGCTGAGAAGCTGAATTTCGGTTCTGTGCGGCGGATCAGCCGTTGTATGTTCGTCCTGTGGGTGAAGAGAACCAAAAGAGCCAACACGACCAAGAAAACCAGTCTTGCATGCTCGACGGGCTGGCCTTGCATGACGTTCAGCAAAAGATAATAAGGGATCAGAACCCCGTACGTCGTCATGGAAGCGAGCGAAATATATCGAGTCGCATAGGCAACCGAAAAGAAAACAACCAGACCTGCCACGATGGCCGACGGAAAGAGGACGGCTATCACCCCTGCTCCGGTTGCCACTCCCTTGCCTCCCCGATGGGAAGCAAGATAGGGGGTAAAAATATGACCGAGAATGGTAGCCATGCCAATGCACAGAAGCGAAACAGTAGATAAGGAAAAGAAGGAAACCGCAAGCAAGCAAGGAAGCACTCCCTTCAGCAGGTCGATCACACCAACCAAAACGCCATAACGAAATCCAAGGGTCCTGCTTGTGTTGGTAGCGCCAAGGTTTCCACTGCCTTTGGCGCGCAAATCCGTCTGCTTTCTCCTGGCAACAAGGTGCGCAGTGGGAATGCCGCCTACAAGATAGCCAAAGAGACAGAACAGTATCGCTGCAAGCAGGGTACTCATCAGGGCCTCTTCTTCCAAGGAATGAACACTGATGTCTGGCGTACATACGTTTGATAGTACTCCTCATTTCCGTACTTCTCTTTCCAGGACTTCTCCAAGAGGTTCACGCCGCTTACAAACAGCAGCAACAGCGTAATGAATACAGGCCCTAAGGCAACCAGAAAATCGAGACCCTGCAGATAGGGAAGCACCATCACGAAGATTCCCCACCAGACCAGAATCTCACCAAAGTAGTTTGGGTGGCGGCTGTATGCCCATACTCCTGACGTAATGAGTTTCTTGGGATGCTTCTTCTTGAAGGTGGTCTTCTGATAATCGGCAACCGTCTCATAGATGAGTCCAAACAACGAAATGACCGATCCCACCACCAGGAAGGAATAATTCACACTCAAGCCTTCCTGTCCCATGGCAAACGTCACCGGCAACAGGATGATCCAGACTGCAGTTGCCTGGAGAAGCCAGAAGGTACCGAACCGCACGAACGAATCGCGCTTGTCGTCGAAGCGATGGTCAACCTTGGTGGCAAGGATGCGGCTGAGCAGGTAAGAGCCCAAACGCACTGCCCATAGGACCACAATGCCAAACAGCAGTGTTTGCAAAAGACCCTTCTCTGCATGCACCAGATACAGGTAGAGAGCTGAGAGCAAGAAGCTCAGGCTGTACGAGAGATCTGTCACCACATCGGTTTTCCGGATGAATGCATAGATGAAGAATACGATGTTGATGCCGAAGGCAATGATCAGGATTTCAAGAAATAGATTCATGAGGTCTCCCACTTCAAGTTCTTTCTAAGAATTCTTAAATAATACTGAATATTAATAAGATATACAATCTGAACGCTTCCGTCATACAACAACCAGAAAACTTTCACCTGCAACAGAATCGGGTACTACAAGCAATCTACTCGCATTGCTTTCTTATTTGATGTTGAGCAACAGCTGGAAATCAGCAATACCAGTGCCAAGCGTTTGCTTTCCCAGCTGGTAAGTTCGCATCTTCTGAAAAGAGAAGGCAAGGGACCAGCAACCCGATATCGAAGAATCTGATCACCATCTCATGCTCTTTGATATTGCATGGCATAGAGAAATACGCCGACATCACCGGCGCAGGCAGCCAAGCCCTCGATACGGGATTGCCGAGTACAAATCTTTCCAACCATCGGGTAGCGAGCACAGAAACATGAGCTGAAAACAACTCATCCAACCAAGACCCTTTTACCGAACAATACACCCTACCCAACACTATTCCATGGACCGTGAATACAGATGTAGCGTATACTTATAACGATTGGAGGAACCCCATGCAAGCAAAGAAATCCCACAAGCCAAGCTATGAGAAGCTCTGGCAGTACATCGGAGCAACGGATGCTCCGAAGCTGATACTGTCCTTCGCAGAGATTGAGAACATCCTTGGGTTTCCGATCGATCATGCATTCCTGAACTACAAGAAAAAGCTGCATGAATACGGCTGGCTTTGCACAAAAATCTCCATGAAAGAAGAGAACATTAGCTTTCTCCGTCTTCCCGAACACTCCCGGATACTCGAAAAACCCAGTTTCTCGGTCATAGGAAAGGAAGGCTCGACAGATGACGGACCGCTTTTCGTGCAGAGACTCTGGAATGATGCCAACAGTCAGGTTGACCAGATTGCCGCTTTGGCTAAAAAGGACTGCAATGGGGACTTATGCGGGATCTGGGGCTTGATGAGTGATAGGGAGAGGCAGTTCAAACCCTGGGCACACAACTTCACCGAGGGCCTTTATCTGGCTGGAATCGAGTGCCACGATGATGCACAGCCTCCTCAGGGTTGGGTGCGTTGGACAATCCCAGCATTCCAATACCTTGTCATCATGAATGAGTCGGAAGACACGTTCAGCTCAACTGTATCCTTTCTGAAAGCGAACAAGCTCAGTCTTGCAGGCGCTGTGCATGACTTCACCGATCCGACAACAGGGAAAGCATATCTCTATATACCCTTGCAAAAACGATGAAAGATGAGAATGACAACCAAAAAGTTGGAGGACACATCTGAAAGGAGATCCTCTCACCAACTTCTCACACATTCTTCATAGACTTCTCTCTGCCTAGACGGTATAGTAACCCAATCTGGACGATGGTGTTGTGCAACAAGGATGGGCTATGTTTGATATTGCCATTTGTGATGATGATCCCACTCAATTGGGACTGCTTGTTGCCTGCACAACAGAGTGGATCAACACCTCTTCTTTTGAGTCTTCCATCCACCAATTCCTTCATCCCGATGAGCTTTTGCGAAGCTGCGAAAAAAGACGATACCACCTGTACATCCTGGATATTGTCATGCCCATGTTCAATGGGATTGAGGCGGGAAAAGCCATCCGAGAACACGATCGGGATGCCTTCATCCTCTATACCACTTCAGAACCCAGTTTCGCCCTGCAATCATTTGCGGCAAACCCCATCGGCTACCTGCTCAAACCCATAGACAAGCAGCAATTCAATACAACCCTTTCACTGGTAGCCTCCAAACTGAATCTCATGCAAGAGCATACCTACCTGATATACACCCGGGATGGGATTCGTATTCTTCGCCTGTCCGAAATCATTTGCTGTGAATACACAAACCACCGGGTCATCTATACGCTCACAGGAAACAGGACAGCAACCACAAGCATAATCACAGGATCATTCGCCAACCACGTTCAGACGCTGCTCCAAGACCAGCGCTTCGTCCGCCCTCATGTCTCTTTCCTCCTCAATATGGACTATGTGATAGGCTTTACCAAAACCAGATTCAACTTGCAAGAAAGAGCCTCGGTTCCCATCGTTTCCAAACACTACCAAGCGGTGAGAGAGTCCTACATGAACCATCTTTCGGCAAAAGGGAATACATGATGCAAGAGCTGGTCAGCAACATCCTCCGCGGCAGTGTCACCTCCCTCATGAACGTTCTGCTCCTCTTCACGCTGACCAAACCAAAATATGGGCGAAACACCACCACGCTTGCAGCCGTTTTGGTCTTTGTGGTCAACATGGCAACCACCTTCTGGTTCTATGTGTATGGGGACCTCACCGCTCTCTCACGCTTCAACATCATCATGTTCATCGTCCTGGGCATCTGTCTCAAACCCCTCTCGAAAGCAAGTTTCATGCAGTGGAGCTTCAACTTTCTGACCACCATCAACATCATGATGATGATCATCATCCTCAGCTTCCACCTCGGCAAACTTTTTCCCCATCCCCACTATGCGCACACACTCATCCGGCTGGGGCTCTATCTCTTGACCATTTTCTTGTTTCAGCGATATCTGCTGCCTCTCTATCGCTCGGTTGCCAGCAACTGGCGAATTTTCTCCATCCTGGTCATCAGCATATTCCTCAACCTGTCCTATTACTTCTACGTAACAGCCGATATCCAGCACACCTTGCTTGCAGGAAAATGGCCTCTCCTGCTGCTGATCATCCTCTCCTCGGCAGCCTATGGAACTGTCTTCTACTCCATGAAACGATTCACTGCCATGCATGAGCTGGAAACAGAGAACCTAAAGCACCAACATGAGAAAATCCTGCTCTCCCAAGCCTCCTCAACCATGACGGAGAGACTGCACCTCATGGAGAAAGTGGCCTACGAAAACAGCCTTGCTTCGCATGACCGCAGGCACTTCAACAACACGCTCATCGGCTTGCTCCAGCATGGAGAGATAGATGAAGCCATACGCAGCCTGCAAAAACAGAACACAACCAATGCTCCGGCACCCAAGCTGTTTTGCGAAAACAAGCCGGTAAACGCAGCAATCAGTTACTACACAACCATGGCAGAACAGAAAGGCATCACTGTACGGGTGGAAACCACCATTGCCGATCATGTACATGTAGACTCGTTGGAACTGGCATTGGTGATCTCCAACCTCTATGAGAACGCCATACAAGCCGTATTGCTCCTTCCGGAAAACCAAGAGAGGTACATCAGGCTCAGCTGCCACCAAGCAGAACGCATCCTGCTGGAGATCAGCAACCCCTGCAAGGAAACAGTAACCCTTGGCCCGGATGGTCTGCCTCATACCGATCAGGAAGGCCATGGGGTGGGAACCTTAAGCATTGCAGCCTTTGCGGCCAAGCACGATGCAGAGTTGCTCTATCATGTTCAGGATAGCCTGTTCAGGGTAAGACTGCTCGCCTGATACCTACCAACTTTTCTAAGTAGGAAATCGCCCCTTTTAAGAAAAACCACGTTGCAGATCAGCAAGAATTGCTAGTCTCAACCCCAAATGATTTTTCTGTGGTCCACTGATACGCTTTCTTTCATTTCCCCAGAAAGAAACATGCAGAGGCCATGAGAAAGAGGGGTTTCATCATGATGCTTAGAGTTCGGACAGGTGCTTGCATAGCCATCCTGCTTTTTCTTTCAGTCGTTTCCCTTTCTGCTGAGACCACCCCCCTTCGGGTGGTGATACAACCAACCAGCGACAGGGTTCAGGCCATTCGGTACCAAACAGGCATCTGGCCAGACAGGTTCTGGACAGAGGCGGATGTCCCCCTCACCCCCATTTCCCTCGAGGGATTTGACAGCTTTGCACAAGCATTGTTCGTGCAACAGACGGTAGACCTTGCCAATTGGGGCGAAACATATGCGTATCGGTACGACGCAAGCACACATACATGGGGAATATCCCTTGCCGTACATAAGCCTCTGCACATCCAAGTCAGGCCGGTCTCCAAGACCGTGAGAGCCTTTCGGTATCAGACTGGGCCAACGCCTTCCGGTTCATGGACTGAGGTGGATATGTCCCACTCTGTACTTGCACTCGACTCCTTTGACAGCACGCAAGACAGGCTGTTCATCCAGCAATCGGAAGACCTGCTCAGCTGGGGGGACACCTACACCTACCAGCATGATTCCACCAAAGACGCATGGGGCCTTATGCATACCGAGAAGCACGAGAAGAAGGCTATCGAATCCCTGGACATGAAGCTCTACGGTCTCTATCCGGTAAGCAAGAGTTCGACCTACTACTCATCAGTACTGGGGACGGGGCTGAAACTGAACATCGCCTTGGACCAGGATGACAAACTCATCGCTTATGGGGAAGTTGCCTACAGCAGGGGTCCATCAAAGTCCGATTGGACGGAAGCAATGCAAGCAGTCAATATTTCAGTCGGATTGGGGTACAGGTTTGGCCTTTCAGAAAAGCTGCAACTAGCACCTGAACTCGGCTATGGCGTAGTGCTCCATCTTCTCAAAGCAGATTTCGACGGGGATGGGACGGAAGCACTCGAAACCTTCCTTGACCAGCAGGTGCGCTTCTCGCTGAATCTCACCTATGCACTTACTGATACCTACACCCTTATAGTTGCCCCGCTGGGCGTCCTGTTCTTTGAGAAAGGAACGATCGGTTCGCTCTTGGGCATCCAGACTGCACTTCGATACACCTTCTAGGGGACCGCCATGAAAAATACCAAAGCACTGCTTCTTCTTGCTCTTTTCGTACTCATCGCAGCCTCACTCTTCTTCACTGGGTGCAGTGACATGATGGAAAAATTGGGAAACATCAGCCTTACCATTGTTCTGGATACCCCGAATATTGTGGTTGCATCGTACGTGTTGGAGGGAGAACATACCGATACCGCATCACGCATAGTCATGCGGGAAGTCATTCCACCAAGGCATTCGCTTTCGGCACTGAAGAAGGGAACATGGGACCTCACTGTTACCGCCTATGACGCAAACAGTGTCCAATTGGGGAGAGGCACCACACGTGTCAATCTCAAGGAAGGGCAGATACTCGAAACCACCCTCTTGGTAGTCTTCACCCAGGCCGTTCTCCCATCCAGTGGCTTCTCCTTCGAAGCTCCCTCACGCTTCGACAGTGCTGACGGTCAGCTCACCGGAACAACTCCAGCCATGGAGTACAAACTCTCTTCATCCGATGCCCCATACACTCCCTGCACCGAAGGCACTACCATCCTGGGAACCGGGACCTACTTGGTCAGATATGCTGCAGCACACGGCCTGCATGCCAGCGAGCCCATCTCTGTAACAGTGCCAGCCTTCCAACCGATCCAGCTGACGATCGGTAGCCCTAATCTGACGATGCCCAACAAGGTTTATGATGGCACAACAGCAGTAGAGGGCACTATTTCCGCTGGCTCTCTGATCGGCAACAGGGCCTCGGATGTGGTAAGCGTGAGTGCCCTGGCAACCTATGACACCAAAGCTGCAGGAACCGGAAAGCAGATTACGGTCACCTATAGCCTGGCGGGCCCTGATGCCCCCAACTATCTGGCGCCGGGGAACACAACAGTTTCTGCCAGCATCGCCAAGAAACAGCTCACCGTTTCAGGGACAACCGTCACCGCCATTAAAACATATGACGGGACGAATTCCGCTGCAGTAACCTCACAGGGGATTCTGACAGGTGTTGTTGCTGAAGATAGTGTCTCATCTCAGGCAACAGCAACCTATACCACCAAGGATGCAGGAACAGGCAAGCATATTTCCCTGTCGTACACCCTCGACGGAACAGACAAGGACAACTACCTCGCACCAGTCGGCTCGACTGCAACCGAAACGGGTGTGATCATGCACAAGCAACTCTCTGTTTCCAACCTGGCTCTTGCTGCCAGCAAGGTGTATGACGGTACAACCTCCGTAGCGACTCCCACCTTCTCTCTCGTTGGAAAGGTTCTGTCTGAGGATATTACAGTTGCTGCCACCGCAACCTACGCCAGAGCTGATGCAGAAAACAACAATCCAATAACAATCATCTACTCGCTCAGCGGAGCCGACAAGGACAACTATCTCAAGCCCGCGGACGATGCTTCCACCACCGGCGAAATTGCCAAGAAGCAGCTCATCGTCACAGAAACCGACCTGACGACAAGCAAGGTCTACGACGGCACTACCACAGCCGCCATCTCCAGTGTGACATTCACCGGAAAGGTTGCAGACGAGGATGTGACTGTTTCCGCAGCAGCAACGTATGATGCTGTTGATGCCGCAGATGATAGGGAGATTACTGTCACCTACACCCTTGCCGGTTCTGATGCGGCCAACTACCTCAAGCCGGTACATACAAAGGTTGTGGGAACCATCCAGAAGAAGCCGCTCACGGTGACCGGGACAACCGTCTCTCCCTCCAAGGTGTATGACGGGACGGCACCGGCAACCCTCACCTCAAAGGGAACCTTGTTTGGAGTCCTCCCCTCTGATACGGTGACCTTCACGGCAAGTGCCGCCTATGATTCAGCTGATGCAGGGGAAGGCAAAACAGTTACCACCAGCTATGTGCTGGATGGACCACATGGCCATAACTACTATGTACCGGAGAACACTTCGCTCATTGCAACCATCGCTAAGAGACAGCTCACCGTTTCAGGGACAACCGTCACTTCCACCAAGGCATATGACGGGACGACCTCGGTTGAGGTGGGAGAAAACGGTACACTGTCAGACGTTGTTTCTGGGGATGTTGTAACCGTTTCTGCAAGGGCTGCCTACACCTCTGCTGAGGTGGGTGAAGACAGACCTATCACGGTCAGCTACTCGCTCGGTGGATCGCATGCCACCAACTACCTCAAGCCAGCTGACGATACCACGCTTGTGGGAATAGTTACCAAGAAGCAGCTCATCGTCTCTGGAACCGACCTGGTGACAAGCAAGGTCTACGACGGCACTACCTCAGCTTCCATTTCCAGCGTGAACTTCACCGGAAAGGTTGCAGACGAGGATGTAATGGTGGGAGCAACCGCAACCTATGGCTCACCTAATGCCGGAAACAGCAATCCCATCACGGTCATCTACTCGCTCAGCGGAGCCGACAAGGACAACTACCTCAAGCCCACAGACGATGCTTCCACCACCGGCGAAATTGCCAAGAAGCAGCTCATCGTCACAGAAACCGACCTGACGACAAGCAAGGTCTACGACGGCACTACCACAGCCGCCATCTCCAGTGTGACATTCACCGGAAAGGTTGCAGACGAGGATGTATCGGTGGGTGCCACGGCAACCTACGCTTCCCCTGATGCCGGAAGCGGCACTGCCATCTTAACCACGTACTCCCTTAGAGGCTCCAAATCGGCCAACTACCTCAAGCCGAACGATTCACTCGATGCGGGAACCATCCAAAAGATGCCGCTCACGGTGATATGGACAACCGTCTCTCCCTCCAAGGTGTATGACGGGACGGCACAGGCAACCCTCACCTCAAAGGGACTCTTGGGTGGAGTCCTCCCCTCTGATACGGTGAGCTTCACTGCAAGTGCCGCCTATGATTCAGCTGATGCAGGGGAAGGCAAAACAGTTACCGCCAGCTATGTGCTGGATGGACCACATGGCCATAACTACTATGTACCGGAGAACACTTCGCTCATTGCAACCATCGCCAAGAGACAGCTCACCGTTTCAGGGACAACCGTCACTTCCACCAAGGCATATGACGGGACGACCTCTGCTAAGGTGAACATACACGGAAATCTGGCAGAATATATTTCTGAAGATAATGTGTGGGTACAAGCCACAGCAACGTACGATGCAAAAGCTGTAGGAACAGGCAAACGGATTTCCCTTACGTACACCGTAAACGGGACAGATAAGGACAACTACCTCGCACCTATTGGCTCGACTGCAACAGAAACAGGTGTGATCACACCAAAGCAACTGAAAGCTACAAACTATACATCTCCTCCTTATAAGGAATACGACGGCACAACAGCTTCAGCAGCTCCCACCTTCACGCTGCTTGATATGGTTTCATCCGACGATGTCAGGTTGACGGCGACAGCAACGTTTGTGTCCCCTGATGTAAACCCCCGCCAAAGTATCTCCGTTGCCTACGCCCTTGAGGGAGCTGACAAAGACAACTACATCATACCCGAATTCATGCCTGCCATTGACCACGCCGAAATCATGGCGAAACCGCTGACAATAGGGCTTCCCTCCTTCCCAGCCGGCAAGACCTATGACGGCACAAGAGCGGTAACGGGTACGGTCACGTTGGGATCACTCTCTGGTGTTGTCAGTGATGATGTTGTGACGGTAAGTGCTGTTGCAAGCTATGATTCTGCTGCAGTGGCAACGAATAATCACATCACATTCATCTACACACTGAGTGGAACCGATGCAGGCAATTATAGAAAGCCAAACAACCATTGGCTTTTGGCACCGGTAACCAAAGCTGTTCTGACGGCAACCGTGGGCGACTACTCCAAAGTCTATGGAGAAGCAAACCCCACCTTTACTGTTTTTGTGACTGGCTTTGTGAATGGAGAAAGTACTTCCACTGCAACTGGGTATGTTGCACCGACAGCATATTCCTCAGCAACCACGACAACCAATGCAGGGACCTCAATCATCTCCATAACAGGAGGCAGTGCCACCAACTACAGCTTCAATATAAACGATACGGGAACACTTACCATCGAAAAGCCCCTTGGTCCTTCCATGAGTGACACGTTGGTTGGCTACTACCCTGCTTCTCCTTCCAGTCCCTCGATAATCAACCTAACAGGCTTTTCCACCAACCTGACCAACCTAGAAGCCAGTGTCGCCATCGACGGCTCGTCCTTTGGCACCTATGCTGTTGTTGAGGTGGATAGCCGAAATCGGGCAATGATCTTGCCAAATGAGGGTGTTGCTGTAACCTCAGCTACCAAGGTTCGGGTACGGGTGAAAGAGACTTCCACACAGGCGGCAGGTCCTGCGAAGGAGTTTGGCCTCACCTCACAAGCCCTCTCCGTCGGTGACTACTATCAGGGCGGTGTAGTCGCATACTTCTTCGAGAGTTGGGAGCCCGGGTACCAAGCAGGACAGGTGCATGGCCTGATAGCCGCGAAGAGCGATATCTCGACTTCCAAAATCGCTTGGTCAAACAGCACAACCACGATAGTGGGCACAGAAGGCGGTATCGGAAGAGGCTTGGCTAATACGGATAAGATTGTCACTTCGCTCGGAGGATCGGCGGGCTCGTATGCAGCGGGTATGACCCGTGCCTACAGGGGCGGAGGCTATTCCGACTGGTTCCTGCCAACGAGAGATGAGCTGTGGAAACTGCGTATCAATTATAATCTTATCGGAAACTTCGCAACACCAGCTGCTTCGTTCTACTGGAGTTCTACAGAGGAGTTGAGACCTTTTGGATCTGTGTACACAGGTGATACTGTAATTGGGTATGAATTTACACCAAATGCAAATAACGCAGTCTTGGCTGGTCATTTCTGGAAAACAGATACTCACCTTGTTCGTGCTGTACGCTACTTCTAGGTGTTCCCGTCTCCCTGCCTGGTTGATGTCAGGCAGGGTTTCTGTCTCCAATCCGGAGCAATAAGCAGTTTTCGTCGTTTCATTTTCTCCATACAATCATCTCATATGGAGAATATCCACTAAAATTGACCCAACCTGAAACAGAAATATGGGTCTCTTTGCAGATTCATCGTGCCTGCTATTCTCCTAGACGCAACGCAAGGACTCCGTACCAAGGCCTTCAGCTTCAATAAAAATCCAAAAAAAGTGTAACCTATCACGTTTTTCCCTCTTATGCCATTTGTCACAGTAATTCGAAAAGGTTACAAATTTTCTTGTATACTAATCTATTAGATAATAACCACTTACCAAATTTGTATCGTAAAATAGCTTTGACAGCTGACAAATGCATACTAGACATTGTACAAATTTGGCACTGACATATGTTATAAGTCCTTTCACCATAAAGAAAAAAATACAATTATATTGTTGACAACCCAATAGCGCTGTGTTTTACTGAATCGGAATTTCAATCAGTATGCATTGGATTTTTCCTTAAAAAAAAACATCCAAAGCATAGCAGCTTGAAATTGGAAGCAGTACTGCTTTTGCATTTCTGGAATTCTGGTGGAGGAAAGACATGAAGGAAAAAACGAATCTATCGGTGGGTGTCGACCTTGGTACCTCAAACCTTCTCATCTACGTCGAAGGTCAGGGGACCCTATTCAATGAACCTTCGATCATTGCAATTGACAAGGCAACGGGAACTGTCGTCTCTGTAGGACATGAAGCGGCAAAGCTGGTGGGGAAGACCCACAACAAAGTGGAAGTTGCCCGACCGCTGCAAGGGGGGGTGATCTCAGACATCCAGCTGATCAGGGAAATCCTTCTCTTCACCCTGGACAAGATCTTTCTCTCCAACCTCGATTCAATCAACAAGCTTCTGATCTGCATCCCCTCCGAAATCACCAATACGGAGAAAGAAGCCATTGTTGAGCTTGGACACAGCCTGGGCATCCAGAACACGGAGATCGAAGAAGAAATCAAAGCAGGGGCGCTTGGCTCCGGGCTCGACATTTTTGCTCCCAAAGGACACATGGTCATCGACATCGGAGGCGGTACCACCGATTTCGGCATCCTCTCCCTTGGTGAGGTTGTCCTCTCAAAATCCATCAAGATTGCAGGCGACTATTTCGATCGCCAGATCATCGATTACGTCAAAACCACCCATAAACTGGAAATCGGCAATCAGACTGCAGAACGAATCAAGATTGTGCTCGCATCCCTGACAGGAGCCTACCCCATGGATGAGGATTGCAACCCAGTTCATGCAGAAGCGATGGGTCGAGACCTGGTAACCGGATTGCCACGTCAGATTACCGTCACTCCTGAGGAAATCCGTGAAGTGCTCCTCAGAAGCTTTGACCCGATCAAATCCATCTTGCTCGCAACATTGGAAGAGACCCCTCCTGAATTGGCAGGTGATCTCGTTGATACTGGTATCCTTCTGACCGGCGGTTGCTCACAGATTCCTGGAATCAAGGAGTACTTTGCTGAAATCGCGCAGATACCGGTCCATCTCTCTGAAGTCCCATTAACGTCGGTTATTGATGGATGCAAGAAAATGCTCAAGATGACGAGTCGATATTTCTACAGCGAAGTATAGGAAGGGGTTGAGAATGAGTGCAGCGATAGTACAGGATAGACTGGGATTGGGAATCGATCTCGGAACAGCGAATTTGTTGGTATTCCTTGAGAAAAAAGGAATTATATTTGATGAGCCTTCGGTCATTGCCTTCGACAGGGAGTCTGGCAAGATAGTAGCGGCAGGGGAAGACGCCCACAAGATGCTGGGAAAAGTTCACTCGAAAATTGCCGTGATCAAGCCACTGCGCAACGGAGTCATCTCCGACATGCGGGCTGCGAAAGCATTGCTGACCTATGTCCTCGGCAAGGTTGAGAACCTTACCGAAAAAGACATCTCCAAGACAACGTGCGTCATCTGCTGCCCCTCCGAAGTCACCAAAATCGAACGTGACGTCATGATCGATCTTGCCACCAAGATGAGCATCACCGATGTCTTCATCGAAGAGGAGATCAAGTCGGGTGCACTAGGCTCGGGTGTGGATATCTTCAAATCCAAGGGTGTCATGGTCGTCGACATCGGTGGGGGGACCACGGACGTCGGGGTCATCTCATTCGGGGACATCGTGCTCTCACGCACCATCAGGAAAGCAGGAAGCTTCATGGACGATGAGATCTCCAAGTATGTGAAGAAAACCCAGAGTGTCGAGATTGGGGAACTGACATCCGAAAAGATGAAAATCGAATTGGGAGACCTCCATGTTGAAGCGAAAAACATCGTGAACCGCTATGCAGGACGAGATATGGTGAAAGGAATACCCAAGTGGGTCATGCTCTCAACCAACGAGGTCCAATCAGTGCTCATACCAGTCTTCGACGAGATCGTAAAGCTCATTACCGGTGTCCTGAAGGATACACCGCCGGAACTTTCCGCCGATATCTTCAAAAACGGCATCCTGCTTACCGGAGGCTGCTCGATGATCCGAGGCATCGAAGAGTACATACAAAAGCGGATCCAAGTCCCCGTAAAAGTGGTCCACAACCCACTTACGTGTGTTGCAGAGGGTACGAAGTACTTATTGAAGAATCGCGGAGACTATTTGGTCAATCCGCTTCAACTGTAGGAGATTTGCATCATGGCATTTACCATTCGAAAACAAGAGAAAGAGGAAAAAGGCACTGTTGGGAAGAACATCGGTATCGACCTCGGTACTGCGAATATCCTTGTCTACGTTGAAGGGGAAGGCATCATCACCAACGAACCTTCGGTCATCGCCTTCGACTATGAAACCAACGAAGTGATTGCAACAGGGACCATGGCATCAAACATGATCGGCAAAGGCCACCATGGGATAAAGATTGTGAGCCCCTTGAACCAGGGTGTCATTTCCGACATCGAAGCAACCAAGAAGCTCATCGAGATTTCGCTGCACAAGGTAGAGAACATCAATATCGACATCAAGGAGTCCACCCTTCTGCTCTGCTGCCCTTCTGAGGTAACCCAGTTGGAACGGGATTCTTTCATGGATCTGGGCAATAAGCTTGGGGTCAAGGATGTATTCATCGAACAGGAAGTGAAAGCCGGGGCCATTGGATCCGGACTGGATATCTTCAGCAGCAACGGCTCGATGATCATCGACATCGGCGGGGGATCCACCGACATCGGGGTGCTCTCTCTGGGAGACATCGTGGTCTCCGAGTCCAACAGGATTGCAGGAAACTACTTTGACAATGAGATCATGAACTACCTGCAATACAAGCATGGCCTCTTGATCGGGAAAAAGTCTGCAGAACGCATCAAAATGGAGATTGGGTCCCTGCGACAGAAAATCAAGAATCCAAGGGAGACCTGGGCGAGCGGAAGAGATGTGGTTACCGGACTTCCCAAGAAAATCACCATCACAGAAACTGAGATTCGCGATGTGCTGGCCAAGCCATTTGAATCAATTGCAACCATGGTCCTGAAGGTGCTGCAAAACACACCCCCTGAGCTCTCCTCAGACATCATTGTCAATGGGATCTATATCAGCGGCGGCGGGGCTATGATCGATGGGGTCGATGAGTTCCTCCATGAACGGGTCGGCATGGACTTCTACATCTCCAAACGCCCGCTCACCGCAGTTGTCGATGGAACAAAACTCTTATTGAAAAATCGAGGCAGCTATTTTGTGAAGCCTACCGATTGACAGATTCCTTGCATCTGCACCTTTCTTCCTGGAAACAGGAAGAAAGGCTCTCTGTTTTGTCGTGAAGGAAATACCCATGATACATTTGCAACGGTACCATTTTATATTTGCAGCCTTAGGCTTCATCGGACTTGTATGCAGCCTCTTCAATGCTTGCTATCTTGCCAGTGCGTTCTTCATTGTGTTGTTTCTCTTCTCTACAAGCATATTCTTCTTGTGCTCCAACCTGTCGGAACCTTGGAACCATGCCGGCAGGGCCCTGAAAAAGTGGCTGAAGAAGTACAATGAAGATTTGGATTCCTTGTTTTGTCTCTCCATCACCATCCATGCACAAGGCGTCTTCCAGTCAAGTGTCGACCGAGAGGAGTTCGAGGAACTCTACGAGTATGGGGCTGCTGAGCTCTCACACTACTTTGGAAGCGGCAACATCCAAAGAATCTCACACGCTGAGTTCTTGGTAATCCGCTCATATCCTTCTGCAAACCTTACGCAGGAGAAGGACAAGCATGAGTACCAGAGCATCGTATGCCAGACCATCGTGCAACGCCTCGAGTCTCGCATCGAGTCTCCCTCCCTCCCCCCTGTTGCCATAACTATAGGGTGTGCCGGTTCCGGAATCCGCTATCAGGTGGAATCTCTTGAGCAACTTGTGGATCTGGCATATTTCACCGAACAAGAAGCACAAAGAAGGCGATTGCAATGGCTGGTGGCCGACGCAGTTGTGCGTGCAAAGAAACTGGATATCGATGAGTGCAAACAAGGATTCTTATCAACAGGCTGGCAGCAAGAGTTCAATCCATTCTTTCAGCCCATCATCGAGACAAGCACAAACATGGTAGTGGGAGTGGAAAGCCTTGCTCGTTGGCAATTGGGAGGATTTCGCATCTTGTCAGCCAGCGTATTCAAGGATATTGCCTGCGATTTGCATCACATCACCACCATCGACATCATTATTATCACCAAAACCTTGGAAGCCATCCGGAAGATGATGCTCGAGCGCATCGTTCCCTATTCGTTCAAGATTGTGCTGAACATCAGCAATGAAAGCCTAAAAAGAGGATTTGCTGCCAGAATGGTCTTCTTGGTAGAGCAAGCGGGCATGCATCCAAAGCAGATTGAATTCGATATCAAGGACACAGCCTTGTCAAATCTTGAATCCATGCTTGCAATCAGGGAGTTGCGGGAGAAAGGCTTTTCAGTCTCCTTGGATGTTTTTACTGATACTGCATTTGACCTGCAGGCGTTTGTCCGCTCGGATTTCGACACCATCAAACTTGACTTTTCAGCCTTTTCCCCCCAACTTCAGCAAGTCTATGCAGCATTGTATGACGCCTCAACAAAGCAGGAGATCACGGTGCTTGCAAAGGGAATTGAGAACAAGGAGATGTTTGAAGCTGCGATCTTGCTTGGCTGCCCCTATGTGCAAGGAAACTATTTCACCTTGCCAGTGGCAGAGAGCACCTTCAAGGTCTTCATGCAGAAGTACCAGGATGGACTCGACCTCGAATCGCATCTCGGATGAGGAAACAGTCCCGCTCCAACAGGTCCAGCGTACTCCTCATGTCAGCTTACAGAAGAAGATGGAACATCCACCTTTTTCTCAGTCCTTGTACATGAGAACATGGGTACTGCAATGAAAAGTTGAACGTGTACCGAATCTCGCAGTGCTAGGGTTTCTGGAGGAGGCGATATCTCGTGCTCTTCCCTGTCGATCGGAATAGCATATTCACCTTTTCCGCCGCCCTTGCACATGCTATCATTGCCCCAACCATGAAGTATCTCGTCTTCCTCATAGCGATGGCCGCCGGAGTTCCCTTCATCGCAATCGTCTCCTCCCTCACACCCCGACTCAAACGGCTGGCGTTTGCTTTCATGGTTGTCTCATTCCTCTTCAACTCCATGGCCAGCATCAATTTTCTTTCCATGGAGTACTACCGGGGGCCCGTACGCGGCTTTGAAGTCACGTTTGCCGACCTCATCGCCTGGGGCCTTGCCTTGGGCATGATGATACGCACCCCCCAGAAGATTGTCTGGAAACCGCGCTTCACCCTTATTCTGCTGCTCTTTTTCCTCTACACCATCTTCAGTCTGGTCCGCGCAGGAAACTCCATCCTTGGCTGGGTTGCCATCTGGCAGTTGGTCCGCATGGGTGCTCTCTACTGGGTGACGGTCAACTTCTTCAGGACTGAGGATGTCAGCAAGCAAGCAATCCAGTCCTTGGTGGGAGCATACATAGCAAGCGGCATCATCCTTGCCCTCAACACCTTCAAACAGAAGTATCTGGATGATATCTACCGAGCCTGGGCTTTCTTTGACCACTCGAACACCATCCCATCTTTCGCTCTCATCATCCTCTGTGTCCTGCTCGTCTGGCTCCTCTACGAAAAGCAAGCATCCCTGATTCACTTCCTGCTTGCCCTCGTTGCGGCACTGGGAACCCTCTTTGCCATCTTCACCACAGGCTCTGAAACTGCAGCCACAGCCTGCGATTCGCTTGCAATCAAGACCTACAGCGATTGGTTCCTTCCCTCCAAGGAGGAGCTGTCCCTTTTGTTCACCAACCTGGCAAGAACGGGCAAGGATACCTTCCTGAAAGAGGGATATGCCTATTGGAGCTCCTCATCCTTTGACGCAGAACGCGCTTGGGCACAGGGCTTTTCCAACGGTGTACAAGGCCGGGTTGAGAAGTCCGAGCTGTTGGTTGTCAGGGCAATACGCGCCTTTTAGGGAAACGGATACTTGATCTTGTCCTTCACACTGATGTTTTTCCCGTTTTGCACCTCAATGAGACGAATTTCCGTCTCTGCAAGAATGGTATGGGCAGAACCTGCCTTAAGGTAGACCACATCACCGCTTTTGACAGCACGCCTTGTCCCATCGACCACTACTTGCCCGTTCCCGCTGATGAGCGTCCACACCTCATCACGCCGCTGGTGGCTGTGATAGTGCATCCTCTGCCCGGCATTGAGCACCACTTTGATCGTCAGGCTCTCCTCTCCCACATCCAGGATGCGGTAGCTGCCCCACGACTTCTCGGCAAACATGATGGGCTTGTCAAGTTGTTCAACATAGTGCTTGATGGAACTCGACTTCTCTCGTTCCGAAACCAGGATTCCCTCAGCACTCGCAGAGATGATCATATCCTTCAAACCCATTGCGAGGATGGGGATATCAAGCTCATTGACAATGAAAACATCCTCACAGCTCTCATCCATCATCCCCTCACCGACGACGGGTTCACTCATCGCTTCGGTCAGGGTGTTCCAGGTTCCGAGGTCCTTCCACGTCCCTTCGTAGCGCATCACCTTGATGGCGGATTCCTTCTCTACCACGGCGTAGTCAAAGCTGATTTTTGACAGTGTCTCGTACTTTGCGTACAGGTCATGATAGTCGGAGAAATCGATGAGCTCGTGCGCCTTATCCAGGAGATAGCCGAGACGGAAGGCAAACACCCCCGCATTCCAGAGAGCTCCTTCAGAGAGATAGCGCTTGGCTGTCTCGACATCAGGCTTCTCCTTGAACATCGACACCTTGCTTACCAGATCCCCTGTTTCGGGGATGATGTAGCCGTACTTCTCGCTTGGATACGTAGGCTTGATGCCAAGCAGCACCAGGTTCGCACTCCCCTGTTTTGCCTGCTGACCTACCCGATCAAGCATGGAGAAGTAGGAGTCGTCCACAAAGGGGTCGACCGGGCATACCACCACCGCTTCCTCTCTGGCAACCTGCTGCACATCGCTCATGTACGCTGCTGCAAGGGCAATTGCAGGAAAGGTATCGCGCCGACACGGTTCAACTGAAATCCCGACATCCCTGCCGATCTGGTTGTGGATTGCAGAGACCTGGGTCTTGGAGGTGGCAATGGTGATGGTTGCGTTGGCGTCCACACTTCTGATCTGGCGATGGACACGCTGGAGCATCGACTCCAAGCTGCCGTCTTCACGCTTGAAAACCTTGATGAACTGCTTGGAACGTACTTCGTTTGACAACGGCCAGAGCCGTTTTCCCGAACCACCGGACAACAACACGATATGCATATGCCACTCCTTACCCTCATGATAGGCCATAGGAGGCATGGCGCAAAGCCATAATCTTCAGATTGTGCGCAAATCCGGGGCCATCATGGCATGACAACACCCTCCCCTGCATTCGGTTGCAGGAGAGGATGCACCGCAAGCTGTGTCAGCATGCTTACTTGTAGGATCCGGTCAGCGTAAACGTACCGTTGGGCAGGATGTAGGAGAGGCCCATCTTCTCATAATCGAAAACAGCCCAGGTGAAGATGCCCCCGACCTTGCCGTTTGCATGGACTTTCAATCCAGGCGCATCCTTAAGGACCCAGTTCATGGCAATCTCTGCTCCAAGCAACGAGCCGTCGATCGTCCCGTTCGCCTGCAGCGTTGCCACCACCTGCATCTGCTGATCTACAATCTGGATGACGCTGTGATTGGAGCCTGAAAGCTCAGCAGTCTGTGGGTCGAGGTTGTAGTTGGTGACGTTGTTCATGACAACAAACTTGCCGTCAAGCAGATCCCAATCCGACTCGATGACCCCACCGAATGACTCGTACGGGAAACTGTACAGTGTCTCTTCGACGGTCTTGTAGTGGTTGCTGTTGCCCTTGCGCTCAGTCACTACACTCTGATAGTCCTGATAGAGGTTCACCACTGCGGTGAAGGAGGTGGGCTTGTTTTGTTTTGCAGCTCTGGAAGAGAGCTCCTCGGTCTGTACCGCACTGCGGGAGAATGCCGATTCAGTCAAGCTCATATCACAACTGGCAAAGAGAACCATCATCAGAGCCAGGACGCCTAAGACACGCACTACATGTTTCATACGAATTTCCTTATCCTTATGGTTTTGGTATCCTGCATATTCTTGCTTGCCCCACCCCCCATTTGTCAACAAAAAACATGCAAAAAGAAAACATGAAAAACACTACTCCGGGGAATGGGATTCCACTTGCACTTCTTCCAAACTTTTTACGTACATTTTTTCACGATAAATCCTTCGGATAACCTGTGCTGCTAATGACAAATACACCACCTTGCGGTATAAGTACGTAGCGGGAAACGTGACAGAGTCTCGTCACTTCAACCCTACCTTGCACTTAGTTCGGAGAGGAATGCATGCCCTATTCTAAAATCAGGAAACGCTATCTCTTGCTTCTTCTCCTCCTGACGGTGGGCTTTGCTGTCTCTGTACCCACCTACTTCACCTATCGCCGTACCAAGGCAATCCTCCTTGAAGAAATCCAGTCAAATGCACTCAACAGCGCCCATGCAATCGCCACGTTCCTCTCAGCGGACATCGAACGGTACCGTCCACTCTCGGAAGCAACCACGCTCATTGAGGGAAGTGAACTCCATCAGACCTACCTTGGCTACAACAGCCTGATGCGAACGATCAAGGAGAAAAGCGACGCCACCTTCATCTACACTAGCAAGTATCTGGACGACCAGGCCAGCGCCTTCATCCTTGATGGGGAAAAGAGCGGTACCGTACTCTTCTCCCCCTTCGGCAGCCATGATGGTATGGATGAGGAGGAACTGCACACCTTCCTGACAGGGGAAAGTACCGTCAGCAACCTGAAAGAAGATCCTGAATGGGGAACCTACCTCTCCGCGTACGCCGCCATCATCGACAGTCGTGACCGTAGTGTTGTCGGTCTGGTAGGAGTCGACTATTCTGAGGATCACTTCGACCAACTGACCTCTCGCTTTGCACTGCTGCTCAACTTCAGTTTCGCCATTTTTACCTTAGTGACAGCCTTAGCGCTGTATGCTGCAATTCTGACGATCCAAGACCACTCCGGCTTGGATGAACTGACAGGTCTGGGCAATAAGCGCGCATTCAACCGTACACTGCATCTGATCATTGCAGAGGCGAAGAAGCGCAATCAGCCTTTCGTGCTCTGTATGCTTGATATCGACTGTTTCAAATCCATCAATGACTCCTATGGACACCCAGTCGGAGACTTGGTTTTGCAAAGCATGGGAAAGGCCTTGTTGGACCTCACCCAAAGAAACCGCAGTTGTTTTCGCATCGGTGGTGATGAGTTTGCCCTTATTCTCCCCTCCTCAAGCCGGTTGCAGGCAGTACAAGCCAAGCAGGAGTTGTGCAACCACTTCAAGCATCTGGACATTCCTTCCTTACAAGATCGCAAGGTAACGGTGAGCATCGGAATAGGTGAGTGGGTTACCGGCATCACCGCAGAGACGCTGGTAAGCTATGCCGACAAAGATCTGTATGAGCAGAAGCGCAAGAAGGCCTGTCCCACCACCCCATGATGGGGTATTTCCCAACCATGGGAATATTCCCACCTTCTCTGGAATCAAGTTCTTGAGAATCTTTGCATTTGTAGGGTATTTTTGTTCATATCCAATACTTGGCAACATTCCTGCATAGCAAAAGGAGATGAGTATTCATCATGCAATCTCTTTCATACAGGAACTCAGTATGCACATCACATCAAAGAAACTTGTCCTGCTCGCCCTTGTGTGCCTCGCACTCTCACCCCTCTCAGCTGCGGTTGCTTGGCAACCGTACCTTGCCTTCGGCTCCGGTGATACCAAAATAGAAGGAAAGGACGCCCCGTATCTCGAACTTGCCCTCGGAACACCCGTTGGATCGAGAATCAATGCAGAAGCCTTTGTGGCAGCCCAGCCTCTTTCCGGCTTTCCGTATGCACCCTTCGATGAGAGTGTCACCGATTCAGTGCATGCACTGGCCGTCCAGACTGGCTTCAGGGTCTCTGTCACCCTCTTTGACAATGCAACCTTCAACCCCATGATGCAGGTATCGGCAGGCCACCTCGCCGTGGCTTCACAAGAGACAGAGGATACCGCCCCGAATATCAACACCTACTTCTCCAGCAGCATTGCCAGCGGGTTTGAGCTGAACTTTTTCGACTCGTTCCAGATCATCCTGCTCAGCGGCTACCGCTACAACCCGCATGAAGCTGTTGTCGGCTTGAAAAAGGATGCACTCTCCTCGCGCTACAGCAGCGTCAGCTTTAGGGCAACGCTCAACTAGTTGGCAGGGTGCAGATGCACCGGCAGTCCACTCTTTTCGCTCTTCGGATCCATCAATCTTGTCTCTGAGCCGACGAGCGAGTATCCTTTTCCTCCCTTCACGGCCCCAATGAAGGCTTGGAGGGAAGAAAGAGGATAGGAGAAATCCATCCCATAGGATGTGTTGCTTATCTTGTCAGCATCATGCAGGTCGCTCCCACCGGTCATAGACAAACCATACCGTTTAGCATAGGCAAAGGCCTTCCGGTCGAATTCCTCGTCGTTTTCTGCATTGACAACCTCAACAGCATGTACCACCGCGGGGTGGAGATGAATCGCCGAAAGGTAGTACCGCTCACGGAACGGGTGAGCCTGGACCATCAGGCCACCGGCTTCATTCACCTCAGAAAAGAGGGTTTGGTGGTCGTATTTGATCACCTGCGGGTGGGAAAGCAGCCACGCCTTGTCAAGCCCATAGATGAGGTACTCATCCCCACTGAAGTTGATCTCCCAGCCAAAAAAGACTGACAAACCGAACTTTTTTCCCTCTTGTTCTGCAGTCTCGAAACCAAGACAGAACCTCTGGACCCACTCCTTCCAGGGAAGGCGACGGTCTACGGCAGTATTGCCGTGATAGAAGTGGTCGGTGATGATGATGCCCGCATAGCCTGCATGGTGGTAGGCATGCACCAACTCAACAGCGCTGCTTACCGAGCAGGCGCTTGCCTCCTTTGTATGCAGATGAGTCTCATAACGATATATGTTCATGAGTCGAGTATATCCCTTGGCCTAGATTTCTCCTACCGTCTTCTTGCGTTTTCGCACTTTCTTGACCGGAATGGGGGTGAGCAACTCCAGAATCTGGACCACATAGTTGCATAGCTCCCGGTCCTCCGCATCCAGGATGTAGTGTTCGCGTGCCCCCTGATAGGGAAAGCCCTTCTCGGCCTCAGCAAGCAGGCCGGTTAGTTCGGGAAGTATCTTTACGTAGACAGTGTTGTCACAAACAAGGAGAATCGGCTTGTTGTTCGCATACACCATGTACTCGCCGAACATCTTTCGATACCGAACCTGATAGGTTTCATCAATCTGACTGCACACAAACTCAATGAACTCAACGGTGGTTGCCATCCCTTCCTCCTAGCCGAGCCGCTTGTACAGGAACCGTGCATCCGTATGCACCGAGAACCCTGCATGCTGATAAAACCCGAAGGCCGGGGTATCGGCAAGCGTGGAAAGTATGATTGCCTGCACCCCTTCAATCTTCAACTCTTTGCCCACCAGATCAAGGAACTGCTTGCCCATTCCCTTTCCCTGCCATGCCTTGGCAATGCAGAACTCACGGATATCATACTCGGTGCCCGAGTACCAGTGGAAAAGCCGTCCCATGCAAAGTCCAATGAGCATATCCTCTGCATATAAAACAAAGCAGAGAGAACGGCTGCCATCCATCAGATCCCCAAAATACAGATCCAACTGCTCATCCGTCCACCTGTCGAGCCAAGGCTCCTCTTTGAAAACCTCAACAAAGAGATGCTTGGCTTTGGAGAGATCTGCAACTACCAATCTTCTTATCCCAACCATTGCTTGTTCTTCCATGGCTGAGAGTGTGCATCGTTTTCTCATCGAGTACAAGCCTGATCAGAATGAGCGGACAAGATGTACATGGACTTCCGAAGTTTCCCCTTCCCCCAAGTACGTTGCCTTGCATCGAGGGTCTGCTTGGTTTACAACCTATTGCAGAGTTCCAACGCATCTTCCTATATCTTACCTGAGTCCACCAACTGCTTCTGCTTCGCAATATACAGGGGTTTCATCCGCTGGTAAGCCTGCAAGCGAACCGGCTTGAACCAAAAGGCGACTCCCATGAAAAGGTTGAACAGCTGGTGGCCCATCTTGCGTTGGGGAAAGTCATACAGCTTTCTCTGCTTGTAGAAGCGATGGTCGTCGCGGACCACCCCCCGCATGCCGTAGATGAGGTCTCGGAATATCTTCATGCCCCCGACTCCCAAGAAGTTTGCACCCTTCTGAAAGTGAGCGCGTGCACTCCTGTCCAACCGAAGCGCAGTCTCGGAGATGAGCCTCCCAAGCTCCTCATCATGACACAGATCATCACTGATGACGCCCACTGAGTTCTCCCTGCCCACCATATCCTTGCCCTCAAGAAATTGGCGCACATAGGGCAACTGGTCCAAGGGACCGGAAACCAGATAGCAGGTATGCTTGCCCATCATGCTGGTACGGTGCCCATTGGAGAAGGTACGGTCGAGAAACAGCTTCCACACCGGCTTCAGGTAGCGACCTTCCAGGTTCATGGCGTGCACCAGGACATCACAGGAGTTGACCAGATTCTGATAGAAAGCCTGAAAACCATCCTTTCGGTCACACTCACCGACCAGCTCACATCTCAGGCACCCTTGGCAGGCACCTTCATAGGGAAAGGATTTGATATCGACGACCTCAACCTTGTTGGGGTAGGAAGCGAGGAAAACCTTGATCATGGCTGAGAGATTGCCATCCTCACCCACCTCATCGGTGAGCAGTACTGTACGGATGTCCTCTCGTTTCCCAACCTGCCGCCCATCCAACTGAGGCTTGAACGGAACGTGCTCTTGCACGATCTCCCTGCTCTGCCGGGGAAGCGGTAGCCGTTGCTTGCAAGAACGATGGAATTCGGCCATGAAGAATCGCATGCTCTGGCGATATGTACGGTTCAGCAGGTCCTTGTCATCCACACTCAGCCCTTCCATGTACCACATCCCAAGGTCCTCACAGGTAGCCTGCAGCCAATGCTGGGCAAGGTGGTCGTAATAGTGGAAGCAGCTCATGATGCTTGTTGCATACTTGCCGGAAAATATCGAATCCTTCCCCTCTTGCTGGATGAGCTGGAAAAACCGGAGTAATTGGTAGGGCACCAGCATGGTATAAACAGGGGTCGCCCAGAGCACTGCATCACACTCCTGAATCAGCTCGAGAGATGCGTGGAACCACTCGCTTTCATAGTCATTGTCGGTAAGCATTTCCCCGATATCCAACACATTCCATACAACGTCTTGTTCATGCATCATCAGATAGCGTGCATACTGCAGGGTAAGGCTGTATTCACCTTTCGGGCTTGCGTTGACGATGACCATGGTGGTGGGTTGAGTCAAATTCGACCTCCTTGAAAAACCTGGATGCTATGCCTAGCGTATGCTCCCGAATCGGGCAAGTCAACAAGAACTATCAGCAAGAAAACTGGCTGTCGATCGCAGAAAACAAGTGTTGTAAGCGTATTGAGATGGGGCTTTTCTTAGTGACAAGCGTGTGTTTCTCCGTTATAAGTAGAGAACAGGCAATCATGAAGACTTCTCTATGGTTGCTCCGCATCTCAATCGGTTGAGGGTTGTCTATGTGGTTTGTACTCCACTCCATTGCTTGGAAACGTAAACTCTTGCTGTTGCTCATCGTCTTGGTGAGCCTTGCGGTTGTGTTTCCTGCCCTCTATGCCGTGCAGCGGACCAGACAGACGATGATAGAGGAGACCCAGGCAAAGGCTCTGGACATTGCCGGTACCATCGCCGCCTTCCTCAACAGTGATATCGAGCGATATCGCATGCTCTCACAAACTGCAGATTTGGTCAGTGGAACAGCGGAGTACCGCTACTACCAGGAAATGAACACCATCTTCCGCGCGATCAAGGCATCAAGCGATGCAGCCTTCGTCTTTACCACCAAGTACATCGATGAACAAACCGACGCGTATGTCTTGGACGGTGAGGATCCACAAGGAGATCTGTTCTCGCCCTTTGGCAGCATCGATACGATGAATCCCACCGAGCTGTACACATTCCAATCAGGACTCAGAGCAGTAAGCGATCTGGAAAATGATCCGAACTGGGGGGTTTTCATCACAGCCTATGCCCCGATCAAGGACTGGAGGGACCACACCATCGTCGGAGTGGTCGGCGTCGATTATTCGGCTGAGTACTTGCAAGAGCGCTACCAGCGTATCACCTTCGTGCTCATCTTTGGCTTTGCATTCTTCATTCTTGTCATCTCACTCTCACTCTATGCCATCATCCTGACCATCCATAATCGTGCAAATATTGATGACCTCACCCTATTGGGCAACAAACGGGCATTCAACCGAACGCTCGCCGATGTCGCCACTGAGGCTAGAAAGCACCTGAACCCCTTCTCCTTGCTGATGCTTGATGTCGACCGCTTCAAGGCGATCAACGACAGCCATGGGCATTTGACCGGAGACAAGGTGCTCAAGCACATTGCCAAAGCATTGCAGCAAGCGCTTGTTTGGCCAAAGGGTTGTTTCCGCTACGGTGGGGACGAGTTTGCCATTCTTCTTCCCTCCTGCAACCTCCAGCATGCCTATGGCGTGAAACAGGAGCTCGAGGAAGAGGTGAAGGCGATCAACCTCGAGGAGTTGGAGGGGAAAGAACTGTCCATCAGCATCGGTGTTGCCGAGTGGAGGGATGGTACCTCTCTTGAAGATTTGATACGCTTTGCAGATACTGCGCTCTACGAGCAGAAACGAAATCATTGAACCAAGGACTAGATGTGAAATCACCAGCCATACTCTTTCTCACTCACTCCCATTTCCATCCAGATGATGGGGAGTTGCAACTGTTTCACTCCCTGTATCCACACCTTGAGGTCACCACCCTCAAAGGAACAACGTACACAAGCGAGCAGCTGGCAAAGGCTGAGATCATCGTAGGGTTTCCCAAGCCGGAAGACCTGGTGCACGCCACCAGCCTGAGATGGCTCCATGCACCCAGCTCCGGGGTTACCCAGTATGCGGATAAAGCACTTTTCGCCAGAAAGGATGTTCTGCTTACCAATAGCTCGGGAACCTATGGAAAGCAGATAGCCGACCATATCATCGGCATGATCATCGCCTTCAACCACAACTTCTTCACCTACCACAACCAGATGAAAGAGAGAGTTTGGAAGAACATATTCCCATCCCACGATATCTGGGAGAGCACCCTCCTGATCGTCGGGCTTGGGGATATCGGGACCAACCTTGCCAAGCGGGCAAAGGCACATGGCATGCGGGTCTTGGCGGTAAAACGCACAGCCTCCGAGAAACCGAGTTGTGTGGATGCATTGAAAACCATCGACGAGTTGGACTCTTTGCTCGGCCAAGCCGATTATCTTGCCCTCTGCCCAGCCTATACCAAGGAGACAGAGCACCTGATCGATGCAAAGAGACTCTCCATGATGAAAAGCACAGCCTACCTGATCAATGTGGGACGGGGGGCCTTGGTCGATGAGCAGGCTCTCATCGAGGCATTGGAAACCAAGCGATTGGCAGGAGCAGGGCTGGATGTCACCCAGCTTGAACCGCTCCCTCCCACCAGCAAGCTCTGGAATCTGGAGAATGTGTTCATCACCCCCCATTCCAGCGGCCTCTCACCCAGTGATCCCCATCAGGTCTTCTCACTCTTTCTGAACAACCTGAGAAAATTTCTTCATGGCGAGCCGATGCAGAACCTGGTGGATTTCCAGAGAAAATATTAAGCAACTTTCAATTCCTATAACAATACTATTGTTTTGTATTTCTTTGAATATTTGGACCTTGCATTACTTTACTTGCCTACATCCCGATGCTAGTCTGTAGCTATGCAAGGGGGTGGGCACTGTGGCAGTTATCCTGGCCATCGATGATTCATTGACTGATCTCACCATGATTCAGTACATACTCTCCTCACATCAGGTCTTGGTTGCCAGTGATGGACAGCAGGGCCTGCAGATGCTATCCCGTCATCCTGAGACCGATCTCATCCTGCTTGACCTGCGGATGCCGGTAATGGATGGCTTCTCCTTCCTCGACAAAATGAGCTCCCTTGGGCTTGATACACCTGTCATCATCCTCACCAACAGCGAAGAGGTGGACAAGGAAATCCTCGGGCTGGACAAAGGGGCGGTGGACTTCATACGCAAACCCTTGAACTTCCAGGCGCTCAAGAAACGCATCGATGTTCAGCTGCGCCTTAAGCAGGCAACTGAACAGATCCGTCAGCACAACCGCCATCTTGAAGATCTGGTGCAGCAACGCACTGCAGAGATCCGCAGGACCAACGAGATAACCATCAACGCCTTGGTGAGACTGTTGGAAATACGCAACATCGAAACAAGCAACCACTCACGCCGTACCAAGATCATGATGCAGATGCTCTGCGAGGCACTCCAAAACCATCCTAAGGATGGATATCAATTATCGGAAAGGGATATTCAGGAGTTGGTGGAGACCGCACCCTTGCATGATATCGGCAAGGTGGGCATCCCTGACAACATTCTGCTCAAACCAGGCAGGCTTGAGCAGGCTGAGATTGTCATCATGCGCGAACATGTCCTCAAAGGTGTGGAAGCCCTCGACTACAGCCTTGAAACAGACGATGCAAAGATAAGCTTCATCGAGACAGCACGAGAACTCATTGCAAGCCATCATGAGTGGTTTGATGGTTCAGGCTATCCCAATGGGCTTGATCATGACAAAATTCCTCTCTCCGGTCGCTTGATGGCAGTTATTGATGTCTATGATGCACTGACCAGCAAACGGGTGTACAAGGAGGCGATGAGCCACAAGAAAGCCCTCGAGGTTATGCAAAGTGAAGCTGAGCGTCATTTCGATCCGGTCATATTCCAGACGTTCCTCTCCATTGCCGACACCATACACGATCAACTGAAACAAGACTAAGAGGTATTCATGAGAGCACTGACTCGCTTCTTGCTGCTCTTGCTCCTAACCCTAGGGTTTTCCTCCCTGCTGAGTGCTGCTACGCATGATTTGCAATACACCGATGAGGAACAAGCCTTTCTTGCCGAGCATCCGGTCATCCGCATCGGCATCGACCCAAAATTCGTGCCCTTTGAGTTTCTCGATGATACGGGCAAACACATCGGCATCTCAGCTGACTTTCTGGATCTTATCAGCAAAAGAACCGGCCTGAGCTTTGTCCATGACTCAAGCATTGGCTGGGTCGAATCGGTGCAACATGCACGCGATCGTGAAATAGACTTGCTGCCAGCAGTGGGATTCACAGCACAACGTTCACAATTTCTGACATACCTGGAGCCCTACCTCCACTTCCAGCGTTCCATCGTGGTACAGAAGAGCAATACCTCCTTCACCAGGTTTACCGACCTCTTTGGAAGGCAAGTCGCCGTGCAAAAGGACAGCAGTCACGAAGGGTTTCTCACCGACTACCCAGAAATTGCCCAACGCCTGTACGAGACGGTCGAGGAAGCCTTGCTTGCCGTCAATCGTGCTGAGGAAGTGGCATTTGTCGGCAATGAGGCAACCAGCATCTACCTCAGCAGGCAACTCGGGCTCACCGAACTGAGATTCATCCCTATTACGGAAGGAGGAGTCCAGAACCTGCACATGGCGGTCCGCAGCGACTGGCCGCATCTTGCTTCCATCCTGCAGAAAGCCCTCGATTCCATCACGGAAGCTGAGCAATCTGAAATCCTGTCACGATGGATCCGGTATGAGTCGGATGTGGACTACACCCCCTATATCAGAATTGCCGTTACACTTTTGATCATCCTTCTCTTGGGGTTCAGCCTCTCCTCTTTCTGGATTTCACGCCTTCGCATGGCCATCAAGGAGAAGGACCTTGCCCAGCGGCAAGCACAGGCCGCGGACCAAGAGAAGAGCAAGTTTCTCGCACGCATTTCTCACGAGATCCGTACCCCGCTCAACGGGATACGTGGGATGAGCTACCTCTTGGAAAAGACCCAGCTTGATGCAAACCAAAGACGGTATGTCAAAAGCATCGGAGCGACAACACAGACGATGCAGACCATCATCAACGACATCCTGGAATTCTCCAGGCTCAGTGAAGACCGCATCATCCTTGAGCGCGTTCCCTTCTCCCTCGATGATGTGTTGGAGAATTGTGTTTCCATCGTCTCCTACCTCATCAGACAGAAAGGGCTCAAGTTCTCCATCAGTGAAGAAGAGCAGGTGCCTCACCACTATCTCGGGGACCCCACCCGAATTGCCCAGATTCTCATCAACTTGCTGAACAATGCCGTAAAGTTCACCGAAGAGGGCTCTGTTGAGCTGATCATCTCCTCGGTCCAACAGAGAGACGAGGAGTACCTACTCTCATTCTCGGTGAAGGACAGCGGCATCGGAATGAGTGAAGAACAACTGGCTACCATCTTCCAACCCTTTGTCCAGGCCAATGAGACGATCAGCCGCAGGTTCGGAGGATCGGGTCTGGGCCTCTCCATCGTCAAGGGTTTGGTGGAGAAAATGGGTGGAACCTTAACGGTTTGCAGCATCCTTAACAAAGGCAGCACCTTCACTGCCACCATTCCCCTCAGTGTTGATACAAAAGGCATTGAAGCTGAGCTACAGAAGAGAAGTGCCATCGATTTCTCACAGCTCAAGGCCCTGCTGGTCTTGCATGACCGGCAGCTGAGTGAGCGTGTCGCAACGCTGTTTGGGGAGTATGACCTCACCTTCGAAGGGGTCACCTCCGCTACTTTGGCCACCAAAGTTCTGGAACAAGAACACTCCTTCGACCTGGTGGTGGTCGAGCACCAGCTGCACAGCACTGAACACCAGAAACTCTACGCGACCATCAAGAAGCATCCGAAACTGTTGGTCTTTGTCCACGAGGACAGACAAGCTGAAGAGGAAGTAAGTGCCGATCTCATCCTACCCCTGCCGGTGATAAACTCAGTGATCCTGAATGCCCTCTTGCAGCTCTTCGGCAGAGGCTCAGCGGATAAGACGGAACAGTCTCCCAAAAAGAGGACGCTTCCATCACAACACTTTGGGATACTGGTGGTGGAGGATAACCCAACCAACCAGATCATCGCAAAGGAGTTGCTCGAGCAAGCCGGCAATCAGGTGATCATAGCCTCAAATGGCAAAGAGGGGTATGAGACCTTCCTCAAGGAGGAGGCAAGGATACACCTGATCCTGATGGACCTGCATATGGATGTGATGGATGGGTATGAGTCCAGCAAGCTCATCAGAGCGAAGAATGCAGGGGTGCCCATCCTGGTCACCTCTGCAGATCTGATGGACTCGGTGAGAGAGCAGTGCGAAAGCATCGGGATTAACGAGCTGATCGGAAAACCTTACAATCCTGAGGAGTTGCTGAGTGCTATCCAACGGCTTGCCGGTGCATATCAGAAGCCAATGAGCTCTTTGCCTGTCCTTGATGTATCGGTTGGCGTACGAAATGTAGGGGGAGACAAAGAGCTTTACGCCAAGATACTCACCTCATTCATCCAAGAGAGTGAGGCGTTGCTCAGCGAGCTGGAATCTGAGCATGAGCGTACGCTCATTGCTGAGCTTGCCCATAAAGCCAAAGGCAGCTGTGGCTCCATCGGAGCACTGGGTGCCCAGAAACTCTCAAGCAATCTGCAAAAGCAGGCAGAGGATACTCAGCAGGAGTTCGACCAGAGCCTCCTCACTGCCTTGCAACAGCAGCTGAGACAAGTCATCGAGGAGGCAAAACGGTACTGCTCACAAACGTGAGACAAGAAACAGGTCCGTCAGCTGGGAAATCTTTTCAACATTGGTCTGGTAGAGGAAGTGGGTACCGTCCAGTATCTTGTACTGTGCATGTTCTCCTATCCTTTCCAGATGCTGCATCTGGTATTCAATCGGGGTGATAGGAAGCATCGGATTGGGCTTCTCGTAGGTATCGGATGCGATGAGTTTCAGATAGGGCACCTGTGGGGGATACGGCACACGCATGACCTCTTCAATCGATTCGGAAGTATTGCCCATCTGAGCAAGCAAGGTCCTGTTTACGGAGAACCCGGCAAACGCCAGCATGTCACGAACCTCCTGCTCCGTGTACCCCAAAGCAACAGTTGCATCAACGTTGGTGACCAGTGGCCCGAGCAGGCTGGTGAGGCCCAGATCCTGTTGCACCCTGGCAATCGGAAGCACAGCTTTCACAAATGCGGGCATCGGCGCAGAGAAAGCTGTTGAAGTGCCGTCCAAACTGATGATCGCCTCGACCTCTTCAGGATGCAAGGAGGCATACAGCTCGCTGTAGGCGCTGGAAATGGAATGGCCCATCAGCACATAGGGGCCCGAAAAGCCCCCCTTCGCAAGGGCTGCTCGTATCTCTTGCACATAATTGGCACTGCTTCTCTGTCGCTCGGTGGTGGAGCTGAAGCCTACTCCGAAGTATTCAACCACCACCATGGTGTACTTCTCGCCCAGAGCGCGCATCAAGGGGCCAAAATCCGCACTGGGCAGCGCTACTCCCATTCCAGGCAGCAACACGATGGTCTTCTCCCCTTCTCCCTGTGAGTACAGGTGCATGGTACCGTCAAAGACCTCGACAAGCTGTCCGTAGGGTTCGATCCGTTCGTAGCGTTGGCGGAAATAGGTGGCATGCAGTATCGATGCGATAAGCAATACCAAAACGAAGGCGGTAAACACCCACAGCAAAAACCTCAGTACTTTCTTCCCTCGCCTACGCATTGCACGCTCCCTCTCGATCAGCTACAAAAAGTATAGGGGAGAATGGAGATTCTGCCTAGAATGATTCGATTCAAGAAGAATAAAAGAGACAAAGACGAAAAGGGCTGGATTGCTCCAGCCCATCGAGAACATGGTGGTGAAACGCTTACTTGTCTGCTGCCATTTCAGGATTTCGGGTATTCCAGTCAGACCAGGCAGGGGTTGCCCAGTTCTTGGCAACTCGCAGAGCCTTCTTGTCCGCAGCATCACCGGTGATCTTCACCGTAGACTCGTTCATTGCCCAGCGGTCATCCGAGGTACCGGCAAGCCCTTCACGCCACTGGCCTTGTACATAGTATCGGCCGAAGGTAGCCATTTCAGCGTTCTTCAAGGTGAGCTTCACCGGTTTGGCGAGAGCGAACTCCTGCTTCACATGGTAAGGATAGTTCTCAAACGGACCGTAGGAGGCAACCTCGCCATCCCTGGATTTCGAGTAGTCGATGTAGACATGATAGAAACCTTTGAGCGTGTACTCCCCGGCGGGTACATTCTCAGCAAAGTAGAAGGAGTCGAGGCGACTCTCCGCATCGAAGTTCTTGAACGGAACTACATTTCCGTTTGCATCCACCACCCAAGGAGCCCAACCGGTGGCATTGGTATTCGACAGCGAAGTGGACGATCCATCGGCCTGGAGCATACCTGCCTCCACTACCAGCATGGATGATTGGGGAGAGAGCGGATTGGTTGCCAACGGGAAGAATGAGGCAAGGGACATACAACCGGTGAACACCACTATGATAACCAAGGACAGGGTGAGGGCGCGTGCTTTTTTCATGGGACCTCCAAATTGGTATCTTCATCTCCATCGTAGAGGTGCCCAGAATGAGAAGTCAACAGCGCACTAGTTGCTGTAAACGATTTTTCTTGGAGGAACCTCACCGGATATCTGAGTTAAAGAGTTGCTTAAACACCAGACTTTCATATAGACTATCATCAATATGATAAGAAGGAGCACCCGATGAAGCACAAACACCAGGATATCGGCTTTTTCGAACGCAATCTCTCTGTATGGGTCCTTGCCTGCATGGCAGTGGGAGTACTGATTGGACTGAAGGTGCCGCAGATACCAGCTTGGCTCTCCACCTTCGAGTATGCCAATGTCTCAATCCCTGTTGCAATTCTCATCTGGTTGATGATCTACCCCATGATGCTCAAGGTTGACTTTGAGAGCGTCAAGGAGGTTGGCAGGAATCCCAAAGGCTTGGTGGTTACGTGGGTGACCAACTGGCTCATCAAACCCTTTACCATGTACCTGATCGCACTCTTTTTCTTCACGGTAGTTTTTCGGCCGTTCATCGGGCAAGAACTCTCAAGGGCCTATCTGGCAGGAGCGGTTCTGCTTGGGGCAGCCCCCTGCACCGCTATGGTCTTTGTCTGGAGCCATCTGACAAAGGGAAACCCGGCCTATACCTTGGTCCAGGTGGCCACCAACGACCTGATTATCCTTGTCCTCTTCGTACCCATCGTTGCCCTGCTTCTGGGTATCAGCGGGATCAGCATCCCTTGGATGACCTTGGCACTCTCCGTTGTGCTCTTTGTCGTCATACCCTTGGGTGCAGGGTGGCTCAGCCGAACCCTGATCACCAAGAAACGGGGTCTCGATTACTTTGAGAAGCAATATATTCCACGTTTCAACAATGTGACGATCATCGGCCTCTTGTTGACCCTGATCATCATCTTCTCCTTCCAAGGACAAACCATCGTGGATAATCCGGCGCACATCCTCCTGATCGCAATCCCCCTGGTTTTGCAAACTGTCCTCATCTTTCTGGTAGCCTATCTTTGGGCAAAGGCTTGGAAACTACCCCACGATGTAGCAGCCCCGGCTGGGCTCATCGGGGCCTCCAATTTCTTTGAGCTGGCTGTTGCGGTGGCAATCTCGGTCTTCGGCTTGCAAAGCGGGGCAACGCTTGCCACGGTGGTGGGAGTATTGGTGGAAGTTCCGGTCATGCTTGCCCTTGTGAACGTTGCCAACAGAACCAAATCCTGGTTTCCTGCCTAGAGATCCATCAAGGCATCAAGATGATCGAGCAGGACGGAGATCCTTTCCAAAATGTCTTCCTGCCCGATCCCCTGCACTACAGCCGCTACATTCTCCTCAAAATCACGGGGAAGGATGAGGCAGGTGTGCTTGGCCCACCCGACCAGACGCTTCTCCCCCGGATGTGTCTGCCGGTTGAGGGCAAAAAGCACATCGAAATAGCTGGCTAGCAGGGCACTGGTGCGGTGGGCGACACTGACCAGATCATTGCGATCGAGTGCATGTTTTATCTGCTCATAATAAGAAGCGGTAAGCTTGCTTCGCAGCAAGGGATGGTTCTTGGCTATGATGGCCCGGGCCAAAGCTTCGGGGTATGGGGTTGCCAATTGCTTCTGCAAATCGGCAAATCGGTTGTGGGGGTCAAAGAGAATCTGGCTTGTCTTCAGATTGTGGATGAAAGCCGTAGTGTAGCCGACCCGAGCCTGGCAATCGATCCACACCTGCCTGACCTCATCCTCTGCCCAAGAAAGAGAACGGTACATGAGGTCGGCGTAGGTTCCGTCGGTGAGCAGCAGCTCATCCCCTTCACCGAAATAGTCATTGCCCACCTCTGCTTCAGTGGCGAATCTCTGGGCAATCTCTCTTCGTATCTTTAGGGGAAGCGGCTTTTCTGCATAGAGATAGAGATCCCAGTCAGAGAGGGTATCACTGCCCAATCCAGTTCTCGACCCGGAAAGCACCAGTGCTTCAAGGCCTTTTTGAGCTTTCAACTCTTCAATCAATGCCTGTATCATGGGTGTCATCATGCCAAAATCAAAAGAGAATGGATAGGTCACCATCCGCTATAGAGTTTGGAAAGCAAATCATACCGCCCGCTGACTTCACACTTTGCATAGATGGCCCGATTGTGGTTTGCCACCGTCTTGGGAGAAAGGGAGAGCTGGGCACCAATTTCCTTGTCGCTCAAGCCTTGGGCAATGAGCAGCAGCACCTCAGTCTCACGTTTAGAGAGTGCTTTTTGCCGGGCATACTGCCGGACGGCAAACGAATCTGATTTCCTCTGGGGATGCTCCATCTCCTCCAAGACCGCCGCCAATCCACTGCGAACGTGCTCGATCCGTGAACCAAGGAGCTCCTTGTCATGATTGAGCACAGATTCGATGATGGCCAGCAACACTTCGGGCCGAAAGGGTTTGGTAAGGTAACGCATCGCCCCCTCGCGCAGCGAGTCGATCTTCTCTTCCACCGAATCCCGTGCAGTGAGAAAAATCAGAGGAATGGGAGCCTCCTTGAATCTGGCCTTCACCTCCTTGAGAAACGCATGGCCGTCCATCCTGGGCATCATCACATCACAGATGATCAGGTCCACATGCTCATCCTTCAGAAAAGCAAGGCCCTTGGAGGCATCTTCAGCAAGCAGCACACGATAGCTCTTGGCCAAGATAGAATGGATGTACCATCTGAGGTCTGCATGATCTTCCACCACCAGCAAGGTCGGAAGGTCGCTGCCTTCCTGCTGTTCATCAACCCGAAGATGAGAGAAGTCGGAGAGGAAGAGCTGTGCAAGCGTGGCACTTGAAGCCATTTGTTCAACATGCAGTGTTTCCACCAAGGAGGGGGGGAAGCTTAGGGTAAAGGTGCTTCCGTTCCCTTCACAGCTTTCCAGCAGCACCTCTCCCCCATACTCATGCATGATATGTCGGACCAAGGGCAACCCCAAGCCCGTCTGCAGGCTCACCTTCTCATCGGCGATGATCTCAAACTGCTCGAAAATCCGGCTCTGCTCCTCTTTGGGTATCCCAATGCCGGTATCCACAACCGAAAGCAGCAGACCACCCTGCTCATTGGGAGACACCTTCACCGTTATCCTTCCCCCGGAACGGGTATATTTGAGTGCGTTGGAGAGCAGATTCATCAAAAGCGACTCAAAATCCTCCTGATTCACCAACAGAGCCGGGGAGAAGCCAAATCGGCTCTCTTCCATACATAGGGTCAGCTCACGATCACGGGCAATCGGCTCAAACTCTGCAATGATGAGACGAATGGTTGCAAGCAAGGGCAATGGAACAGTAACCTTCGAATAAGGGGTATGCTCAAGACGCAACAGCTGGTTTACCAATCGCAAAAGGGTAAGACTGTTTCGTTCAATAGCCTGCAACACCGCGTCGGCACTCTTGAGCGAGGGGCCGTAGGAACCTTGCCTGAGCTGTCGGACCAAGCCAAGGATGATGGTAAGCGGAGTCCGGGTCTCATGACTCATGGAGAGAAAAAACTGGGTACGCGCATTGGCAACCCGTTCCAACTCCTCCTGTTTCTGCTTGGAAGCCTGCTCCTCATCCCTGAGATGGTTGTAGCGGTTGGCGGTTGCCAATGAAAAAAGAATGGCTTGGAGCGAGAGACCTATGGGTTGGTTGTACTGCATCAAAAACTGGGTGAAGGCCTGATGGGAACGCATGAAGGGAAAGATGTTGAGCGCATTCACACTGGTGACAAAGGCCGGGGGAATGAAAGCGATGAGCAGAATCAACGCTTCCTTGTGCATCCATTTCATGCAACGGATGATGGTATAGAGAAAGAGAGCGTTGGTATAGAACACAAACAGCTCGCGGATGAAGTTGAGCAGTGCATGCAAGAACGGATGCCCAGACAACTGCTTCAGGACAAGGAAAAGGAGGGTATATCCGGCTATGAGCAGGATGTTGACCTTGTTGAACATGCTAAGGCGCCGATCATGCTCTGCGATGGCAAACAGCTGTTCAAAGAAGAGGAGAAACGTGATGAACAGGGTGTGGGTGATGAGTGTCACTCGGTTGTAGGTAAGGTATAGGAAGAACCGGTCATAGGTGGAGAAGGTTTGCAGGATTGCCAGTAAAGCCATGATGATGCAAAAGTAGAGAAAGATCGGTTCTTTGGTGGAAATGGCCAGAAACAGTGTATAGCAGAGCAGACCAAGCAACACCCCAAGTGCCAGGACTCCGATGACAAACGCAACACTGTCGGTGGAGGCATATTTGGGAACAATCAGATTTGCAGCGGGGAGGAACGAAGGGACGAATGCGAACAGCAGACAGATAAGGAACACCCTCTTTGCTGAGAAGACTCTGCTTGCAACAGGTGGGGACATGCGTTCTCCTCCCTGAGACAGGGACATTCTAGCAGAGTGCAAAGCTCGCCGTAAAGAGTTGGGCTTGGGCAAGGGTGCCATGCAATTGAATTCTATGATGATACTTAGTATCATATAGAACATACTATGGATATAGTGGTGAGTCATTTTTGTTGGGAAACGAACAAAATGCTTCCATAAGAACAACAAGACACGGATGTTTGCAAGTAATTGTTTTTTGTAATTAGAATTGCGATACAACTCAAGATACTTTCAACCTGGCAATTTTCTTCTGAACGCATCAGAAATTTCCTTGAATTTGTTGCAATTTGTTGTATGATGGTGGTACACCCAAAGGAAGGACACCCCTTCCGGCCCTTTTTGATGTCCGAACCTACCGGCATTTCCTACAGAGCCAGGAAGCAAAAGTCCCCTTTTGTCCGTATTCTGAAGGAGGAACTCCATGGATATCATCGGAACTTCCCTGAAACGCGTCGATGCATTCGACAAAGTGACAGGCAAAGCTAAATACACCCCGGACCTGATCCCTCCCCACGCCCTGGTGGCAAAGGTGCTGCACAGCACCATCGCCAACGGCTGGGTGAAGGAGTTTGATCTCTCTGAAGCTTGGAAGGTGGAAGGCGTGGTGGATATCGTCACCTGCTTCGATGTGCCGGACATCCAATTCCCCACAGCCGGCCACCCTTGGTCGACAGATCCCAAGCACCAAGACATAGCCGACCGCAAGCTGCTCAATGCACGTGTTCGCTGCTATGCCGATGACATTGCTGCGGTTGTAGCAGAGAATGAGATTGCCGCTGAAGAGGCAGTGAAGAAAATCAGGGTTACCTATGAGGAGTTCACCCCCATTCTTACCATGGAAGATGCCATGAAGGAAGGGGCCATCTCCATCCATGAGGAAAGACCGAACAATGTTGTGGTGAAAAGCAACTATGAGATTGGGTCTTTTGAAGAATCCATCAAGGAAGAGGGCCTGACCAAGGTTGTCGGCGATTATGAAACCCCGATCGTAAGCCACTGCCACATTGAGAGCGCCAACTCGTTTGCCTACATGGAAAGCGGCAAGATTGTTGTGGTGAGTTCCACCCAGATCCCTCACATTGTGCGCAGAGTCTGCTCACAAGCCTTGGGCCTCGGGTTCGGCGACATCCGCATCATCAAGCCGTACATCGGCGGAGGGTTCGGCAACAAGCAGGATGCGCTCACCGAACCGCTGAACGCCTACCTGACCACCCGAGTGGGTGGCCGGCCTGTAGTGCTTGCCTATACCCGTGAGGAAACCTTCGCTTGCACCCGCACCCGTCACGCCATGAAGTTCCACATCGAAAGCTATGTCCGCAAGGATGGGTCCTTCGCCGCACGCTCGATCAAGGCCTATTCCAACCAGGGTGCCTATGCATCCCATGCCCATGCCTTGGTTGCCAATGCTGTGAACGGCTTTCGGATGATGTATCCGGTAGGCGCCATCAAGAGTGAGGCCTACACCGTCTACACCAACATGGCAACTGCCGGTGCTATGCGCGCCTACGGCATCCCACAGATCGGGTTTGCTTTGGAAGCCCATGTGGATGACATTGCCAAGCAGACAGGACTCGACCCCTTGAAGCTGCGCACCCAGAATATGATGAAGCTTGGCTATGTCGACCCCTTGACGACCATCACCTGCCACTCCACCGGCTTGGATGAGTGCATCCAGCGTGGTGAGCAGTATCTCTCCTACACCAAGAAGCGGAAGGAGTATGCCAAACAGACCGGCCCGATCCGCAAGGGTGTGGGTATGGCAATCTTCTGCTACAAGACCGGCGTCTACCCCATCAGTCTTGAAACCTCTGCGTGCCGTATGGTGCTCAACCAGGATGGCTCGCTGCAGATGCAGATTGGTGCTACCGAAATCGGACAGGGTGCTGACACCGTCTTTGCCATGATGGCTGCCCAGACCATCGGTCTGACAGTGGATAAGATCCACGTGGTCAGCAAGCAGGATACCGATGTCACCCCCTACGATACGGGTGCCTATGCATCAAGACAGACCTATGTCTCGGGCATGGCAGTGAAGAAAACCGCCGAGTCCTTCAGAAGGAAGCTGCTCGAGTTCGCCGGCTTCATGCTCAAGAAAGATCCCTGGGATCTGGACATCAAAGAGAACTACATCGTCCACACCAACAAGAATGAGCATCTGCTCTCCGTTGCCGATGTTGCCATCGAATCCTGTTACAGCCTGACCAACTCCACCCATATTGCAGCCGAGGAGTCCCACCACTGTACGGACAACACCTACTCCTTCGGGGTCTGCTACACCGAGCTTGAGGTGGATATCCCGATGTGCCAGATCAAGATTCTGGACATCATCAACATCCACGACTCGGGCAAGATCATCAACCATCAGACCGCTACCGGCCAGGTGCACGGTGGAATGAGCATGGGTCTTGGCTACGGCATGTACGAGCATCTGAAGTTCGACCCGAAGACCGGAAGAATGCTCAACGACAACCTGCTGGACTACAAGCTCATGACCGCCATCG
This sequence comes from Spirochaetales bacterium Spiro_05, assembly GCA_001603115.1. Lineage (GTDB taxonomy): Bacteria > Spirochaetota > Spirochaetia > Sphaerochaetales > Sphaerochaetaceae > Sphaerochaeta. The sequence goes on from LVBG01000025.1 coordinate 44,371, forward strand.
ACACTCCTGAACTGCATGCAGACTTTGTGGAGACCGATGACCCGACCGGGCCTTATGGAAACAAGTCACTCGGTGAGCCTCCCACGATTCCCGTGGCCCCTGCCATCAGAAACGCGGTGCTCAATGCGACGGGAGTTGCAATCAATGCAATTCCGCTCCACCCTGAACGGCTGTTTGATGCGTTCACCGAGGCTCAGCTGATTTAAGAAAGGAAGTAGTGTATGTATAACTTTGGAACCATCTATGAAACCACCTCCGTTGAAGATGCCCTGCGCCTGAAGAAGGAACATCCCCAGGCCCACTTCCTTGCCGGTGGCAGTGACATCCTGATCAAGGTCAGGGAGGGAAAGCTTGCAGGCTGCGATGTGATCAACATCTATAATCTCGATGAGCTTCGCGGCATCTGTCTTGAAGAGGATGGCTCGATCCTCATCAGACCGCTGACCAGCTTCACCGATGTGGCGATGCACCCAATCATCAAGCAGTACATTCCGGTACTCGGTGAAGCGGTGAACCAGATAGGAGGACCTCAGGTCCGCAATATCGGTACCATCGGCGGCAACATCTGCAACGGGGTAACCAGTGCAGACAGTGCCACCACCCTCAAGGCCTACGATGCAATGTTGGAAATCTCCAGCATCGACGGTACAAGGATCCTCCCCTATGGCCAGTTCAATCTTGGGCCGGGAAAGGTGGATCTTCGCGAAGGAGAGCTCTTGTGCGGGATTCGCATCAGCAAAGAGAGCTACGAGAAGACCTATGGCCACTACATCAAGTATGCAATGCGCCGCGCCATGGATATCGCAACACTCGGGTGCTCGGTGAACGTCACCCTCAGTGAGGACAAGAAAACCGTCAAACGGCTGCGAATCGCCTTCGGCGTGGCAGCGCCCGTCCCCATCCGATCCACCACCGCTGAAGCGAGTGCGAACGGCCATGCAGTGAATGAGGCTCTGCTTGAACAGGTAAGCGTGGGGGCCCTCGCTGATGTGAATCCGAGAACCAGCTGGCGTGCTTCCAAGGAGTTCCGCATGCAATTGGTCAAGGAGATGGCAAAGCGGGCAACGAAGGCTGCGATAGAAAAAGCAGGAGGTACCATCAATGGCTAAGAAAGACATTACGTGCACCGTAAACGGCAAGGTGCGAACCTATAGTGTGGATGTCAGGGAGTCGCTTTCTGATATGCTCAGAGGCCAGGCAGGACTTGATAGCATCAAGCACGGTTGCGATGTGGGTGAGTGCGGTGCCTGCACCGTCCTGATCGATGGGAAGCCGTTCAACTCCTGCATCTACATGGCGATCTGGGCACAGGGCAAGGATATCGTGACGCTGGAAGGTCTGAGTGACACCAAGGGTGCCATCAGCGACATCCAACAGGCCTTCATCGACGAAGGAGCTGTCCAGTGCGGCTTCTGTACCCCCGGTTTCATCATGGCCTCGATTCCCATCATTTCCAGTGAGACAGAAGCGAGCAGAGAGGAGATCAGAAGGCAGATCTCCGGCAACCTTTGCCGCTGCACCGGGTATGAGAACATCGTCAATGCCATCGAGAAGACCCAGAAGAAGCGCATTGCCGAGAAGAAGAGCAAGTAAGACAAGCTTCATAGCTCATACATACAACGGGATTGCCGAGGGCAGTCCCGTTGTTTCGTTTCCCATCACTCACCATTGATTCACGTGCAAACACAGCAAGAGGGGCAATCGTGTTTACAGCTCCTCTTGCTTGTGTGGCTTCCCATCGTTAAGCTACGGGAAAATGAGGAGCACCTATGCGCATAGCCATCTACGGAGCGGGATCTTTGGGAACGGTACTTGGCTCATACCTGGCCAAGGCAGGCGTTGCTGTTGACCTATACAGCCGCAATGAGGAGCATATCCATGCCCTGAGGAAAGATGGGGCGACGGTAGTAGGAAAGGTGCAGCTGAAACAGCAGGTGCAAGCATTCCTTCCCTCAGGGATACACGGCCTTTATGACTGCATATTCCTGTTGACCAAACAGCTGGAGAACCAGAAGGTTGCCTCTTTCCTCAAACCATTTCTTGCAGAGGATGGCATCCTGTGCACCATGCAAAACGGCCTGCCCGAACCCTTGCTGGTGGAGATCCTGGGCAAAGACAGGGTCTGTGGTTGTGCTGTTGGCTGGGGAGCAACCCTCCTGGGTCCTGGGGTTGCTGAACTTACCAGCGAACCTGATACCCTCTGTTTCAGCCTGGGCCTGCCTTCTCCAGGCAGAGAGGAGCGGCTTTCAGAGCTTGCAAAAATATTGGAGCATATGGGTGAGGTGACCATAGAACAGAACTTCATCGGAGCCCGCTACTCCAAGCTGTTGATCAATGCAGCCTTCAGCGGAACAGCTACTGCACTGGGAACCACCTTCGGAAGGGTTGCACAGGATAAGCAGGCCAGGCGTATCGTCCAGCTGGTGATGAAAGAGTGCCTCGATACCGCCAAGGCTGCAGGAGTCAAGATTGAGCCTGTCCAAGGCAAGGATATCGCAAAGCTGTTCGACTACCACTCCCCGTTCAAGCGCATGATAAGCTTCGCCCTCATTCCCCTGGCCATGAAGAAGCATGCCTCGCTCAAGCCAAGCATGCTGCAGGATATCGAGAAGGGAAAACCATGCGAGGTGGATGCCATCAACGGTGTCTTGGGTGAGGAAGCAAAGAAGGTAGGCGTAGCCACGCCGGCAAATGGAAAGGTGCTGGAGGTAATCCATCGCATTGAGAAGGGCGAATTGAGAGCAGATTGGGAGAATCTTGGGCTCTTTTCTTCCCTCTTTGCAAAATAAGTCGGGTTTTGTGCCCAGTGCATTGACTATTTGCGAAATTCCCCCTACGCTGAGGGAGCTTAGACTTTGTGTTCCTTTTTGTTCCCGATCCTATCTTTGTAGCCATGCTGCTGTTGTTCCATGCACTTCTGACGGGTAATCGATCGAAACTGTACCAAACTCCTAAGACACCCACAGAAAGCAGGCACAGACCTGCGCAAGGAATTTATCATGGCAAAAAAAATCTATGTTGGAAACATGAGCTATCAGACCACCGAGGAAGCCCTCTACTCTCTCTTCGCACAGTATGGCGAAGTAATGAGCGCAAGGATCATTTTCGATCGCGACACCAATCGTCCCAAGGGCTTTGCCTTTGTTGAGATGCAGGATGACAGTGCAGCAGTAGCTGCTATCAGCCAGCTCGACGGCCAGGAACTCGACGGTAGAAACCTCAGAGTCAACGAAGCTATCGCAAAAGAAAGAACCGAACGCAGACCTTCCTACAACAACAGGTATTAATCTCCGACAACACAGCAGCAAGGGGGCCCGGAAGGGCTCCTTTTTTTGCGTCTGCAAAGGTCCTGAATCAGGACAGTCTGCCCGGTGCTCTCTCCAATAGCATCCTATTGTTATCTCCAATAAGTATGATATAATCATACTTGTCGGAGGTAACAATGCTTAAGACTCGTGATATAGTCATGTATAAATTGAGAGACTATGCCTCTCCAAAAGCAAAGATTACCCAGATGCTGAAGAAAGGGGAACTCCTGCAAATTTGCCGTGGAGTATACAGCACATCCCAGGATGACCCCAGATTTCCCGTAGCTTCCATGATATACAGCCCCAGCTATATCTCCTTCGAAACAGCATTGGCATATTACCAAATGATACCGGAACATACTTTTGCCATAATGAGTGCCGGTTTCCGGCTGAATAAGGAAAAGTATTATGACACGCCCTTCGGCCGGTACAGTTTTCACTATATACCGGAATCTGTCTTTCCTTGGGCTTTGAGCCCAGAGCAAGAACTTGGGTATGGCTTCCGACTTGCCACCAAGGAAAAGGCTCTCTGCGATACTCTGTACAAGATCAGGGGGGTTTCGAGCAGAAAAGCAATAAGCGATTTGTTGTTTGAAGATCTGAGAATGGATAACTCTGAGCTGCTTGCACTGGAATGGTCCACCATCAAAGAGCTTGTCCCACTCTATCACAGCACTACGCTCAACAGCTTGCTTCGCTGGAAGGAGAAAGAAGACAGATGAATCAAGAAATCAACAAGATGCTCAGCACATACGCCTTGGGTACCCACATCAATGCAATACATGCCCTCAAGGAAATAATCCAAGCATTGACACTTCACACCCTTTCAAAAACAGATTTCTTTTCCCATGCAGCCTTTTATGGGGATACTGCTCTCAGGATTTTCCATGGCTTGGATCGTTTTTCTGAGGATATGGATTTTTCCTTGAAAACGAAGGATGAATACTTCAATTTGGAAACATATCTCCCTGCCATCGAACAAGGATTGAATTCCTATGGATTGGAAATGAGTGTGCTATCCAAGAAAAAGCAGTACAGTTCAAATGTCCAGTCAGCATTTCTCAAGGCCAATACGGTTATTCACTTGGTCAAGATTACTGCAATGGCGCCCCCGTTATCAGGAATTCCAAATAATGCATTGATAAAGATCAAAATTGAAGTTGATACAAATCCTCCAGGGGGTGCCGAGTATGAACGAAAATTCCAGCTTCTTCCACAACCCTATTCGGTCTTGGTATTTGACAGGCCATCCCTGTTTGCGGGGAAACTCCATGCTTTGCTTTGCAGGAATTGGAAACAACGTGAGAAAGGACGGGATTTCTATGACTATGTCTGGTACCTGACAGAAGGAATTCCTGTCAACATCCATCATCTTGAGCAGAGAATGCGACAATCAGGGCATTGGTGCATGGAAGCTCCGCTTACCTTGGAACTGGTAAAGAATAAGCTTCTCACTCGTTTTGACTCGCTTGATTTCCAAGCAGTAAAACAGGATGTGAACCCATTCATTCCCAATCCCTCGGTCTTGGATATCTGGGACAAGGAGTTCTTCTCTGCAATCACCAGAGATCAATTGAAAGGGAATTAGGCCATTTTCAACGTATGACGGGGACCCAGGAAACGTTTTTTGCTCTGCCATATACTGGAAGAAGCGCACTTTGCGAAGTTTCACTCATTCTAGCAAGCGCTTCCTCAAACCCCTGTCAGATACCGATACAAACTCTCCTCTACCCGCTTCTGCATCCTGAACCACATGGCAACAATGGGCCGCTTTCCCCGCGTGCCTGTCAGCTTTTCACGCAACTCCTTCCTTAGGAACGTCATATCGCCCATATAGTAGAAAGAAAGCCCCTCATCATCATGTTTCTTCACGAAGAGAGGAAGACGCAAGCCCGACTCCTGCTGCAAGTCCATGGCCTTCACTTCCGGAGAACTGAGGTCACGTCCATGCTTCGTCTCCCACGCAAACTCTTCAGCTGAGAGAAAACTATCCTTGTAGTTGATGCCCGGGTCGATGGAAGCCTCATCCTTTTCCAACGTGACGAAAATCGGACAGACCTGCAGATCCTTATGGTAAACATATCCCCCGATATTCAAAGGCACCATATCCTTTTGCCATCCAAGCAGCAGCAAGGCCTCCGCTCTGGTATACTTTCCGTACAGGTAGAGATCGTGACGAAGGCGGCTCTTCTGGTCGCGCGCTTGGAATTGGAGTGCTGAGAATGCAAGCAGGTCTTCCAGATGCCTGCGATAATCCAGCCCTTCTGTAAGCAATCCTCTGAAATCCGGATGCATCCCGAGCACTCCTTCTTCAAGAATTACATAGTTCAGGTTCCCATGATCGGCCTTGTCACGGTCGCGGAAGAACCCGTTGGAGAGGATGCGAAGTGCTGATGTGAGATCCTGCTCATCAACTACATATGATGCGTAGGTCTCCTTGATAACGTCTCGGACATCATCCAATGAGAAGACCCGATCACCTGCTGAGAGAAGCAACGTAAGGATGGTCAGCTCATAGGGGCGCAACCCCTTGCCTAGTATTTTGCTCAGAAACAAGAGGCTCTGCATGTGCTTCGGGGAGAGCAAGGGCAAGGTTTTCTCCACTTTATGGAGAAAATGGCGATAGCTGCCGGCATACTCTACAAAGAGCAGGGCTGAGATGGCATCGGTCTTGGCAAAATCCACCAGGGAAGGAACCCTTCCCACCCTTGCTTTCATCTTCAGGTACTCTTCCTTGAGAAAAGCCAGCTTGGTGAAATTGGCATTGTCGATGGAAGCAAAGATCTCTTGCCGCGCGACTCGTTCAAAGTCGATCGTGGACACGCCGGGAAGGCCAAGGCTCCCACCGCTGAGATAGCGGCGAAGCTCATCCTTCTCATACGTATAGGCACCAAACAATGCGATCGGAATGAGAAAATTATTCTGATAGTTGCCGATGAAGTCGATGACCGTCACAAACTTCTTGCCTGCACACTTCCTCAAGCCTCTTCCGAGCTGTTGGACAAAGACGATGGCAGACTGGGTTGGCCTGAGCATGATTATCTGGTTGAGGATGGGGATGTCTATGCCTTCATTGAGAATATCAACGGCAAGCACATACTGCAGGTGGTCGCTGCGATCGGAGGCCAATGCATCCAGGACTTTGGTCCGAGTCTGGTCATCATCCTGCCCGCTCAGGGCGCGTGTCCTGTAGCCCAAGACGTTGAGCTTATCGGACAACTCCTTGGCCTCATCAACCCGACTGCAGAAAATCAGTCCTCGCCGGTTCTCTTTCTTCAATGAGTAGCGTTCCAATACCTCCCCGATCCTCAGTACCCGCTCATCGGCAACCAAGGTGGAGAAGGCAGTGGCATCTTCCACGGTCTTTCCATCGATGGTCAGATCCTTCACTCCAAAGTAGTGGAAAGGAGCGAGCAAGTTTGCCTCAAGAGCCTGTTTGAGCCGTATCTCATAGGCAACCGTATGGTCGAAGAGCTCATAGATGTCAAACCCATCACTGCGTTCGGGAGTTGCCGTCATACCAAGCAGGAAGTTGCTTGTGAAGTGGTCCAGTACCTTGCGATAGGAGTTTGCACCACTATGATGCACCTCATCGACCACGATGTAGTCAAAATAGTCTGGAGGGTACTGAGAAAGCACCTCGCTCTTGGAGAGCGTCTGGATCATGGCAAACACATAGGGAGCATCGGTCTTGTTCCCTGAGCCAAGCATCCCCATCTCGATGCCTGTTCCCAGAATCCTTTGGAAACTTTCCATCGATCGACGGGCAACCTGCTCCCGATGGACGATAAAGAGGAATCGCTTTGGGCGCACTACCTGTACATCAAAAGCACAAAGATATGTTTTGCCGGTGCCGGTTGCCGATATCAGCAGTGCCTTGCGTTTTCTCTGCTTGCGTAGGTCTGCAAGAGATTCCAGAGCTTCCCTTTGCATCGAGTTGGGGATGATCTCCTCCTGGCTCTCCTCCATAGCGCCGACAAGACTGAGGTTCCTCTGCCAGGCAGTTGCTCTCTGGATGGTGCGATAGTGTTCCAACCAGAGTGGATCCAACTCCCTACCCTGGGACCATGCATCGCCAAATTCCTCCTCCATCTTGCGGGAGAACTCACCGCTGTGCAGTGCATGAAAACGGACATTCCACTCACGGTTGACCGCCAGCGCTTTGGCGGTGATGTTTGCACTGCCGACAATGAATGTTGAGTGGTTGTGGTGCGTGAAGAAATACCCTTTAGCATGAAACGCTTCACCCACCACAATGCGCAGGGTGATATGCGGGTACTGTTCCTTGATGGCAAGCAGGGCATCCGCTTCGGTAAAGTTGAGGTAGTCAGAGGTGAGAATCTCTCCCTTCACTCCTCGCTCTTGTGCATCGAGCAGCGCCTGATGGAGTTGCATCAAGCCCCCCAAAGTGATGAATGCAACGGAAAACCGAAAGAATGTGCAGTTTCTCAACTCTTCGACAAGCGCTGAAAGCACCTTCTGATACGGTGGCTTGTTCAGTACCAGGGCGGGACGATACGCATCTGATGAAGCTAGCGTGTCATCAATGAAGCTTGTGTTCAGGCTCTTGAGCAAAAATTCAGCACTCAGGCTGTTCATCGCTTCTCCAACAGAGAGGCAATCCGCTGGACAATAGGCAGGTCGGCAGCAGCCCAGTCCAGGCCCTGCAACTCACCAGATTCCAGCCATCGGCTGTCCAAGTGTTCGGAGAGTGCCAGTTCACCGGACACAAGAGCACAGCGATAGGCGTGCATGGTGATATGGAATGTGGAGTAGGTATGCTCTACGGTCATCAGGTGGTCCAGCACCTCTATCTGAAGCGAAAGCTCTTCGCCGATTTCCCTGACAATTGCCTCTTCGCCTGACTCTCCCATTTCAAGCTTTCCACCGGGAAACTCCCACTTTTTGGCAAGCTCCCCAACATTCTTTCTCTGTGCTGCAAACACTTTCCCCTGCTCGATGATGACAGCGGCAGCTACTACTATCTGTTTCATATACCTTCCTTGATCTGATGAGTATACCCCAAAAAGCAGCCGAAGGCGACAAAGACCCGGCCCCATGTTTGTGCTATCGGATTCACAGGTGATTGCCATCCGCTTCTGTTTACCCGATACTATCCTTACCATGAAACAAGGCATTGTACTGATTACCTATCCCGACTCCTTGGGAACAAACCTCAAACAGCTCAAACAGGTGCTGGACAGCCACTATGCAAAAGCTATCGCTTCCATCCACGTGCTTCCCTTCTTTCCCTCCTCAGGGGACCGGGGCTTCGCACCACTTCACTATGAAAGCGTAGATCCTGCTTTCGGTACCTGGGAGGACATCCAATCGCTCTCTTCTGCCTATGATCTTGTCTTCGACTACATGATCAACCACATCAGCAGCAAGAGCCCTTACCTCAAGCAGTACCTGCAGGAGGGAGCGTACTCTTCCAACAAAGCGCTGTTCATCGACTATGAAGCATTCTTCTCAGGCGAGCCAACACGCGAACAAGTGGACAAGATCTACAAGCGCAAGAACAAGGACCCCTATCACAGCGTCACCTTCGCTGACGGGACGACAAAAAAACTCTGGTGCACCTTCAGCGAGGAGCAAATAGACCTGGATACCCAAAGCGAAGAGGGGAAGGCCTTTCTCAAGCACAATCTGGAACACCTCGCATCAAGGGGCGCCAAGCTCATCCGCCTCGATGCCTTCGCCTATGCCATCAAGAAGCTCGATACCGACTGCTTCTTTGTGGAGCCCGAAACAAGCAGGCTGCTCGCTGAGTGCAGGGACATTGTTGCCCCCTTCGGTGCTGATGTTCTTCCCGAAATCCATGAGCACTACTCCATCCAGCTCAAGCTCGCCCAAGAAGGCTTTCCTGTCTATGACTTCGCCCTCCCCCTGCTGATGCTCCATGCCCTCTATTTCAACACCACCACCTACCTGAAGAACTGGTTCTCCATCTGCCCGAGAAACCAGTACACCACCTTGGATACCCATGATGGCATCGGGGTGGTCGATGTCTACGGCTTGCTTCCGCATGAAGAGATAGAGAAGACACAGCAACACCTCTACGAACGGGGTGCAAACGTAAAGCGCATCTACAGTTCAGAGGCTTACAACAATTTGGACATCTATCAGGTGAACTGCACCTATTACAGTGCCCTTGGCGATGATGACCGTGCCTATCTGGTTGCCCGTGCAGTGCAGTTCTTCAGCCCTGGCACGCCCCAGGTCTACTATGTCGGGATGCTTGCCGGCAGGAACGACCTGAAGCTGCTCGAAGAGACCCGTGAGGGGAGAAACATCAACCGCCACTACTACAGCCTCGAAGAGATCGGGGAGGAACAAAAGCGGCCGGTTGTACAAGCTTTGAAGCTGCTGATGGAGCTGAGAACCAGTCATCCTGCTTTCACAGGGACCTTTGTCCTGGAAGAGAATGAGGACGACGCAACAATCTGCCTCAGTTGGAAAACAGAGAACACCAAGCTTACGCTTCTTGCCGATTTCCCCTCCCGTTCCTTGAGCATCGAGGAGGATGGCAAAAGCATCATGAAGTTGTAGAAAGAAAGGGCACTCAGCTTGACAAGAGAAGAGCAGAAGCGAATGATGGGCTGACCACCATGAACAGCGTCGTCATTCTCCACAACCACATACCGCAAAACGCTCCTGAAGATGTACTTGATATCCTTACCCAAGCCAAATGGATTGGGCAAATCCTCTCTGACAAAGGCTGGGCAGTCAGTCTGCTCCCCTTCTCGCTGCACGCACTGACGCACATCGAAAACTCTCCAGTGGTCTTCAACCTGGTGGACTCTGCACCTCATGAGGAGAGCCTTTCCTATCTGGCGGCGGGCATTCTGGAACACCTTGGGCTACGCTATACCGGCTGCAGCCTCCCAACGCTTCTGGTAACGGGAGACAAACAGCTGACCAAAGCCCTGCTTTTGAAGTCAGGCCTTCCCACGCCCAAACCTTACGATGCGACGGATCTCCAAGCGCTCTACCTGATCAAGGCAACCAATCAGGATGCGTCGCTGGGCTTGGACGAGTCGTGTCTGGTACGGGGGGAGGACGTGGAACGCGTGCTTGCCGAAAAACAGGAGAAGCTTGGCTTCCCTCTCTTTGCGGAGCAGTATGTCGATGGACGGGAGTTCACCGTCTGTCTCTATGGAAAGTGTGAGCATCCTACCATCCTGCCACCGTATGAGTGGGTGTTCTGCGAGTATGGACAGCGGGCAAAAATCATCACCTATGATGCGAAGTGGACTGAAAAGACCTACGGCTATGAGCACATCCAGGCAAAGTACTCCCACGATGAGCAAGATGCGGCCTTGCTGGCTGAACTGGTTCGTCTGAGCCGGGAGTGTTGCAAGCTGTTCAATCTCACCGGCTATGCACGGGTCGATTTCCGCATCGATGCAGAGAACCGCCCGTACATCCTGGAGATCAACGCAAACCCCTCTTTCTATGGCTTCTACCACCTGGCCAAGGAGTGGGACTTCTCCTTCGAGGATCTGGTGGAGAACCTGGCTCTCAATGCTGCGGTTCAAAGATAGGTATCGGCCCAGACCAGCGTCTCCAACTCCAGCCCGGATTCAAGGTAGAAGCGTTGTGCGCGTTCATTGGTGGGGTGCGTCACCAAGGCAAGGTAGGTGCAACCTCTCTCGTTTGCCCAAGCTCGTACATGATTGAGCAGGAGGGAGCCCAACCCCTTCAGCCTTGCCTCTTGGGCCACGAACAATTCGTTCAGCCAGAGATAGTCCCCACCGCTCTCAAGGCCGCAGCAGACGTTCCCAAAAGCAAAGCCGACTGCTTTCTCCCCGCTGTAGGCAACCCACAGCACACTTCTGCTCTCAGGTTTCATCGCATTGGCAAGGACTTTGGCAACCTCATCCCTGGTCTGGTTGTACCCGATGAACGAAAGCTGACCTCCGAGCAACCCAAGCAAGCCTTCGTAGTCCAGGATTGCGAGAGTGTGCTGATAGGCAACGATGTTCTGCTCATCCATACCTCACCATCCTTTCACATAGATCAGCTTGTCATCACCAGGGGCGTAGTAGTGCGCAAGCCTTGCTTCCAACTCGTATCCGTGGCTGGTATAGAAACTGCGGGTAGGAACATAGAGCTCACTGCTGCTCGTCTCGATGTAGATGCGCTTTCCTCCCCGCTTCTCAATCTCGGCCTCCGTACCTGCCAGCAACACCGATCCGATGCCCTGCTTCTGATGGGCAGGGTCTACGGCAATCCAGTAGAGGTCATAGCTGCTTCGGGTTCCCGGAATCGGACCAAAGCATGTATAGCCGAGCACCTGCTGCTGGCGCTCGGCAAACTGGAAGAAGTAGAGCGAAGGCTCTCCGAGCTGAAGGCGTTCCTTTACCAGCGATACGCCCACCTCCTGCTCTTCTGCATTGAAAAACCCGGATCGCTTGAGAATTGAGGCAACCACCTCAAGGTCGCTCTCCCTTGGTTGCTCGCGCATGACAAGCGTATCCATCCTAGGCCTCCAGAACCAGACGCTCTATCAGCTGCTCATAGGAGATGCCAGCTTGCAGGGCAGCGGCGGCATAGCCACTCTCACGTTCCAGACAAGGATTGCTGTTCATTTCCAGGATGAAGAGCCGGTTGTTCTTATTCACACGCACATCTACGCGGGCAGGGCCGGTAGAACCAAAGACTTGGTAGGTTCTCGCCGCTTTCTCTTCCAGCTCTGCGACAAGAGCCGAGTCTTCACTTGGAAGGTCGAACCTCCGTTGGGTGTGTTGGTAGGCAAAGGAATCAACCTCCCATTTCGCCTCATAGCCGGCAACTCGTATCCGATCAGCAGGATAGTCGATGAAGCAGAGCTCTGCGACGGGCAATACCTCCCCACCAGGAAGTAGGGAAACGCTGAACTCACGCCCCTCGATATACTCCTCTGCAAAGATGGATCCTTCCTTCAGTGCATGGGAAAGCTCTTCTTGGGTGGAAAACATCCGTACCGAGGACTCGTCGATACCCAGCGAAGCCTCCTGCTCTGTCGGTTTGAGGATAAGTTGTGTATTCAGGTACCACGTTTGGGAAAACACACTGCGCTCTTCAACCCACCGGGGAGTAGGAAGCCCCGCCGATGCCAACAAACGCTTGGCCCCGGTCTTCTGGGCGCTGAGCAGCAACGTATGAGCGCTGCCTCCACAGCAACGCACACCCAAGCTTTGGCAGAGCAGCGGAGGAAGACACAAAAGGGAGGCTGAACTGAGATTCTCCACAAGATTGAAGACCAAGTCGCACTGCGAGCGCTCGATGGTTCTGCCGGTAATGGCAAGATTCATGGAAAAATAGGCAACAGTCACCTCATGGCCCAGGCTTCTGAGTGCTTGCTTGACTTGGTTCACTTGCACCCTTGTGTCTTTGCTGTCCAGACTTGCCTGAGTTGGCACCCTGTCAGTGAGTATCAGGATTCGCATAAGCCACTCCTGGAGCATGCAGAGTGCATGATCCTTTTCAGCAAGGTCTCATACGAGATGCCATGCATGGCACTGAGAATCGGAAGATCGGAATCCACGGGATGCAGGCCTGCAAGAGGATTCACCTCAAGGAAGTGAACCACCCCATCCTTATCCATTCGTACATCCACCCTCCCCCCATCACGACAACCGAGAGCTCTCCATGCGCCCAAGGCAACCTGTTCGCACAAGAGAGTTTCTTCGTCCTTGGGTTTTACATACCGGGTACAGCTGAGATACTCCTGCTTGGTCTTATAGGAGTAGATGCCCTTGTCACTTGATGCATCCACCAAGATCTCCATCACCCCGACGCTCTCCGCCTCATCTCCCGTTCCGGTGATGCCCACGGTGAACTCCCGTCCACTGAGATAGGTTTCCACCAAAACCGGTTGCCCATACGTTGAAAGCAGGTGGTTTGCAGTGATCGCAAGCTCTTGCTTGTTCTGCACAAGTGAGTGTTCGCTTATCCCAATCCCTGTTCCCCCAGCCACAGGCTTGAGGAAGAGAGGAAAGGGAAGCTGAATGCGTTCACTGTCTGTGGGTTGCTCTATGAGTGCGAAGGAAGCGGTTTTCACCCCGTGGGAGGCCACCACCTGCTTGGCAAAAGCCTTGTGCAGGCAGATGGCAAGGACAAAGGAGTCCGAGAATACATAGGGAATCTGGTAGGCATCGAGCAAGGCGGGAATCTGGGACTCCCTGAGAAGGCCAAATAGCCCCTCAGCGATATTGAAAACCAAATCACATCGCTTGCCTTGGGCCAGATAGGTCACCAAGGCCTTGACGTTGCCTATGCGTTCCGTCTCATAGCCCAGATTGCGAAGGGTTTGCTCAAGCGTATCGATGGTAAGGAGGCTGTCACACTCGCTTACCAGCTCTGCATCATACCCCTCCTTCACATAGTCATCCTTCAGATCATACGTCAGTCCAACCAGCATCCGGCTCACTCCCGTTCGGTGGGATAGGAGAAGACCTTTCCCTCATAGTTGCGCAGATATAGATGCTGCTCATCCTGACCAACCTCGTATGCAGGAAGAATGGGCACCTTGCCTCCTCCTCCCGGGGTATCGATGACATACTGGGGTATGGCATACCCGCTGGTGAAACCTCTCAACCCCTGCATCAACTGCTTGCCCCTGTCCACGGTCGTCCTGAAGTGGGCGGAGCCGGAGATGGGATCGCACTGGTAGAGATAGTAAGGCCTCACCCGATGGCGAAGCAGTTTGTGAAAGAGGTTCTTCAGCGTCTCAACCGAGTCATTCACCCCCTTGAGCAGGACAGTCTGGCTTCCCAGGACAATGCCTGCGTCCGCAAGCGCATCGCAAGCCTTTGCGGCTTCCCTGGTCATCTCATCAGGATGGGTTGCATGGATACTCATATAGAGCGGCTTGCATTTCTTGAGCACTGCAAGCAGTTGTTCGGTAATGCGTTGGGGCATGACCATCGGAACCTTAGTCCCGATACGTACCATTTCCACATGCCCGATGGCTCCGAGTCGGCTCAGGAGGTAACCCAACATCTCATCAGAGAGAGTCAAAGGATCGCCGCCGCTTACCACGACATCCCTCACTTCCGTATGTTCCTCGATATAGGAGAGAGCCTCATCCCAGTGCTTGAGCAGATTCTCCGTATGCCCGCCGACCATCCGTGATCGGGTGCAGTATCGGCAGTAGGTGCTGCAAAAGCTTGTGGTAAGGAAGAGTACACGGTCCGGATACCGGTGTACCAGCCCACGGACCTTGGTGGTATGCTCCTCTGAGAGAGGATCATCGCTTTCACCGCTCTGATGGTCAGCTTCCAATATGGAAGGAATGACACACTTGCGCAGCGATCCTTGGGTATCGTTGGGGTCAATGAGACTAAGATAGTAGGGGGTGACGGAAAAGGGGAAAAGCGTACTTGCTTGGCGAAGTGCCTGCTCTTCTTCTGCTGTAGGTACCAGATACCGGCAGAGGTCGTGATAGGTGGTGATCCGATGAAAAAGTTGCCAATGCCAGTCATTCCACATCGCATCTGTCGCGTCCGGGAAATGCAGCTTCCTGAACTCTTCGATCCTGCCATCCAGAGGGTACTGGGCATCTGAAAGGCGGCTGTTTTGGTGATGGGGGTGTGGTGAGTCCGAAGACTCACCGCTCCGTATAAGCGGAGGCTCGACATCATCAATAATAACAATCTCGTTAGTATTGAACTGTCCCATAAAAATCATCCTTGACGATCAAACCAGCGGTCCTTTCGACTCTCATTGATCGTCAAACGCAGTGTAGCACCAAGACCAAAAAAGGTCGCCGCTTAAGGCCATGTTTTCTTCATCTTTTTCACGTTTTCTCGGGCCTTGCACATATTACAGAACACCGCTGTCTGCTACTATCAGAAAAAGGCTCAGGGGGACACCATACGATGCCGAACCTCTACCATCCTGAACGATTTCAAGGTTCTTTGGACAGACGATCGTACTTCGAAGGCTGGTACTTCAAGATAGCCATCGAAGAACCGCAGCCTGAGGTCATCGCCTTCATACCCGGCATCGCATTGGCTGAGGATAGCCACGCCTTCATCCAGGTGATCAGCAGCAGGGAAGGCAGAAGCTGGTATGTACGCTTCCCCCTTGCCTCTTTTCACGCAGGAACGCACAACTTCTCGATTGCCATCGGCGACAACCACTTCAGCAAAAACTCCATCAGCCTCTCGCTGCATCAGAGCGGCCTGGACTTGGAGGCAAGCATCACGCTGATCGACCTGCAACCCTTCCCTGTTTCCTTGACAAGTGTTGGGGTGATGGGGTGGTTTGCGTATCTGCCAGCCATGGAGTGCAAACACGGTGTGGTGGCCACCCACGGCTCTGCCGAGGGGAACCTCACACTGAACAACCGAACAGTACCTATCAAAAGAAGCAGCGTCTATAGCGAAAAAGATTGGGGAAAGAGCTTTCCCACCGCTTACCTCTGGATGCATGCCAACTGTTTCTCCGACGCAAGCACCTCTGTCATGCTCAGCATTGCTCGCATTCCCTATCTGGGATTGCGATTCACCGGATTTCTGGGGTTTGTTCAGCTGAAAGATGAGATGATTCACCTCGGCACGTATACCAATGCGAAGATTGTATCGCTGCAAACCACCGATCAGGAGGCGAAGGTCGTAATCAGCAAGAAGGACAGGATGCTTACCTTCACCGCACGTATGGGTAGCGGTTCACACCTTGCATCGCCGCGCAATGGAGCAATGGACGGGAGCATCACCGAGAGTGTGGAGGGAACGCTCTCCTTGGCAATCTCCGATCGCAGCGGAAGAACACTCTATGCAGATGAGAGCGGCTTGGCAGGCATCGAACTGTACAATTGCTGCACCCTGGAAAAGCGCTCTGCGATGGAAGCTCACAAAAAAGTATAGTATAGTGACACTATGGAAACTATCAATACGTTCTTCACCACCACCATCAAGCCGCTGCTGCCCATGTTCATCCTGCTCGGCTCATCACTGGTTCTCATCTTGCTTGCCAACACGATCCTGGGGAAACGCATCAAAAAGCTGGAGGAGCTGAAGAAAGCTGATCCTACCCAGAAAAGTCGGTTCCGTACGCTTCCGGTGCTCCGCTTCTTCAAGCGCATTGCGCTCCCTCTTATCTTCCTTGCCGTCTTGTGGGTTTCCATGCAACGAGTCAGCTTTGGGGAAACCATTCAAGAGACGGTGCAGATAATCTTTGCCTTGGTCATGACGATCATCATTGTTCGATCTTTGAACAAGGGCATCGAGCTGAGCTTTTCCAAATACTTCGAAAAAGAGTATGCCAACCAAGAGCATGAGAAAAACCTCAAGCCCCTGCTTTCCTTTGTAAAGCTGCTGATCTGGGTTGTTGGCTTTCTCATTCTTCTCAGCAATATCGGCTTCAATATCACCACAGCCCTTGCAGGCCTTGGTGTTGGTGGTATTGCGGTTGCAATTGCTGCCCAAGGAGTTCTGGGCGACCTCTTCAGCTACTTTGTCATCTTCTTTGACCACCCCTTCGCCCTCGGGGACTTCATTGTCTTTGGGGATAAGTCAGGAATTGTCGAACGAATCGGCATCAAGAGCAGCCGTATCAGGGTCCTCAGTGGGGAGATGCTGATCATCAGCAACTCTGACCTCACCAGCAGCCGCATCCACAACTACAAGCAGATGCAACGCAGGCGCGTAGTCAGCCAGATATCCATTCCCTTTGAGACGGAAATCGAGAAGGTGGAAATGATTCCCACCTTGATCAAGGAAGCCATAGCCAGTGTCACCACCATCGAGGGGGTACTCTGCGATCGCTGTCATTTCCAAACCTTCGGTGCTTCAGCTCTCGTCTTCGAGACGGTCTACTACGTTCCCTCTCCCGAATATGTGGTGTACATGAATGTACAGCAGGAGATCAACCTCCTGCTGCTCAAGCACTTCAGGCAGGAAGGCATCGAGCTTGCCTATCCCGCCCAGAAGATATTTACGGTCCAAGGCTAGATTACCTGGATCTCTTCCTCAACGTCCTCCACAACCTCGGTGATCTTGTCAGCACTGAGAATCCTGTCCATCTCGTCGTGTACTGCCTGGGTATAATCGCCGAAGTCAAAGAGAGGCCTGAGCCTGCTGAACAGCGGCTTCACGAAGTGCCTCAGCTGACTGCGGTCCTTTTCCAAGGTGGACTTGCTCTGCAGCACAAGAACGGTTACCGGTGAGGGGGAGCAATAGCTGCCTACTTCCACAAAGCCAAACTTCTTGTAGAGCTTGATCGTCTTGGTATCATCAGCGAAGACATCGATGATCAGCTCCTCAACCCCTGTTGCCCGTGCAAGGAGGAAAATGAGGATGATCAAGCCGATGGAAGCTGAGGTATTGCGCATCTCAGGCAGCACGGCAAGGCGTATGATCTCAGCACAGTGACGGGTCTTGAGTACCGACTTGATGTCAAAATACTTGGAGATGGGCAGCGGCCAGAACCGCTCGCTGGTCATCAGGCTTACTGTTCCCACCGGGTGCAATCCCTTGAATGCGAGGATGTGCAGGGCCTTCTCGTCTTCCTTTCGATGGATGGACTCCTCAAGATAGCCCTTCTCACCAACCAATACCTTGCGTTGGATGAAGAAGACATCATTCATACCATTTTGATCGTTCACCAAGGTGAAGTGAATGGACTCACGGCCTTCTTCATTGAGGGGGAAGATGGTGGTGAACTCAGAGCCAATCTTCTCCTCACTGCGTACCCTTATCCTTCCGCCCATCTTATCCACAATGCTATAGCAGTTGGAAAGGCCTAGGCCTGTTCCGCTTCCGGGAGCCTTTGTGGTGAAGAAGGGAGTGAAGATCTGGCTCATATACTTCTCTGCAATGCCGCAACCGGTATCGCCTACCTTGACCTGCACAAAATCATCCTTCTCAAAGCAGGTGAGCGTCAGCTTGCCGTTGCCCTCCATCGCCTGCAAGGCGTTGACGATGAGGTTGAGAAAGAGTTGCTGAAGCTCACCTTCATTCGCCTCAATGGTAGGCAGGGCATGATAGTTGCGCTCTACACGAATATTCTGTGAGTCGACCCCTCGCAGTGCAAGTCGGAGCGAGAACTCCAGCACCCTTACCAGTTCCACCGGCTCCTTCTGCTTCACCTCCTCCTTGCGGCTGTAGATGGAGAGCTCCTTGATGACGTCACTTGCTGTCTTTGAGTAGGAGAGGATGTCCTGTACATACTCATGGTGAGGGTTTGCCTCTTCCAATTCACTGAGCATAATCTCAGCGGTTCCCACGATGCCGGCCAAGGGGTTGTTCAGCTCATGGGCGATGCCGGCGGCCAGGGTTCCGATACCTGCCATCTTCTCGGTCCGCACCAGCTCTTCCTGCATATGCTTCTGCTCGGTGATGTCGTTGATGATTTCGATGAAGACGCTCTTGCTCTTGTCTGCGGAGCGCACTGAGTGGAACTGGAAGGAGTAGACCTTATCATCCACATCCGTCTCCTTCTCCTGCAAGACACCGGTATGGAGGCAGTCCAAGCCCTGACAGAAGGCACAGGGCCGGCTCCGGTCGAAGAAGGATCGGTAGCATTTGCTGCCGATCAAAAGCTCGCGCGGCTCACCGAAGAACGAGACTGCCGCCGTATTCGCTTCTTGGATGGTGTAGTCGATGTCGATGAGGCAGACCGGTGAAGCTATCCCGTTGAAAATGGCTTCAAGCTTGTTCTTGCTCATGGTCAGCTCATCGCCCTGGATGCGAAGTTGCTCGAAGGAGAGGGCGTTCTCCAAGGAGAGGCTGCTCTGGGCAGCAAGGATCTCCAGGGCATCCCGCTCGATCTCACTGATGAGGGCCTTGCCATCTCCGTAGCCGATGACGATGTAGCCTGCTACCTGCCTGCGGATCACCAACGGGATGATTACATCACTGGGAGGAAGGAAGGCACTGACAGAAAGGCGCGGTTCATCGGGGTTCACATGAATGATGGCTGACACATTCTCCTTCTTGCACTGCTCTAGACGTGCTTCCACCACTGCTGAGAAAGCAAACGGAATGTCCTCCCCCACCCTGATCTCAGTAGGACAGTTGTTGTTGGCTACCAAAAAGTAGTTGTCCGGCTCCTCGATGCCTCTGGCAATGAAGACAACCCAGTTGGTTTTCAAGCCCGCACTCAGATTCTTCACCACCTCTTGGCCAAGCTCATGGAGGTTGACGATGGTCGTCAGGCGTTTGCTGAGATTTCTGATGGTTGTCTGATAGGGGTGTCGCTTGGGGATGATGATTGCATCGACGATGTAGCTGATGAGATTGCGCAGGGGATGAATGATGATGACGGTGATGATACCCAGGATCAAGGAGAGCTGGAAGAGGTTGCCCGGTGCAAAAGAGGGGTTGAAGAGCTGGATGAGGTTGATGATCAGAAAGTAGGTGACCGAGGCGGCGAAGGCAAGGATGGTCGAGTACATGATGGAAAGCCCGAGGCGGCTGTAGTTGATCAGCTTGTACTTGTAAATTGTATAGAAGAGCAAAACAGCATTGATGGTGGCCGAAAAGATATCAATTGGATAGCGACCGAGTTCAGGGAAGACGTTCAAGAAGATGCCCACCAGCATGATCAGAACGCCGATCAAGGGCAAGATGAGGTTCTTCTGAACCCCCTCCTTGCTGCGCCGCTTGGTACCAAAAAACAGCATGACCAGGGTAAAGATGAGATATACATAGCTCATTGAGTAGGCAGAGACGGCTCCAGGGGCAAGCTGGTAGTAAAAAATCAGATCATCGGTGAAGCCAACCTCATTTACGATGTTGCCGGTGAAGTTGAGGTACATCAAGGGAATGATGAGCAAGTAGCTGAGTTTGATCACCACCTTGATGGGTTTGCGCTGCAATTCCAGGATGTCCACGACAAAACTGCAGAGAGCGTAGGGTACGGAGAGCAAGCCGATAAGCATGATCCGGTTCCAGAAGAGCGGAGTTTGGATGGGGCTGTTGAGGTGCATCATCAGCGATCCGAAGCTCCAAATGCAGACAAAAATCATGTAAAGCTGGAAGGACCAATAGAATCGGTCTTTGCGGTATTGAAGGAATCCAAAGATGACAAATGAGACGTACAAGACAAAAGCAACGGCCGGAATGATGGTCGAGACATCAATAATCATGAGGATTCCTCTTTTTTCTTTCAAATGAGTAAAATTTGTATTAGTATAGAGCCACTTTATGAACTTAATCAAACTCTTTTTCTTGGGAGTGAGCGGGTATTTTCTTGCTGCTCTATACGATATCGCTCTCCTGTATAAGCGAACAGCACTCAGCCGGGTCTTGTACGTCGGATTTTTTGTCACGGCAATCCCGTTCGTCCTACTGTTCAACCAGTATAGTTCCCCGCACAGCGGGTGGCTGAAAATCCTCCTCATCCTTTTGATGATCGGTTCGGCACTCTTGCTCACCTATTCGGTTTTGCTTGAATTTCTGCTGCGCAACAAAACCCCGGGGTCACTCTATACCCAAGGCACATACCGAATCTGCCGGCACCCAGGCTTTCATTGGCATTTCTTATTCAGCTTGTGTACCAGTCTCTATTTCTGGTATGCTCCGATTACCTTGGTTGTGGCTGGATTTGTGTTGAGCAACTTCCTTTTGGTACTCTGGGAGGACAAGCTGTTGTTTCCCAAACTATTTCCCACCTATGGGGAGTATAAAAAAACCACCCCTTTTCTGAATCCCTTCCAGGGCCGATGATACGGAGATGCTCGAGATGACTAGACATATTGTAACAACAGATGATGATCCTGCAATCCGAAAAATCCTTCAGATCATGTTGAGAAAAGAGGGCTATGAGGTGACTGCCTGTGAAAACGGACACGAACTTCTGGCCCTTCTTCGTACTAGGGCTGAAGCTATCGACCTGCTCTTGCTGGATATCAAAATGCCGGGTTTCACCGGTTTTGAGCTGTTGGATATGCTGCGACTCAGTTATCCCCACCTGCCGGTGATCATGCTCACTGCCTTCAACGACCTGGATACCGGCATGAAGGCGATCCGTCTTGGAGCTACCGACTATCTTTCCAAGCCGGTACATCGGGAAACACTGCTCTCTTGTGTGAAGCGAGTGCTGGATAAGGCACATGAGCAGAAGCTCATGCTGTTGGAAAGCCAGAGAAACCAGGAACAACAGCATCAGTTGGAATTGGAATTGAAACAGACGCTTGCAACCCTGCAAAGTACGACCATGGCTACCTTGGAAGCCTTCAGTGAAACCATTGAACAGAAGGACTCCTACACCAAGGGCCATTGCAACCGGGTGCGTACGCTTGCCGTTGCCTTGGGCAAGGCCGTTGGGCTGGGCAAGGAGGCTCTGTCGGTAGTGGAAGGGGGCTCGCTCTTGCACGATATCGGCAAGATCAGCGTCCCTGAGGAGATTCTGAACAAGGACAGCACGCTCACCAAAGACGAGTACGAGGTCATCAAAGGCCATCCTGCCGCAGGAGAGCGCATTGTCAGCCACCTCCCCCAATTCCAACCCTATATCCCGATCGTACGCAACCATCACGAACGTATCGATGGCCTTGGGTATCCCGACGGCCTGAGGGGTGAGCAGATTCCCTTGGAAGTGCGAATCGTCAGCCTTGCCGATGCCTTTGACGCCATGACCAGCAGCCGTGCCTATCGTGAGGCACTGCCCACAGAGATAGCCATCGAAGAGCTTAAGTTTTTCTCAGGTACGCAGTTCGATGCCGATTTGGTGAACTTTTTCATCGAGAAAGAACTCTACCTGCTCTGACCAGCTCTGTACAAATAAGGCAATGCGGGCAACACTGCAAAAGGAGGTGCGTATGCATGAGCCTTGGTATGTGCAGTTGTTCAAAAATTACGCCCATTCGTATGAGAAGGAGCCGTTCACGCAAGGAACGGTAGGTGAATGCGATTTCCTTGAACAGGAATTTGGCTTCGACAAGAGCCTTTCCATCCTTGATGTGGGGTGTGGAACGGGTAGGCACGCCATCGAGCTTACCAAGCGTGGGTACAAGGTCACCGGCATAGACCTCTCTGAAAACCAGCTGGGCCTGGCACGGGAGAACGCGGCAAAGGAAGCGCTATCCATCCCATTTCTCCAAGCCGATGCACGCAATCTTCCCTTCCGTGCAGAATTCGATGCCGCAATCATGCTCTGCGAAGGAGGCTTTTGTCTCATGGAGACAGACGAGGAGAATGCGGCCATCCTCCAATCCATAGCAAGCGCGCTGAAAGATGAGGCTATTCTGATCTTCACCACCCTAAACGGTCTCTTTCCCCTCTCCCAAAACCTGAATGCCTTCTATGCAGACGCCAAGACAGAGGAAGGGTCTACGTGTACCAGCACAGGCTTTGACCTCTGCACGCTGCGTGACCACAATACCACCACCTTCACCGATGATGATGGACAGGAGCATACCATCATCTCAAGCGAACGATACTACCTGCCGACCGAACTGAGAACCCTGCTGGCCGGGCTTGGATTCACCAAGGTCGAGTTCTTTGGAGCCCATCTTGGGGCTTTCAGCAGAAAGAACCCTCTCTCCCAGACCGATTTTGAGATGCTTGTGGTTGCTAAAAAAGAGCTTTCTTCACTCACACTTGTTAATCTTTACACCCAAGCGTGCAAAGCTCCCCTCTCAGAGGCCTACAAGCTCATCCTCAAAACCCTTACCCTTTGTGGCAGGGAATTGCAGAAGCAACTTCCTGAATCCGAGGTGAGCGGAATCTACCCCGGCTATCTCGACATGAGCTACATCGCACTCATTCCCCCGAATCTGAAGAAACGCCAGCTGAAACTCGCCTTGGTCTATGTACACGAGAAGGGAGCTTTCGAACTATGGCTGGCAGGTCGCAATCGTTCCATCCAAGCACAAGTGCGGGAAGAGCTCAGGGGAAAACTCCCCTCCCCCTACATGCTGGTGGAGGAAGCCAAGGGAGAGGATGCAATCGTGCAGCTCAGGCTTGGCCCGCTTACTGACTTTACAGACATGAATCTCTTGATAGGAAAACTGTGTGCTATGATGCATACCATGCTGCAGGACTTGCAACCTCTCTTGTCCTGATGGAAGGAGCGTCCATGCCATTTCAGATTATCAAAGGAGACATAACCAAGCTTGAAGTCGACGTCATTGTCAATGCTGCGAACACCTCCCTATCGGAGGGAGGAGGGGTCTGTGGAGCAATTTTCAAGGCAGCCGGCGAAACTTTGATGCAACAAGCCTGTGCTCCTCTTGCCCCGATTGCACAAGGGCAAGCGATCATGACTCCTGCCTTCGCACTCCCCTGCAAGGCGGTAATCCACACAGCAGGGCCCATCTATCAGGATGGCAAGCATCAGGAACGGGAGATGCTCACTCGCTGTTACCAAAACAGTCTTCACCTCGCCTTGCAAGCAGGATATGAAAGCATTGCATTCCCCCTCATCTCCAGCGGCATCTACCGCTATCCGAAACAAGAAGCACTCGAGGTGGCGAGCTCAGCCATCACAGGCTTTCTCAAGCAGGAGGATCTTCTGGTGTATCTGGTCTTGTTCGATCGAGCTTCCTGTGTCCCCCATTCACCGCATCTTGGTATGCTTGATCAGTTTCTGCAGAGCTGGGAGATGGAAATTTCTGACCAACAGTACTCCATCGAACGATGCGAAGAACCCTATCCAGAGTTGGAAGCACAGCTGCAGCAGCAAGAGCAGAGCTTTTCCGAAAAGGTACTCTCACTCATCAAGCAGCAGGGCAAAACGGAAGTTGAGGTGTACAAGAAGGCAAACATCGACCGAAGGCTTTTTTCCAAGATCAGAAGCAAAAGCGAGTACCTTCCAAGCAAACGAACTGTTCTCGCACTTGCATTGGGTCTTGAACTCGATCTTGAAGCCACCGAAGGGCTTCTCGCCTGTGCAGGCTATGCCCTCAGTCCCAACAACCTATCCGACCGCATCATTACCTTCTTCCTGCTGAAAGATGTGCATGATATCTTCGAGATCAATGAGGTGTTGTTCAGCTACGACCAACCGCTTTTGGGAAGCTGAAATGTCGCTTTGCAAGCGACCAAGAAAGGTGAAGAGCGTGGTATTCCTTAGTTGAAACTAAGGAGGAAACCACGATGAACGAAGTCTCAACGCAACTGATTTTCATTCTCGACAAGAGTGGTTCGATGTACGGGTTGGAACAGGATACCATTGGGGGCTTCAATGCCCTGCTTGCCAAGCAGAAGGCAATGGGCTCTGCTTGTCTTCTCACCACCGTCCTGTTCAGCGACAGCTACCAGCTCCTTCACGACCGGATTGATATCCACCACGTACAGGACCTTACCGAAGAAACCTATCAGGTGGGAGGATCCACCGCCCTCCTCGATGCAATCGGAAGGACGCTGGCAAACAATGCCCCTCAAGAAGAAGCTGAGAAAGTCTTGGTGGCCATCATCACCGATGGCCAGGAAAATGCCAGCACAGAGTACACCCATGCTCAGGTGAAGCAGATGATCGAGACAAGGCAAGCCGAAAACGGGTGGGAGTTTCTTTTTCTCGGAGCCGGTATTGATGTCATCGCCCAAGCTTCCCAGATTGGGATCGCCATGCAACATACGCGGCAGTTCACTGCCGATAGTGATGGGATTGAGGAAAACTTCAACATAGTCTGCGAGGCTGTTAAGAGCATACGAACCAGGAGTTCTTGAACAGTCGTTTTCCCTTGCATTGATGCCTTTGCCCAAGCCATGGTACAGTAGTACGATTTTCCTACTGTGAGGCACCTATGCGTAAAAGAATGCTCTTCCCAATTATCCTAACGCTCCTGTTTCTCTTGGTTTTCTGCAGCTGCAAGAGAAATGAGACTGCAGAAAATCTTCCCTCCCTGAAAGTAGGGATGATGAGTGCCGTCGATGCAGCCCCTTTCTATCTTGCTCAGGAAAGAGGCTATTTCACCGAACAGGGTGTTGATGCCCAGCTGATCCTCTTCACCAATGGCCAGAACCGCCAGACAGCCCTGCAAACTGGCCAGGTGGATGGGGCGATGACCGACCTGGTTGCCCTCATCACCCAAAGTGCCAATGCCTTCAGGCTGGTAGGAACGCTCTCCACCGATGGCGACTTTCCCCTCCTTGCCAAAAGCGCAATACAAGATAGCCCAACACTTTCGGTAGGTACGATGGAGATCAGCGTCACCAACTACCTGGTGGAGCAATACCTGGGAACTGACCACACTCTTAAGAAGGTGTACATCAACGAAATTCCTGCACGGCTTGAGGCTGTTGCCTCAGGTCAGCTCGATGCAGGCATTTTTCCAGAACCCTTCGCCTCAGTTGGGGCAATGAGAGGACTGAAGAAGGTCTTTTTCCCAGGCATTCCTGCAGAGAGCCTGAACATCATAGCCTTTACGGAAGCAGCAATACAGGAGAAGGAAGCGGCGCTCACCGCCTTCCATCGTGCCTATGCACAGGCGGTGAAGGACATTGAACAAGATCCCAGTCTTGCCCGTTCCATGATCATGCGGCACATCCCCAACCTCCCAGCTGAGATTGAAGACCTCATCCAGTTGCCCACCTATCATGCACCCCGTCTTCCCAACGACGAGTTTGTCAGGCAGATCATGGACTGGACAGCTTCGGTTACCAAGCAAACCTATGCCTTCGGCACAGAGAGCTTTCTCAACCGTCGCTTCATCGAGGATCTCTGATGCTCACCATATGCGATGCCCAAGTGTGTTATGGGGCACACACTGCTTTCTCACACTTCTCCCTCCATGCAAAACGGGGCGAGATGATCAGCATCGTGGGCAAGAGCGGGTGTGGAAAGACCAGCCTGCTCTATGCCATTGCAGGGCTGCTTTCTTTGAGTCAGGGCTCCATCACCATTGAGGGAGGAAGCACCAACTGCTCGCTGATGTTCCAGCAAGATCGTCTCCTGCCTTGGAAGAAGGTGGTGGAGAACGTCATGCTCGGACTGGGCCCGGAGAGTAGGGAGTATGCACAATTGTTGCTTGGCTTGGTAGGACTTGGGCACCGCAGGAACAGCTACCCCAGCCAGCTCAGCGGCGGTGAGCGCCAACGCGTAGCCTTGGCACGAAGCCTTGTCAGGAAGCCCGGCCTCTTGTTGCTGGATGAACCTTTCGCCAGCCTCGACGAACAGACAAGGGAGCGGCTGCAGGAGGAGATAAAGGCGTATGTGAAGACGCACGGCATCACCTTGCTTGTGGTGACACACAGCATCAAGGAAGCGGTCTTTATGGGAGAGCGTATCATTGTGATGACCAAGCAGGGACTTTCCTATGAGACGGCCAACCCCTATCACGAGTATGAGGACATCAGAAGCAACGTAGGTGCATTCTCCCTGGAAAAGGAGTTGCGTTTTCAGCTGGGAGGTTCCCGATGAGATACCTGAGAGGATTTCTGGTGGTGCTGTTCTTCTGGTATGCACTCGCACTCTTGGTCTCTGGGCCCATCATTCCCTACCCGCATGTGGTCTTCGCGCATCTGCTGGCAAGCATGATTGAGGCAAAGAATCATCTGCACCTGCTCTTCTCTTTCTACCGTATCCTGATGGGAACCGTGGTGGCCTTACTGTTTGCCATTCCTTCGGGCTTGGCCATCGGTCGGGTGAAACGTCTCGATCGAGTCCTTTCGCCCACCCTCTATTTGCTCTACCCTCTGCCAAAGATCGCCTTTCTTCCGGTTTTCATGGTGTTGTTCGGCATCGGGGACCTTTCCAAGATCATCCTCATCGCGGTCATCATCTTTTTTCCTGCCACACTCACCATTCGCGATGGGGTCAAGCAGATACCCTTCCAGTATCTTGAGCTGGCACAAGCCTACCATCTTACGTCCAGACAAGTCCTGACTGACATCATCTGGCCATCCATCCTGCCCAGGATCTTCTCATCGCTGCGCATCACCGTCGGCATCTCCCTTTCGGTGCTCTTCGTCAGTGAAACGTATGCCTCCACCTATGGTCTGGGGTACACCATCATGAACAACTGGGTGATGGCCAACTACGTGGGCATGTACGGGGGAATCGTACTGCTCAGCCTTTTGGGCCTTCTGCTGTATATCGTGATAGACAAAGTGGAACAGCTCGTCATTCCTGCACAGGCCAAGTAGACGAAACGAGGGGGAAAGGCTTCTGCCTTTCCCCCAGGTCCGCAAAAAATGGAGTTACAATTACTTAGCCGCGTTCACGTGCACTCTTCAGCGCAAGTGTCCACCAGGAGAGCTGGTTGAGCATCTGCTCTACCAATTGTTCCAGGTATCCAAGGTCCTTGAACTGCTTTTCTCCGTTCATGATCGGATAGAAGTCGTTGCCCTGGACCAGGACGGAGTGCCTGACGGGAGCCATCTGAAGCTCAACACAGATGTCTCTCAGGTGCTGAACGGCACGTGCTCCGCCAGCCGAGCCATAGGAGAAGTAGGCCGCTGCTTTGCGGTTCCACTCCGGGTATGCATAGTCAAGGGCATTCTTCAAAGCAGCGGTGATGCTGTTGTTGTATTCTGCAGTGACAAAGATGAAACCGTCGAGGCTTGCAACCTTCTTCTGCCACTTCTGGGCCACTTCATTGGTGGAGGGCACATAGGCGTTGGAGGCCACTTCGTCGAAGAACGGCATGGGGTAGTCGCGAAGGTCAATGACCTCGAACGAGAGGTCGGTCCGCTTGTTCGCGATCGATGCCACATAGTGTGCTGCCTGCTCGCCTACGCGAGCTCCTCTGGTACTGCTTATGATAATGCCAATCTTGGGTGTGTTCATGTGTTATATCTCCTTAGCAAGAGGTTCTTGCTTGTGTTATATGTAGCATACAATTTTATTGTGCAATCGTCAAGTAGGGAAGCCAAGCTTTCCGATTTACCTTGTCCACTGCTTTACCTCGGGGTGCAACCACCCTACACTGAAGGAACACCACAAGGAGAGAGATTATGGCAAAGGATCCCAAGGCAAGCCTGCAAAAGGTTGCCTCAAAACCGGTTCTGCAACTGCTCATCGCCCTACTGTTCATCAGCATGGGCATCATCGGCTTCACATCGGGCCGAGGGCTGGGCAACCAGATCTCGCGCGAGATTTCCAACATGTTTGGGGGCGACAGCGAACTGCTTCTGATTCTCATCTCTACTTTGGAGTTGCTCTGTGGTCTCTTCCTGGGTGCTCAGATGATCACCAAGGCAATTCCAGAGAAGATTGCAAAGCTTGCTCTTACTTCCATCCTGATCTTCTGGCTTGCCCTGATCGTCATCCTCGATGTCCTGACGATCGACTTTGGCCGGATGAGCGGCAATGACTGGTTCACCTGGATTGAGCAGGTGGTGCTGCACCTGATCGTGCTGGCAAGCATCGTGCAGATACAGAAGTAAGCTCAATGGATTTCTACGGCGTTGTAGAGAAACGAAGAACGGTTCGTGATTTCGACCCACACGCAACCATCGATGCTGAGACGATCCAGAGGATCATCTCAGCAGGATTGCAAGCCCCGTCCAATGACCACCTGCGTGATTGGCATTTTGTGGTCATCCGGGATAGGAGCGTCATCCTCAAGCTGATTGAGATCATTCCCAAAGGGATTTCAGCTGAGGATATGCAAAAGCTTCTCAGCGATTGGCATCTGGACGATCCTGTGCAGCAAGAGTGCTACCGGAACGCGGTTCCCAAGCAGTACAGAATGTTCGCCGATGCTTGTTGTGTGGTGGTGCCGCTCTTCAAGCAGAAGACAGATATCCTTCATCCTGAGAACCTTTCCCACCTGAATGGGTTTGCGTCCATCTGGTGCAGCATCGAGAACATCCTGCTGGCAGCCACTGCGGAAGAGTACTGCTGTACGCTTCGCATCCCCCTCGGAAACGAGGAGGAGTGGACACGGAAGGTCTTGAATTTTCCCGCGGAGTATCGCTTCCCCTGCCTCATTGCCATCGGCAAGAAACGAACGGATGCCAACGAGATACAGCAGAAGGAGTACTCACTGCAAGAGCGCATTCATTTTGATCGATGGGGCTGACTCACACCTTATTGATGAAGCTCCGGATACCGTTGTGGTAGACCTCAGCATCATCCCACATGGCCATGTGGCTGCCCTCGGGGCAATAAAGGAAGGAACCGCGGGGAATCTGCTGGGACATCCACTTCATGTACAAGGGGTCCATGGTGTCATACTCGGCCCCGATCACCAAGGTGGGGACGCTGATCTTTTGCAGATCCTCTGAGCGATCCCAGGTGGCCAGAACACCGGAGATGCCAAACTCACTGGGACCCTGCATATAGACATAGAGGTCCTTGTTGGCATGCTCCAAGGCGTTGATCACGCAAGCAGGCCACTGGTCCATGGGACGGCGCAAGACATGCTTCTCATAGTGCTGAGGCATGAGCAGCGCTTCATACTCTTCGCTCTCATACGCTCCTGCTGCTTCCAACTCCTTGATGCGGGCCAGCACAGCGCTATCCATCTGAGGGCCCAGCACATCGTCTGCGTAGCGCTGGTAGTCAACGCAGTCGGCCATCATATTGCTGATGATGAGGCCTTTGAGCGCCTGAGGATGGGCAAGAGCATACTCGGTGGCGAGCACCCCTCCCCAAGAGTGACCAAGCAAGAAGAAGTTTGAGGAGTCGAGACCCAAGGCTTTGCGAACCTGGTCAACCTCATCAACAAAGCGCTCTATGGTCCAGAACTTGCGGTCTGCGGGGTTGTCCGAGTTGTGGCTGCCGAGCTGGTCATAGTAGATGTATTCGATATCTCCATCGGCGAAGTAGGTATCGAAGCTCTCGAAGTACTCATGGGTCATCCCCGGTCCTCCGTGCAAGAGCAAAAGCCTTTTTGACGGACTGTTGTTGCAGCGCTTGGTCCAGACCCGGTACTCCCCGTAGGGAGTGGTGATGGGAATCATTCTGACTTCTGTTTGCATGAGGGACCTCCAAAAGAATTCGGATGTAATGACAACAGTATATCCCAGTATTGGCATTTGTCCTTGATGAGAAACAAAAAGATCACGATAAGTGAGAGTTCCCCTCTGAATCTCGAGGTTTCTCCCATGAAGAGCGATAATCTCCCAAAAGTAGGTATCTCTTGG
Organism: Spirochaetales bacterium Spiro_05; assembly: GCA_001603115.1. Lineage (GTDB taxonomy): Bacteria > Spirochaetota > Spirochaetia > Sphaerochaetales > Sphaerochaetaceae > Sphaerochaeta. The sequence continues at coordinate 74,648 of LVBG01000025.1, forward strand.
GAGACAATCCCTTGCTTATAACACCTCTCTACTCTGTCACACAATCTATTCACATTTTGTGACAGAAGAACATGGATTTTCTCTAGGCACCCAGAACTACGTTGATGGTTTGCTCAGTAAATACCGAGATTATCAGTACCAATGGATACAATACATTGTGGATAGCCATATTCAGAGCAATACTTAACCTCGAGAACATTGGGTACCAAAGGGAGCACAAACCATGAAATTCACCTGTTTGGGATGTGGAAGTTGGGAATACCAGATCAACATCACTGATATGAAACATGAGCAAGTATCAGTACGGATTGTTTGCCCTGAATGCGGAAACATCAATGAGGTTTCCATCAGTGATTATGATACGGTGGAAGTGGAGCTTGGAAAGAAGTAGTACGTATCAAACCAGCCCTCCAAACGCTTCATATCACCCCTTGTACACATGCTCGGTATGCCATGCCAGGAAGGAGGGAGAAGGCCTTTCCTGTTGCTGCAAAGGAAGGTTTGGAAGAGCAAGACCATGATAGGCATAGTAGATCTTCCCATTACCGTACTCGCTTTTCAGTCGATTGCTCACCTCAACATGGTAGTCGGGAGTAACGGTGAGGTACCCCTTGTCATAGAGTGTATGGATGTCAGTCCTGAGCAACAGCCCATTCCTCACCGAATAGCTGCCTTCTTCGCTGAACGGCACAATATGAGCAGCATCCAAAACAGGAAGTGTCTTTTCGCCACTGATTGCGCAACGACGGTTGTACGCCTCGGTAACCAATACCCGGAAGGTTCCCTGCCCAATACGGTAGGTTGCCAGATACTGCCCTTCCCGTACATCGGAAGCAGCGTCTGTCTCATTGTGCCCATACCCATACAGGCCACCAAGTCGCTGGTATACAGCCTCCAGAAGTGCTGCACCTTCCTGAGTCGTATCGTCATACGTCTTGCCTTGCACAATGCTTTTGCCCCAGTTGGGAGGAGCGGCGATCCAATCGGATTCAGAGAAGAAAAACGGGGAACCGAGGATGATGCAGCCGATCTGTGGATTGGGAACCTGGCTCTTGCGATATTTGGCAATGCGTGCTTCCAGCTGGCCAAAGGTCTCTGTTCCATTCTTGGTGCCAAACGCTTCCCAGGCTAGAAAACTTGGCAAAAGGGAAAAGCGAACAAAAAATCCTCCTCCCACAATGGCATTGTAGGGAGCATGCAGTTTGAACAGGAACAATTCCCCAGGTGTCAGCGCCTTGAAATTGACGTTTCCCCCCGGCTTCCAGAAGTTGACTTCGTCATACCCCTGCCCTGCCAGACTCTGATACCAATCATAGTCGGTGATACCCACAAACGCTCTCATAGCTGATGCTCCTCAGCAGCCTCAGAAAAGGAATCCTCATCTCTCTGATACCCCGTGATCCTACTCTTGAGAAAGTGGCCGAGCTTGGCATCGGTGCAGTAGATATAGCAGCCCTTCAAGCCCCTGCTCATCAGGGTACGGTAGGTGTTGCGGATGATGCAGTCCACCTGCTTAAGCGCTTCCCCGTCCTTCTTCTTTGCTTTTCCCAATAGGCCGTTGAGCGATTTGTCGCTCTTTGCACGCCGGGTGTAATCAGAAATGACGTGACCGTTCTCAAAGCGCAAATCGTCACCGATGATCACCCCGACATAACTGAACTCCAAGCCTTGGGTGGTATGGATGCACCCCACCTGGTTGATGGAGTGCTCGGAGATGGCGAAGGTGGAGTCGCTGTCCAAGTTCCATTGCATTGCAAAATCCCCGATGACAAGGTCAGGGACCTCAGATTTCTTTTTCGAAGCCCACTCCCAGCAGTAGCCAGCAACCAGACGTGCTTTGCCGTCGATGCGGTTCTTCTCCTCGATCAGCTGCTTGAGGACAAGCGGATTATCCACCACCTGCACATCGTAGGCAATGCCTTCAAGGGTTGGGTGGGCAGTCTCTTCCCTAATGCCGAGTACGCCGTCAAGCCAGGCAAGATAGCCGTCCGATCCGTTGCAACGGAACTGGGAGACCAACTCCCCTTCCCTCACCTCTGCACCCAGACGCTGGGCCCAATACAGGATTCGTTCCCTGTCCCCATAATCCTTGGCAGTCACCCGCTGATCCTCATCCAGGAAGAAGATGCTGCAGGTTGCTGCTTTCATGATCTCCATGATCTGGTCTTCACCGGTAACCTGGGGACCAAGCTGGCTTCGTTGGTTCAGGCGATGCGCCTCATCAACGATGAGCGTGCTGAAATCATTCTCTTCCGCCTTAGTGAATTTGGCAGAACTCAGAAACAGGTTGGAGATGTTCCGCGCCTTGAAGGAACCGTCTTTGAGCTTGCGCTCAAATACGTTCCTGGGGGCACTGTTCTTGGTGACATAGGCACAGACCTGACTCTCGCCGGTCAGTTGCACCAGTGCGTTGATGGCAACTACGGTCTTGCCGGTTCCGGGCCCACCTTTGATTATCATTACCCGTTTCTTTCCATCTGTGAAAGAAGCCCTGCTAAAGGAAAGAAGCTGCTCATAGACAACCTTCTGTTCATCGATCAAAACAAATTCGCGTTTGCCGTGCAGCATGGCAGCCAAACAATCCTGCAGGCTTTTTGAGGGACGTATCTTCCCTCCCTCGATGTAATAGAGGGTTTGCTTTGCATCACCTTTGCTGATGTAGCGCTTGATGAAGGAAGCAAGTTGCTTGGCATCGGGTCGGCAATAGAGCGGAGATTGCTCCAAAAGAGGACCGAACCAGGGCATGAAGAGAGGGTCATCATGATCTTTCGGATAATAGTTGTGCAAGTAGGCGCAACTGGCCAAGGTGATGGGGATATCCTCTACATTGGCATTGTAGTCGGTGATGAAACTGCGGTAGGACCATGCTTGGTAGGAGGGGTGCACCACCGGATGAAGCCCTCCTCCCAGGAAGGTTTTCACCTTCCGCACTTCCGGCTGTACGGCAAGCAATTGCTGAACGTCCGTAAGGGGAGAAACCTCACTCCACTGCTTCAGCTCCACAATGACAGCACTGTGCCGGTCGTGCTCATCAAGACCGCTGATGATGAAATCCACCCGCTTGGATGTGTTGGGAATGGCAAACTCAATGGCGATGCCACAGTCTGAGGGGATGTCGGGATCGAGGAGGATGTTCTGCATCTGGGTAAGGGAGTTGATGTAGGACTGCTGCTCACTTCTCCCCACCCTGCGGTGAAGCTTTGCCAACAGCTGCTCCTGGATCTTGCGGTCGATCACATTGGTCCTGACATCGTACAGGAATTCCTGCTTATCCCCGGTATAGACCAACATCACCGGCCTCCGGGCTCATCAAACTCAGTATACTTCTTCGCATTCCCAAACGCCTTGGAAACCTCATACTTCTTCCTGTTCTTGGCAAGCTTCTCACCTATGATAGTAGGGATGTCCACCCCGATGGAATCGGCAAACAACACACTGTAGATCAGGATATCAGCAAGTTCTTCCTCCATCTGTGATTGTTTGTTCTTTACC
>LVBG01000026.1 GCA_001603115.1 Spirochaetales bacterium Spiro_05
TCAAGGTTTGCTACCTTCAGCAGGAGGCCGGAGGCTTCGCCCTCCACCTCATCAGGGCATAAGTAATCCAAAGTCCTTCCCAAAGCCGGCTTTCCTCTGGTGAAGCCGGCTTTTTTGCGCAATACTTCCTCCTATGAACATCATCGCAACCAGTATCCTGACAAAGGAACAAGAAGAACAAATCAAGGCCTTGCAAGAGAAGGCCTTCCAGGAAGAGCAACTGGGAAACGAGGTCTATCTCTCCTCAGAGATGAATATCGATAAAGAGAAGCCATGCTTTTTCTTGCTCAATGAACACAACGAGCTGGTGAGCTTTCTCTGCGCATTCTTTCCTTCCCCGGGTGAGGTTGAATTCAACGGATTCACCCACCCATCTCATCGGAAGAAGGGATACTTCACCACTTTGGTCCAGCAGGCGTTGAAGCAGTATCAGCACATGCCGTTCAAACAGGCCTTGTTCCAATGTGAAATCAACAGCAAATGCGGGAAAGCGTACCTGAAGAAGCGGTATCCCACGCTGGACAGAAGTGAGTACGTGATGGCCCTTGAAAGAGGGAATTGGAAGAGCAGGCCTGCAAAGGGAAGCCTGATCAGGCTCACGAAGGTGAATCGCTTGCTTGCAGACCCAATTGTGTGTGAGACCTTTGAAGAGGAGTACAGTGCAGCTACCAAGGATCTGGATATTCTGCTTTCCGATTCTGAAAGAGAAGTATTTGTCTATGAGGTAGACAATCAGATAATCGGAATGCTGAACGTACATCACGAAAACGAAGAGCGAGTCATGCTTCACGGAGTCGCCATCCATCCCGATGCCAGAGGCAAAGGCTATGGCAGGGCGATGATGTGCCTTGCCTTGGATGAGGTGTTCAGGAGGGTTGAAACCCTGCTTTTGGAAGTTGACTCTGAGAATCCCCCGGCTTTGGCTCTGTATCGCAACCTCGGTTTCCAGGTGTGCAGCCAAGTCGACTACCATAGATTGATTTTGTGATACTGTCACTGTTTTTTACCTTACAGTTATTTAGCTTGACGGCGCAAAGGCCAGAGGGTTAGCATAACATATCGTATGCTATTCACATTCACTTGGATGGATGTTCACAATGCATTTGGAGGAAAGAATGAAAAAAACACTCGCAATCATGTTGATTCTGGCAGTGCTCACGGGATCCCTGTTTGCAGCAGGTGCCCAGGAAGCAGCACCCGCCGCAACTCCTGCAGCAGCCCCTGCCCCAGCAGCCGCCGCATCTGGCAGTGTAAACGCCTACACCACCCTTGAGGAGCCCCTTGCAGCCAAGCTGTTCCAGCTCTTTGAGGCAGAAACTGGTATCAAAGTCAACTTCGTCCGCCTCAGCGGTGGCGAGGCTGTAGCCCGTCTTGAAGCTGAGTCAGCCAATCCCCAGGCTTCCATCTGGGTCGGAGGTGTTGGTCTCGACCACATCACCGCCAAGAGCAAAGGCCTGACCACCCCGTATGTGAGCCGCTTCACTTCAAAGACCCCCGCACAGTTCCGCGATGCTGATAACTTCTTCATCGGCCTGTATGTCGGTCCCCTTACTTTCGTCACCAACCTCGATCGCGCCAAGCAGCTGGGCTTTGAGGCTCCGAAGAGCTGGGCAGACCTGTTGAAGCCCGAGTACAAGGGGTACATCCGCATGGCTAATCCGAACTCTTCGGGCACTGCCTACAACGTACTGACCACGATGCTCGATATTTTCGGTACCGAGGACAAGATGATTGAGTACATGAAGGCACTGGACAAGAACATCGACCAGTACACCAAGAGCGGCTCTGCCCCTGGCAAGAGCGTTGCAACCGGCGAGATCCCCATTGCCATCGGCTATGCCCACGACCAGGTCAAGCTCAAGGAAGCAGGATCACCAGTGCTCATCACCGCACCAAGTGAAGGAACCGGCTACGAATTGGCTTCCATGTCCCTCGTCAAGGGCGGCAAGGATACCGTCAATGCCAAGAGACTGTACGACTGGATTCTTTCCAGCCCCGTAGCCCAGGCAACCTTCACCGAATGGTACGTCGTATTGGTTGCTGAAGGCGCTGCAAAGCACCCCGATGCCCTCTCCATCAACGAGATCAAGACCGTTGTACAGGATATGGCTTGGGATGGCGACAACGTCAACAAGACTCGCCTGCTCGACCGCTGGACCAATGAGATCGGCAACAAGAGATAATTGCCTTTGGGTAATTTGGCTTTTCCTACCACCCTGCAAGCACTCCTTGCAGGGTGTGTAGTACCAACGGAATGCATCGATGTTTACAAAAAAACGCATCCTTCAGTTCTGTGCTGCGGCACTGATATTCCTGCTGGCCGACTTCTGGATGTACAGTACGCTCTCCTCAAATTTCAGATCGTATGAAGATCAGCGGAACTTCAATGAAATTGAACTGTTCGCCCAAACAGTACCCGATGAACGAACTGAGCAATCCTTTGCCACGTGGATGCCCACCGTAAAGGATATCATTCCTGGTAGCCGTGCTCTCTACCTTACGTTCGATGAAGTCTCATTTGACTTCAAGCCAGAGAGCGGATCCGAAACAAACCTCTCCCTCTTCAATGCCTTCCGAAATACACCCAATTTCCAGAAAGCGATGGAGAGCGTGTATTATTTGGAACCCATGAGGCTTGCCTCCACCTACAAGGCTGACTACAGCCTTGACCCGGACACCAACAGCTTTGACGAGATTTCAAGCCAAGTGTATTTTGTCCCGGTAGTTGATGAAACCGGCTATCAGGTCTCCGGTGCCGTCATGATTCTTGTACCCACCAGCACAGCCACCGGTTTCAACAACTTGCTGAGGACCCTCTTCATCGTTGCAGCAGTGTTCTTCCTGGGAATCATGCTGGTGCTTATGTTCACCCGTGACCCAATGACCGGGTTTATGGTACTCGCTCTCTTCGGCATTGTGCTGGTTTTCATCGCCTACCCCTTGCTGGAAGCAGTGCGACTCTCCTTCATGAAGAATGGAACATTCAGCCTGCAGACCTGGAAAGAGAGCCTCTCTCCCACCTACCTGATAGCCTTGTGGGGATCTCTGAGGCTCGGTGTCCTGACCGCCACCATTTCCACTCTCGTCGGGTATATGTTTGCCTTCCTGATTGAGCGGACATCTTTCAGGCAGAAGAAACTGATGACCACCCTGGCTACCATGCCGGTCATCTCCCCACCGTTCTCCCTTTCTCTCTCCATCATCCTGCTGTTCGGCAACAACGGCTTGATAAGCAAGCAGTTGCTGAACTTGAACACATCCATCTATGGTCTTGGGGGACTGACGATTGTGCAGGTCATCGGTATGTTCCCAATTGCCTTCATGACCATCAGCGGTGTACTCAGGCAAATCGACTCCACCGTCGAGGATGCCTCCTTGGATTTGAGCGCCACACGCTGGCAGACCTTCAAATCCATCACCCTCCCACTCTCCGCCCCAGGCATTCTGTCAGCATGGCTCTTGGTTTTCACAAACTCCCTTGCTGACTTTGCAAACCCGCTGCTTCTCAGTGGTGACTATCGTGTACTCTCCACCGAGGCATACATGCTGGTTACCGGAAGAAGCAACCTGGGAGCAGGATCGGCTCTCTCCTTCATCCTGCTGATGCCCACCCTCACCGCCTTCCTGATCCAGCGTAACTGGGTCTCCAAGAAGAGCTTCGTGACGGTGACAGGCAAACCCTCCACCAACCTTACTGAACTGACAAACAAACCGGTTCGCACGGTGTTGGAAGTGGGAGCCTGGGTCTTCATCGGCTTCATCGCATCCCTCTACCTTACCATCGTAGCTGGTTGCTTTGTGGTGAACTGGGGCATCGACTACTCCTTCACCCTTGCAAACTGGGGTGAGGCACTCGCCCGAGGCTGGACATCGATCCGTGACACAGTGACCCTTGCTGCCATTGCAACCCCGATTGCCGGCCTGCTTGCCATGCTCAGTGCAATGCTGATTGTGCGCAAGAAGTTCCCAGGCAAGCGCTTGCTGGAGATGCTGATCATGACCCCGTACGCAATACCAGGCACCCTGATCGGTATCAGCTATGTCCTCGCTTTCAACAAGCAACCGCTGTTGTTGGTCGGAACAGGGGCGATCATCGTCATCAACTACATCATCCGCGAACTGCCGGTTGGCTTGGAGAATGGCATCACAGCCCTCCACCAGATCGACCCGGCCATCGAGGAGTCAGCTGCAGACCTTGGTGCTGATGTACCTACCGTATTCAGGACCATCGTACTGCCGCTGATCAGACCGGCCTTCCTGTCCAGCATGTCCTACACCTTCGTACGGTCCATGACTGCTGTCAGTGCCATCATCTTCCTGATATCGGCTCGCTGGAATCACCTGACCGTCCTGATCTTCAACTTCTCTGAGAATCTCAGATTCGGTCTTGCCAGCGTCTTGTCAACCATCCTGATCGTAATCGTCCTCTCCGTTTGGGGTCTGATGCAGGTTGTGGTCCGTGATGACAAGCTCACCCAGAAAACTATCTCAGCCCGTTAAGGTGGTGATCCATGGAAAAGAAAAGCGTATCGGTAACCCTTGAGCATGTAACCAAGAAATTCAAGGACGTAAAAGGAAAGGCTGATGTCATTGCTGTCAATGATTCACACTTCGTCATCGAACCGGGAGAGCTGGTGACCTTGCTTGGTCCCTCCGGTTGCGGCAAAACCACCACCTTGAGGATGATTGCAGGATTCGAGCTTCCCACTGAGGGAAAGATCTACATCGGCAATGAGGAAGTGACCATGCTTCCCCCAAACAAGCGGGATACTGCGACCATGTTCCAGAGCTACGGCCTCTTCCCCCACATGACAGTCTTTGACAATGTGGCCTATGGCCTGAGACTGAGAAAGGTTGCGCAGGAAGAGATCACCAAGCGGGTTAATGAAACCCTGGATTTGGTGGGGCTGGCAAGCTATGGCGATCGTGCTCCCTCCAAGCTCAGCGGCGGGCAGCAGCAACGCGTTGCGCTCGCTCGCAGCCTCATCGTCACCCCATCTGTGTTGTTGCTGGATGAGCCGCTTTCGAACCTCGATGCACTGCTGCGCGAGCAGATGCGCGTAGAGATCCGCAAGATCCAGAAGGAACTGGGAATCACTGCCGTCTATGTAACCCACGACCGCGTTGAGGCTATGAGCCTCTCAGACCGTGTGGTTGTCATGAAGGATGGCTATGTTCGCCAAATCGGTTCCCCCAGTGAAATCTACGAGGATCCAAACTCCCGCTTCGTTGCCGGGTTTGTAGGAAAAGCCGCTTTCTTCCCCGTAAAAGTCATGAAGCATGACAAAAAGACGTGGGTCTGCCAGCTTGGTGAGAAAGAGGTTCTGGTAGAGCGTGCTGCAACTGACGTTGAGGTTGGCAGCGAAGCAGTGCTCATGGCTCGCCCTGAATCACTGAGGGTGGTGGAGAGCGGCACCGGGAAGATTGAAGGCAAGGTCAGGATGAATGTCTATCTGGGTCATAGCCTGGAAGCTTTCATCAACACTTCCTTCGGCGAGGTCCTCGTCCAAATCGATGATCCGCATGCAAAGAAGGTCTTCAAGGAAGGCGAAGATGTCTCGATTGACTTCACCGCTGACCGAGTGCGGCTTCTGAACAGGAACGATGCCTAAGGGATTGAATGCAGGCTGCCAAAAACGGCAGCCTGCTCCATGTTTGGGCTTCTACTCGAGTATCTGAACCCCGTCTTCCAGGCAAAAAGCCTCAGCAACTCCCTCCACTGCGACTTGTCGGAGGGTGCACTCAACATTTCTCAAGCGAAGGCCTCGTCCGCTTGGATCGGGAAGTCCTGCATACATCTCGCTATCGCTGACATCCTGCAGGTTCTCCTTGGCAAGAGAGAAAAAGCTGTCTCGTATCACCAAGTTTCTGATCGGCTGCTCGGGAAGTCCGACGATGAACGCTGCCGAGGAGGTGCACGCTTCCATGCGGCAATTCTCAATAAGGACAGTGTCGATGCTGGGAGTAGTTGGGAGAATGGGCTTGGAGGCGAGGGAGAACTCTTCTGCGTCCAGGCTGCCGCAACGATAGTACATGTTCATCGTCAACGCACAGAGGTTTCCCCTTGTACGGATGGCTGAGAAGTGGAGGTTGGAGATTGCTCCGCCCCTGCCACGACGGGTCTTGATCCTGATGCCCCGATCGGTACCATCAAAGAAGCACTCCTGCACCTTGACCGTATGGATGCCTGCAGCTGTCTCACTTCCGATGACAGCCCCTCCATGGGCATTCTTCACCGTACACCCTTCGATGAGGATGTCATGGGTTGAAAGGCCTGTGGCAATCCCATCAGGCCCGCTCCCACTCTTGAGGGCGATGCCATCATCGCCGACGTCCACCAAACACTGCTTGATGGTCACAAAGCCACAGGAGTCGACATCGATACCATCGGTGTTGGGAGCCTCCTTTGGGTTTTCTATCCTCAGGCCCAGCAGGAACACGTTGGTGCTGTAAAGGGGATGGAGCGTCCAGAAGGGACTGTCCTTGAGGGTAAGGCCTTCAAGCTTCACATTGTTGCTCCTGAGGATCTGCAGCAACGGTGGGCGCAAGAACTGGCTTTGGCGCCCTCCTCCCCCGCCTTGCTGTGTCTCATAACCGGGATTGAGCTGTGCCAGCTCACGTTCAAGGGGGGATACTGGTCCAAACTGGGAGTTTCTCTTCTCGTTTGCTTTCTTCCACCACCCACTTCCGTTGCCATCAAGGAGGCCTTTTCCCTTGAGGATGATCCCATCGCTCTTGGAGATCAGAAAGCAGGGGTGCATGCAGTAGCAGTTCACCCCTTCCCAGCGGGATAAGACGGGACGATACCGCGCTTCATCGTCGATGAAGCGGATGACCGAGCCTTCAGCGAAATCGAGCACGATTCCCGTACCCTCAAGCAACAGGGGACCGGTGAGGTAGACCCCCTTCTCGATATGCAGCACACCTCCCTCACGAACTGCCTGAAACGCCTTGGCGAAGGCTTGGGTATTGTCGAACGTGCCATTTCCTTGTGCTCCAAATGCGCTGAGTGAAAACTCCTTCACGATATCCTCTCCTCTCTCTTCCTTTACTTTTCCCTGTCGAACGCCTACACTTTTCCCATGAAACAGATAGGACTCAGAGCCCATGACCTGGGCACATTCGACTCAGCTGAACAGTTGGCCTCGGCCATCGCCGTCTATGGACCTTCCATTCCCATCCAGCTGGCAATCCGCAAGGTGCTCAGAGACGCACCCCAGCCCAGCGCGTACACCGAAACCTTCATCAGAACCCTGCACGATGAGCTTGCTGCCAAAGGCACCTATGTGGGGGTCTTTGGATGCTACATCAACCCAGTCCATCCAGACAAGGCGGTCAGGGATGAGCAACTCACCTCATTCGAACAGCATCTCAGGTTCGCCAATCTTTTGGGCTGTCCGCTGGTCGGAACAGAAACCGGCTCGCTCAATGCCGACTGCTCCTTCCACCCCGATACTGCAGAACCCAAGGTCCTCGATGTGCTCTACCGCAGCATCGATCGCCTCGTTGAGGCAGCTGCCAAGTATGATGCCATCGTTGGGGTTGAAGCGGTCAGCAAGCAACATACGATCAGCACCATCGATCGGATGGCCGCATTGGCCGAAAAGTTTGACACTCCTCACCTCAAGATCATCTACGATCCGGTCAACCTCATCCCTTGGACAGGTCTCACCGAAAAGGATGGCAGCAGCAGAGGCAAGCCGTCGCTGGAGGCTCAGAGATCGTTTGTCAACGCTGCCCTCGATGCCTTCGGCTCACGCATTGCAGCCCTCCATGTCAAGGACTTCCGCCTTGACGCCAACGGCTACAAGATCGGAGATCTTCCATTCGGGGAAGGAGTCTTCGATTGGAAGGACCTCTTCTCCGAACTGAGAAAGCGGTCGATCGAAGTCCCAGCCTTGCTGGAGAATGCAAATCCTGCGACCTTGGCTGACACCCTTTCGATCCTCTCTACATACTGAACCACGCCAAGAAAGCGCTCAAGGCTCTTTCTTGACGTGTTTTTGCACATTTCCGCCCTTCTAGAAGAGGAAGGGCTGTGCAAAGGAAACGGGACGCTTATTGTCGGCGAGAACCTTACTCAAATAGGCAGTATCCAGATCAAGTTCTGAAACCAGGCGCAGCAAGAGTTCCTCGGGAACGAGATTCTGTTCACAGAAAAGAAATATCAGAGCTTTTTCTGCAATGTTCTGAGGCTTGAGTGCATTGAAGAAGATTTCCTCATCCTTGCGCCCGCGATACCGCTCGCAAAAGTTCTGGTAGAGCATCGACTGCCTGATATCCTGCTTGAGTGCAAACAGCTCGGTTTTCAGAGCCTTCTCCTCCCCACGAGCAGCTGCTTCCCCCAGTGGCTTCAGATGGAAGAAGGTATACTCCTTTCCCGGAAGGTAGTGGTGTTCATCACAACGGGCAGCATAGTTGGGTTCAAGAGAACTGTCCTTGTGCGAATCACCTCCCACGATGATCAGAGGATCGAAATAGAGCGCCGGACACTCCTTGCCTTCCACTTGGTAGTAGCGGTAGGTGTAAAATGCATCGTTGATGCAATCAGGATGCTCACAATAGGCGGTCAAGGGAATCACATCGGTTGCAATGTCGAGCATCAGGCGAGCCGTTGAGTTGAAGAGATCCCTACGGAAGTTGAGGATAAGGGTAGGGAAAATGAACATCACCCCGCGCTCATAGCTATGGTTGCGTACCACATAGGCCAGCCGCTCATCAAAGAAAGAAGCCTCATCGATGATGAAGGTACCGACAGCCGGATTGTCGGCAAGCACACGTTCAAGACCGAAGGAGTCCCGAATCCTGGCAATATTATCCCCACAACTCACGTACCCGCTTCGGTAGCAGAGCGCATCCTCGGGATAGTCGGTAAATCGTGATCCATCAATCTCAGAGCGTACGAAGAAGACCTTGCGCCGATCCACCTCACCGCTGCTTGTGAGAGCACGCACCTTCTCACCCTTTTTCTGGGCGATTGCTGCATCCCTCCATACCCTGGCTGCAAACTCAGTTTTGCCCGAACCCATGGGACCGATGAGAAGAACCCTACGTCCGGGCAACGTAAAATCAAAATGGGAGAACGTATCATGCACATCCAAGGTAGGAAACCCCAGACTCTTGAGAAAATCAGTTCCCCCACTCTTCTGCTCAATTCGCCCCATGCTGCCCCTCTACGATGACGATGCCGGCACTAGCCCCGATTCTGGTAGCCCCTGCATCAATCATCGCCTTCGCATCTGCATAGGTGCGTATGCCGCCGGAGGCTTTGACGCCCATCTCCGGCCCGACAGTCCTTCGCATCAGCTTGATGTCCTCAACGGTAGCACCGCCGGTGGAGAAACCTGTGGAGGTTTTCACAAAGTCTGCCCCGCTTGCCTTGGCAAGCCTGCAGGCCCGAACCTTCTCCTCATCCGTCAGGAGGCACGTTTCGATGATCACTTTCAGGTGAGCACTCCCGCAGGCCGCCTTCACAGCGGTAATATCGTCCTGCACCAAGTCATCGTCGTGATTCTTCAAATAACCGATGTTGATGACCATATCAATTTCGTCAGCTCCGGCAAGTACCGCCTTCTTTGCTTCATATGCTTTACTCACAGTGGACATGGCCCCCAAGGGAAATCCAACCACGGTGCACACCAGAACCTCGCTCTTTTCCAGAAGCTTGGCGCATAATTCGACCCAACAGCTGTTAACACAGACCGATGCAAAGTGATACTGGTCAGCTTCTTTGCAAATCTGCTCAATTTTGTCTCGAGTCGCATTTGCTGCGAGCACCGTGTGATCGATATACTTGGCGATATCATCTTGTTTCATTGGCAACCTCCATGGCATCAGGTACTATAGCAAGCTTACTCCAAAATTGCAGTGCCTTCAACGAGAATAGTGGTCCGAGCTTGACGAAGGGGAAAGAGCCCTATACCCTAGCACCATGATCCTGAAAACCATCGAACAATACTATACTTGGGCTCTGATCGCCATACTTCTGCTCAATTTCACCCAGCGGAAAATCCCTGGAACCAACAAGAAGCGGTTCGCCACCATTTATCTGGCCTCCATTCTCCTGCTCTTTGAAGTAGGTGTGGTAACCATCCTCGCCAGAGGGTGGAATCACAACCTCGCTTGGGGCGTCGCCTTGGTGTGTGTGGCATTGCTCTACTTCTTGAGAGCGAAAGCCCTGCCGTTCCGCCTCCACTGTGTTGAGTGCAACGCTCGCTTGGATTTCAACCATGTCATCGGCCACGATGACAACCTCTGTCAGTCTTGCTATGACAAAGCACATCCAGAAGAGGCAGCAAAGCGTGAGGAGAAAGCACAGAAAACGAGCGAGGCCCCTGCAGTTTTGGTGAGCACCGATAAGGATGCTGCCTCGGTTGATGATATCGACTGGGATGTCTGGGAACCGACGGAAATCTGTGTCATTACGTACCTCTTTCATGGGGATCAAGTTCTGCTCATCGACAAGAAGACTGGGCTTGGAAAGGGCTTGGTCAACGCACCCGGAGGCCACATCGAGGAGACCGAGACGGCTCTTGAGGCTGCCAAGCGCGAGTTCACCGAAGAGACAGGCCTCTCTGTCGACAACCTGAGGATGGTGGGCAAGCTCAACTTCCAATTCCGTGATGGGCTTGCAGAGCGTGGGTATGTCTATTTTGCTGATACCTTTGAGGGGGAGATGCAGGAAACCGACGAAGCCAGACCCTTCTGGTGCCCGGTCAGTGAAATTCCCTACGACAAGATGTGGGCGGATGACCTGCACTGGCTTCCCCTTGCCATGGAAGGAAAACAGTTCGAGGGCTTCTTCATCTTCGATGACCAGGTGATGGTGGATAAACGCATTGTCCTGGAAGAGGACGATGAAGAAATCTGAGCTGGGTTTGGGCACCTGGCAGTTCGGACCCTCCCATGGGTTTTGGACTGAGGCTGCTGAAGAGGCACCCCAAACCTTGATACGGTTTGCCCTTTCTCACCCAATCCGTCACATCGATACTGCCCCTGCCTACGGCAATGGCCTGAGCGAACAACGCATCGGATCCATCCTTGCCTCCCTTCCCAACCGAGGGGAGCTGCATATTGCTTCAAAATTCATGCCAAAAACAGTGAAAACTGTCCGACATGATGTAGAGAAGAGCTTGGGAAGGCTGAAAACCAGCTACCTGGACACCCTCTACATGCACTGGCCGAGCAGCAGTGTTCCTCTCAAGCCTATCCTTGATGCTGCCCTCCAGTTGGTTGAAGAGGGCCTTATTCACACTCTTGGGCTGTGCAATACCCCTCTTTCCTTGCTGGAAACACTGGAGGATGTGCCGTTCACTACCCTTCAGATTCCCTGCTCGCTGCTTTGGACGAAAGATTTGGAGTCACTGAGAAGCTATGCCAAGCAGCGCTCCATAAAACTGGTTGGTTACAGCCCACTTGGCTTGGGTCTCTTGGGAGGAAACCATCGGGAGAAACCCAAAGACCAGCGTTCATCCCTCTACGTCTATGACACAGCTGCCTATCCCCACTATTTAAAACTTTTGGATACCATCGAGGAACTTGCCTCCAAGAAAGGGTGTTCACCAGCCCAGATTGCGCTTCTGTGGGCACTCCACCAAAACTTCTCCACCATCTTGGTAGGAGCACGTTCCACAGCCCAGCTTGCGCAGTCTATCGCCTGTTCTGAGCTTACCCTTGACGAGCAGGAGAAATCGGTGTTGGATGAGATGGCAGGACGCTTGGTCTCCCATGCACCCGCATCCTGTGATAATCTGTTCGGATACAGGTGGTAACATGCGTCTTTTGCTTGAGCAATGCGAATGCGAATTGGAAGTGCGGAAATCGCGCTTCATCGCCATCGCCATCCCCATCACAGCCCTCTCCGAAATCAAGGACCTGGTCACCCAGACCCGTTCTCTTCATGCAGGGGCTCATCATGTGGTACATGCAGCAGTGCTGGGAGAACGGGCAGATATCCATAGTTACAGTGATGACCATGAACCCAAAAATACGGCAGGGCGTCCAGCCTTTGAAGTCCTCAAAGGCAGCGGCATAACCAACATACTGGTCCTGGTGGTACGATACTTCGGAGGCACGTTGCTGGGAACCGGGGGTTTGGTGAAAGCCTACGGGGACAGTGTCAAGGAAGTGCTGAAATTGGTGAAGACAGAGGCCTTGATAGAGAAGTCAGGTTTTTCGATGACGATTCCCTATAACCTCTATGATATCGTTAGGAAACGTCTTCTCGAAATGGAGGCGACTATCGACCATGAAGCATTCACCACCGATATCACCTTACAAGGAAATCTTCCTTCTGAGGGGAAGGATGCGCTTGCTGCCTATCTCACCGAATGCTCCAATGGGAGTTGTACGGTCCAGTTCAGCGATGTGTGAGTTTTGAGAAGGTCAGCTTTGGATCACTCTCCTCTTCCTTCTGTTTTTCCTGCTTTGGATGTTCTGGTTCCCAGAGTCTTTTTTGGTCGACCAGTTCCACAAGCCGTATCGCAACAGACAAGGCCATCTCCACCGACTTCGGGTCAATGGATGCCACAGTATCGTCTTCGGTGTGATAGACTGCAGGCTTTGTCCGGTCATCCCACCCTACCGAGGTGAGGGTACAGGCTCTCAGGTTCGCTCTGCTGGCTTCTGCAGCATCGGTACCTCCGCTGAGGCGCGGTATGGACTCACAGGTTGCTGCATAGCCCATGGATTGGGCTATCTCAGCACAGCGACGGGCGAGAGGAGCATCCAAAGGCTGATGACCATTCACATCCCGTTCCAAAAAGGTGAGCTTATCGCTGTGATACATGCTGTCGAAGTTCAGTACCAAGGCCGATTCGAAATTCAATCCGTTCTGCTCATACCAAGCACGTGAGCCACGCAACCCCATCTCCTCTGCATCGAAAGAGCAGAAGACAAGGCGCGTATTGGCCAAGGGAGCGTTGCAGGAACGCTTCCAATGAAAGTAACGAGCCAACTGGATGACAATGCCTACCGATACCAAGTTATCCCCAGCTCCCGGCGATCCTGTTTTTGCGTGAAAGTTCCAAAGACTGAGAAGCAAAGGAGAGGAGAAGAGAAACAGCAGAAGCAGGATGAGGCTTGCGATTGAGGGGACATTGGGCACAAGCAAGAGCCCGCCAACCAGTTCGGAGAGTATCTGAACCATCGAAAGCAATCCGCTGCCTAGAAAGAGAAAGACAGGAAGTCCTACCTTTTTTGCATAGGTAAGCCGATCGAGTTTGTTGTAGGTGAATAAGGGTGCACTGTCATGATGACTGGTAAAAAGGAGGGTTTGCTCCACAGGCCCTTTGGGTTGGAGTACTGCATGAACATTCACCCCCTTCTCCCGTTTCAGGAACCGTACGGGAATGGGTTTGTAGAGATACAGCTCTTTTCCTGCGTACCAGAAGTAGAGCAAGAACAGCGCCAAGGAGAGATAGGGAAGACCTACCAGCTGAAAAACAACGAGTACCGGATAGAGTATGACAGCTACTTTCAGCGGAAGAGCATGAACCCCCGATTCAAGCTCAAATGAGCTTTGCTCCGCCGTATCACAGAACGCGGCCAATTCCTTCTCTATCTCAGCTGCGGCGAGGCGGGAACTCTCACTGCCCGCAAGCCTTGGTCCGATGCCATCGATGATGCGTGAGGTGAATGCGAGTGCAAGAGAAGCGAGACGCCCTGCCTTCAGGGTCTCGATTTTTTGTGTTCGATGCGCTGCCTGCGCCCCGGTCAGGGTGGGCGGTTTGGGACGTTTATGGAAGAGAGGAATCCTCATGATCGTTCCATGATGACAAGAGAGGGTTGCACTGTCAAGAAATACCCGTGCGCTCATAGGTTTTCTCTCATGGAGGTTATTGACAAAGATGGAGGCACTTACTATAGTGAAAACCCGATTGATAGCTAAGCAACCTAGAATCGCGTGGCTTATTGTCATGTCTTTTTGGAGAGATGTCCGAGCGGTCGAAGGAGGCGGTCTTGAAAACCGTTGAGGCGAAAGTCTCCGAGGGTTCGAATCCCCCTCTCTCCGTTCTTGCATCAGCAAGGTGAAATCGTTTTTTTTGAGTTGGAGAGGTGCGAGAGTGGCCGAATCGGGCTCCCTGCTAAGGAGTTGACCTGGTAACGGGTCCGGGGGTTCGAATCCCCCCCTCTCCGTTCTGTTTTTTTACAGTATTTGAGACCATAGCTCAGCTGGATAGAGCATCAGTTTGCGGAACTGAGGGTCGGAGGTTCGAATCCTCTTGGTCTCATAGTGCATTATGTATAGCGGTCATAATCACCGGGAGAGATGTCCGAGTGGTCGAAGGAGACGGACTCGAAATCCGTTGTACCGTCTGACGGTACCGAGGGTTCGAATCCCTCTCTCTCCGATAGCTTGGCTATTTTTTTGGTTTCATCCGCTGTAATCACACCTTTGGAGAGGTGTCCGAGTGGTCGATGGTGCACGCTTGGAAGGCGTGTGTGCTGAAAGGCACCGGGGGTTCGAATCCCCCCCTCTCCGTTTTGTTCCCAGTCAACAGATTCTGTGCTATGGACGTTCACCCAACCCCGTCAGGACCGGAAGGTAGCAGCGGTAAGTGAATTGTTCATGAGACACAGGCGATTTGTTGGCTGGGTTCTTTTATCGGCGTTTGTTTGCGTACATCGCACGATCGGCATGTTGAACCATCTGCTCAAGAGCCATCAGGGTTTTACCCTCTCGGGATGAACACCCGACGGTCACCTCAATCGTGAACGGAAGAGCATTTGTGCGCGAAATCTCAACCAAAGACTGTTTGAACCGATCGGTGAGTATATCAATCGTGCCTATCGGAGCATCGAGGGCCAACACCAAAAACTCATCACCACCCCAACGTGCAATGATATCTGTTGAGCGAAAGCTTGAGCGCAGGGTTTTAGCCACGAGACGGAGCACTCTGTCTCCCTCTCCATGGCCAAAAGTATCGTTGATGACCTTGAATGCATCGATGTCGATGCTGAGCATGATAACCTCAGTATTAAGCCTTTGACAGTGCCTCAACTCTTGTTCTGCCATTATCTTGAATCCCCTACGGTTGTATAGGCCGGTCAGTTCATCGGTAAGTGCTTGGAACAAGAGATCTTCCTGCATCGCCTTATAGCTGGTGATATCACGAACCACCAGGAAGGCACCTTCTTCGGTGATGGTATTCACTGCCCGTAATTCAATCCATTGCTGGTGTGAGTCACAACCAGCCATCCGAACCTGTACTACGGTTTTCCCAAATTCAGGATGCATCATCCTGCCAAGGAAGTCCTCCAGCGAAGAACGATCATCCTCATGGATGAAGGGCAGGAGCGAAGCATTCTTGATTTCTTCGGTGTTTTTGAAGCAGAACAGCGTGGCAAAACTTCTATTCCCATAGAATAAGGAACCTTGGGTATCGGAGAAACAGACTCCATCCGGAAGGTTTTCCACTAAGGCTTTGCATTTTGCAGCAAGAGAATCTCCTCTCATAGGCATCTTGGCCTCTTTTGGGAACATGATGATTCTTGCAAGCTCAACTTTGAAAGCACACTGCTACAGATAGTAAAACAGCTGGATTTCGAATGCAAGCAAAAGAAGGGATATTATAAGACATTCTCTTACAAGTAGTTAATTTGTCTTATTTTAAAAGACAAAATAATACCGACTCCAAGAAATCAAGCGGTTTCCCATTGTCAATTTCATCCATGTCGAGGATACTGCAAGTGGAGACGGACAAAGGGAAATGTTCAGAAAATTCTTCTCTCTGGTTCTTATCTTCTTGGCAATCCTCATCGGCTGCAAGGGCGAGCCGGATGTCTCCACGAACCTTGGCCCGGATGCCATCGAGGAGTGGTTCGACTCATCGCTCCCCGCAGAATCTGAACCCTTGGAGTTCACC
Source organism: Spirochaetales bacterium Spiro_05 (assembly GCA_001603115.1). Lineage (GTDB taxonomy): Bacteria > Spirochaetota > Spirochaetia > Sphaerochaetales > Sphaerochaetaceae > Sphaerochaeta. The sequence continues at coordinate 15,867 of LVBG01000026.1, forward strand.
CAGCTTCCTGTCCTCTCTACTGACTTGCGGAAAGTGTATCCCCTAGGTATGGCGGGAACGCATGTCTTTCCTGCTGATCACATCTATCTTGAGCAAGCAGATAGGGAGGTGGTGGTAGGAGAAGACCCAATACAAGCCACTGTCTATGCACCGGCTGGGGGAATCATTCACTACATTGAAACCCCAGAGCAGTCTTCTTCCGACTACCATGACTACAGCATTCGCATCGCCGTATCGAAAGATGTCAGCTATGTGTTTGGGCATATCATGCTGGAAACAAATCCTAATCATGAAGACTATCTTCGCGTCGGTGATGTGGTGGAAGCCGGAGACAAATTGGGAACGTTCAATCCTAATAGCAATCTGGATCTGTATGTGCTCGACAGGGGGAGGAGAAACTCACTTGCAAATAGCAAGTATCCCATCACGATGTCCTATGCCCAGAATCCCTTCTCGTACTTCACTGACGACTCTCTACGGCAGGAGTTATATGACAAGCTTCTTCCCCCCAAACCGGCAGGAACGGAAGATGGCCATCTGGATACCCCTCAGCGGCACTGCCCTGCACAGGATGCAGACCATACATCATCGTATCTTCACTCGATAGAATACATTCTGGATCAAAACCCAACTGAACAGATCTTCCTGGAGCACTATCTCGACCTTCGCCAAGGCTTCTCCTCCATCGAGGGAAGCTTTGAATATGACAGGGAAGACAGCATCCAGGGCAACTGGTTCTCGCCGCTTGCAGATAATACGTGGGGAGAGGGGATCTCCTTCCATTTCGACCATTGGTATCCCTCTCGGCCAAGGGTGAGAATGGATACAGAGTTCCTCAATAAAGCCCGATTTGCACTGAATCCCTCCCAAGATGGGTTCATCAATTTCTCCGAGGTAGGGGTCGGAGATGAGGCAACCTACGTCGTGTTTGATGAGGATTACTGCAACTGGCATGGGGTTCCGTATGAGGATCCGATCGGCTTGCTCTTGGTGAAGATGGAGAGCGAAAATAGGATCAAGGTGGAAGTTTTTGCGTACGACTCATCATTGGACGTTGAGTTCACAAATTCTGCCAGAACTTACTATCGTTGAAAGAAACAATCTGAGAAATACGTAGCGAATTCTCTGCCTGGGAAAGAGGTACGGCTGTCTTTGAACAATGACATGCAGCGCCAGCGGTTCTACCCCACTTCTGCAAAGTATGGTATACTCGCAAGGTACATTCGTAAGGGAGCATTCATGGCATATGAAGTAACTGCTACCAGGAAACGGCCCCAGGAGTTTGACAACCTTGTGGGTCAGGAGTTCGTGGTATCCACCATCAAGCATGCGATCGAATTGGGAAGAATTGCCCATGCCTACTTGTTCAGTGGACCAAGAGGGGTTGGCAAGACATCCTCCGCCCGTATCCTGGCACGGTCGCTCAACTGTGTAGAAGGACCGACAGCCCACCCCTGCGGAGTCTGTTCGAACTGCCGGGAAATTGCCCAAGGCAACAACGTAGATGTCATCGAGATTGACGGTGCGAGCAACACCAGCGTCAACGATATCCGCCAGATCAAGGACGAGGTGCTTTTTCCTCCCCAGAGCAGCAAGTACAAGATTTATATCATTGACGAGGTGCATATGCTCTCCACCAGTGCGTTCAATGCACTGCTGAAGACCATTGAGGAGCCCCCTGCTTACATCGTATTCATCTTCGCAACCACAGAGCTGCAGAAAGTTCCGGCAACCATCAGAAGCCGTTGCCAACAGTTTCATTTCCAGCTCATCGATCTCGACCTGATCAAGAACTGTCTTAAGGATGCGGCAGTCGAGAATGAGGTTGAAGCGGATGAGGATGCGCTCTTTTGGATTGCCAAAGAGTCAACCGGCTCAATGCGCGATGCCTATACGCTTTTTGACCAGGTAGTGTCCTTCTCCCAAGGCCATATCACCATGGAGAAAATTTCCAGCAAGCTTGGGCTCGTAGGCATCGATCAGATAGTTGCCATCGTCAGCCAGCTTCTGGAAAACAAATCTGACCAGGCCCTGCTCTCGGTACAAAACTTGTTGTTTGCCGGAGTATCGGTGGAACAGTGCATCAAGGATTTCACCCTCTTCTTCCGCAGCCTGCTCTTCATCAAGTCAGGGGTAACCGAGGATGCCATCCTAGGAATCCAAAGCGAAAGGATACCCCTCTCCTTGCGCAGTGCATACACCACAGAGCAACTTGAAGCAGCACTGGAACTCTTTCTTAGGCTCTACCGTGAAGTTCGTTACTCGCTCAATCCCCGATTCGAGCTGGAGCTCGCCATATCCCGGCTTGCAAGCCTTCCTCACCTCTCTTCTCCCACCTCCTTGGTCCAGAAGATTGCGCAACTGCGTGAAGAACTGGTCAGTGGGGCGGTGAAAATCCAGGCGCGCAAGCTTGAAGTCCAGCCCGACTTGCTTGCCACTGAGGCTGTCATCCAGCCAAAGCAGAAGGAGGTGGCTTCCTCCTCTGTTGCAAGCATACCCAATAGGCAAGCTGAGCCAACACCGACGCCTGCTCCTGTCGTCCCGGTTTCCAAAGAGGAACCAAAGCCACAAAGCAGCCGCCCCTTCACCAAGGCCGACCTTCCCCTGCTGGTAAGCAAACTCACCAACGCGCCACTGCTCAGTCAGGTTGCACAAGCAATCGTTGCCGTGAAAACCGAAGGCAATGCACTCTCGCTCACCTTCTCCACCCCCTTCTGCCAGAACAAGGCAAAGGAGAATGAGACACGATTCAAGGCCCTGATACAGGAGATTGCAAACTTTTCGGGAAACGTACACTTCCTCTGTGCCGAAGAGGAGGAAAAGGTCGCACCTACAGAGGAAGACCCTCTCATCTCCAAGATTGCCTCGGTCTTCCGAGGTGAGATTACCAACAGAAACAACCAATAACAGGAAGGAATGAACGATATGGATATGAATCCTTTTGAGCTTTTGAAAAATATGAAAGGCATCCAGGAGAACGTGAAACGGATGCAAGATCTTCTGCCCACCATCACCGCTACCGGCAGTGCAGGGGCGGGTATGGTGGACGTGACAATCAACGGCAAGTTCATTGTCACCGATGTACACATTGAGAAGGACATCGTCGATCCTGAGGATGTGGAGACGCTGCAGGTACTGCTTACCAGCGCATTCAACGATGCCAGTGCAAAGATTCAGCAGAAGATCCAAAGCGAAGGGTTGCGTATGGCCCCTTCCTTTACCCAGGCCTGAAGATGACAGCACTGGAAAACCTTATCCAAACCCTATCACGTTTGCCTGGTATCGGGGTGAAGAGCGCCTCACGCCTTGCCTATCATCTTATCAAGACGGAGAAGAGCTACAACCAGAATCTTGCCCAGGCCATCGCCACCATCCAGGAGAGGGTCTTCCCCTGTTCTGAGTGTGGAAGCTTTACCGAAACCGACCCCTGTCCTGTGTGTGGCGATCTGTCGCGGGACAGAAGCCAGCTATGTGTAGTGGAGCAACCTCAGGATGTGGTTACCCTGCAGTCAAGCGGAGCATACAACGGACTCTATCATGTCCTTGGGGGAGCCATCAGTCCTCTGGACGGTATCGGGCCGGAACACCTGAGTTTTGCCAAATTGATCAAACGCATTGAGAAGGGTTCCTTCAGCGAACTCATCATTGCAACCAATCCGACAGAGGAGGGCGACACCACTGCCCTCTACATCCGCCATATCCTCAAGGAGCATCCTGAGCTCTCTATCACCCGCCTTGCAAGCGGTCTTCCCATTGGCGGTGACTTGGAGTATGCAGACAGAATCACCCTTGCCCGTTCGATGCGGGGAAGGGTGAGGTTCTAGGATCAGCTCTTATTTGATTCCGCGCTCTTTCTTGATCGACTCGTAAGCTTGCTGGATTTCCCTGAACTTGGAAGTGGCGTGTGCGAGGAACTCCTCACCCATGCCTTTGGCTGCCAGGGTATCGGGATGGAACTCAATGCTCAGTTTCCGGTATGCACGCTTGATTTCGTCATCGGTCGCGGTCCGGGTCACATTGAGAATGGCATAGGCCTTGTCGCTTGCGTTGGCGCAACCACCATAGCGATTGCAAAGCATCTCCACAAAGCTGTCAGGAAGATGGAAAATCTGGGCTGCACGCCTGATCATCTCCTCCTCACTGCGATTGATCTGCCCATCGGCAGCTGCAACGCGGTAGAAGATGTCGATCATCAGCTGAAGGATGTTTTGTGCGTGACTGAAGTTCTGGTAGAATTGGGCTGCGAACTGCTCGAAAGTACCGCCACCGGTAAGGGCTGCATCAAAAACACGAAGGGCAGCCTCCTCCTCACGAAGGCCCAAACGGAGGTCGCTTCTGATGAATTCCACCACCTTTTGACGCTCATGTGTTGAAACAGAGCCATCGGCAGCCGCAATTCTGGCAAGCATGGAAAAGGCCCCGACAAAGAAGAGCATCTGCTCCCGGTCGAGGGTAGTGTATGCTGTTCTCTGGCTCTGCTGATACGGAATCTGGCCGGAAATGTCGTCAGCCTTGTCGAACATATGGCCGAAGGCTATGCCGGCGATCATGCCCAAGGGCCCGCCGAACATAAAGCCTACAGCTCCTCCGAAGAGTTTCCCCAACCAAGCCATGGCTTACAGCTTGTCGATCAGCATCGAGCACTTGCCCGAAGGAATGGGAAGAGTCTTCTTCTTGTTCTCTCCGAGAATCTCAATGGTGAAGTAATAGAGCTTCTCGCTCTCCAGTCTGATTTCCCAGCCACGATCTGTTTTGTTGCTGAGAATGGTGATCATATTCCGTTTCAACGAGAGGCGTTCGATGCCCATCGCTTCCAAGGTAGGCATCACCCAGTTGACGGTCTTTCGCGGGAGGGAAATATCCAGGCCGACAATATTCTCGATCATCAAGGTGATGGTTACCAACGAGGCAAAGGGCATGAGACGTCTACGCGGGAAGTCTGCAATCTCGGTTGTCTTGGAGTACCCTTCCTTATTGGGCAGGTATGCCTCCCATACATCACCGATGGTTTCAGAATCGGGATGCAGTGTATCAAGCAGGAAGTACATATGCCTGATCGCACACTCACGGGCAAAAATGAACTGCTGGAACTTCTCCAAGCCCTTGATCACCATGAAGGTGTTCACTGAGAGCACCCCTCCACAATGTCCGTTTCCTTCCTCACTGAAAGCAGGAGAGGAGACGGGAACACCGGGGAACGGATTGTCAGTACCGAACTCCTTCGGATCGTGCAGGTACTCAATCATATAGGCCGCACGCTCGTCATTGGGAATCTCGGCAAGCATCGTCCAATAGGCACCGATGAACTTGTGATGAAGCCGATTCTCCTTGATGTCGAGGTCGTAGTAGAAGTTTGTCTCGGGATCCCACATCATGCTGTTGATCCTCGTCTTGAGGGAGAAGTATATCCGCTTGTAACGGAAACTCAGCTCCTTGTCATTGAGGATGTCACCAATGGCGGACATGTAGAGGGCATTGACGGCAAGCTGGGCATTGAAGTCCAGTGGATAGTACACATGGTCGCGGGGAGTATTTCCCGTCTGGCAGGCTTCAACAGGGACACTGAACAGCCCATTGGGTTTCTGGAATGTTGCCTGAATCCAGGAAAAGTACTTCTCAAGGATGGGAACAACGTCTTTCAACCGCTTCTTGTTGCCGATCTTGTGGTAGAAACCATGCTCTACATAGGCAAACAACGGGGGGGAAATTCCCTCCGGATTGGCAGCAGTGAAAACGGGCTTGCCATCTTCGATCGAATACTCACCACGAATGGCGCCGTTGGCTTCCTGCTTCTGATAAAAATAGTCGAGCAGCGGAAACGGCGAATTATTCTGGTTGCTATACACCAAAAACAGGGAGGTAAAGCAAGATAAATACTGATTGAAGGTGGTCTGGCCGGGATGGGAAAGATAGGAACCATTGAAGCCGTTCGCCTCCGTTCCTTGTTTCCACAGTTCGTCAATCCAGACCCATGACCTGTCGTACATATCGACGAAATCCTGGTCATAAAAATGTACGAACGGCACCATATCCTTTATCAAATTGGGAACTCCTTACTCAGCAGGTAAACACTGGAAAAACTACATAAGACGCGCATTTTTAAAGATATACTCTCTTTTCGGAGAAGTCAATCGCATATACAACAAGATGCAGAAACAACAGAAATATTCTAAAACTGAGAACTCTCTTTAAGCTGCTTCCAAATAATCATTTATATAATAGCTAATTATGCCCGATACGGAAAGTCCTTTTTTTTCACAAACCAGCACATCCCCTTATCTTGCAACACAACAACACTCCCTCTGGACATGGTTTCGCAAAAACTGTGTTTTCTCAGCAAAATACCGGTAACACAGACTCCAATAAACGTGCAGTAAACTCCATACAACCCAAAGAAATCTCCTCTCCGTCCACATGAATCGGCATCAGATTATCGCTGCTGATCATCTTCACATATTTCACCCGTTTGACACTGAACTGCTTCAGTTTTACTTGCGTCCCCTTGAAGAACGTAAGAGCGATGGGAACCAACTTGTAGCTTGCCACAGGTGAATTGGCATATACAACATCGAAATACCCATCATCGAAGAGAGCATCAGGCCCCATGAGGAAAGCAGACCCCATTCGCCTTCCATTGCAAATGCTCAGCTGTTGGGTTTTCAGGTCGATGACCTCATCATCAAGAGTGAGCTGGACGGTGTAAGGATCAGGATAGTTGATCAGGATCCTGATGAGAGCCAGCACGTAACTGAGGGTTCCTGTCACATGCTTGAAATCACTGGCAAGAAAGTTTACCAAGGGTTCAAATCCTACTCCTTGCCCGTTTACAAAGAACCTCCCCTCTGGATAGTTTCCCCCATAGGTCACGCCCGCATCGATGACTCTGGTCCTTCCTGCAAGAATAGTGGAGCAAGCTTTCGCCAAATCCTTTGGAATGCCCATACCCCAAGCAAAATCATTTCCCCTTCCTATGGGGATAACCCCCATGGCAGGACAGGCAATACCATCCTTGGTGACTGCTTTCAGGATACCGTTGGCGACCTCGTTCACCGTACCATCGCCCCCGGCTGCTATAATGGGATTTCTCCCTGCCAATGCCGCTTCATAGGCAATCGATTGTGCCCCTTCCCCCGCTTTGGTATGGGAAAGAATGACCTTCGCCCCGCTCGAGGAGAGCAACGTCTGTATCATCCTCTCCTGCTTCTTCGCCCGTCCTTTGTCCGCATGGGGATTGAGGATGACAAAGAGCTCGTTTTGCTGCATGGTTGCACTCCTTTGATGCTCCGACGAAGGCTATTTACACCCAAGAGGCAATCCCCTATCATTGCGATGTGAAAACCTACGCCCCTCGCTCTGCATTTCTTCCTACAACACAAGAAGATTTGCACAATCGGTCCTGGGACCAAATCGACATTGCCTTCATCAGCGCAGATGCCTACGTTGACCATCCCTCTTTCGGAACAGCCCTACTGGCCAGACTGCTCGAGCGGGAGGGTTATCGTGTGGGTATTATCGCACAACCTTCTTGGAACTCAACCAAAGATTTTCTCAAAATGGGAAAACCCAGACTCTGCTGCATGATCAGCGGAGGGAATATCGACAGTATGGTATCCCACTATACTGCAAATCAGAAAATCCGAAGCGAGGATGAGTACAGTCCAGGAGGCAAAGCAGGCCTTCGGCCCGACCGACCGACACTGGTCTATACTGCCTTGGCCAAGCAAGCCTATGGCAGTGATATTCCCATAATCATAGGGGGGCTGGAAGCATCACTGCGAAGGCTCAGCCATTATGACTACTGGTCCGATAAGGTACGAAAGCCCATCATCCTCGATGCAAAGGCCGATCTTTTGGTCTATGGCATGGGAGAACGACAGACGGTGGAGATAGTCAAACGCCTCGATGCAGGACAAACCATCAAGGAACTGACCGATATCCCCGGCACTGTCCATGTGCTCAGCAAAAAATCCTACGAGCAGCTTCCTGATACACTTCAGATACCCTCCTTTGAGGAAGTCAGTGCACGTGATGCCAAGTCAAATACCCCCACAGAGGAAGGAAAGAAGGCATATGCCCTCGCCTTCCAGCTGCAGTTGGCACAAGAAAACCCGATACGGGGCAAGCGCATCGTCCAAGCATGCATGGACCGTGTGGTTGTACAGAACAGGCCGGCTCTGCCATTGGACGAGGCTCAGTTCGATGCGCTCTTTGCCCTGCCTTTCACCCTGGATGCACACCCCGACTATGAAAAAGAGGGGGGGGTTCCTGCCCTGACAGAGATTCAGTTCTCCCTTACCAGCAACCGAGGCTGCTTTGGTTCCTGCTCCTTCTGTGCCATCACCAGCCACCAGGGAAGGATGATCCAGACACGCAGCAAGGACTCATTGCTCAAGGAAGCAAAACGAATGGCCGCGCATCCTCTCTTCAAAGGGTATATCCACGACTTGGGAGGACCTACAGCCAACTTCCAAGGTCTGGCTTGCGACCGTCAGCTCACTCATGGACCCTGCCCTGCCAAGGAGTGCCTTTGGCCAAGCCCCTGTACTAACCTGAAAGACTATCATGCTCGCTATCTGGACCTTTTGGAGAGTCTGGAAGCTATCAAAGGGGTTAAGAAGGTGTTCATTCGCAGCGGTATCCGCTACGACTACCTGCTTGAGGTCTGTGACGAGCAGACCCGTACCCGCTTCATTCGACATCTGGTACGTCATAACGTCAGCGGACAGCTCAAGGTTGCCCCTGAGCATGTAAGCCCAGCAGTCCTCGATGCCATGGGAAAACCCAAGGCGGAACTCTTTGATGCTTTCTCTGAGCTCTATCAGGGAGCAACCGAAGAGGCTGGGAAAAAGCAGTACCTCATTCCCTACTTCATCGCAGCACATCCTGGCAGCACACTTGAGGATGCCATCGAATTGGCTTTGTATTTGCAAAAAAGTCGATTCATCCCTGATCAGGTACAGGAATTTTATCCAACACCCGGGACAGTCTCTACTTGCATGTACTATACTGGGCTCGATCCACGGATGGGCAAGCGGTTTGCCGCCATCCATGTCCCCAAGGGACGCGAGCGACACCTGCAACGGGCCCTGCTGCAGTATCAGAAACCTGAAAACCGCCCCTTGGTTCTTGAAGCCTTGGAAAAAGCAAAGAGAAAGGACTTGGCGAGAGTGCTGCTCGCGAGAAGGTAAGAAGGTGATCAAAGACATAACGGAACGGAAAGATTTCACCAGCAAGATGATTTCCATCGCCTTGCCGGTCATCTTCCAAAGCCTGCTCAACAACTCTCTCTCCTTTGTGGACACCCTGATGATAGGCCAGCTGGGGGAAGCCTCCATTGCAGCTGTTGCACTGGCAAACCAGATGTTCTTCCTCATCAGCCTCCTGTTTTTTGGGGTAACCAGCGGCTCGGCCATCTTTCTCTCCCAATATTGGGGAGCCAAGAATGAGACGAACATCCAACGGGTGCTCGGACTCTCTGTTGCCGTAGCCGGAATCGGTGCTTTTATTTTCGCCCTCGCCTCATTCTTCATTCCCCGTCAGATCATGTACATCTTCACTACCGAGGAAGTCGTGGTCGCCCATGGCATTTCCTACCTGAAAATCGTGGCGATAAGCTACATCTTCTCAGCCATCAGCCAGGTACTCGCAACAGCACTGCGCGTTGTGGGCCATGCAAGGATTCCCCTGCTGGTTGCACTTTTCTCCCTTTCCATGAATGCAGTGGGAAACTACCTGTTGATCTTCGGCATCGGACCCATCCCCGCAATGGGGGTTGCAGGGGCCGCTTATGCAACCGCTGCCAGCCGTCTGGTGGAGGTGGTTGCACTTCTTATCATCGTCTACCGCCGCCACCCAGTCCTGGCCATCCGGACAAAAGAGGCCTTCCACTGGAATAAGGCTTTCCTCCTGCATATCGTACCAACCAGTCTTCCTGTCATCCTCAACGAGTTCTTCTGGGCCTTGGGCATGATCGCATACAAGGTGGCCTACAGCAGAATCGGTATCGAGGCAATTGCCGCCATCAATGTGGCTGAATCGATCGGCAATCTCTTCTTCGTCGCCATGATGGGGGTGAGCAACGCCACCCTGATCATGATCGGGGTCAAGATCGGGGAAAAGCAGATCCCCCTGGCAAAGCTGTATGCCAAACGGTTCATCATTACTGCCTTGATGGTTGGCATCGCCATGGGTCTCTTTGAAGTCATCATCGCTCCGCTTTTCGCCCAATTCTTCAATATCAGCGACGAAGTGAGGAGATTGGCAATCCTCTGCCTCTACGTCCATGCCCTGACCATGCCGTTCAAGAGCATCAACATTGTGATCATTGTCGGCATCCTGCGCAGCGGAGGCGATACGCGCTACTCCATGTTTGCCGAGATGTTCGGTGTCTGGGCTGTCGGTGTCCCGCTGGCGTTCCTTGGGGCTCTGGTGTTCCAGCTGGAAATCCATCAGCTCTTCTTGCTTCTGGGGATGGATGAGGTCTCCAAGATGTTCATCGGACTTCATCGCATCAAGAGAGGAACCTGGGTGAATGACCTGACCACCGTTCATTGACCTCCTGTAGATATGAACGTATAGTTTATCCAAAGAGAGGTACCGTATGAGTCTGAGAACAGTACTTACCAATGGAACTGTCGTTACAGGGTATGCAAAACTTAAGAATTGCGCCCTTTATATAGATGAGAAAGGGGAAATCGGGGATATCTTCAACATGCGAAGGCTGGAAGAGAAAGACTTTCCCCCCGACACGGTCATGATTGATGTAGGGGGGTCCTACATCATGCCCGGATTCATCGATTCCCACATTCACGGAATTGGTGGTTTTGGCACCGAGGATTGCAAAGCATCTTCAATTTTGGGAATGAGCGAACGGCTCGCAGACTTCGGAGTCAGTGCGTTCATGCCTACCGTCTACACCGATACCTTGGATAACATGCTTGCAAGCATCAAGGCCATTGTGGAGGCCATGGGCAGCGAGCAAGGCGCCAAGATCATGGGGGTCAATCTTGAAGGTCCCTTCATCTCCATGGAGCGGGTGGGTGCACAGAATCCAGCAGGAGTACTGCCGGTAAACCTGGATGTTTTCAACCAGCTCATAGATGCAGGAAAAGGACATGTCATTTGCATGACGGTAGCCCCAGAGCTCAAGCACATGCGTGAATTGGCCCTTCTTGCAAGGGAGCGGAACATCATTCTCTTGGCTGGCCATACCGATGCCACGTATGAGAACATCATGGAAGGCATGCAGTGCGGCATCTTCCACTCCACCCACTTCTTCAATGCCATGAGCCGGTTGCACCACCGCAACCCGGGAACGGTCGGGGCAATCCTGATACAGCGTGAGATGCAATGCGAGATCATCTGTGACGGAATTCATGTCCACCCTGAGTTGGTGAAGATGCTGCTCAGGGAGAAACCGCTGGACAACATCGTCATGGTCACCGACTCCCTCAAGCCGACCAAGCAACGTGCAGGGTCCTGTGTAGCAAACGGCATCGAGTGTGCCGTTGGGGCCGATGGAGCCTTCGTTGCATTAAAAGACCCAGATCTTTTCATTGGTTCTGCACTGACCATGTTGCAGGGACTGCGCAATGTCGTGGATTGGGAGGTGCCCATCCAGCAAGCAAGCCAGATGAGCGCTACAAACCCTGCCCGTATTTACAACTTCGCCAAGCAAGGCATGTTGGTCCCAGGCTATAAGGCTGATGTCGTCGTTCTGGACGAGAACCTTCAGATGAAGGGACTGTTCATCGAAGGAAATCTCATCAGGGACCGATTCGCCTGAAACTCATCACACAAGGAGCAATTGGATGCAAAAAGCTGTACAAGGCCTGAAGCCTGAAAGACTCTGGAACTACTTCTCTGACCTTTCTGACATCCCCCGCGAGTCGGGCAATGAGGAAGGGGTACGACAATTCCTGCTCGCCTTCGCCAAAGAGCATGCGCTTAAGGCGATAGTTGACGATATCGGCAATGTCATCATCCGAAAGAAAGCCTATCCCGGTTACGAGGGTCGCAGCTCGGTTGCTTTGCAAGGCCATATGGACATGGTGTGCGTCAAGGTCGAAGGAAGCACGCATGATTTTGCCGCCGATCCCATCGAACTGGTACGGGATGGGGACTTTCTGAAGGCCAATGGAACCACATTGGGAGGAGACAACGGCATCGCCATCGCCCTTGCTCTGGATATCCTTGCCGATCCAGATTGCAAACACGGCCCGCTTGAGGCAATCTTCACCGTCAGTGAGGAGACAGGCCTCACCGGGGCTTTCAACATTCAGGAAGAGCACGTAGAGAGCAGGCTCATGATCAACCTCGACAGCGAGGAGGAAGGGGTGCTCTACATTGGGTGTGCCGGGGGAATCGAGGTGGATGCCCAGCTTCCTGTCACCTGGACCAAGCCAGAGCCTACATCGAAGGCCTTCCTGCTCACTGCAAACGGTATGCTCGGCGGCCACAGTGGTGGGGAGATCCACAAACAGCGTGCGAATGCGATCAAGGTGGCTGCCCGAGCTGTCAGCCAGTTGCCTTCCTTCCAGATTTTCAAGGCTGAGGGAGGAACCAAGCGTAATGTCATTCCTTCTGTCTGCAGCATTGGTCTGGTTGTAGAAAAGAAGGATGCAACACTGCTTGCCTCCCTGGTTGCACAAAATCAGAAGGAGTTGAGTCTTGAGTATGCACACAGTGATCCCAACCTCCTGCTGACTCTCACCGAGGTTCCCATGGTAGAGAAAGCGGTCGCCAAGGAGCAGAGCAAGGCTTTCTTCACTGCTCTCTATGCCGCTCCCCATGGCGTCGATGCCATGAGTATGACCATTCCCGGCATTGTGGAGACCTCCTCCAACCTTGCCATTCTCCGTCTTGAGGAGCAGGGCTTCACCGTCATCAGCAGTCATCGCTCATCGGTGCTCTCCGCCCGCGACGACATTGCCCATCGCAATGGAGCCATCCTTTCTCTGGCTGGAGCCAAGGTCTCCTATACGGGAGCCTATCCCTCTTGGACACCTAACCCAGCATCGGCTCTGACCGGCTTCTGTGCCAAAGCGTACGAGCAGTACACCAACAAGAAGCCGAAGATCACAGCCATCCATGCTGGTCTTGAGTGCGGTATCATCAACAGCAGGATCAGCGGGATGGATTCGGTCTCCTTCGGTCCTGACATGTATGACGTGCACTCAGTGAAGGAGCGGCTTTGCATCTCATCGGTGGAGCGCATCAGCGGCTTTACCCGCCACCTGCTCTCAATCATCGAATGAGAAAGCCGGTCATCGGCATTGCCGGAACCTATGAACAGGCTCCGGCAGGCTCTGCCTTTCCCACCCTGCGGAGAATTTTCACCAACGAGGGATACAGCACCTGCCTCCAAGAGGCGGGTGCTCTGGTCATTCTGCTTCCCCCCACCACTATCAATATCGAGCAACTGGTGCAACTCTGCGATGGGGTGCTCTTTGCCGGTGGAGCGGATATCGACCCTTCGTGCTATAAGCAAGAAAGATCCCCTCTTTGTGGACCTTCCGACCTTGATACCGATACATTTCACCTTGCGCTCTATCATCAGGCACGACAAGCAGGAAAGCCCATACTGGGCATTTGCCGTGGTATGCAACTGATCAACGTGGCAGAGGGAGGAACGCTGTATCAGGACTATAAAGAGCAAGAAGGCTGGAATATTCACCACCCCGATCTGAAGCATTGGAACTGCCCAAGCCACCCGGTACACATCAGGCAAGACAGCATACTTTTCTCCATTCTCAAGTCAACAGAACGGGAAGTGAACAGTCTGCATCACCAGCTGGTGGACACCCCTTCTGATGCCTTAAAAATCACAGCTAATGTATCTGATGGTTCCATTGAGGCCTTTGAGGCTATCGATGGCCCTTGGTGCGTAGGAGTGCAATGGCATCCGGAAACCTTGGGAATCTCCATGGCTCCTCTCTTTGAGGCCTTTGCCAGAGAGGCTTCCTTACGGTGACCAAGCCGACCCAGCTTTGTAGCCGACTATGGTCTGGGCATGGTTTATGTTTTTACTGAAATTGGCAATATCTTCTTGAGCAACCCCCGTAAGGTCTACCACGTCCTCACCGTTCATCCACGGATCTTCGGTACCAAAAAAGCTTATGGCGTCGATGCCAGTAGCCAGACAATACCCACTGGCAAGCAGTTGTTGCACGATATCTATCTTTGCCGGGTCATCAAGTACAATGAGCCCCCCCGAGTTCTCCTCAAAGTAGCTGCCATCACTTTGTCTGCCCCGGTATTGTGCTGCTTCCCGGAACGCCTCTTCCGTTGGCCAGGGATACTCATACCCTTCGAGGCGTTCATCGGGATACTCATCATATCCAGTGGTTTTCCAAGTACTCGACCCTATGCGGTTCAATACGGATTGAAGCGCAGCTATTGATGCCCCTGGAGCTTGAGATACCAGGTGGTAACTGAAATCCGGGCTCATGATCTTATCCTGATACTCGACAGATGGATAGCCGGAACCTGTGGTGCTTTTCACCCACTGTGCACCACTGAGATCCCACCCATGTTCACGTGCCTCATTGTACGTGTGGATGTAGTAAGCGTTCGTGAAGGCAGCACAGCTTCCCTTCGCCCCCTGGTTGCCTATCGGGGGGAAGTAGGGACTTTGGGTCCAGTCAACTTCTGAGGGAAGATCACCTGGATACCAGCGGGTACCCACGTCCAAGGTTCTCATGCTCCTCAGTTCAGCTTCAGTGGGAGGGACCAATCCCCCTAAGCTTGCGTTGCTCTGACTTCTGCTTCTGCTAGCAGGAGCCTGCAAGGCAAGGATGGACTGGATCTCCTCCTCACTCAGTGAACGTTGGGCAGGAAGTGACTGAGCCATGGTCCTGCTTCGGCTCTGCGTGCGAAGCAGGGGAAGATGTGAAGGATCCAAATCTCTGCTTGTGCTGATCAGAAAGGTTTTGTTCTCTCCTGCTGCCACTGTAGGAGAAGAGCCTTCCAGAGGGAACCCAAGGATTTGTGCTGCATCCGCAGGATCAAGCGAATAGTCGTCGTACAACTCCACAGAGAAAGAAGAAAGGGTTGCTGTTTCGGTTCCCATTCTGTTATCGATCCTGATGAAGATGTCATTGGTGGCAATATAGGGGGCAAACTCACTGATGTCCAAGATCATCTTCGTATCTGGGAAGGGATTGGGCCCTCCTGCCAGGACAGGGGCATCATTTTTGATATCAGAGACTGATTGAAGCCGTTTTACCATGAGGGGATGGCTCGGCTCTCCCACTCCGATGCTGATCAGGCAGGTCTCACGATTTTCGTGAGCCACATCAAAAGAAGCAAGCAAAAAGGGCTCATATACGGTTTGGCTGGTGTTCAATGAGTAATAAATTTTCAATTTCAGGGCAACCGCGGCATCAAGGGGAAGGTAGTAGGCCCCATCAGGGATATGTTCCCAGTTGCCCTCTCCCCATGAATTAACAATCTTGAAGGCACCATCCGTCGTGTCTGCATCGCTTTCCGTGAAGAAAACCGAATCGACATACTGTGATGCTGTCCAGTTGTTCTGGGTGAGCAGCTCTGACTCCTCTGTTCTGAGATGGTACCCTATATACTGAAACCCTTCCAAAGTGCTGACTTGATATGTTAACTGGGGAACACCTTCCACTGTCTTGATAAGACCCAAAAGCCAAATCACATCGGTCGGCCATGAGCCATCTTGGGAAGCACCGTAGGTCTGGTTGGGCTGTAGGGTAAAATCGATGGTCTCCATTGAAAGGAAGAGAACATCCTCTTCCGTGATGTAGGGATCTGATGATGCATAGAAATCAAGAAAGACCGAACCTGAAAAGGCAGCGTTACCTCGATTGGTGATGGTGGGAATGGCGATGGTTGCGTTTCCATCTCGGATGTCGGCATCAAAAATCAGCGCGCTGAAATCATCGATCACCCCTTCATGTAAGCGAGCATGCGCAACGTAGCAGTTCCCAGCTACCAGATCGGGCCCATCGGAGCCCAGGATCTCTCCAAGAAAGAACCTATCATCCTGTACCAGCTTATGTCTGACATGAACCGTATTGCCTACTGATAGCGAAGGGAGGGATTGGGAGAGTCCTGTGCAAGCTTGCCAGTTGTTCCCGTCGTCTGTGCTGTACTCATACTGGTCAGAGACATGATAGAGCCTTCGGTCGACCACTGAAAGGGTTGGGGAGAAGTGGGGAGTACCCCGCACGATGTAGTTCCAGCTTTTTCGTTGCACAACCTTATCACTGCTGTCGATTGCAATGGCTTGCACCTGTGTTGTCTTGGTGAGGGTGATGGGAGTTGTGTAGCGAGGGCTGTCCAAGGTAGGAAGTGACCCGTCGGTCGTGTAATGGATCGCCTTGGAATGGTTGCTTGAAAGGGTGATTGCGATTGGCTGCAGATAAGTGCCCGCTTGCCGGGAACTTTGCAGCACTCCCGGCGGTGAGTACAGCAGATCACAGGCAATGAAGAGCAGTGTACAGATAGAGACAATGAGAATCTTGATCGTCCGAGCGTTTTGCATGAAACCCCTGGGGTGCGCAGGATGGTCTCAGCATACCAAACACATTTGTACAATTCAAGAAAATTGACTGGATGGGGAGAAGAAAATGGCTGCTGAACGGAGGGCCCGACCAGCAGCCTTGTGATTGTCAGCCCTTGATTTCCTTGGCCATGGCCTTGGCAAGCTCATAGGCTTTCTTCTTGTCTTCTTCCGTCGGAGAGCCTTGGTATTCAATCACTCCCTTGCAATCGAGCTTCATGAGGGTGGAGAACTCATCAAACTGCTTCTGAGCCCCTCCTGACCAGCCGAAGGAGCCGAAGCGCAGGGTCTTTCTTCCCTGTACATGGCTTCTCTCAAGGATGTCCAGGACATGGTACATCGGAGGGAACATCTTGTACTCATAGGTTGGCATCCCGATCACCAGGCCCTCACTGCGCCAGACTTTCTCCAGCACAAAGGATTCATGGGTCTGGGGAACCTGCAGGACGTGTACGGGAACCCCTTCGCTTTCCAAGCCTTTGACAATCGAGGAGAGAAGAGCCTCGGTATTGCCATACATGCTCGACCACACCACCGCGACTTCCTTCTCACGCGGACCGTTCATATACGATGCAAGCGTCTCATACCATTTGATGATCTTCTCGGGCTCTTTCCTCCAGACCACCCCATGACTCGGTGCAACCATCCTGATGCCAAGCGGAGCAAGCTTTGCTATGCCGCGCGTGACGAACGAGGAGAAGGAGGAGACAATGTTCGCATAGTAGCGCTCAGTCTCACTGGAAAGCTTGGTCTTCTCCTCCTCGGTCAGCTCATCATCGAAGCAGCTCTCATAGCGGCCGAAGGAACCGAAAGCGTCACAGCTGAAGAGTATCTGGTCCTCCTCAAGGTAAGTCATCATGGTCTCCGGCCAGTGGATGTTCGGTGTCATGAAAAACTGCAAGGTCTTCCCACCCAAATCGAGCTTCTCTCCGTCGGCCACAGCGCGTACATTCTTTTCAATCTTATAGAAGTGCTTGATCAGGGGGACTGCTTTTGCCGAGCAGAGGATCTCGACTTCCGGGTAGGCAGCAACAATGCGTGCCATCGCACCGGTATGGTCGGGTTCCATATGGTTGATCACGATGTAATCAAGTTTTCCCGGTCCCACCGATAAGTCATCGAGTTGCTTATTGACCGCAGCCAACGCGCCATCCCAATCCTTTACCAGGTCGATCAGGACACGTTTCTCACTTCCCTTTACCACATAGGAGTTCAACATCACTCCGTCGGGGATGGGCCATATACCTTCAAACAGGTCACGGTTGCCGATTTTTGCTGCAACACGAAATACTCCGTCTGCCAATGTATCAGGTTTCATACTGCTCTATCTCCTCTCCCTCTAAGATACACAATAAAGATAGCGTTGTGAATCACAGGCAAAGCTGACTTTCCTTTTGTAAGGCAAATACCGATTTTTGGATCTCCCTGTAGGAGGGCATCTGCTCTCCAAGCAGAGCATGGAACTGTGATGAGTGGTTGAAATGCACAAGATGGGCCATCTCATGCAACACCAGGTAGGAGAACTGCTCGTCATCAAGGATCTGCGAGCGTAAGGAAAAACTCAATCTACCCTTGGCGGAACAGCTTCCCCAACGGCTTCTTGCATCGCGTACCCCATAGGGGGGAGTATCCAGCGAGAGACGGTTTGCCCAGTAGGGCACCCAATAGGCAAGCCGCTGTTTGACATGCTGGCGAAAGAGTTCTTTGATCAGGGTACAGACCACCAAGGATTGTGGCTCTGCCTCAGCATACGTAACCAAAAGATGCTTATCTGTAGCGGCAATGGTGTTCTTCTCTGATGAAACCAACTTGAGCGTAAGGGATGTTCCGGCAAACAAGAAGGTCTCCCCTTCTTGGTACGTGTGCAGCGCATTGCGCTGTGCATCAATCGTGGAAAGCAACTTGGCCTTGTTGTTGGTGATCACCCGTTCAATGGCAGCCACGGAAACCCCATAGGGAGCACTTACCTTCACCAAGCCATCCGGACGCACCCTGATGGTGATATGCCGGCTGTTGCGCCGTCTTTGCAGAACATAGGATAAGGAGTCCACTTTACGGTCTGTTTTCATTCTGCTACAGTATCTCCCATGCAAACAGCCAAGTCCATGACCTTGCATCTACAGCAAGCCATCTCCTACAAACAAGCACCCTTCGAAACCACTGAGGCCGAGCATGCCTACCAACAGTTGCTCTCCTTCCTCGATTCAGCTGAGGTTGGAAGCGAAGGGTGTCTTGCGCTCACCTCAACATTGAGCCTGCTCTTTGCCGGCATTCAGGATCCTCCTACCGAAGAGATACGGAACCGGGTTGAACAAGGCCTCGCAATGCCTCCACACCAAGATCCCCACCAGATTGAGCCTGGCACCTATACGTTTCTCCAGCTATCTGTCGCTGAGCACCTCCGGACTTTGGTTGACCAAGTACCGATGCTCTTTGACGGACCCAACAGAATCTATGTGCGCCTGCTCAAGGAGAACGCTCTCGCCATTGTCGCACAAATGTGGATTAGCCGCTAGAAGAAGAAAGGAATCAGAAGTGGTGCGGCAAGGCTCATGATCACCCCATGGTAGATTGAGCCCACCATGGTCCTCGTCCCGAAGTGTGAACTGAGCAATACGAGCGTGACGTCCATACTGGTCGCCCCCGCATTGCAGACAGCGGGGTAGTAGAACCGTTTCCCCAGCCTGCCGAAGAGCGGGATGAGGAAGAAGGAGAAGCTCTCCCGAAGCAGGTTGGATAGAAAAGAGATTGAGCCCAGTACGGGAAAGCCCAAATCGCTGATCAAAATCCCTGAAAGGGAGTACCACCCAAACCCACTGAGCATTCCCATCGCTTCAGAAAGCGTGTATGGAGTGAGCAGGGGTGCCAAAAGAGCACCAAGATAGGTACCCCCAATGGTGTACAGGGGAAGCAGGAGAAGACTGCGATCCGAGAAAACTCCCTTGAAACTGATCTTCTTGTGAACCATTCCCATCCCTACGAAAAAGAGGAGGGTGTAGAGCAGATAGGTGACCAGAGAGCTGTCAAACCATGAAAAGAGATTGGTACCCAAGCGAAGAGCCAGGCCAACAATCACAATACTGACCAGAAGCAACGGTTCTTTGATGATATCGTAGAACCTGCGCAACAGGCTCTGCTCCTTTCGCTTGGCAATGGCAATGCCTTCCTCCTTGCTTGATGGGGAGAGCAGGAACGAAAAGAGGAGGGAGACGGCGATGGTCCCCACCACTGCCAAAAGGGTCAATACCAGCGCTGAAAGCCCGATGGTTCCGAACTGCGAGCTGATGTCCTCAATACCTCCGGTATTCACTCCCATGAAGAACAGAAGCAACCATACAAGCACCGTCTGGGCATAGGCAGATACCCTGTTGAACCGATGCACTCCAAGCGTGCGGGCAGATAGGACGCCGAACAGCAGCGCCAAAGCCAATTTTGCCAGATACCAAAGTGTGTCCATGTGAGCAAAACTCTATCCGAATCCTGTACGCCTGTCAAATTCCCTTGTTTCTCTCTCCTTCCTTGAGTATAGTTGTCAGCATGATTGATGAAAAACTGAGCGATACCTTCCATCGCCTCTCCCTCTCCGACGGCAAGCAGATCCTCTTGGTGGGGACAGCCCATGTCTCCAAGGAGAGCGTCGACGAGGTGGCTTTGGCTATCGAGGCTGAGGCGCCCGACCATATATGCCTGGAACTTGACGACGGTAGGATGAAAAACAGGGAGGAGCAATCTTCCTGGTCCAATATGGATATCAAGAAAGTCCTCAAGGAAAACAAGGGTTTTCTCCTTCTCGCCAACATGGCTCTTGCTTCTTTCCAGAAACGGATGGGCAACCAATCCGGCAGCGCCCCTGGTGAAGAGATTCTCAGTGCAGCACGGCTTGCCAAGGAGAAGGAGATTCCCTACTCCCTCTGCGACCGTGAGATCCAAGTCACCTTCCAGCGTGCCTGGAGAAAATCCAATCTCTGGAACAAGGCAAAATTGATCGCCACCATCATCAGCGCGGTCTTCAGCAGTGAGAAGATCAGCGAAGAGGATCTTGCGGAACTGAAGAAGGCCGATGTCATGCAAAGCATGATGGATGAGATGGCAAAGGAACTTCCTTCGGTCAAGGCGGTCCTCATCGACGAGCGGGATCGTTACCTTGCCACCAGTATCTATCTTGCCCCCGGCTCAAAGAAACTGGCGGTCATTGGAGCCGGCCATCAAGAGGGAATCGTACGGACAATACAGGCCATAGAAGAGGGTAAGATCGGAACCGATCTCAGCGACATCAGCCAGGCTCCAAAAGCCGGATACGGTGGAAAAATCCTCGGCTGGTCCTTCCCCGTTCTCATCGTCGGGTTGCTTGTGTACGGCTTCGTCAACCTTGGGCAGACTGAGGGAATCAAGATGTTCTGGTACTGGCTTGCAACCAACATGACGTTCACCGCAATCGGAGCAATTCTCTCCCTTGCACATCCTCTGAACACCCTGCTCAGCATTTTGTCAGCACCCCTTACCAGCCTCCATCCCGGCATTGGGGTCGGCATGGTCAGTGGCGTCTTGCAAGCAACCTTGCGAAAACCCAAGGTGCGTGACTTTGAAAACCTCGGTGACGATGCGACCACGTTCAAAGGTTGGTACCGCAACCGCGTGCTCCACACCCTGCTGGTCTTCCTCTTCACAAGCCTTGGAGCCTCCATCGGAAATGTAGTGGTTTTCCCTATCCTGTTGAGTATGCTAAGTTAATTATCTTTCCTAACCAACTTATTACAAACAGCTGCATCGACGTATGCAGCTGTTTCTTTTTACAGCTCCATACGTTCTTATAGTTTTTATTAGTATGGAGTTAAAGATAGGGGCTTAGTTAATTAGTTTTCCTAACTATTGTAGTCAACCAAGCTTTGTGCATGCTTCGAGTGCGTCTCTGATCGTAGCACAAGGATACTGGTTCAGCGGAGAATGGGAGAGAGCTCGGGGCAAGAGAGAACGGGTGAAACCGAGCTCCTTTGCTGCCTTTTCCCGTTTTTCAGGAAAGCCTACACTGCGCACTTCTCCTGCAAGACTCAACTCACCAAAGCTTACCAAAGCCTTGGGAAGGCTCTTGCCGCTGAGGGCTGACCAGAGAGCGAGTGCCAGGGGAAGTTCGATGGAAACCTCACTGAGTTTCATACCTCCCGCCACATTCACGTAGATGTCCTGGTCACTTATGCGTACCCCGGCATGGCGTTCCAAAATGGCTGCCACTCGGGTAACCCTAGCCGTGTCGATACGCTCTGAATAGATGCGCGAGTACCCGTTCTTTGCAAGGGTTGTCAAAGCCTGGATCTCAACCAAGAAGGTACGTGAACCTTCGATGACCGCGGTGTAGGCGATACCGGCAGGAAGGGTCGCACCACTGCGGTCGGTGATGAAAAATGAGGAGGGATTTGCCACCGCCGTGAGCCCCTTCTCATGCATGCTGAAGATGCCTATCTCATCAACGGAACCGAAGCGATTCTTTGCTGCACGCACCAAGCGGACTCCGCTGGAAACCTGCTCAAAGTAGAGGACGGTATCAACCAGATGTTCGATGACTTTCGGTCCTGCAAGCACCCCTTCCTTCGTCACATGACCAATAAGAAAGAGGGAGATTCCCAGCTGTTTGCATATGCCCACCAACAAGGTGGAGCAGTAGCGTATCTGGTTCACCGAGCCTGCAGGAGAGGGAAGCTCTTCGCTGCTGAGTGTCTGCAATGAGTCGATGACCACCACATCAGGCTTAGTGGAAGTGAGAAGCGATTCTAGGATTTCTGCGCGGGTATCACAGAAGATATCGATCGAAGAGAGCTTGAGCTCCAATCGCTGGGCCCTGAGCTTAACCTGGCTGGGAGACTCCTCGCCTGATACATAGAGCACCTTTCTTCCCAGAGAGCACTTCTCCAAGACTTGGAGCATAAGGGTGGATTTCCCGATTCCCGGCTCTCCGCCAAGCAGGATGGAGGAGCCACGCATGACCCCTCCCCCAAGAACCCGGTCAAGCTCCCCGATGCCTGTCTCATAGCGGAAGTGTGGGTCAATGACGACACTCTCCAGCGAAACCGGCTTGGCAAGCGTGCTGATGAGAGCATGCTTGCCATCGGAAACACTCTGTATTGCCTCTTCCTCAAAGGTGTTCCAGCTGCCACAGTCCGGACAGCGCCCCAACCACTTGGTTTCGCTTCGCCCACACTGGCTGCAGACATAATGAACATCCTTCGATTTCACAGGCAACTCCTTTCCATATTTACTGTTAGAACTTAATCAACTCAACATCGAAGATCAAGTACGCATTCGGAGGAATGACTCCCGGATACCCCATGGTCCCATAGCCGAGTTCAGGGGGGATGATCAGGGTACGCTGTTCCCCGGCACTCATGGTCATCAGCGCCTCATTCCATCCCTCGATCACTTCACCGATGGCAAATTGGGCAGGACTGCCTCTGCGAACTGAGCTGTCAAACACTCGTCCATCAAGCAATGATCCGGTATAGTGCACCGTAACTTTCTGACCATATGCAGGATTCTTCTTTCCATCGCCTGCTTTCTTCACTACATACCGAAGACCGCTGGGAGTGATGGTTGCATCAGGGAAGCGGTTCTTCAGCTCTGCATCAAGCTTCGCCTGTTCCTTTCCTTGAGCCTTCTTGTTCTTCTCCTCGACTTCAAGTACATACTGTGTAAAGCTTTCCCTTGTAACCGTGAAGGAAGTGGCACGTTCTCCCTTGCGCAGGATTTCCACATGCTTGATCTTGTCTCCCTGTGCAATGGTGTCTACAACACTCTGCCCTTCAACCACATGGCCAAAGACCGTGTGCTTCCCATCAAGCCAAGGAGTCGGCACATGGGTGATGAAAAATTGGCTCCCATTGGTACCTGGACCGGCATTCGCCATGGAGAGGACTCCAGCCGTGGAATGCTTCAGGCTGTCAACAATCTCATCGGGGAACGTATAGCCCGGTCCACCGGTTCCGGTTCCTTTGGGACATCCTCCCTGGATCATGAAATTCTCGATGACACGGTGGAAAGTGAGATTGTCATAATACCGTGCATGCTTTCCATTGATATTCAGGGTTCCTTCTGCCAAGCCAATAAAATTCGCCACAGTCATCGGCGTCTTCTCATGCTCGAGTAAAAGTGTGATATCCCCTTTTGTAGTATGCAGTACGGCATACAAGCCGTCTGCCAGGTTCAGTGTGTCCATGATAACTCCTCTAACGTATTATACTTCGAACAACTCCTGGCTAGGAGCCAGAAGTTGGTACAGTCGTTCCAATTCCTCGCTGCTACGATAAGGAATCTCAAGCTTCCCTTTCTCTAGCGAGCCTTTCACTTCCACCTGCGATCCGATGACATGAAGGAACTTATCCTCCACGGCGAGGATATCAGCAGACTTTGCCAAGCCTTTCTTTGCACGCTTTTTCTTTTGATATGCCACCCGTTTCCCCATGTTGAATTGGGCTGCCAATTGTTCCGTTGCACGGACAGACAGTTCCTTTTCCAATACGGTTCGGTATAGTATCTCACGATCTGCAGGGTTGACAACAGAGAGAATCGCTCGTGCTTGCCCCGCACTGAATTTGCCATGCAAGAGGTCTTGCTGCATTGCAGAACTCAATTGGAGGAGCCTGATGCTGTTGCTGATGGTAGACCTGTTCTTTCCCATCCGGTTTGCCAACTCTTCCTGGGTAATGCCGGCTTCCTGTATGAGATATGCATACGCTTTCGCTTCTTCAATAGGATTGAGGTTCTCTCTTTGGATATTCTCAATGAGGGAGACCTCCAGACGCTGCATCTGGGTAAAATCCTTAACCAAAACAGGTATTGAGGTGAGCCCTGCCAGCTTGGTTGCCCGAAATCGTCGTTCTCCGGCAACAATGCTATACTGCCCGGGTGCGATTTCCTCCACCAAGATAGGCTGCAAGACACCCTCACGCTTGATCGATTGTGCCAGCTCTTCGAGTGACTCCTGGTTGAAGTCCTTCCGAGGCTGATTGGGATTGGCACGAATGTTCTCAACAGGAACTTCGAGTATCCGCTGGGCAGTATCAATCTCCTGCTTGGGAGAAGCAAGGCCCAATGCTGTATCCAATACCGAATCAAAGGAGTAATCCTGCATCAAGGAACCAATTCCCTTACCCAGTCCATGCTTCTTAGGTGTTTCTTGCGACACGTTCGATTACCTCCTCTGCCAGAGCCTTATAGGCTTTTGCTCCACTGCTTGCATTATCATACACATTGATAGGCAGTCCATGAGACGGTGCTTCGGCAATACGGACATTCCGTGGAATCATCGTCTTGAATACCAAGGTATTGAAGAATGAACTGATATCCTCTACCACCTCATTCGCCAACTTGGTGCGTTTGCTATACATGGTGAAAAGTATTCCAAGCACTTCCAAGTCAGGATTGAGGGACTTTTTCATATTCCCTACTGTTCGCATCAGCAAATTCAAGCCTTCCATCGCAAAATACTCGCACTGCATTGGTATGATGACATGCTTGGCCCACACCATGGCATTCACGGTAACCAGTCCCAGGGAGGGAGGGCAATCACCAAGGATATAATCCCAGCCTTCTTCCAAACCGACCAAGACCCGTTTGAGAAAGAATTCACGTTCATCCTCACCAACCAATTCGATGTTCAACCCAGCCATATTAATGTTGCTCGCTATGGCATACAGGTTACGGATCGGCGTTTGTTGTATGGCATCAGCAGCACTGCACTGTCCGGCAATGACCTCATACAAGCCTGGCTTCCTCCCATCAATGGAGGTGGCACTGGTAAGGTTACCTTGGGAATCCAGGTCAATGAGAAGAACCTTTTTTCCCTTCTGTGCCAGTGCAGATCCCAGATTCACAGCCGAGGTGGTCTTGCCAACTCCGCCTTTTTGGTTTAGAAACAGTATCGTTTGCGCACTCATATTCGTTACTATACGGAAATATCCAAGTATTGTCACCACAAAAGGCTAAGTCCTTGACCCTTCTTTCCCTCTATTGTATCTTCAAGATACCCTATGGAGGATAAATACATGGAAGATAAAGTCAAAAAGGCACTCGAGGATATCAGACCCTCGTTGCAGAATGACGGAGGAGATATTGAGTTTGTCAGCCTGGTTGGCAGTGATGTCACCGTACGCTTGAAAGGCGCATGTGCAGGTTGCCCGATGTCCCAGATGACACTCAAGAGCGGCGTAGAACGCTACCTTCGCAATTTCGTAGATCCGAAGCTTACTGTTGTAAACACCCCTGATTTCTAAATAATTCAGGTCCTTCGAATCATCAACGTTTCACGTGAAACTTTTCCGTGAAACGTTTTTTTATGCCTCTGCAATCCTCATTACCAAATGAGTATCCTCTGGATGATGCCTTGGGGTTTCACGTGAAACACTCTTCCCTGCCAACCTTTCCCCTACCCCACCATACATCATGCCTGTCTGCCCCGATCCTGTAAAGCACACGAAACCTTCATGTATGTTTCACGTGAAACGATTGGTTTTTTGTTAGCAAATCACTAACAGGATAGAGGGAGAAGCCTGCACATTTTTCGGTTGTATCGGTTTTTTCGCAAGATTTTTCACTTAGCACACAAAATGGCTAAAAACTGCATCTGGATGCGTCATTTGCAGGTTTTTAAGCAATGTTTCTATTAATAGTTACAGATTTGCGTGGGAGTATGGCACTGTTTTTTGCTTAAAAAAGAGGCTGCCCTGCAATGCAGAACAGCCCTTTTCAACTACTTAACAAATGTTTTATTCGGCGTCTGGAGCCTCAGGTACGACCTCTTCTTCGTCATCTTCAACGACTTCGTCGGTCTCAACCTCATCATCTTCGACCATCTCCGAATCTTCTGCACTGGCCTGTTCAGGAATTTCCACTTCCTCTTCATCGTCACGTACCGTGAAGGCAATCGCTACGATGGAGTCCTTGGAAAATTTCATGCTTACCACCCTGACACCTGCAGCATTCCTGCCTTGAACCGAGATGGCTTGTACATGCACCCTGAGCGTCTGTCCCATCAGCGTTACACAGACCACATCATTCTCATCGTTCACTGAAAGCACACCGATGATATAGCTGGCCTTGCCGCCGAGGCGATAGATCTTCTGACCCTGCGTAGCTCGTCCATGGACAGAGAAGGAGTCGAATGTCACCTGCTTGCCCTGGCCGTTCTCCGTGATCATGAGGATTCGTTTGGTATCGTCCACCTTCAACAGGCCGGCGACCTGGTCCTCATTGATCAGGCGAATGCCGCGTACACCGCGTGAGGCACGGCCCATTGCCCTCACATCACTGCAACGGAAGCGGAGGCCTCTGCCATACTTGGTGATGAGCATCACCTCATCTCCTTCCTGTACGAACTCACAGCTGAGCAACTCATCTCCCTCATCAAGGAAGAGTGCCCTGATGCCCCTGACCTTGGCATTGATGAAATTGGTAAGGGAAACCTTTTTCACCACACCCATCCTGGTAGCCATCATAAGGTATTGATCGTCGCGGAACTCCTTGAAGCTGATGATCGAGGTAATCTTCTCGGTGGTCTCCAGCTGCAGGATATTCTTGATGCTTGTTCCCTTTGCAGTCTTGGTAGCCTCAGGAATCTCGAATACCTTCGTATAATAGGCCTTTCCGGCGTTGGTGACGAACATCACATACTCTTTGGTGGAGGCGACAAACATATGGTCGACAAAATCCCCATCCTGAAGCTTGGTGGTTCTCGTTCCCTTGCCGGCCCGCCCGTGAGCTTCGTACTCTTCGGTCGGGATACGCTTTGCAAAGCCCTTGTTGCTGATCAACACCACCACATCCTCTTCCTTGATGAAGTCTTCCATGGTAGCCTGACCAAGCTCCTCACGTACAATCTTGGTGAGCCTTCGATCCTTGGGAGCGAGGGTGGAAGGAAGTGCCTTCACTTCAGCCTGAACCACTTTAAGAATCTTCACCTCATCAGAGAGCAGGTCCTGATAGTAGGCAATCTTCTGTTCAAGCTCACCCAACTCTTCCAATATCTTGGAGGTTTCGAGATGGCTGAGCCGTCCAAGCTTCATGTCAATGATTGCCTGAGCCTGAATGTCATCCAAGCCGAATCGCTGGACCAAGCGCTGTGCTGCAATCGTGTTGTCATCAGACTCCTTGATGATCTGAATCACCTCATCGATATTGTCCAGACCAATCTTCAAACCTCTGAGAATGTGAGCACGTTCCTGCGCCTTTCTCAGATCATAGCGGGTTCTTCTGGTAATCACCTCCTCGCGGTGGCGAATGTAGTAGACCAGCATGTCCTTGAGGTTCAGCAACTGGGGTCTGCCCTGGACAAGGGCGAGGTTGTTCACATTGAAGTTGGACTGCAGGGCAGTGCGGGCAAACAGTTGATTGAGCACGACCATGGGCTCAGAGCCCATCTTCAACTCAACCACAATGCGGATGCCCTTGCGGTCAGACTCATCACGGACAGTGGAGATCATGGGGATCGCCCCATCCTTTCTCAGGTCATCAATCTTCTTGATCAAGTCAGCCTTGTTCACCTGATAGGGAATCTCATTGAAGATGATCTGGTCATGGCCGCGATCATCGCTCTCAATCTCATAGGTTGAGCGGATGACAATCTTTCCCCGTCCGGTGGTGAAGGCATCCTTGATGCCCTGCATACCGCAAATCACTCCTCCAGAGGGGAAATCAGGGCCCTTGATAAGCTCCATCAACTCATCGATGGTGATATCGGGGTTGTCGATCACTGCAGAGATTGCGTCGCTGATCTCCTGCAGGTTGTGGGGAGCCATATTGGTCGCCATACCTACGGCGATACCACTGCTCCCGTTGGCCAGAAGGAAGGGGAAAGAGGCGGGAAGAACGGTGGGCTCTGTCATGGAGTCATCGTAGTTCGGACCAAAATCCACGGTCTCTTTCTGGATATCCTGCAGCATCTCTTCGCCGATGCGGCTCATCTTTGCTTCGGTGTATCGCATTGCTGCTGCTGGATCACCGTCGATGGACCCGAAGTTTCCCTGTGGATTCACCACCGGATAGCGCAGCGAAAAGTCCTGGGCCAAGCGGACCAGGGCATCATAGACCGATGCATCCCCGTGGGGATGGTATTTACCAAGTACGTCACCGACGATACG
>LVBG01000027.1 GCA_001603115.1 Spirochaetales bacterium Spiro_05
ACTTACCAAAGCATTTTGCAACTTTCGGCCGCCTTCCTGATAAAACAATTTGCCGGCTAACACCTTTGAAGAGAATTGAGGTTTCTCTTGTGGTCTCATACCGCTGTGGATACCCATCGCGGATATGTACAGCAAGCGTTATCTTTCCATGGTCCGGAGCTTGTTCGAACAATGAAACCAGCTGATCGTAGAGTTCTGTGAGGCAAGAGAGTGGGATTCTGTCACGCTTCATATGGAGTCTCCTTGTGCAGTTTTTTCAAGTTGGTCGAGTAGGGAGGCTGAGATCAGAACCCTGTACCCCAGTTTTGTGTATGGCACAATTCCCTGCTTCATGTACCGGTGTAGTGTTGTCCTTCCGATCCTGGCTTCGTTGCAGAATTCCTTGATGGTAAGGAACCTTTTCTTCTGGTTGCTCTCAAGCATTCTCGTCCTCCTTTAAGTTGTTCGGAAAATCAATCGGATTGTTGCTCGGAGTATTGATTGCTGGATCAACCATGCAGGTCTTGATGTATCCATCAATCATTGCCTGGGTGAAGCGTACATTCGCCCCTATTTTCAGGTGAGGAAATTTCTTTTCCGAAACCCATTGGCGAAGTGTCTGAGGATGCATGCGGAGGATTTTTGCGACCTCCTCATAGGTGAGAAGAGTTGAAAGATCTGTTCGTGTGGTCATATAACCATCTCCCTGGAATTACGTTTGGATAGCGTGCGCTAGCCTGACAAACACGAACATAAGGGAGATTATGCTTGTCCCAGAAATAGGTGGGACAGAGGTGGGACAACCTATAAGTAATTTTCTATAAAGTACTTTAAGTAAATGATATAGGAGGATTATTCAGGATAAATTAGCTGGGACATTTTGACAAAAAATACCGGTCGATGTGACCGGTATTCGCAAACTTGTGAGTTTTATTGGATTGATCGAATCTTCTTTAAAACATTACCATTGAAGTCCCTGTCAATTTTTGCATCAGGTCTTCTCTTGCGCTGTGCTGCCTTTCGTATTGCATCCATCTTGAAGTCAATTCCATCATTGTTGGCAAAATGGATTTGTATGAGGTTATAGATCCTTCCCGCAATTTCTGTATCAGTCCTTTTCCCAAAAGGAAGAACACTGATAATATTGTAAGTGACAAGACTTTCAAGCATTCTGAGCAAGTTATCGAGGGAACTGAACCATTTGATTTTCTGGGAGAATGATGCCCGTTTTTCTCCAGATGAAGTGTTTGTGATGTAGAAGTGTCCACTGAAGAAATACTGGAACTCTTCATGTTCTATATAGTCCAATTCATCGAGTGTCTTCCATAATGCTTGGAGGTTTTCTTCACCACGCATCCATGGGATCAACTTAGCGTATCTTGAGTCTTCAGCCTTGGTTTGTGGTCTTTCTTCAAGTCTCTTATTGTATCTCTGCTCTGATTCATCCTGCAGTGCAATCGCAGTTTCGGTATTGAGCCCCATAAAGTGTTTCGGGGATAAGCCTTTTTCGGATAAAAGCAGTAGTAGCTCCGATTCCTTCCTATATTGGGATTCTTTAATGGTTCGGATATAGTCTTGGAATACTTCATACCATTTAAGTGCAAGGATAATAATCCATACTGAATAGGGAATTGCCTTGCCTGTAGGGAAGATAGGGTATTTAGTCAGTAGATATTGCCCTCTATCCAAGTAGTATTCTTCTGCTGCTTTTTGAATGCACTGTACAAATGTATCGGCAGGGGGGACCTGGTCATAGTAGTCAGGTGTTATAAGGATCTTTGTCTTCATCTCCTCGAAGGCTTGTTTGATTTCATTGGTCAAGTATTCAGGTAATTGCTCAAACGTCAGTGGCATCAACAGTCTTCGATAACCTTCGAGGAATTCATCGCTGAAATTCATGTCTGGGGAATAAAGTTGCTCATCAGTGTATCCACGATCCAGTACAGAATGGAAACTTGCTGAGATGGCTTCCAGTTGTTCGTTGGAAGATATCTTGTACAGCCTTTTGTGTAATTCGGGAACAACAATCATTTCAGCAAAACTCCAGGCAAGCCCGTTAATCAGTAAATCCTGTGTTGAAACTGTAAGTTCTTGGATTTGGCTGGAGGCCAGTCTCGGGAAAAGCTGGAAGTACCGTTTAGTGAATAAAGTTCCTTCAACCAACTTTTCGTTATCGTCGATTAATTCGAAGTCCCCATAGGCTTCCTTGATGGCAGCATCATAAGTCTGGAACTCTGTTGGATACACTGGATTGATTATCATGTTCGTCTCCTTACGTTAAGATACGGTGAAGTATAAGTGTCTACACATTCCAACAGGTACGTACGCAACCGATAGATTGAGCTGGCTCTAATTGTAGGATTCATACCCTCAGACGAGCAGGAAATCAAGGAAAAAGGGCCGTTTTGGCACACTTTTTTGGCATAGTTATGGTTGGTGAATTGGTAATTGCAATCCATGGAATGAGATAGTGAGTAAAACCCACGGAATGGCCATCCGTGAGCACTCTTACTGGTACAATTCCTTCCATGTAGAACGTAAGTTGAAGCTAACCATTAGCATCTATAAATACATATGGCTCTTTTCGCCTAGCATAGCAAATTAGATTTACAGTACACCAGACCTCTGCTACAATGAACATATGACAGACAAGGAAAAAGAGCAGAAGGCTTTGGAAATCTACCAGCAGTTAATCAATACTCTCGAGGACGTTCCCGAGAAAGCCGAAATCATCAACATTGTTAACACGCTGATCGAGGAAAACGGTCTTTCTCCGGTCGGGGAGCCCAAAACCATGCTCAAGGCTTCCAGAAGGAAGTCTGAGGGGGAATCCGTATCCAAAACTTGTCCGAAATGCGGTTCGGACCATGTGGGAAATCGCGGATCGGCCCACGGCAAGAGCAGGTTCCGCTGCAAGGATTGCGGCGCTTCGTTCGGCTCCAGCACCGGCAGGCTGAGTGAGGGCAGTTACACTTCAGAGAAGGCATGGGACATCTTTGTGGAGGGCATGCTCTGCGGTGATTCCCTGCCTTCATTGTCAGAGAAGTGCGGCATCTCGCTGTCCACGGCCCATTCCTGGAGGATGAAGCTGTTCAGCCAGGTCGCCAACTCGGCGGAGGGAAGGATCCTCAAGGGCGTGATCCAGGAGGATGAGATCTATCTCCCCTCGAGCTTCAAGGGAAACTGGAAGGGTGCTGTTAATCTCGGTATTGAAGTGGATTACACAGATGTAGTGCCGGACTACCGGAAGTACGGATTCCGCGACTATCCGCATGAGCGGGGGTCGCAGGATCGCAAAAGAGGTCTGAGCAGGGACAAGGTGTGCATCGCCACCGCCATCGACGACGGCAGGAACGTGATCGGCAAGCCGGTCGGTCGGGGAAATGTCAGCAGCGATGGCCTGGAGCACGCATTCTCCTCCAGACTTGACCAGCAATCAATCCTGGTTACCGACAAGAGCAAAGGCGGGATCAAATACGCCGAGAGCACAGGACTCGCCCACTTCGCCCTGGATTCCAAGACGGAGGCGAGAAAGGGACCGTACAACCTGCAATTGGTAAACTCATTACACTCGATCATCTCTGAGATCTCCCACAGCAGGTTCTGTTTCGCTACCAAGAACGCCGAGTTGTACATCACATGGGAGGCATGGAAGTTGCTGAACAGGACGAGAAGCCTGGCAGAGAAGAAGGACACCCTCAAGAACTTGGTCACACCGGGCAAGAAAGCAGTCACAATGCAACAAATCAGGAGCAGGGAGCTGCCTGAAGTACTGAGGCAAGTCTCAGAAAGCTAAACTATACGAAAAGAGCCATACATATTAATACTCATTAACGCACGATAACATGAATTAACGTGTAATATTGCATCGTTTTGCTTGACAGTTTCTACTACCCTGACCATACTATGGGTGTAGGGCAAGAGTCCTACTCATTGCTGGCAGGACCAGTAGTGATTGCGATGATGTAGGTATTGGGCCAAGATACAGTACCTGCTGAGCTGTGAAGGGTTTGTACGTACCGCACCTTGGTTGTAGGCAGTGTTGCTGTGAGGTGGTGCTGACTGAAAGAAACGTACTTCTTTATGAACCTGAAGCTCTGTCTTCAGGTTTTTTTTGAGCTATTAGGAGGGCCTCTCTTGGACGCGTTGTATAGCTGTTATCAGTCGTATTCCAAGATGGCTTCTTCCTGCACATATTATTTTGTTGTTGCTAAGAGAGGAAAAAGTTATTCAATCAACATTCAATTTGAATTAGCCCAGTTCATTCATCTTACCGGGATTTCTGACCATCTTAAGGACCTTCCTTTTGTAAGGAATAGTCCAGGTGATCTGAGGAAATGGATAGAAGAAGGTAGACTTACAATGGCTGAATTGGCCAAGAGTTCAAACTTTCGAAAAGGTGAAATTGATATTGCTGCCAGGATTTCCTGCCTTTCTCGTCTTGATGAGTTTCTTCGATCGGATAACTTTGTAATAGATTACTTGGATCGCCATGCTTCTGGATCTCGACTCAAGGCTGATTGGCTTATTCGTGGGAATATAGATGGAGAATTATGCTATCTTTTTCTGATAGCGAAATCCAGGAAAGAAGTCGCCAAAGATAGATCTTCTGGGCATTATGTATGTCGTTCAATTTTCCCAGATAGAGGGATTGCCTATGGCCAGTATGGTAGAACGATGACTACATTGTTGAAACAAAGAATTAGCACAATCGGCGAGAGAACTGAAATCCTCTATCGTCATCATTCATGTCCAGCTGATTATCTGGAGCCGTAGGGGTTGGATGACATCAATGCAAATACCAAAAAGGTTTTACTGGACAGTGTTGGCAGAACCCGCTTTGTTATAGATGTAGTCTCTAATCTGATTGCAAAACTTATTTATTTGCTCATTTATCTTTGTGTTAATTTCGACGATCTTCATCCAGTCAGGTTCTCTGTCTTGTCGCTGTTGTATCTCAAACTCGACACCGAGTGGGATAATCATTACCATAATTTTTTGTGATGCTTCATATATATCTATAGGTATGAATGGTTGATTTTTAAATACCTTATTTT
This sequence comes from Spirochaetales bacterium Spiro_05, assembly GCA_001603115.1. Taxonomy (GTDB): domain Bacteria; phylum Spirochaetota; class Spirochaetia; order Sphaerochaetales; family Sphaerochaetaceae; genus Sphaerochaeta. The sequence goes on from LVBG01000027.1 coordinate 5,037, forward strand.
GAAACTGATAGATACTCTCTCTGTACTCACGATACCTGTTCCTTAGATCTTCTTTTCTAGCTTCCTCATCGGGTGTTCCCACTTCAATAATTGGATTCAAGCTTCTTGCTTTTATCTGTAAATCATACGATGCATCCCAGACGGCTTTCACATGTTCAAACTCAAAATCAAAGAACCTGGCCCAAGCATATGTTTGGTTAAGATAATCGGCTTTGATGTTCTCAATCTTGGTTGCGATTTTTGATATATCTTGTGATGTTGCCATGTTTTTAAGTTTCTCTGAGATATAGGATTTGAAGAAAAGACTGATGCCTGCAATGCCAATCGCCATGAGAATTTCAATAATATAGTCCTTCATTGTTTGTTCCTTTATCGAAAATTATAACTCATCTTATATTCAGGCTAACAATACTGCCATGACTCAATGCTACCTCAGTTGTCGAGTATAAACTGGTAGAACTCTTCTACGGAATATTGCGGATTGTTCTCGTGAAGCAGAACCGCGTCTTCCATGTACCCGGGGTTGTACTCCACCGACATCAGGTACAGCTTGAGCCTTTCCAGTTCTTCCTCCGTAAAGTTACCCTCCTGTCTGAGGTCCTCCACTGTTTTCAGCACTTCATCACTTGGCTTCGCATCCGGCCAGATCACTCTCAATCCTGGCATATAATCCCCCTTTTTCTGTGGTCTCATCCTCTAGAGTACATGCTACCCCGGAACTTGGATGACCAAAAGTTTTCTCCAATACTACAGGGAGAAAACGTCCTGAAAATCGCTGTTTCGAGTCGTTCTCACCCCGTACATATTTTGCTTCACTTAGCCTGTCCGAAAGCCTTCTCTGTTGCTTCACTGACTGCCTTGAAATGATTCTCATTGGCATGGGCGGCATAATGTTCAAGCATTGCCATTGTCTTGTGTCCTGTGGCCAATCCAAGGCTTCTGGCATCAACCAAGTCAGCCATCTTAGCCGCGTAACGGTGGCGCCAGCTATGGAAGACAATATTGCGCTTTTCCTTCTCTTCCTTGGAAATGCCAATCTTGATCATGGCTTCCAGTAATCCATCATTCAAGAGTTTATGGTCCATCGGCTGACCTGCCTTGTCGCTGTAGAAGATGAACCCATCGTCCCAGGGATTCTTCTCAGCAAGCTCGAGCAGCCTTTCTCTGACTTCTGGAAGCAACGGTACTTGGCGTTGTTCACCGTTCTTAGGAGTTTTCAGACCGTCGAGAGGGCTGTATGAATGACGGATGAACAACCTATCCAAACCAATATCCTCAGCTTTAAGCCCCAACACCTCCCCGGATCTAAGACCGCAGGTGGAGGCAACCAAGTTACCTATATACGACCGTTCATCCCTCCATTCTTGCTTAAAGAGGGCGGTATTCTCTTCATCGGTGAGAATTCCTCTCTCTTTCGCTTTGCCCACGAAGTTCTTGAGCCCTTCGCTGGGGTTGGTATGAATGTATCCTTCCTGGAACGCCCAGGCAAAAGCAACCTTACCGGCGAGCATGACCTTGTTGATGGTTGCTGCAGCAAGACCTTTCTTCTTTAAAGAGAGTGAGAACTCTCTCAACTCATCCCTGGTGATGCTGGCAAGGGTTCTCTTCTTGAAATACTTCTTCCAATAAACATTGACGCGATTGATTGAGTCCTGACAGTGTGTCTTTCCGATGGACTGGCCATGTGCAAGCTTCTCCCTTACATAGGGGCTGGTGTCATAGTTGTAGAAATCCAGCAGATAAGTGATGAGGTCACGTTCCTCTGCTTCCTTAATCTTCTTGAGAAGTCCCCGCTGCTTGAGAATGTTCATAATCTTCTCAGCTTCTTTGTTGGTGAGTTCGATATCCTCCAGCACATTGAACAACCGATTTACGGACAAAGCTTCAGACACATCTTTCTTTGAGTTGATACGTTTTTGGGGAATTCCCTCGACAAGCCAACGGGATACAGTCAAGACAGCAGCATCCCGGTCGGTTTGACCGGTGCTTACTGCCGAGAGCTGATTTCCTGTCTTGGGATCAACAATCTTTGCATACCAAACGCCGCTACGAAGAGAAAGATAGAAGGGTTTCCGGCTCATGTTCCACTCCTGAAACTAGTGCCTCAGAATGTTTTTGGCACATTCTTTGGCACAGTTGCGATGTAACATGCTGCCGGTTCTTCCGGTGAGCGGTGCGATCTCCTTACAACGTAAGGATTAATTCTTTGGGCCCAGAAGGACTTGAACCTTCGACCCACGGATTATGAGTCCGATGCTCTAACCAACTGAGCTATAGGCCCGAAAAGCTGTAAGTAATCTAAAGGATTTTTGGGAGAATGTAAAGAACGTTTGTAGGAAGGAGCACTTGTCTTTCTCTTGGAGGCTGGACTAGGTCAGCATTAGAGAAATCTTACCCATTTGTCTTGTGTTCTATGCCTATTTACTGTCATGAAATGTAGCCTCATGCTATTATGGTCGCATGCAAAAGAGGATGTTGGTTGTACGAAAGACAGTTTATCTCTGTATCTTTCTCATATTTCTGGTACCTTCACTGGTATTTGCCTCCTTCTCTTTCGCCTTTGACAGCTGGGAAGGTCATCCTCGCATAGGGTCTGGACTGATCCCAACCGGTATTCGGGCAGGAGCAGCCGTGAAAGGGATCCCCCTTTTTGCTGAGTGGGATACTTCCATTCTCATGCTGGGAAAAGTCGGCTATCACGAACGAATGCTCTGGCAAGACCCGGTGACAGGGATAGTGCGTAGCACCGGCCCTGTCATCTACGATTATTTTGGGTTTGACTGGACCCTGGGAGCACAGCAATCCTTCGGAGCTGAACAAAAACACAACCTGTTCTTGGGATATCGCGGCTCTTTTGAATACAGCCTTGACTCCATGATTGCTGGTGATGCCTTGTCCACCGGTACCGTACAAACGCTCTCCTCCTATTTAGCAGCAGGCAATGCTTATTATGGTCCGCTTACCACGTTTGGAACCAGCTTGGGAATTTCGTACCGCTATGACTCGTTTGTTGATCTTCTGTCTGTGCTTGATGGCTATCGTCTCTCTACAGTCCTTTGGTTCGGCCCCAAACTTTTGAACAGCAATGCCTCCTATACCTTGGTGAAAGCTCAACTCTTGGGAGCAAAAACACTTGCCTCCGTTCGTGAGAGAGACGACCGCAACCTCTATTCCATCGTGCTCGTTGACCGACTCTCGGCAAGCGCTGCCTTCGGCACCAACATTCCCCTCCCCGTGCAACAGGTTTCGTCCCTCGGCAGCAAAGTCAGGGGCTTCGGGACCTTCGAGTACCTCGGGGATATGTCCATCGCAAACCAGCTTGACCTGCGGTTCAACGGACCCGAGTCCTTCACCAAGGGAATCTTTCCCCATTTCATCTGCTTCTATGACATCGGATATGGGTTCGGAGATGCCTACAATACCGTGGTTGCTGTCTCAGACCTCCTTTCCAGCGTTGGCGTGCGGGTGTCATTCTCACTGCTAGAGTATTTCGACATCGGCTACCAGATGGCTTACTTGTTGTCAGGAACAAGCAGAACCCAACCTACCCATGTAATGGTCGGAGAATTGGTAGGGCGCATCACGTTCTAAGAGGATTCACTCCCTTCCCAGAAAAAAATATCCCATTTGTATTGTGTATGATAGAATATATGAAACTATCAATCGGTTGGAGGTTGGGATATGTCCAAACACATCATCGTCATCGGCGCAGGCATTGCAGGACTCAGTGCAGCATCCTACCTCTTGCGCAACGGCTATCAGGTAACGGTTTTGGAAAAGCACACAGAACCTGGGGGACTCTGCACCTCTTGGAAACGCAAAGGCTACACCATCGACTACTGTATCCACTGGATGATGGGAACCCGGGAAGGAACCGAGTTCTATCCACTCTGGCAGGACCTGGGAGCCTTCACCAATGCTGATGGCTCTACCGTGCCCATCGTAAACTTCGATACTTTCACCACCTTGGAACTCTCCACCGGAGAGTCAGTTTGTCTCTCAAGCTCCCTGGAGGAAGTACGCGATACCTTCCTCGCCTTGGCCCCGGAGGACGAGAAAGAAATCCTCAAGTTCTACAAGACGCTCAAGACCATGGCAGGCACCACTAGCACCAACCCCTTGGTCAAACGGATTTCAGGTTTCCGTCAGCTCATGGCTCTGATGAGCCATCTGCTTCCCATGCAGGAGTACGCCAAGCGCTTCAAGAGTCCCAAGCTGCAAGAACTGTTCCTCACCGAAATCCCTTCCGATTGGAGCTTGGTCTCCCTCTCCATGGGCCTATCCCAGCAACCGCTCAAGAGTGCAGGCTATCCTGTTGGGGGTTCTCTGAACATCGCCAAGAATATTGCCCGACTCATCGAAGAAAAGGGTGGGGTCATCCGGTACAAGAGTGATGTTCAGAAGATTGTGGTCTCTGAAGGCAAGGCGACAGGAGTAACCCTTTCCGATGGGACCACCCTGTCCTCCGACTATGTGATCAGCGCAGCTGATGGCTATTCCACCCTCTACTCAATGCTCGACGGAGCCTATGTGAGTAAACCTTACAAAAAGGCCTTTGCCGAGTACCCGCTCTTTCCCTCCAGTCTTATGGTAGCCTTCGGCATCCACAAGGATCTTTCATCCTTCACCCATGCCTCATCACTCTATCTGAAGGAGCCCATTGTCTTCCCGAACGGGACCAGCCAAGATAGGTTGAACCTCAACATCTATCACTACGACCCGACACTTGCTCCCAAGGGATGCACGCTGGTTACTGCGCTTTTCAATACGTGGGAGACGGAAGCATGGGTAACATTGGCAAAAGAGCATCCTGCCAAATATAAGGCTGAAAAGAAACGCATTGCTGATGAGGTTTTGCAGCGTCTTGAGCAGGTATTCGGCTCACTTGAAGGGCTTGTCGACATGGTCGATGTCTCAACACCGTACTCCGTTGTCCGCTACACAAGCAATTGGAAAGGAAGCTTTGAGGGCTTTGCTCCTACCAAGGCTACTCTTTCTACGCGACTTCCCAAAAAGCTTGCCGGACTTGCCAATTTTGCTATGATAGGGCAATGGACCACCCCAGGAGGAGGCCTGCCCACCGCCGCGAAGGACGGGCATGATATAGCCAAGATGCTCTGCAAGGAGGATGGCAAGCCATTCAGAACGAGTTGGAATGGTCAGCGATAGGGGTTGGCCTCGCTCTTCTTCAGCACATTCTTCTCTGCAAAGCCCAGGGCTGAGAGGGCCTTCATCGTTCTGTCCAGCTGATAAGCCGGGATCCAGCGAACGGTCAGTCTTACTGCCTTCGAATCGGGCAGCAGTTCTGCATAGGGCTTGAGCCCTGCATTAAGCAGCCTGTCATACTGGGCATAGGCAGTGAGCAGGCTTGAATACGCACCAACCTGGATCTGATACCAGCCGGTATCGCCTGCACGGTTGTACTTCGACTCGGGAATCTCCGGTTCGAAGATCAGGGTGAGGTTTACATTTGCAATACCGCTGGTAAGCATATCAATTTGTTTTGCAGATGCAGGAGTCAGGTCGATGATCCTTCCATCCACATAGGGACCCCGGTCATTGATCCTGACATCGACACTCTTGCCGTTGGACTGGTTCGTCACACGAACGATGGTACCGAACTTGAGGCTCTTATGAGCGGCAGAGAGGCTGTTTGGGTCGAAAATCTCCCCGTTGGCCGTCAGGCTTTCGCTCTTGTCGCTTGTGTACCACGAGGCGATGCCTTTCTCGATGACTGTCCCCGGCTCAAGCGGAGCATCGGCTGCCAAAAGGGCAGAGAAGGCGAGAAGCAACAGGATAAGCAATGCCATCAATCGTTTCATACCCAAGAGTATAAGGTCTAGGTCTTTGTTTTGGCAACCAGCAGTTGAACTGATGGATATGATTCACTATAATCACCACCTATGAGTGAACAGAACGTATCTACACATTGGGCGGATATATACGCCGACAAAATCATTCGTGAGAAAGGGGAGAAGGACGTATACACCTGCGCTTCCGGCATCACCCCTTCCGGCACGGTCCATATTGGGAACTTCAGGGAGATCATCTCTGTAGAATTGGTGGTGAGGGCTCTCAGGGCCAAAGGCAAACAGGTCCGGTTCATCTACAGCTGGGATGACTACGATGTCTTCCGCAAGGTACCCAAGAACATGCCCCAGCCCGAGTTGCTGCAGACATTCCTGCGTAAACCCATCACCTTGGTGCCCGACACCACCGGAAGGGCGGAAAACTATGCACGTGCCAACGAGCTGGATGTCGAGAATATCCTTCCCACCGTAGGAGTAGAGCCCGAATACCTCTATCAGGCCGACCGCTATCGCAGCAGCCTCTATGCAGAGGGAATGCGCACCGCCTTGCAGAAGAAGGACGAGATCCGTGCCATCCTGGACGAGTTCCGCACCGAAGCACTGGAAGAGAACTGGTGGCCTGTCTCCGTTTTCTCCTCATTCACCGACAAGGACACCACCACCGTGCTCGATTGGGACGGGGAATGGAACATCACCTACCGCGATGATGAGAACGGCAAGACCGAAACCATCGATTTGAGGAATACCCCCTATGCCAAGTTGCCTTGGCGCATCGACTGGCCCATGCGCTGGGCACACGAAGGTGTGGACTTCGAACCTGCAGGCAAGGACCACCACAGTGAGGGCGGCAGTTTCGATACCTCCAAGAAGGTCGTCACGGTCTTCGGCGGACAGCCGCCGGTATCGTTCCAGTACGACTTCATCAGCATCAAGGGAAGGGGTGGTAAGATCTCTTCCTCCAGCGGCGAGGTCATCTCCCTCTATGATGTGCTTGAGGTCTACACTCCTGAGATCACCCGCTTCATGTTCGCCGGCACCCGCCCGAACACCGAGTTCGCCATCTCCTTCGATCTTGATGTCCTCAAGATCTATGAGGACTACGATACTTGCGAGCGAATCTACTTCGGTCTGCAGGAAGTGAACGAGAAGCGCAGGGCAAAGGAGATGAGAATCTATGAGCTCAGCCAGGTTGGCGAAGTGCCCACCGAAGCCTCCTTCCAGATTCCCTTCCGCCACCTGTGCAATCTCCTCCAGTTGCATGAAGGCGACATCGAGCGGGCAATTTCCACCCTCGGCGAGATGACAGACAGCCAGAAGCAGCGCCTCAGAACCCGCTGTGCCTGTGCATGGAACTGGATCACCACCTTTGCCCCCGAGGACTTCAAGTATCGCCTCAGCAATGAGAACGACCCCAAAGTTGAGCTCACCGAACAGGAGCTGAAAGCAGTGAAGGCCCTCTACCAGGTGGTTGAGGTCATGGACCAGCTTGAGGACAAGGAGTATACCACCCGCCTGTACGATGCAGCCAAACTCAACGACCTCGATACCGGGGAGTTCTTCAAGCTCGTCTACCGAATCATGATCGGCAAGGATCGTGGCCCGAAGCTCGGACCCTTCCTGCAGACCTGCGGCAAGGAGAAAGTGCTCTCAATTCTCGGTCGCTACTAAGCAATTTGCTATATACTACAACAGGGAGCCCAGGCTCCCTGTTGCTGTTTCAAGGAGTCACTCATGCATGTTTTGATGATCAACACCAGTCCCCACCGCCAAGGGTGCACTAATCGTGCACTGCTCGAGATTGCCGCCACCTTGGACAAGAAGGGCATCAGCAGCGAGATCCTCTGGATCGGGACCGAGGCCTTGCATGGCTGCATCGACTGCGGCTACTGCTTCAATCATGGGAAATGTGTCTTTGGTGATGACAAGGTCAATGAGGCTGCCGAAAAGGCAATTGCTTCCGATGCCCTGATTCTTGGTGCTCCAGTGCACTATGCAAGCATTGCCGGAAGCGGCAGTGCGTTCCTCGATCGTCTTTTCCGGGTGGTATCCCGTCAGATGTCCTTCAAGCCAGGAGCCTCGGTGGTCTCTTGTAGACGGGGTGGGGCCAGCGCTTCCTTTGACCAACTCAACAAGTATTTTACCATCAGCGGCATGCCTGTGGTCTCCTCGACCTATTGGAATTCGGTGCATGGGAATACGGTAGAGGAGGTGGAGCAAGATTTGGAAGGGCTGCAAGTAATGCGCAACCTAGGCTCCACATTGGCTTGGCTATTGGCTTCAATTGAGGCGGGAAATGTACAGCGCCCCCGTCTTGAACGGGAGCACTACACCAACTTCATCCGCTAGCGCAGGATCCTGTCCAGCACCACGGAGTTGTTTCTCCACTTGTCCTGTGCCTTGACCCTGAGGTCGAGGCGCAGCTTCTTGTTCGGGAAGATACTGCGGATCTCAGGCTCGGCACCCTTGCGGATCTTGGCGATATTTGCTCCGCCTTTTCCCACCACAATACCTTTCTGTGTCTCCCGCTCGACAATGATGAAGGCTCTCACCCAGATGGTGTTGGCCTTCTCATCGTGCTCAATGTCGGCAATCTCCACATAGATGGCGTGCGGAATCTCCTCAGTCACCAAATTGATAGCCTTCTCACGAATGATCTCGCTGATGCGGAACTCCAGGTTCTGGTCGGTGTATGCATCGGCAGGGTAGAGCAGTTCGCCCTCGGGTGCCAGCTTGAACAGTTCGATCAGAATTTCATCCACGCCTTCATCCAGCTTTGCAGAAGCTTTGATGACAGGACGTCCGGGCAGGAATTCTTCGAGAAAGGCTCTGGCAGAGGCTTCCTCAGTGTCTCGAATGATGTCTGCTTTGTTGATTACACACACTACCGGTGTCTTTATTTTCGCGATGTGTGAAACCAACACCATCTCCTCTTCTCCAGCACTTCGCTTGGAGTCGATGAGGTAGAGCACGACATCGCTCTCTTCCAGACTTCTGAGGGCAGTATCCTGCAGACGCTTGTTCAGCGTCTTTTCACTGAGGTGAAAGCCCGGGGTGTCGGTGAAGATCAGCTGTCCGCGGTTGTCGGTATAGATGCCCCTGATCGCATTACGTGTGGTCTGCGGTGTTGAGGCGGTGATGGAGACTTTCATCTCACAGATTGTATTGAGCAAGGTGCTTTTCCCTGCTGATGGGCGGCCGATAATGGCTACCGTGGCACATTTCATCGTTGGTGGATCCTCCAAGGATGAGTATACCGTACACAGCCTGCTCTGCCTACCGAGTCATCTCCTTGGTGCTCTCCCGGTAGACGAGCCCGCTTCCGATCTTCACCTTGATGTCGCCGGCACTTCCCTGGCAGATAACCTCATGCAACATGCGGACTGCCTGACAACCGATCATGGTGCGTTGTACATGCAAGGTGGTCAGTGGGGGCGAACTGGTGGCGCTAAGATAAACGTCATCGAATCCTACAATCTGGATATCGTCGGGTATCCTGTATCCGGCTTCAGCAAGGGCGCGCATCCCCCCGATTGCCAATGTGTCGTTGTCTGCAAAGATGAGTGACGGGAAAGATGCTCCCTCTTTGATATATTGCTTCATCCCCAGATATGCACCCTTGAGCGTAGGCTCAAGCAGGTAGCAGAACTCCTTGCGGGTTTCCCGACCCAATTTAGCCATGGTGGAGTGAAAGCCATTGGATCGTTCTGTGAAGTTCTGGGCGTCAAACTGACTGTGGATGTATCCGATGGGACCGTCCCCCAAAGAAGCAAGATACGTGACAGCACTGTGCACCATCTCCTCATTTGCCATGGTGATTGAGTGGCAAGAAAAGTTCGGCATGGAATTATCGATGACCACATACGGAAGCTTGATCTTGTGGAGCACCTCGTATTCGGAGGGGTCGATCTCTGTACCGATGACCAGAAGGCCGTCTAAGTGAGAGACATCCAATGTGTTGATGGCATCGGCAAGGCTCTTTTTCTCCACCTGGATACGAAGGGAATAGGAGAGCTTGCTGCACTCCTGTTCCACTGCATCCAAGATTTTGGAGATGAACCCTGCATTCTCCTCCACCAGAAAACCGGTCTTGATATATTTTAGGAACAGAATGGATTGCGGCGTCGAAGAGCCGGCTTTCCCTCGTTTGCCTTTTGCATAGTTTAGTTTGTTCAGTAACGCAAGGATCTCCTGGCGCTTGGCCTCACTCACCCCTGGCCTGTTGTTGATTACCAGGGAAACCGTTGCCGGGGATACATTGGCTATTTTTGCGATTTCACGAATTGTCAAAGTAGGAAACCCTCTCTCAATGTACGGAAATATAGCTTTTGTTTCTAGGCCAAAGGAAACGATGGAACTAAACAAACCTAAGCTTGTTTAGTATCATACGCCAGCTTCTTCTCTTTGTCAAATCTGTTTCACTGTTGATTTTCCTTCGCCTCTTTGGAGGCAAGATTGAAGAAAATAGTGTTTGACAACTAAACAATTCAATGTTTTACTATTTATAAACGTACATAAATTACTAAATTTTTAGTAAAATGTTTAGGAGGAGTTTTATGAAAAAGGCATTGATTCTTGCTTTGGCTTTGCTCATGCTCGTTTCGAGTGTGGCATTTGCGGCCGGTTCTAAGGAAGCTGCAGCTTCTGGAAAAAAAGACTATCGCATTGCAGTTGTTCCCAAGCTCACCAGCATCGCATGGTTCCAGAGAATGGAAGTTGGTGTAAAAGAGTATGCAAAAGAGACCGGTATTGACGCATTCTACACTGGTCCTTCCGAAGGTGACGGCGCTCTTCAGGCCCAGGCCATTGAAGACCTGATCTCCCAAGGTGTTGATGCAATCTGTGTCGTTCCTTTCTCAACCAGTGCTCTTGAGCCTGTGCTGAAAAAGGCTCGTGAAGCTGGCATCGTGGTCATCTCCCACGAGGCTTCCGGCATGACCAACATCGACTATGATATCGAAGCTTTTGACAACGCAGAGTATGGTCGTCACTTCATGGAGACCTTGGGAAAGGTTACCGGCGGGAAGGGAGAATATATCTTCACCGTTGGTTCGCTGACCAGCGAATCCCACAATCAGTGGGTAGATGCAGCAAAAGAGCTGCAGAAGCAGAAGTTCCCCCAGATGAAACAGTACGGAGACAAGATCGAGACAGCAGACAACCAGTCCACCTCCTACAACAAGGTCAAGGAAGTCCTCACCGCCAATCCGAACATTGCTGCCATCCAGGGTTCTGCAATGCCCGACGTAGCTGGTGCAGCCCTTGCTGTTGAGGAACTTGGTCTGGCTGGCAAAGTCAAGATTGCCGGTACTTCCTTGGTTTCCGTCGCCGGAAAGTATGTAAAGAACGGCACCATCGAGATGATCTCTTTCTGGGATCCGGCTCTTGCAGGCAAGGCAATGGTTGAGCTCGCTGTCCGCGTGCTTGATGGCGAGAAAGTCGGCACCGGTCTTGATCTCGGCGTTCCTGGTTACGACAAGCTCACCCTCAACGGGAAGGTCTTCTATGGACAAGCTTGGATTGACGTGACCAAGGCCAATGTTGATGATCCTGCCTACGCTTTCTAAGTGAGGGATTAATCATTTGTCTGAAACTGCTTGGGGTGGAGACATCCCAAGCAGCTCTGATTCTTAATTGGTACATGGACTGGGGGGTATATGAGTACAAGTTTTTTGCGGATGGAAAGCATATGCAAGAACTTTGGTGGGGTGAAAGCATTACAGAATGTTGATTTTGAAGTACATGCAGGAGAGATCCACTGCTTGGCAGGAGAGAATGGGTGCGGAAAATCAACGCTGATCAAAATCATCTCAGGAGCTCACCAGGCTTCCAGCGGTTCCATTTTCATTGAGGGGGAAGAAGAGAGAAGACTCACCCCCATTGGATCGATCAAGAAGGGTATCCAAGTCATCTACCAGGATTTTGCCATTTTTCCCAATCTCTCGGTTGCTGAGAACATCGCCATGAACTCCGCCCTTATGCAGGGAAAAAAGCGGATGGATTGGAAAGCAGCCCGGGCCATGGCCTTGGAGGCAATGGCAAAAATCGGGGCGCATATGGATCCCGACATGCTGGTTGAGCGGCTCTCCGTCTCCAATCGACAGATGGTCGCCATCTGTAGGGCTATTCTCAACGACGCCAAATTGCTGATCCTAGACGAGCCCACCACAGCTTTGACCAGCTATGAGGTCTCGATGCTGTATGAGATTCTCAGAAACCTTAAGGCCAAGGGAATGGCCATTGTGATCGTGAATCACAAACTTGAGGAAATTTATGAAATCGCCGATAGGTTGACGATTCTCCGAAACGGTGAAAATGTAGCTACCGGCCCTCTTGGCGAGTTCTCCCGCTCCCGTTTCATTCATTGCATGACAGGACGTGAAATCATTGATTCGCTGTATGAACCCGAGATTTCTGCTGAACCGATACTTGAGGTACAGGCACTGGGCCGTGAAGGCTCTTTCTCCGATGTATCATTCACCCTGAACAAAGGGGATGTCCTTGGTATTACCGGGCTGCTGGGATCTGGACGGGGAGAGATCGGGGATGCCTTGTTCGGCATCTATCCGGCTGACACGGGTACCATCGCCTTGCATGGCAAACCCATCACCATCAAATCGATCAAGGATGCCACCAGGCATCATATCGGGTATGTACCGGAGGACCGCCTGACCCAAGGGCTCTTCCTTACCCGTTCCATCATGGACAACACCGTGGCTGCCTCCATTGAGAAATATTTCGTCAAGGGGCGCTTGGATGAGGAGAAGATGGATGCCGTCACCTGGGAGTGGATCAAACGCATCGGCTGTGTTGCTTCCGATTCCAAGGCTCCGATCAGGACCTTGTCAGGTGGCAATGCCCAGAAGATGGTCATTGCGAAATGGATGAACATCAACCCATCGGTGTTGATTCTCAATGGTCCTACCGTAGGGGTGGATATCGGGTCCAAGTTTGACATCCACACAATACTCCATGAGTTTGCCAAGGCTGGGGTGGGTGTCATCATCATCAGCGATGATCTGAGTGAGCTCTACTACAATTGCAATAAGCTCTTGGTGATGGAGGGAGGCAGATCTTCCGGCCTGATGGATACAAAGACCCTGACTGAGGAAGGTTTGGCAAGCCTTCTTCATGGAAATGCGTTGGAGAAGTAGGATGAGAACACAAATTACCAAATCATTGACAACCAATGAGGCAATCGTCGTCTATACCATTGTAGCACTCTCTTTGGCCATTGGGTTCATCAATCCGGCTTTCAGGGAGTTTTCAACCGCCATCACCCTTTCACGGGCTATGCTGGTCACCCTAATTTTCGCCGTCTTGGAAATGATGGTCATCGTATCTGGGGGTATTGATGTCTCGTTTCCAGCAATTGCTTGTTTCTCTTCCTATGCTACTTTACGTCTTATTCTTGCCTTTGATATTGATAGCGTGTTTTTCTTCTATGCCGTAGCAGGTGTGATGGGAATAGCATTTGGCTTGGTGAATGCATTCCTGATTGCCAAGATGGAGTTGCCCGCCCTGATTGCAACCCTTGGGGTGAGCAGTGTGGCAAACGGTGCCACCCTGGCATTCCTGGGAACCAAGGAGTATTCCAATATTCCTGAAGGCATTGACCAGCTGAGCAAGACCTTCCTCTTCTCCTACACCAACAGCAACGGCATCACCTTCCAGATGACCTCCCTGATTCTCATTCCTCTGGTCCTGTTGATTCTTGCGTATGTTGTTTTGCGGCATACCATGCTTGGACGAGGCATCTATGCCATTGGTGGTGACCGGTTTGCAGCGCGTATCGCCGGGTTCAACGTAACCAGGATCCAATACATCATCTACATGACTGCAGGGTTTCTGGCGGCAGTCGGCGGGGTGACCTACACCATCTTGATGCGCCAAGGCAGCCCCCAAAACCTCATGGGTTCAGAGATGATGGTCATCGCAGCGGTGGTTGTCGGAGGGACAAGGATAACCGGAGGGCACGGCACCGTGTTCGGGACCTTATCCGGAGTCTTGCTCATTGCAATTGTCCAAAACAACCTCATCATGGTGGGTGTTCCCACTCACTTCCAGTCCTTCGTGGTCGGCCTGATCATCGTACTAGGGACAGGGATCACCTCCATTCGCGCCAAACGCGTGGCAAACAGTTCGAAAGTGTAAGGGGAGCAAGCATGAAACGACTACAGATACATACACTTACCAAAGATCAGAAGAACAACATCATCCTGGTGATGCTGGTTCTGTTGATCTTCCTCTTGATGACCATTCTTTCTCCCCGGGCATTTCTCAGGCCTGCAAACCTGAAAGGCATGGCTGTACAGTTTCCCGAGTTCGGCATCCTCTCCTTCGGGATGATGATCGCCATGATCAGCGGAGGAATAGATCTCTCATTGGTCGGCATCGCCAACCTTTCCAGCATTGTGGCTGCTGTCGTGATGCTGCAGATGGGCGATTCGGTCTTTTCCATCGTGCTTGGCATTCTTGCAGCACTGTTGATCGGAGCCTTATGTGGAGTCTTCAACGGTTTTCTCATCGGCTATCTGAAAATTCCTGCCATGTTGGTTACCCTCTGCGGCCTGCAGCTCTACTCCGGATTGGGCTTGGCCATCACCAAAGGGCCGGCGCTCACCGGTTTGCCCGAGGCGTATGGAGAGATAGCGAATGGAAGTCTTATCGGGGAAATTCCCAATACGGTGCTGATTTTCCTTGTTGTTGCCGTCGCCGTAGCCTATCTGATGCGCTCGACCATCTATGGCAGCCATGTCTCTTTCATGGGGACGAATGAGGTTGCCTCCAAGTATTCGGGCATCAACAACCTGAAGGTGACCATGTACACCTATATCGTAAGTGGCTTGATGGGTTCGATCGGAGGCATTCTGATTTCCTCGCACTACAACTCGGCAAAGTCGGACTACGGCAAGTCCTATACCTTGCTCACCCTGCTGATCGTAGTGCTTGGCGGCACCGACCCCAGTGGAGGGAAGGGAAATGTCTTGGGAGTCTCGCTTGCCGTAATCGTCCTGCAGATGATTTCCAGTGCATTCAACATCCTTCGGGTCAATTCGTTTGTGAAGACCTTTGTCTGGGGTTTGATACTCATCGGCATCATGCTGATATCGCGGATCATCGATACAAGAGAGAAACAAGAGAGGAGAACACAATGAGAGAGATACCGGTACAACCCTTGCAATGGGAAAGCTTTCACCAGTATGGGGAATTTTCTGATGTACTGCATCCTGCTGGGTATAGTCTGGGTGATTTCCATCATGATCGGGTGCTCTTCCCGGTTTCAGAGGGGAGAATGGTAGGCTTCAGTTCCTTGGTCTGCACCAAGCGCAAGGAGAATGTCATTGACAGTGCAGAGTGCCACAGCACTGCAGCTGAGTTCATCCTGCCCCTCGATGGAGATGTGATTGTGCATGTTGCTCCTCCTTCCCAGGTCCCGGTACCTGAGTTGACCGAGGCCTTCCTGGTACCGAAAGGGACCATGGTGATGTTGCGCATCGGTGTCTGGCATCTGGCTCCATTTGCCGTAAAGGAAGGGGATACCCATGTGTTGATCGGCTTGCCGGAACGGATTTACAAAACAGATTGCATGGTCGTTGCCTATGCAGAAGACCAAAAAATGAAGGTGAACTACACGGAGGACGCAAAAAGATGAAGAAGATACTCAACAAGCCCGAGAATTATGTGAACGAGATGCTGGAAGGTCTCTATATCGCCCATCCAGACCTCATTACCTATACCAACAATGACGTACGCTGCCTGGTTACCGCCAACAAGAAAGAGGGAAAGGTAGGCATTGCAACCGGGGGTGGCTCAGGCCATCTGCCGCTTTTCCTCGGCTATGTAGGCAAGGGGATGCTGGATGGATGCAGCGTTGGGGACGTGTTTCAGTCACCCAGTGCCGAGCAGATGCATGCCGTGACCAAATACATCGATTCGGGCGCCGGGGTGTTGTACATCTACGGCAACTACAACGGTGATATCTTCAACTTTGACATGGCTGCCGAAATGGCGGACTTTGAGGATGGAATCAGGGTTGAGAGTGTGGTCGGTGCTGACGATGTTGCCTCTGCCGGCCCTACTGATCTGGGACAGAAAAGTACCCGTAGGGGAGTGGCCGGCATTGTGTTCGTTTACAAGTGTGCAGGCGCTGCCGCCGATGCAATGCTCTCCCTTGATGAGGTGAAGCGTGTTGCCGAGAAGGCTGCTCATAATGTTCGTACCATGGGTGTTGCTCTTACTCCGTGCATCGTTCCCCGGGTAGGAAAGCCCGGTTTCAGCCTTGGTGAGGATGAGATGGAGATTGGTATGGGCATTCATGGCGAGACTGGCATCCGCAGGGGCAAGCTGGAAAGTGCAGACCAGATTACCGTTGAAATGCTGGATCAGATCGTCTCTGACCTGCCCTTCACCACAGGTGATGAGGTAGCCGTTCTGGTAAACGGCTTGGGAGCAACTCCGGTTGATGAACAATACATCGTGGTACGAAAAATCAACGAGCAACTGGGGAAGCTGGGCATTTCAGTTCATCGCTTCTATGTCGGGGAGTATGCCACCAGCTTGGAGATGGCAGGCCTTTCCATCTCCGTGATGAAGCTGGATGCAGAGCTGAAAACCTATCTTGATGCCCCTGCCCAGACCCCGTTCTTTGTGCAGCTGTAGGAGGTGAGCGATGATTGTTCAGGATTTTCTTGCGTCTGCTTCGGCTCTCATGACGGAGAACAGGGATCGGCTCATCGACATGGATAGTGTGGTGGGCGATGGCGATCTCGGACTCACCATGTCCGATGGGTTCAAAGCAGCCTATGAAAGCATCAAGGAGAGCGATGAACAGGATGTGGGAAAACTATTCTACACTGCAGGCAAGGCGATGTCCGTTGCTGTTCCCTCCACCATGGGAACGCTCATGGCCAGTGGGTTGATGCAGGTGGGCAAGACCTTCAAGGGCAGAACCGAAGTGCAAACGACTGAGTATGCCGCCCTTTTCCAGGCATACTTCGATGGTGTCAGTGCTCGGGGAAAGGCGAAAGTCGGAGAAAAGACGTTTCTTGACGGACTGTTTCCTGCCATCAGCGCGATGCAAGAGGCAATAGAGGCAGGAATGTCCGCTGCTCAGGTTGCCCAAGCAGCATCTGATGCTGCCCAGAAAGGGTTTGAAGCTACTCAGGGCATGATAGCTGTCCATGGTCGGGCAGCTACACGAGGGGAGGCCTCCAGGCAATTGCTCGATCCCGGAGCGGCGGTAGCTGCTCTCTTGATGAAAGCATTCGCCCAGAGTGTCTCATAATCGGAGAAAAAGGGAGAGAACACATGGTTTCGAGTTTTGAGTACAACATTTCCACCAAGGTGGTATTTGGCAAGGATACGGAAAAACAGACAGGCAGTCTGGTGAAGGCGTTTGGTGGGACGAAAGTCCTGGTTCACTATGGATCGGCCAGTGCCAAAAAGACGGGCTTGCTCGACAGGGTTTTGGCCAGTTTGGATGAGCTGGCAATTCCTTATGTCTTGCTTGGGGGGGTACTTCCCAATCCCCGCCTTTCGAAGGTGTATGAGGGAATCGAACTGTGCAAGAAAGAGAAGGTGGACTTCCTGCTTGCTGTTGGAGGTGGGTCGGTTATCGACTCGGCCAAGGCCATCGGCTATGGCCTCTATCATGAGGGGGATGTCTGGGACTTCTACATCAAGAAGCGGGAAATCCGGGGATGCTACCCGGTGGCAGCGGTATTGACCCTCTCTGCAGCCGGCAGTGAGATGAGCGACAGCTCGGTCATCACCAATGAGGAAGGATGGCTCAAGCGCGATGCCGTTTCCGACTCAAGCCGCTGTAAGTTCTCCATTCTCAATCCTGAATTGACGTATACGCTCCCTGAGCATCAGACCATGTGTGGTGCCGTGGATATCATGATGCACACCATGGAACGGTATTTCACTGCCGGCGATCACATGGCTCTTACCGATGAACTGGCGGAGGGAGTACTTCGCACCGTGCATCAGTCGGCGTACCGACTCAAAGAGAATGCACTGGACTACGATGCCCGGGCGAATGTAATGTGGGCGAGCAGTCTTTCACACAACAGCCTGACCGGAATGGGCAATGAGAGTGGTGGTGACTGGGCCCCTCATATGATTGAGCATGAGATTGGGGGTATGTTTGACGTAGCCCATGGTGCAGGCTTGGCAGCTGTTTGGGAGGCGTGGGCACAGTATGTCTACAAGACTGATCCCGCTCGGTTTGCCCGGTTCGGCAACAAGGTATTTGGTCTTCCTTTGACCGATGATGCAGAGATGGATGCCTTGGCGGCCATTGCGGCGATGGTGAACTTCTTTGTGGATGTCAGGATGCCGAAGAACCTGAGGGAGCTGGGGATCAATCCCACCAAGGAAGAGATGGCCAAGATGGCGAGACAGGCCACCAACCATGACACAAAGACTATCGGCAGTTTCCAGAAACTGGGCCAAGAGGATATTGTCAGGATCCTTGAATTCGCAAATCGTTGATTCGAATCGCACATAGTTCGGAGCATTCCCAAGAAGGGAATGCTCCGGCATTGTTTTCCGCTTATCCCTTTTCAAGGCCCCTCTTATCCCGTATACTTGGCTTGGCCCTTGTGCCAAAACCTTATGAGAGAGAGGCTTTTCATGCCACAGGAAGAAGAGAAGAAACCTGCAGTGCAGGATCCACAGATACAGGAAAAATTGCTCAAGACCCGTTCGATTCTCCTTTCGGGAGAGATCAACAAGGAGAGCGCAGAAGCTGTCATCAAGCAGCTGCTCGTTCTGGAAGGGGAGAGCAATGAGCCGATCAAGATTTTCATCAACAGCCCCGGCGGAGATGTCGATGCAGGCTATGCCATCTTCGACATGGCCCGGTTTGTGAGCGCTCCGGTCACCATGATCGGCATGGGCCTTGTTGCCAGTGCCGCAGCTTTGGTATTGCTCGCTGTTCCCCGTGAGAGAAGGGTAGCCCTTCCCAATTCCACCTACCTGATCCACCAGCCGATGAGCGGGATGCGAGGAGTGGCCACCGATATCGAGATTCATGCTCAGCACTTGGAAAAACTCAGACTCAAGCTTGATGCCCTTATTGCCGCGGAAACCGGCAAGAGTGTCGAAGATGTCCGCATCGATACGGAGCGTGACCATTGGCTCTCCAGCGATGAGGCACTTGCCTATGGTCTGGTAAGCAGGATCGTTTCACAGAGGAGTGAACTGTAGCGCGCCATGCCCAAGACAAAATACCTCAGTGAGGCAGAAAAGAAGCTTGGCCGGAAACACATGTACCGCCAAGAGTTGTACAACGGGGTGGCATACAGCCTCCTCGGTGATACCCTTGTCTACCTGATGGCCATTTCCTTCGGGGCTGGGAATATTGCCTTGGGATACATCTCTTCGGCAAGTTACATTGCCGGTATCGTGCTTCCCTTTGTCCCCCAGATGTTCCAAGGGCGAAACCACATAAAGGTGCAGTCCTTGGTCTGGGTGCTCAGGGGTATGGTTTGTCTCCTCTATCTTGGGCTCTTTTTCATCTCAGGCGATTTTGCTGTGCTTTTGCTCTTGTTCGTTTATACCCTCTTCAATATTTTCCGAATGATCGGCATTGCCCTCAATGACTCGACGCTGAAGAATATCAGTAGCGTCTCCAACCGGGGCAAGGTGGTGGCAAACGTAAATGCCGCTTACCAGAGCTCCTCGATTGTTGTTCGTGTCCTTACCGCCCTGTTTTTGGGTATCCAACGGTTCAGCGGACTTGTTGGCCTGGTTGCCCTGCAGATGGTAGGCGTAGTGGTCAACTTGATGGCAAGCAGGGAGATGTCCCTCATTCCCAGTCGAAGCACTATTGTCTACAAAAAGGGGAGAACCGTCATGGTCCTGCTCAAGGAAGCCATGGGTTCGGTAACCTTCCGCCGTCGCCTGATTCTCCGCTGGCTCAGTACCGCCGTAGCGGTCATCTTTGGTCTCACCACCCCGTTCTTGCGAATTGAGCTAGGGCTCTCCAACTCAGTGGTAGTCCTCTATTCGGTGACCCTCGGAGTCTCGGTCATGGCTGCCAGCTATGTGAGCAAGCAGTTCTCAGACCGTCTTGGTTCGAGGCCACTGGTCTTTTTCTCCACACTCTTCTCCCTTTTCTTCTTCATGGCTTGGGTCTTGGTGACCAAATCGGTATCTCCTGTATGGTTCTTCATCCTCGGCTTTTTCACCAACTTCTTTGTCGCCCTTATCAGCCTTCTGACCTACCGTCTGATTGCCCAAGTAATGCCCGATGAAGAGACTGTTGCATTCAATTCTATGGTGAATTTCGTCATCGCCATCGTTGCCTTTGGTGTTGGTATTCTCAGCGGTTTTCTGGCTGACAAGTCTGACATCGCTCGCTCACTCTTTACCTTGGATGGGAAAGCCGCCGGAAATGGGTATACACTGGTGTTCCTCTTTGCCATCGTCCTTACTTCCATCGAGACACTGGTAGCCTCGCGGCTGCAGGAACTGGGGGCTTACTCCAGCCAAGCGGCAGCGCAGGTCATCTTTTCGATGCACGGCCTTCGTGCCGTTTCCATGATTGAGAAGCTGGAGCGTACCAAAGATCCGGCTAAGCGTCGCTTTCTCATGCTCAGCTTGGGGGAAAACCTGAACAACCTTGCCACCAGTGAGCTTCGCTCCATCCTGGCAAGTCCGTTCTCCCCAGATAAGCTTGAGGCGGTTCGCGCCCTTGCCGACCGTCCCCGAAAGTCGCTGCTAGACGATCTGATCAAGGTTGCACGTGATGATGACTCCTATGTACAGCTTGATGCAATCGCCGCTTTGGGCTCGTACCGCAAGGATGAGAAAGCCAAGGATGCCCTGGTCAACCTCATGTTGCATGGGCGTTGGTCATCTGTGCGGTCGATGGCGAGCAAGTCGCTGGCACGCATCACCGAGAGCACCGAATACCTGAACCTGGTCAATGAGCTCAGCCACTCTGCAAAACATATAGATGAAGTCATCGACTATCTCATTGCCAAACGGTTCATGGATAAGAGTGGTTCCTTCTACCAAGAGTTCCTCATCTCCATCGAGCAGGGTCGCAGTGCAACCTTCCGCCAGACACGCTATGCGGTGATCGCATCATTTCTGAAGTTTGGTTCTCCCCGTCTTGCGCTGTTGTATGAGCATATGAACATGGGAGTTCCCAAGGATTACTTCTCACCCTTCCTTACCGAGGCAAGGGATCTCACGCATATTGACCTGCACTACGATGAGGTGCTTCGTTTCTTCAACGAGCATCGCTGGGAGGAGTTGAGAGCCTTCTGTATGGACATCCTGACCAGCAGCGACGTCTCTTTCGACCCCTGCTTTGAGAATTTGAAGCTTGGTCTTTTGCGAGCCCAGAAGATGGACATCGAACAGTTCGATATCCAAGACATGCTGGCCATGCTCTATTTCAGCTATTCGCTGGGCAAGAACTCCAAGAGCTGAAGCAATACTCAGATTGACCCCTCTTTTGAGGTATGGTATGTCTAGTGCTTCTATGTATATTGCTGCTTTGCAGTTGCAGCTGTGACCTTCCTCAGGACACAGCTCATTTCCGTGTGCTCTCTTACAACGTCCAGAACCTCTTTGACACCTACCTTGATGGTACAGAATATGCTGAGTACCAAGACAGCAAGGCCTGGTCCCAGAGCAGCTATCGCATGCGTCTGAAGACCCTTTCGCAGGTGGTCCTCCATCCCAGACTGAACCTACCTGATGTCCTTGTGCTTCAGGAGGTGGAGAACCAGCAGGTGGTGGAAGATCTTTTGCAGTATCATCTGGGTCGGCACGGATACAGCTGGTTTGCCAGTGCAAAAGCTGAAGGGGATGCCATCTCGGTGGCAATCATCAGTCGTCACCCCATCAAGAACGCCAAGGTGCATACCGGCGAGAAGGGGACGCGTCCCGTCCTCGAGGCTACTGTGGAGACACGTCGCGATGATGTGGTGCTCTTTGCCCTGCATGCCAAGAGCCAGATAGGGGAGTTTACGCAGACTGAGGCGCTTCGCCTTGAACTGGCGAAGACCATCACTGCCTCGGTACGGCAGCGGGAGGGCAGCCTCATGCTCTTGTGCGGTGATTTCAACAGCAATCCGTCTGCCGTCTGGGAGCATGGGGATGTACAAACAGCACTTGTGGACATGAATCATCCGAAAGCGATGCGCTATCTGCATGAAGGTTCGATTGTCCTGACCGGGAAGAGCGAGGAAGTAGGCCCCCTGATTTGGTATTCGCCCTATCTGGACCAAGGGCTCGACCTTGAAACCAAAGGCAGTTGCAACTGGGATGGAAGCTGGCACAAGTATGACCAGATCCTGGGAAACGGGCATCTCTTTGACCGAAGGGGCTGGGAGTTCTCCTCATTTGCTGTTTGCGATCTTCCGCTCTGTTTGGAGGTGAACGGAAGACCGAAGGCGTGGAACCTGCAGACCCTGAATGGGGTCAGCGACCATCTTCCGGTACTGCTGACCCTATCAGGACCTTGATCAGGGGTTCTTGGGGAATTTGAGCTCGTAGAAAATCTGCTCCAACTCCAAGGCGATGTTGATGTTGTGTACCACCGGCATGCGGCCGTCTTCCTGCAACTGCGGCTTGAGCGTGATCGGGCTGAAATTCAGGATGCCCATGACACCGGCCTTCAGCAGCCGGTCGTAGCTGTCCGAAGCTGCCTGCTCAGGTACTGTGATGATGGCTGCCGTCACCTCAAGGGCTTCTACCACCTCATCGATTCTGCTGATCGGATAGATCGGCACCGGATGTGATGCATCGCTGTATACCAGTGGATCGCTGTCAAACCCTGCTACGATGCGAATGCCATCCGGCTCGAAGCCGTTGTAGTGCATCAGAGCCTTTCCGATGCGTCCGCACCCGATGATGATGCAGTTCTGGCTGTCTCCCTTGCCTAGGATTTCCCCAAGGGAGGTCAAGAGGTCATGAATCTCATAACCGCCCCGTTTTTGGCCATGGATGCCCAGTTGGGAGAAATCTTTGCGGACAATTGCTGCTGAAACGCCAGCTGCATCGGCTAGGTTGTGTGCGAACACTTTCTCAAGTCCAATAGTCTTGAGCCTATTAAGGGAGCGGAAGTATCTGGTGATTCGTATCAGTTGGTCATTGTTCATGTAGGTTTCTCCTATTAATGTGAATGATTGTACATTAAGTATGAAATTAGGTCAATATATTGTGATTAAAATGGGAGTCTCAACACAAAGACCCCGTTTTATAGTAAATTTGATATGTACAAAACCTTTGGAAAAGTGCTAGGATACTCGCAACGTTTATTTGGGTACTGGAGGTTACATGTCGGACATTAACGAATTCACGTTCTCACCCCAGCTGGTTGCATTCATCAAGGAATGGAAAACCAAGCCGGGAAATCTCATCATGGTGCTCCATAGGGTACAGCAAGAGCAGGGCTACATCTCCCGCGAGGCAGCGGATCAGGTGGCACAATTGCTCGACGTTCCTTTGGCCACCATCTGGGGTGTCGTCTCATTCTACCACTTCTTCAAATTGACCAAGCCGGGCGAGCACAACATCCAGGTTTGCATGGGCACAGCTTGTTATCTCAAGGGTGGCCAGGCGATCATCGACGAGTTGGACAAGCAACTGCATTTGCCGGTAGGAGCGGTTACCGAGGACGGTATCTTCTCCCTTGAGGCTGTGCGGTGTGTCGGTTGCTGCGGGCTTGCCCCGGTAATGACCGTCGGTGGAGAGGTTTTCGGCAAGGTCACCAAGGACCAGGTTGCCGGAATCATCGCGAAGTTCAGATAAGAGAGGGCTCCTCTCAATGCATATCTGCATCGACGACTACCTGTTGGACATCGTACAGAACTCCTTTGAGGCTGCAAGCACACGTGTGGAGCTGGTTCTGGACGAAACCGAAAGCAAGCTGACGTGCTTGATACGGGATAACGGGAAGGGGATGGATGCAGGGGTCCAGAAAAGGGTGCTCGATCCGTTCTATTCGGATGGGGTCAAGCACACAAAACGTAAGGTAGGATTGGGGTTGCCCTTCCTCAGCCAAGCTTGTGAGGCTTGCCAGGGGACCTTCGCTCTCCATTCCGAAGTCGGGGTTGGAACCACCGTGGAGTTTAGCTTCAATCTGGGCCATCTCGATGCTCCCCCGATGGGAAACCTGGTTTCGACCTTTGTCGCACTGCTCAGCCACCCACTGGCCAAAGAGCTGGTGATCAGGCGGACAGTGAGTACCAGGAAAGGCACCAGTACCTATACGCTCTCCAAAGAGGAGCTTGAGGAGGTCTTGGGAAGCTTATCCACCAGTGGGGTACTGAACCTGCTGAGGGAGTACATACACTCCCAGGAGGAAGAGGTGATGACCTACCACGTTGAACCGAAGATGCAGAGTGAGACTCGCAGAACACAACAGGAGATGTGAACATGGCTAAAATGACACTTGAGGAGCTGAGAAAGCTCCGGGACCAGAAGCAGGGCGAAATGCAGAAGCGCGACATCGAGGGCAAAGACAGCCGCATCGTGATCGGCATGGGAACCTGCGGTATCGCCGCCGGTGCAAAGCCGGTGCTTGACGCCTTTCTTGCTGCTCTGGAAGAGAAGCATATCGACAACGTCTCGGTCACCCAGACCGGATGCATGGGCCTGTGCTATGTCGAGCCGACCATCGAGGTGATCGTTCCCGGCATGCCCGACGTAATTTATGGAAAAGTGGATGCTGCAACCGCTCGCAAGATTGTGGAACAGCACATCATTGGCAAGCAGTTGGTGACCGACCATATGTTCGATCGCCCGGCAGCTGACATCATCAAGAAGGACGGGGGTAAATAATGGCATTCAGAAACTACATCTTGGTCTGTGGAGGAACGGCATGTGAGTCCAGCCGCGCAGACCAGATTTACCAGAACCTGCTGGAGGAGTGCAAAGCACAGGGCGTTGCAGACGAAGTACAGGTCGTTAAGACCGGTTGTTTCGGCTTCTGTGAACAGGGCCCGATCGTCAAGATCCTTCCCGAAGACTCCTTCTATGTAAAGGTGAAGCCCGAGGACGCAAAAGAGCTCATCAGCGAGCATATCATCAAGGGCCGCGAGGTTACCCGCCTGCTCTATGACAAGGAGTCGAGCCGCAAGCATGCCAAGGTTGAGGACATCAAGTTCTACCAGAAGCAGTTCCGCATCGTACTTCGCAACTGCGGATTCATCGATCCGGAGAATATTGACGAATACATTGCCCGTGAAGGGTATCAGGCGCTTGAGAAAGCCCTTTTCGAGATGACCAGTGAGGACATCATCGAGGAGCTGAAGACTGCCGGTCTTCGCGGTCGCGGTGGCGCAGGCTTCCCCACCTGGATGAAGTGGAACTTCTCCCGCCAGGTAGCGAACGACACCAAGTATGTTGTCTGTAACGCTGACGAAGGCGACCCGGGTGCATACATGGACCGCTCCACCCTTGAAGGGGATCCGCACTCGGTGCTTGAAGCGATGACCATCTGTGGCAAGACCATCGGTGCTCACCGTGGATTCATCTACATCAGAGCTGAGTATCCTCTGGCAATCCATCGCTTGGAAATTGCCATGAAGCAGGCTCGTGAGTATGGTCTTCTGGGTGAGAACATCCTCGGCAGCGGTTTTGATTTCGACATCGAGATCCGCCTTGGTGCAGGAGCCTTTGTCTGCGGTGAGGAAACTGCTCTCTTGCAGTCCATCGAAGGCAAGCGCGGCATGCCCCAGCCCCGTCCACCGTTCCCAGCCGTCAAGGGCCTGTGGGGCAAGCCGACGGTCATCAACAACGTTGAGACCTGGGCAAACATCCCGGTGATCATCACCAAGGGTGGCAACTGGTTCAACAAGATCGGTACTTCCGACAGCAAGGGAACCAAGGTTTTTGCCCTCACCGGCAAGATCCGCAACTCCGGCTTGGTGGAGGTTCCGATGGGAACCACCTTGCGCGAAATCATCTATGATATCGGCGGTGGCATCGCTCATGACAAGAAGTTCAAGGCAGTGCAAACCGGTGGTCCCAGCGGTGGTGTCATCACTGATGAGAGCCTCGACACCCCCATCGATTTTGGTTCGTTGATCCGCATCGGTTCGATGATGGGCAGTGGCGGTATGATCGTCATGGACGAGGATGACTGTATTGTTGACGTGGCAAAGTTCTATCTGAACTTCTCTGTCGATGAAAGCTGCGGAAAATGTGCACCGTGCCGCATCGGTGGCCGGTCCTTGTGCAATATCCTGGAGAAAATCACTGTAGGAAACGGAACGCTCAAGGATCTGGATACCCTCGAGGCAATCGGTGAAGCTATGAAGAAGGGCAGCCTGTGTGCTCTGGGTCAGACTACTCCCAACCCGGTCCTCTCTTCGATCAAGCACTTCAAGGACGAGTACCTTGCACACATTGTGGACAAGAGCTGTCCCAGTGGTACCTGCAAGAAGTTGATCACCTACTCGATCAATGCCGAGAAGTGTATCGGTTGTACGGCATGTGCACGCAAGTGCCCGGTCGCTGCAATCTCTGGCGAACGGAAACAAGTTCACATCATAGACCAATCCATCTGCATCAAGTGCGGGGTCTGTATGGAGACGTGTAAGTTCGGCGCCGTCGAAATCCACTAGGATCAGGGAGAGGAGGAAACAATTGAATATCGTACATGTAAAGATAAACGGTATCCCCGTCGAGGTTGAAGAGGGGACCAGTGTATTGAATGCGGCCAAGAAGGCCGGGGTCAGGATTCCGACCCTTTGCTATCACGACGACCTCAAGCCTTTCGGCTCCTGTGGCCTGTGTATCGTGAAGCAGGAAGGAAGTGCCAAGATCCTGCGTGCCTGTGCAGCCCCGGTGAATGAAGGCCTGAGCGTCATCACCAACGACAACGAACTCTATGAGGTCCGCAAGACCATTCTTGAGCTGATCCTTTCCACGCACCCCTCCAGCTGTCTCACTTGTATCCGCAATGGAGAGTGTGAGCTGCAGGACCTGGCCGCTGAGTTTGGCATCCGCGAACAGCCGTTCGAGGTGCGCATCAGCGATCGTGAGCGTGACGACAGCTCGGCATCCATCGTGCTCGATCCGGAGAAGTGCATCAAGTGCGGACGCTGTGTACAGGTCTGTCAGGACCTGCAGGGTGTCTTCGCCCTTGAGTTCATCGGTCGCGGTGATGACACAGTCATGGCCCCTGCTGCCATGCTCAAGCTTGAGGACAGCCCCTGTGTCCGCTGTGGTCAATGCGCAGCCCACTGCCCGGTTGGTGCCATCTACGAAAAGGATGAGATTTCGTCCTTCCGCCAGGCAGTAGCCGACCCGGAGAAGCAGGTTGTCGTACAGATCGCTCCCTCGATTCGCGTAGGACTTTCCGAATCTTTCGGTCTTCCTGCAGGAACGGTCACCACCAAGAAGATCTATACCGCTCTGCGCCGCCTTGGGGCAGTATCGGTGCATGACACCAACTTCGGTGCCGACCTCACCATCATGGAAGAGGGCAGTGAGCTGGTAGGAAGGCTGACCAAGGGTGGGGCACTCCCCCAGCTGACTTCCTGCTGTCCTGCTTGGATCGATTATGTGCAGAAGTACTACCCTGACTTGCTCGACCATGTCTCTAGCGCAAAGAGCCCGATGCAGATGGTTGGCGCCATCGAGAAGACTTTCTTCGCCAAGAAGATGGGCATCGATCCTGCAAAGCTCTATACGGTGGCAATCATGCCCTGTACGGCAAAGAAGTACGAAGCCTACCGTGATGAGACCATGCGCTCAAGTGGATTCCAGGACGTTGACCTGGTGCTCACCACCCGTGAGTTTGCCCGCCTGATCAAGAGTTCGGGGATTGATTTCCTCCATCTTGAAGAGGAAGAGGCTGACAGCCCGATCGGGGAGTACAGTGGTGCAGGTACCATTTTCGGAGCAACCGGTGGTGTCATGGAAGCCGCAGTGAGAACTGCCTACCATGTGGTTACCGGCAAGGAGATGGATCGTGTCGAGGTTGAGTCCGTTCGTGGTCTTGCAGAGATCAAGAAGGGCACTGTTGACTTTGACGGGACTCCCGTCCGTGTCGCTGTTGTCCATGGCCTGAGTCATGTTGATGAGCTTCTGGACGAGATCCGGGCAGCCAAGGCTGATGGAAAGCAGGCTCCGTACGAGTTCATCGAGGTCATGGCTTGCCGTGGTGGTTGTATCGCCGGTGGTGGTCAGCCCTATGGTGCCAACGACATCCTGCGCGAAGAGAGATCTGCCGGCCTCTATGCCGACGACAAGAACAGTGCTGTGCGGTGTTCACACCACAACACCTCGATCACGAAGCTCTATGAGGAATTCCTCGACAAGCCGATGAGCGAGACTGCACATCACCTATTGCACACCACCTATCAGGAACTTCCTGTTTACAAGGCCTGATAGTTGGCCAGTATCCAATTTGCCCGGCCCCCGACAGGCCGGGCATTATCTTTTTTCAGGCCCTCTACACGAAGAGACCCGGGTTGCCCCGGGCCTCTTCGTGTAAGACTTGGTGATCAGGGAAGCTTGCACAGCAGCAAGGAACCCTTGTTCTCGGACAGGACGATCAGATGGTCGTTCTTTGGCGATACAGCCACTCGCTTGGGCATTGCATCCCCAAGCGATGTGGTTTCCAGATAACCCAGTTCTCCCGTTGAGGTGGAGATGGCGAAGGTGAGGAGGTTCTTGCTCCCAGACGCTGCTACATACAACAGATTCCCCAACGAGTTGACGGCAAGACTTTGGACGGATTTCATCGGTCCGATGCCGTTCAGGTCGTCGGTATAGACTTCGCACTGTGTCCAGGTGGTTCCGGTCCAGGAGAATCTTCCCAAATCATTGTCTGTGGCATAGGCGAGGTTGTCACCGTTCACAAAGCACAAAGCCTTTGCATTGTTCAAGTAGAGCTCTCCGCTTGCTGTGGCAAAGTCTTGGTCGTTGGAGAACAGGACACCGTTGGTGTTCTTCCTGAAGAGCTTGATCAGGCCGGTTGATGACTCAGAGAGCGCAGCATTCTTTCCATCAGCAGAAATCGCAAGCCCATCGAAGACCTCATAGTTCTTGTACCATTTGACATAGTGGTTGGTGTCGACCTCTGCTTGGCTGTTTGCATAGAAGTAAGACTCCACAAGTCGTGGTGCATCGGTGATGAGTGAATAGAGGATGCCGCTCTGACGATCCAAGGCAGAGGCCGTGATGGAGGAGAAGGTCTCCTTGGTCCCATCGGTTTTGGTGAAGTAGGCGTTGCTTCGGTCGACTAGCTTGGTGAGTGTTCCGATTCCTATTTCATACTGGTATAGGCTCAGTCCTGGCCGACTTGAATCGGCTATCGCAACACGGTAGGTGGTGTTGTCCACAAAGAGATCGGTCACACCTGCAGCATTGAACCCATCGAGGGCGGTATAGGTGTGGACGACTTCCAAGGTATCACGGACAATTCTGCAAACCTGGATGGTCTGGTGTTGATTGCTGGCCAGCAAGATCTTTCCATCGGGCAGGAAGGCGGCGCGCGCATCCATGCCGACATGCAGTCCATCGATAGTGTCCGCTATCTCACCGACAGGGATTGGCACTCCGGCCGTTCCGCTGACAGAGGCTGTGAAAGAAATGCTGGCCGACCCGGAACTAGCCAGGAGGGCTCCTTGTGCAATGACATCCAGGCGATGGCTTCCGCTGGAGGGGGTGAATGTGCAAGTAGGAGCACTGCTGATCTGCTGTCCATCAAGATACCAGGTAACATCAAGTGTCCCGCTGTCACGTTCGTTGAGGGCAACCAGTTCTGCAGTTGCAGGGATGAGCGCGCTCATCGAAGCTGAGATGCCTGCAATGGTGCACTGTACCGGAACTCCCAACTTGTTGATCAAAGTCAGGGAGGTGGGGACATCGGCATACTTGTCCAAAGAGAGCGTTATCGACCCCTCTGTGGTACGGTTGCCCACCACTCTGATGACTTCAACACAGCCTGCTACTGCAATCGAGCCGCTGTAGAGCTTAGCCTGCAGCAGATAGGAGCCTGCATCGTAGGAACCGGTATAGGTCACCGACCCCTGGGCCAGGTTGTTGATGGTCGGAACGATGGCCTTCTTTGCTCCAGCTGCATCGGTGAGCCACAGCTCAAGGCTTGGGTTTGCAATCTTTGTTGCATCCCAGTCGAGCCGTACCGTCATGGTTCCCTTGCCCGAGAGCGAGTCCAACTCAATGATGGCAGCAGTCGGTTCCTTGGTGAGGGTTACTTCGACCTGTCCATCCACCAGATCCACCCCGTGGGTATTCTGTCCCACGGCGCGAATCGTCCATGCGCCGATCAGCAGTCCTTCCACCTCAACAGAGGGGGTGTTGGACATGACGCTGAAGGTGGTCCCCTGGGGACCGGTTCCTTCCACCGTGTAGCGGGACACTTCCAGGGGAGTGTCTTGTGGTGACAGGATGCGGTCGAGCGACTGCCGACCCTCCATGCTCAGTCGCAAGGTAGAGCGGTTTGCGTTGCTCTCCTCCTTGCATCCCCCCAGCATGAGACTCATCATGCACAGGAGAAAGATCCAGAGCCAACGAGAACGTACATATGTCGTGTTCATTTTCGCCTCCACCGTGAAAGGGAAGGGGCATGAGAAATTGCTTCACCTCTTTCCTTTTTTTGCGGCAGTGGGTACATTCACCGTATGCAAGTACTGATCAAGCTCGTCCTGCTCGGACTCACTCTCGTGTTGGTGTTCATCAACCCTGCCTACATCGGGCGCGCAACCTACTATGCGCTCTTTCCGTTGCTCTTTGTGCTGGTTTGGGTCTTCTACAGCATCACCTACTATGTCAGTGAGAAGCAGGTGAAGCAGAATGGCAATGAGGTGTTTTCGTTCTCGCTTTTCTGTGCAATGGTTCCCTCTTATGGGGATGGGGACCTCATTCGGGGACGGCTTCTCTTTACCTCCACCGAACTCATCCTCTTTCAGCGCATGGCAAAAGGAAAGGGCCTGAAAAAGGCCTGGAGCGTGCCGATCAAGGATGTGAAAAAGTTTTCTTTGGGGAATGTACTCTCTGTTCGCAAAGGCATCACCTTTGAGACAGAGGGGGGCGATATGCGGTTTGTGATGCGCAATGCACCAAAGTACAAGGAAGCGATCACCAAGGCGTTGGGGTGGGATGTTGCACCCTCTGTTGGGGTGGGGGAAGAGGCTGCCGCCTCCCCCTCTTTCACTGAGCTCTAGAAGCTGTAGCTGAATCCGACGCGCATTGGCTCAAGGGCAAAACGCAGATCAGAATCCGTGATATTCCACA
The DNA here is from genome assembly GCA_001603115.1 of Spirochaetales bacterium Spiro_05. GTDB lineage: Bacteria > Spirochaetota > Spirochaetia > Sphaerochaetales > Sphaerochaetaceae > Sphaerochaeta. Next base: position 36,083 of record LVBG01000027.1, read on the forward strand.
GCATCTCAAGCCCTGCCTGGTAGAAGAACCTGAATTGGTGCGTTATGGCATAGGATATGCCTGCGTTCAGTTTGGCACGCATGCCCCAGCCATTGTTGGCTCCGAGGAAGAACGATGGACCGAGTGAGATGGAGAGGGGGAAGGACAAGGCCTCTTCCTTATTGATCGTCCACGTTCCGGTTGCCATCAAGCTGATTTGCTGATCTCCATCCACCTTCGCATACTCTGCCATGCCGCCGAAACTGAACATGCCATCCCCGTTTTTAAGCACTTCAAGCTGCACATCGAAGCCTCGCTCGGGGCCGGGCCACTGGAAATCGATGAATGAAACCGAGGCGCCCACTGTCCACGTAAGCGGGGTGGGGTCGAATTCGGTGCGACTGGTTGGAATGACCGGAGTTGCGGGAGCTTTGGGGGTAAGGATCATTTTCTCAGGTTCTGCTGGAACTTCCATCGGTACATCAGCTACTTCTGCAACCTCGATAATCGGTTCTTGCTCAAGGGTTGGCGCCGGCAGTACCTGATTCTGCTCAGGCTCAGCAGCAGGTATCTCGACAAAGGTGGGTGCAAACGGGATGGGGACTGCAGGGGTGCTTTGTGCGCGACGTGCGAAAAGTGGGGAGGTGATCAGGGTGCTCACCGGGGGAGGAAGTACCTGCTCAACAGGCTTTGGCTCCTCAAGTACCGGCTTTTCCCCGATGATCGGCTGCGGAGGCTGTACTGGTGTCTCTTGGACCGGTGAAGCCAAAGCCACCGGTGGTGCGGGCTCGATTGTGCTCTCAGGTTCTTGTGGCTTGGTTGTTTCTGTGATCGGTTGCTGGACCAACGTCTCTTGCTGCACTTCTTGGACCATGACAGGAGTTTCACGGATTTCGAAGTACCAGTAGGTACCTCCAACCGCTGCCAGGGAAGCGACGACTATCAACGCTATTGACCAGATCTTGTTCACAACACACTCCTTACATAAGGTGATAACAACATTGCAGGTGGTTTGAGTACAAGTCTAGCATGAGATATCGCCCTTGGTGGGAAGAAAGAAGGATTTTTCTTGGTCTTTTCATGCATTTCCCCCTTCTTGGGGACCTTTGTCTGAGAATGGCAGGCAGCATGAGCGCATGGTACGCTCCGAATCCGGAGGAAACCCATGCGCATATCGTTTTCTGTCTTGTTGCTGCTTTTATGTCTTCCTCTCCCTGCCAGTGAGCCTGCGCTCTCGTTTTCCTGCGATCTTCTCTCAGCAGATGGACTATGGAAAGAGACCTGGAATGTGAGGCTTGAGGCACAGCTTGAGCTCAATGAGCAGTTCAGCCTCACCCTTCCGGTGACCTTGGCCGCTGATCGAGCCTATGGGGGTTCTACCTACCTCGAAGGCGGGATCTTTCTCGCCTACAGGCCCTTCTCCCTCCGTTCTTACCTGCTCATCTCCTTGGTGCAGATCGGGTATCTGGAAAGCTATTTGTCCGAACAAGACCAGAGTGTTCTCTTTCTCCATGAGATGGGGCTTGGGTATCGGTTTGTCTTCCCCTTTGGCCTTGTTGCCGACCTCCGCCTCACGGTGCGCGATCCGAACGGGGTGTTCACAAGCGAATATGAAGAGCTTGTTTCTTGCTTTGGTGCATACGAGATGGTTCGTCTCTCCTTGCTGGTGGGGTGGTCGTTTCCTGTCCCTTCCCCCCTGTCCAAGGGGGGAGGAAAAACACTGGGGACAGGAGAAAGGAGTGCACAATGATACGAACAATCGGAAGATGGACACTGGTCATGGTTCTGATCATCCCCCTCAGTGGTTGCTCAATGGCGTTTCAGCCACAGAGCAAGGCGAGGATCAATGACGATGAACTGTTTCCTGCGGTGCGAGAGATGATCGAGGAGCAACAGGAAGTGGTAATGCCCTATCTTGGTGAGGAGATTGAGCGCGTGTTGGGCAGAGGTATGTATGACGCGCACCAGGTGGTTGAACAGACCCTGGGAGAACTGCAGGGGAGGGAGTATCTGGAGTTCTGTTATGTGGTGGGACATAGCGAGAGCGAGGAGGATGTCCAGAAGGTGGTCTCCTTCGCCCACGGTTTGTTGGATGAAGCGCAACGCCTCGAACTGGACATGAAACTTGAGCAGACACGAAGCCTGCTCATGGCCGAAGCTGAGGTTCATGCACGTGCTTTGGCTCCCAGCCAACGTGCCCCATTCTGGAAGGATATGCAGAAACTGGTGACCCGCACCCTGGTGCTCTTCACCGCAGGGGTGGTGTACGCCTGTATCCCGAAGGTGGTGTTCTGGGGGAAAGTCTCGGCTGCCACGGCCATTGCGGTGGCAACCGGGGTGGTTGCCAGCAGTGTCATGTCCATTTGGCGCTACTACCAGTTTGGGGGAAGTGCAGACCAGGCCTTCGGAGAGTGGCTTACCAGTGTGACCACCGAACCCGAACTCTCCTACGCCCTCGCTGCAAGTGTGATGGCGGTGGGCAACACCCTGAAACGAGGAGCGGTGGTAACGGGTATCATCATCTGTGTCTTTGCTCTCTACAATGTGGTGGACATGGTCAAACCGATGTTGAATACCTACAATTTCACCGTCTGAACCGGGTTGCTCGGGATGAGTACAGGTTGCTCCTCCTCTTGGTTTGTGGGATACTGGGAGGGACTCGAAATGAGGAAGGAGTAGCATATGCACAGTCAACTTGCCAAGGAAATTCTCGAGCGGTTTCTCCGCTATGTTGTTATAGATACCATGAGTGATGAGGAGGCGGTGGTCACCAAGCGCCCTTCCACCGATGGACAGTGGGATCTGCTCAATCTTCTTGCTGATGAGCTGAAGGGGATGGGCATCACTGACCTTGAGGTTGATGAGCATGGGGTGGTCATTGCCCGCATCCCGTCCAACATAGACCATGCGGTCCCCACGGTGGCCTTCATGGCCCATGTGGATACTGCCGATGATGTGAATGGCAATGGGGTAAAACCCAGGGTGATCGAAGCCTATGACGGCAAGGACATCCCACTCAATGAGACCTATACCCTTCTTGCTGAGGAGAATCCTGAACTTGCAAACTATATCGGCCAGACGCTGATCGTCACCGATGGCACCACGTTGCTTGGAAGTGATGACAAGGCGGGAGTGGCAGAGATCATGAGCATCGCCCGCCATTTGGCAAGCAATCCCCAGATCAAGCACGGGGTGGTCGAGTTCATCTTCACCAGCGACGAGGAGACAGGTGCTGGTATGGACAGCTTCCCCTATGAGAAAATCAGCTGTGACTACTGCTACACCATCGATGGTGGCAAGCGTTATGAGATTGAGAGCGAGTGTTTCAACGCTGCAACGGTGAAGGTGCACTTCAGCGGGGTAAGCTATCACCTTGGTGCCGCCCGGGGAAGGTTGGTCAACGCACTTACGATGGCCTCATTCTTCATCAACGCTCTTCCACAGGCCGAGAGCCCGGAAGCAACCGATGGGCGCTACGGCTACTACTGTGCCCAGAACATCAGCGGAACCTCTACTGATGTAAATCTTACCCTCTACCTCAGGGATTTTGATCTCGACCAGCTGAACCGAAGGATTGAAGCGCTCAGAAGCCTGGCAAAGACGGCCGAAGCACTCTATCCCCACGGAAAGGTTGCCGTTGATGCCAAGCATGTCTACTACAACATGGCCCTGGTGGCGAAGAACAAGCCCTTCGCCATGGACAACCTGCTTGATGCAGGCAAGGAGCTGGGTATGGAGCTGAAGAGCGAACTGATCAGGGGAGGCACAGACGGGGCGAGAATGGCCAATGAGCGGAACATCCCCTGTCCGAATATCTTCACCGGTGGGCACAATCTTCACTCACGCTTCGAATGGGCTGCTCTTCCTGCCATGGAGGATGCTGCCCGTCTGATTCTCAAGATCATTGAGGTTGGATCACGTTGATGAGGCAGACTCTGCTTCTCTTGGGCTTGCTGGTGCTGCTCTCGCCTTTGGGTGCAGCAACGCTTGCTCTTGATGCCGATCCGACCATAGATGCCAAGGTTGTCTCCCTCGTTGAGCAAGCGTTGCGGCAGTCAATGCTCCCTCGCTTAGGCGCTGATGGTCAGTTGGATGCAAGGCTGGAAACCACCAAGGCGGTCCAAGCCTATCTTCTTACCCTCACCTATGGAGAGCGAAGCATCTTCCTGGACGTCGGCTATGAGGTGGAGACTCTGGGAGAACGGCTGGCAAGTCAGCTCGACCAGGATGGCCTTGCCTTGCTTGGTGAGCTGAAGCATCCACATCTCGAATACCGGCTTGGCAGTGGATTTGCAAGCTCTGACAAGCTGGAAGTTGGACATCCCTATTGGGTGTTGAATGGGCAGGGTCTGCGCGTCGGGCAGGTGGTGACAACCAAATACCATGCAGACAAGGAGCTCTCCTTTCTCTCCCAGCGCGGAGGAAAGCCCCTCGGGCTTGGAATGCAGCTTGTTGGGATGAGTCCCTTCTCTACCGCTCTTTCTGCATCGCTTGATCAGGCAGGCCGTTTTGGCATCGACGTGCGTCTCTCCTACGCGCTTGCACGGTATCCCTTCTATTTGGTTGCAAATGTGGGGTATGCACAGCCGGGATTGTCCCATGTCGATCTTGGGCTTCAATCCCTGATACCGCTTTCGCACCTGTTTGGAACCAAACATCACTTGGGGCGAACTCTCAGCTTGGGCGCACAAGCTCTGGTGGGTATCGGACTAGGTTTGGCTGAGTCGCTCACTCTACGCAGTGAAGGCTTGCTGTTTCTCTCCTATCAAATGGGGTCCTTTGCCCTGATGGTCGGGGGAGGCAACCGAATTGGTGCCGACTCGCTCGCTCTCGTTGAAGAAGGGCTTTTTTTCAGCGTGGGAACAGCGTACACTTATACACCATGAAGCATCATCGAGTTGGCCGCTCTCTTCTGCTGATCATCCTCTGTGTTTCCCTTCTTGCCTCCTGCACCTCGTTCTCCGACTTGGTGAGAGCCCAGGTGGAAGGTTTGCCATCGTGGGTCTACTCCCCACAAAGTCGGAGTGGCCAGGTTTCTTTCGTCGGAAAGGGGAGTGCACCGCTCGCCTATAATGCACGCTTGCTTGCCTATGAGGATATTCTTGCGCAGATCTCCTCGTATGTGGGTGAGGATGTGCGCGCAACCTACTATCGTGAACTCACCACCACCAATGCCATTGCCGATTTCGGTCTGACCATCTCCAACGAGCACGAGCGGGGTGAGCAACGCTCATATCAGGTGTTTCTCCTTGCTCGTCTGAACGAAACGTTGTTGGTCAACCGAAGAAGTATCGTAGCAGAGCAGATTCTCAAGCGCGATGCCGCCATCGAGGCCTTGGTGCGCAGAGCAGACCAAGCCTACCGTGCCAATGATGACACCCAAGCCATTCGTCTCTATCTTGAGGCTGCCCTCTTATCTACTGAGGGACCGGTGAATGTAAGGAAGCATGAGACCGCAGAGCTCGTGCTGAAGGCGCAAACCTTCATTGAAGCGCTTCGCTTCAGTTTCCGAAATGAACAGCCCGATGCAGCTACCGTCGATGTGTATCTGAGGAGGAAGAGCCGTCTGCTTGCCCCAAAGGTGCTCAATGCACGGGTTGATGCTAGCTTTGAGGCTCGTAACAGCCTTGGACGCAACTATACCGATTTTTTGCAGTTCAACACTTCCACCAATGGATTTTTTCCCTTTGTTCCCTACAACCAAGGCTTGCTGAAAGAGGGGCAGGTGACCTTCAGGGTGGACTTCTCCGATTTGGTCCCCAGGCTTTCCTCCTCGCTCGCCCCTGAGTTTCTGAACCCGATTCTCTCTGCGATGGAAAGGGCGACCATCTCCTTCCCCTATGTGCTGAAGATGCGCTCTTTTGGCCAACTCATCCCTTCCTCGATCCAGGAGTACAGCATTGAAGGAGTGCTTCTTCCCGGTTCTCGCGCACTCTCCTCCTTCGCTCTGGAGCTGGGCCTGGATGGCGTCGCCACAGAGAAGCTGGCACTCTCTTCGGCCGACTTGGAAGAACAGGTCGGTGAGATTCGCTCCCGTTTGCCAAAGGCAACGCAAGCGATTTTGGGAACCGTTGGGGTGGCAACCCAAGAGAAGGTGAGAGCAAAGTGGGTCGTGGTGGTCTCCGGACAGGTAGTCCTGTACGATCTGAACCCCCTGAAGGTGGTCTATGATAGTCAGGAAATCGAGGCTGTAGCCAGTGGTGCCACCTTCGAGGAGGCCCGTGACGAGGCCTTCCGCCGCTTCGGCTCGATCGCAAAATACCTGGTTGGGGCGTACATGTTCAGAAATTGAACAAGACTGCCAACTCTCCGGGCGTATTGCTGATGATTCCCATTACCCCTGCTTTGATCAAAAGCTGTGCAGTCGGCACGTCATCCACCGTCCAGGTACAGATCTGATAAGCAGTCTTGAGTGCCTGCCCTGCCTGAGCCTGTTCAGGTTTGAGATAGGATGGTCGGGCAACATATCTGCCCAAGCCATGCTGCAACACCTTCGGTACCGAGGCATCGGTGCTGTAGATCAGTGCAGTGGGAATCTGTGCCCCTGATATGCGTTTGAAACGCAGCAAGGAGATTGGGTTGAATGAGCTTACCACCACCTTCTTTGCAAGATGATGGGATGTGATCGTCTTCAGCAGACGCTCCTCCAACCCAAGGGTGTGGATCGTTTCGCTCTTGATTTCCAGATCGTAGAGCAACTTGTCCTGGCACAGGGAGAAGACCTCATCCAGCAAGGGCAGTTCTGGATAGATTGCTTTGAGCTCAGCATAGGATAGTTCCGAGACCTTTGCATCCGTGCCTGTAACCCGCTTGAGATTGAAGTCATGCATGACCACCAGCTTCCCGTCAGCTGTTTGTTGCACATCCAGTTCTATCCCATCAAGACGGTCTTGGTGCAGGCAGGATGAGAACGATGCAAGGGTGTTCTCCTTGCCGCCGTAGCCGAGGCCGCGATGGCTATATAGATGGGGTCGGGCAAAAACCTCTTTCATGATTGCGTCGCTCCTCTGATGCGCGCAACCTCAGCTTTCCACTTCCCGCTGTCCACCGTTTCCAGTACCAGTGGGATGTTGCACAGCCTAGGGTCGGCTGCAATGGCATCAAAGCAGGCCCAGCCGATGGTTCCCTCTCCCAGGCTTTCATGCCGGTCAAGACGGCTGCCTGCTGCAGCTTTTGCATCGTTGAGGTGCATGCCGCACACCTTCTCAAGGCCGATGAGCTCATCAAAACGTGAAAGCACTTTCTGGAGCCCTTCAACGGTTGACAGATTGTACCCGGCGGCATGGAGGTGGCAGGTATCGAGACAGAATCCCACCCGTTCCTTGGTCCGGCACATCTCATAGAGACGGGCAAGCTCTTCAAGCGTACTGCCGAGGTTCGTCCCTTGTCCTGCAGTATTTTCGATGACAGCAATGGTATGCTCCGTGCTCTCAAGGGCCTCATCGATGCACTGGCCAACCAGTCGAAGACTCTCTTCAGGTTCCACAAGACCCAAGTGTGAGCCGGGGTGGAAGTTGAGCAACCTCAAACCCAGCTGTTCGACTCGCTGTAGCTCGTCTCTGAAGGCCTCAAGACTGATGGCTCTTTTCTCTGGATCTGGGTGTCCAAGGTTGATGAGATAGGAGTCGTGTACGAGAATCTGGTTTGGTTTGAAGCCCGCTTCTTCTGCTTTCACGCGAAAAAGGCTGGCCTGCTCGGGCCCAATGGGCTTGGCCTTCCACTGCCGCTGGTTCTTGGTGAACATGCCCAAGGCATTGCACTCAAGCTCCTTTGCACGGTCGAATACCAAGTCCAACCCTCCTGCGATGCTGAGATGGGGTCCTACGGTATGCATAGGCACACGCTAGCTCTGATGACGAGGGTTGTCAATCATCAGCGCTCGTGCTAGTGTCCTGTCATGAGGAGTGCCCAGGCATGAGTGAACGCATTTGGACTGTTGGTGATGAGGTTTCCGGATTCCAGTTGATGGAAATTTCCCATCTGGAGGAGTACAAGGGAACCGGGTATCTCTTCAAGCATATTGAAACCAACTTCGAAGTCTTCCAACTGGTCAATGATGACACTGAGCTGTTCTTCAGCTACATCTTCCGCACACTCCCCAGCAACGACTGCGGCATCGCCCACATTCTCGAACACTGTGTGCTGGCTGGGTCCGAGCGCTATCCGGTGCGCGACCCCTTCATGTCCCTGCTCAAGGGGAGCACCAACACGTTCATGAACGCGATGACCTACCCGGACAAGACGCTCTATCCGGCTGCAAGTCCCTTGAAAAAGGATTTTGACAACCTCTTCCATGTCTACACCGATGCGGTCTTTGCTCCCTTGCTTCGGGAGGAGACTTTCTGGCAGGAAGGGGTGCGACTCGTCTGTGATGGGGAGACCTGTCACTTTGAGGGTGTTGTCTACAACGAGATGCTCGGCGATGGTGCCGACCACGATTCGGTTGTCGGCAAGGGTTCGGTCCGTTCGCTTTTTCCCGATACTCCCCTTGCCTTTGAGTCGGGTGGAAACCCAGAGCAGATCATCAAGCTGGACTACCAGCAGTTCCTGGCATTCTACAGCCAGTTCTATCATCCGTCCAACGGCAAGCTTTTTCTCTATGGCGCACTTGATGTCGCCGAGAAGCTGGCATTCCTGGATGCAGAGTACCTCAAGACCAGAGGATCGCTGAACATCAACAGCATCTGCCCGCCCGCCAAGAAGTGGGACAGGGAGCGGAAGGTGACCCTCACCAGCCCGATGGAGGAGGGGGAAGCGAAAGACAACTCCTCTATCGTGCTCTCATGGGCAACGAATGAGGTGACTGATACCTTGGAAGTGGTCACCCTCTCCACCTTGGTGGATATCCTTTTGGGAAATCCGGCTGCTCCCCTGTACAAGGCTCTCTTGGATAGTGAGCTGGGTCTGGACATCTCACCCGAGAGTGGAATGAGTGCCGACTTCAGGCAAATGCCGTTCTTGGTGGGGTTCAAGGGCATTGCCAGTGACAAGGAGGAGGCTGCCAAAGAGTGCATCCTCTCTTCTCTCGCCCGCATTGTGAAGGAAGGGCTCGATCCCAAGCTCATCGCCACATCCATCAAGCGCTCTCGGTTCAAGCAACTGGAGATTCCAGGGGGCATCCCCAATGGCTTCAGGGCTCTCAATCGCGCCCTGCGCGGGTGGAATTACGACCTTTCCCCCACGTGCACCATTGAGTCGGCAAAGCCGCTTGCGGAGCTTGAACTCCAGCTTGAGGCGAATGAACGCTACTTTGAGCAGTGGATCGAGAAAAACCTTTTGGAAAACCAGCATCGATGTCTGGTAACCGTCAGACCCGATGCTGATCATCAGAAGCGACAGAATGAGGCTATTGCCAAGCATGCCCAAGGCATTGCAGAGGAGCTTGGCAAGAAGGGGCTGAAGCAACTGATGCAGCAGAACCAACGCTTCATGCTCTTCGAGCAGGATTCCGATACCCCTGAAGCCTTGGAAAAGGTTCCGTATCTGCACCTCAGTGACCTTCCGGTCACCGTACGCACCAATGAGCACGAGCTGGTGCTCTCAGGCGGCCAGGACCTCTATATCCGTCCCCTGTTCTGCAATACGATTGTCTATGCCGACTTTGCAGTGCGTTGTGAGGACCTGAGTGAGCGTGAGCTGCTGCTGCTGCCGCTTTTCACCCGCATGGTACAGATGACCGGCCTCGGCGAGCTTTCTTACAGTGAAGTTTCTCAAAAGCTGAAACACCTTACCGGGGATTTCAACCTGTTTGTTGAGATGGGTTCGTCCAATCGCGGTGAGGATACCATGGTCATGCTGTGCAGGACCAAGACCTTGTATGAGGATTTTGAGCAGGCGATGCTCTTCATCAGTGAGTTGCTGGGCAAGGCAAACGTGACCGACCTGAAGCAACTGAAGCTGGTGCTGAACAACTATCGCACCGACTTTGCCGATAGTGTCACCTATAATGCACACAGCTTTGCTTCCCTCAGTGCGGCAAGTGTCTTCAGTCCCATCCAATGGGAAGGGGAGCAGCTCTCCGGACTCCAGCAGTGGTTCTTCTTGGAATCGATCAAGGACGATGCCCTTGACCAGCTTGCCCAAGAGTTGGCGCTGCTGCAGAAAAAGCTCCATAACCGAAGGCGCCTGATCAGCCACCTCAGCTGTGATGAGGAGCAGGTCACTTCGCTTTCAAATGTGTGGGAACGCTTCACCCTCTCCTTTGCTGAGGGGGAGGAGATTGTAAGAAAACAGCGCTTCTATGAGCAGGTGAGCAAAGGTCTGGTACATGAAGTGCAGCTCTACCGGCTTCCCTCCACCGTCAGCTATGCAGCCTGGGCAATGCGCACCAGCGCCAAAGGTACCCCCCTGCAGGCCGCTCAGGTGGTGCTCGGCCAGCTGCTCAGTACCAATGACCTCTGGGAGGTTATCCGTGGTCAGGGTGGGGCCTATGGGGTCTCCGCCAATGCAGATGTCATGGAGGAGATGTTTGTCTTCTCCTCCTACCGTGATCCGCGTATTGCAGGAACCTATAGTGATTTCAAGCGTATTCTCACCAAATATGCCTCTGTTCCGATCGAACAGAAGCAGATTGAGAATGCCCTGATCACCACCATTGGTTCAGAACTGAAGCCACTTTCTCCTGCACAGGACTCTATGTTGGCTTTCCGCCGGTTGCTCTATCACATTACCGATGAGTTCAGGGCGCTCAGGCGCGAACAACTTTTGAAGGTGGATGGGAAAGCAATCAATGAAGGAGCGCAAGCCCTGCTTGATAACGCGGTTCGCGAGGACTCGTATGTGGTGCTCTCCGGATCCCAGCTCTTGGAAGTGGAGAAAGAGAAACATCCTATGCTTGATCGTCCTTCTGTCCGTTTGCCGTTGTAGGCCTTTCGCCCCAAATCCGGGCCAAAGAGTTCAGTTCCTTCGGATCCTTGAGCTTGAGCACAACGCATTGGCGCAGGCTTGCTTGGCTCTTGGCCACATCCTGGGCAAGGGCAAGGCAGGATGGGCATCCGCACAGCCCGCAATCGATCCCTGGGAGGGCGGCGAGAATCCTGTCGACCTTCTCCAGTTTCTGCAAGGCTTTCGAGCGGTCCTTGTCCAACCCCATCACCTGCATCGGTTGGGGGGCTTTCAGGCAAAGGTTGTTCTCAAAGGATGGACTTTGGACGAGAATGCGCTCGACCAGATCCTGGGAGAGTTCCTTGGGAAGCGCTGTTGACCAGTGCCTCAGCTGTTCGGTGGCCAGAAAGCGGTTGCGGACGGTGAGTATCCCTCCCACACACCCCTCGGCACATGCATCAAGCTCAAGGAAGCGCAAACTTGTCTCCTGTTCGTCCTCAAGGATATCGAGAAACTCAATGACATTGTGCATCTCATCAACAGCCAAGGCCCGACCGCTCTGGTTCGAGCTCTGGCCTTTCACCAGGCTCCAGCGCAAGGCTTTGCGGGTGCAGTGGGGAAAGGTGAAACCGATGTTCTGGTTTGCATACTTCTCCTTGTCCCGTGCCAGCAAGGTGCTCACCTGATTGTAGGCGGTGTCGAAATTGATGATTCCGTCGAAGAGACGATGTTCTTCCGACCCTTCGGTCTTGAATTGTGCGATCTTTGCGGCACAGGGGGTAAGATAGAAGATGCCCAGGCTCTCTCCAAGGGCTTTCAGTTCGCTCTTCGCAAAGATGGCGGTGACTTGGGCAGGAGAACGGAGTCTGGTCAGGTTTTCCACCAAGAGTGGATAGCGTATCTGGATGAGGCGCTGGACTGCAGGGCAGAAGTTGCTGATGAGCGGGAGGGCCTGCGCCTTCTCCTTTGCCTCCAGGATATCAAGGATATCCACCCCGGTCTCTGCCAGGTAGATGTGGGTGAAGCCGATGTCATAGAGGGCGGAGAGCACTTGGGTGACGGTGAAGGTATCGGGAAACTGAGCGAAGAAGGGTGCTGGGATGATACCCACCCGATAGGTGAACCTTTGCAGCTGCGAAAGGGGATCTTGCTCGATTTTGATGGCATCGTTTGGGCAGACGGCCATGCATTGGCCGCAGTCGATGCAGAGCTCTGCTGAAATCCAAGCCTTTCCCTTGGCGATACGGATGGCACCGGTGGGACAACGTTTCATGCAATGGGTGCATCCCTTGCACGCATCGTTCAGTACCTGTAGGGAGTGGTGGAAACCCGCATCGCTCATTCGCCCTCCTTCAGACAGAAGAGCATGGTGATGTGGGTATGCTCCCCCGCCTTGGTCTGGATGGTGAGGTGGTCACAGTTCTTCTTGATGTTCGGCAATCCCATTCCTGCTCCGTAGCCGAGCTCTCTGACCTGCTCGCTCGCCGTTGACCAACCCTCGGTCATGGCCAGATCGAGATTGGGTATCCCCGGGCCGGTGTCGATCACCTGGATGGTGATCTCTTCCTCCTCAAGGTCGCAGACAATCCTTCCCCCATATGAGTGGGCGATCACATTGACCTCCGCCTCAAAGACGGCGACCATGATGCGCTTGATCGTAAACGGGTTGATGTTCAGCTGTTTGAGCAATCGTTTCAGATTGCTTGAGGCAACACCTGCCACCGAGAAGTCTTGTGCTGGGACGAGGTACTCTTGTCGCATCTCAATATACCGGCTTCAGCCCTTGTGCAAAGAGAAGCCCACTGGTTTTGAAGAGGGAGTAAGAGGTGTAGGCAAGAGCGATGTTCAGCTCGTTTGCCATGTCGATCATAGTCTGGCTGGGTTTCTTGTTGCGCACCAAAAGGATGTTGGAGATGTCGCTCATCTCGGCGGTCCTGATGGCCTGGTTGTTTGACAAGCCGGTGATCAGGAGGATGTCGTCCTCCAAGATGGTGAGCACGTCACTCATCAGATCACTGGCAAAGCCCCGTTTCACTTCGTCTTCCAGATGGGACTCTCCACATACGAGGACCCCATCTACACATGCAAGGATATCTTTCAGTTTCATAAGGGAGAGTATACCATGCCCGAGGGCTGTGGCGGTAGGGTAAATCCAGCTTCCCTTTCTCGCTTTTTGCCTTTCAAAAAGAGAGGTGAGAAGCTATACTGGCGTAAAGAGGAGGTTTTGCGTGAAATACGTCGGAGCATTGGACCAAGGGACGACCAGTACCCGTTTTATTGTGTTTGACGAGACGGGGACCATCGTAAGTTCCCATCAGCTTGAACATCAACAGATTTACCCTCAGCCCGGTTGGGTCGAGCACGATCCTTGGGAAATTTGGGACAACAGCAGCGAGTGTATCAGCAAGGCCCTCAAGGCAGCAAACCTGAAAGGCAGTGACATCAGGGGAATCGGGATCACCAACCAGCGGGAGACCATTGTCGCTTGGAATCCAAAGACCGGAAAAGTCTGGCACAATGCCATTGTCTGGCAGGACCTCAGGGGTGCAGAGCTCATCGAACAGCTGAAGAAAGAGGTGGAAACCACCTATCTGCAGAAAAAGAGCGGTCTCATCTTCAGTCCTTACTTTGCAGCCAGCAAGATTGCCTGGCTTCTTGAGCATGTCGAGGGACTGAGGGACGAGGCTGAGAAGGGTGATGTGGTTTTCGGAACCATCGACACCTGGCTTACCTGGAACCTTACCGGAGGCAAGGCCTTGGTTACCGATGTCACCAACGCCAGCCGGTACCTTTTGATGAATATCGAGACCTGCCAGTGGGATGACGAGCTGCTTGAGCTCTTCAATATTCCCAGGCGCGCGCTTCCCGCCATTGTTCCCTCCTCAGGGACTGTCTATGCAGATACCACCCCCAGCGGACCATTGCGAGCAGAGGTTCCCGTGTGCGGGATTTTGGGCGACCAGCAGGCAGCGCTGTTCGGGCAAGCCTGTTTCTCCGAAGGGTTGGGCAAGAGCACCTACGGGACCGGCTGCTTTCTGTTGGTGAACACCGGCCACAAGCTTGTTACCTCTGAGCAAGGCTTGCTCACCACGGTTGCCTACCAGCTGGGGGATGAGCCTCCTTTCTACGCCTTGGAGGGTTCGATTGCTGTTGCCGGCTCACTTGTCCAGTGGGCGCGCGACAATCTGAAGATCGTGTCGAATCCGCAGGAACTGGACAAACTGGCCTCCTCTGTGCCAGACTGCGGCGGTGTATACATCGTCCCTGCTTTCAGTGGTCTCTTTGCTCCCTACTGGAGAAGTGATGCTCGTGGGGTTATTGCAGGCCTTACGGGTTTTGCAACCCGGGCTCATCTGAGCAGGGCCATCTTGGAAGCCACCGCTTTCCAGGCCCATGACATTTTCAAGGGCATGGAAGAGGACAGCGGCATCAAGATGACCACCCTGAAAGTTGACGGTGGGCTTACGAACAGCACTCCGCTGATGGAGTTCCAGGCTGACCTTCTGGGCATCCCTGTCATCCGGCCCAAGGTGGTGGAGACCACCGCCCTTGGAGCGGCATATGCTGCCGGGCTTTCGGTGGGAATCTGGAAGGATTTGGACCAGCTCTCCGCCTATTGGCAGGAAGAGAAACGCTGGGAACCAAAGATGGATGATGAGGTGCGTCAGCAGAAGATACGGTTCTGGAAGAAAGCAGTGAACCGTACCTTGGATTGGGTAACCGAAGAGTAGGAGAACCGAATGGTCCTTGATACGATGCAGTCCATGCTCTCAGTAGTGCGTCCCGCCTTGCAGGTGGGCTTGCTTGCATGGGTTTTCTATCGATTCTACACAACCATTGCCCAAACCAAAGCCCAGCAGCTCATCAAAGTTGTGGTGGTCCTTTTCGCTACCTATGCAGTCAGCTACATCCTCAAGTTGCAGGTGCTGCTGTTCTTCTTTCGTTACATCAGCATTCCTGCAACCATCTTCATCTGCATCGTCTACCAACCCGAGTTGAGGCGTTCCTTCACCCAATTGTGGAGTGGGGGAAGCCGGCTGTTCCGCATCGGCACGCAAACCACGAGCAGCGACCAGATTGATTCAATCCTCAATGCGTGCAATGTGCTGGTGAACAAGCGGCGTGGAGCCCTGATTGTGTTCCCTCGGCGTTTGGGTATCAAGAACATCATCGACAGCGGGACCAGGATCAATGCCGACCTCTCGACCTCTCTCATCCTGACCGTGTTCGACCATGACACGCCGTTGCATGATGGAGCGATGGTCATCCAAGGAGGAAGGATCGTTGCAGCTGGTTGCTACCTTCCGCTTTCAGAGCAGACAGACATCAAGAAGAGTTTTGGTACCCGACACCGTGCAGCCTTGGGGCTTGCCGAGGAGTCGGATGCTGTGGTGTTGGTCGTCAGTGAGGAGACCGGAGCGATCAGCATGACCTACAATGCAAACCTCTACTACGACCTGGACACCACTACAATCAAGCGCATGTTGCTTGCACTCTTCAGTTACCACGACATTACTCCCGAGGAGCTCATGCAGGAGGCCGGCAGTGATGAAGCTGAGTAAGTACCTGCAATCGTTTTTGGTAAATTGGCCGGCCAAAGTGCTTTCGTTGGTCTTTGCCCTCCTGGTGTATGTCTTCATCCAATACTCCACCATGGGAGCGAGAGTGGTGACCATTCCTGTCCAGGTGAGTCTTCCTCCCACCCTTGAGGCGCAAAGCCTTGTTCCGACATCGGTGGAAGTCATCATCCGTGGAAATGAGGATGTCATCTATCTCATCGATCCAAATGCCATCAAGGCATCCATAGATTTCTCTGCTGTGGAGCAAGAGGGCATCTCCACCGCCTTGGTGGTGCTCAGCTACGAGGAACGCGTATTCGATAGTGCTGGTATCTCCTTGGTGGCGAATCCCAACCAGTATCGGATTCTCTTCTCGGTGAGGAGCTCGCCTTGATGGATATGGGAATCGGCATTGATGTGGTGAACATCGACCGAATGAAGAATCTCTCTGAACATGCATGTGAGCGGATGTTCCACCCCCTGGAGTTGCAGGAAGCAGCAGGGTTCTCCACTGAACGTCGTGCGGAGTTTCTTGCCGGTCGCTTTGCTGTAAAGGAAGCCTTCGGAAAGGCCCTGGGCACCGGACTCTCCGCTCTGAGCCTCCAGGAGATCCGTGTGGAACGACAAAGCGATGGGCGGCCTGTTCTTCATCTGGAGGGCAAGGCCCTGCAGCTGCTGGGCAATCGCAAGGCCTTGGTCTCCATCAGCCATGACCGGCCGGTGGCTGTTGCCATGGTGGTGCTCGGGGGTGACAATGGCCCGTTCTGATTGGAAACGACCTGAGCTGGAAAGCCTTGGCGAGGGACTGAGAAGAATCCGGCTCACCGTAAGTTATCATGGAAGTCATTACAGCGGCTGGCAAAAACAGTCCAACGCCCTTGCTGTTGCAGAGGTTCTGGAGCAGGCTGTCGAGCAGATGATCGGAGAGCGCGTCGAGATTGTGGGAAGCGGCAGGACCGACAGCGGGGTGCATGCCCTTGCCCAAGTCTGCCACATGGATATCGCCAACCAGAAGGTGCAAGCCTCAGTCTTCCGTTGCGCTTTGAACCGATTGCTTCCCACTGATATCAGGATTCTGGACAGCCTTGAGGTGGATGGCTCTTTCCATGCCCGCTATACCACCATGGCAAGGATGTACCGCTATTACTTCAAGCAGGAAGAGGATATGACTGCCTTTGACGACCAGCTTGTGGCTAAAGTGAAGCATTTCCCCTCCCTTGAGGTGCTCAACAGCTATGCAAAGGTTTTGCTAGGCACCCACGACTTCACCACCTTCACCGCAAGCGGGGATTTATGCCCGAGCAAGTGGCGTGACATCTATGAGTCCTACTGGTCGCTCGAGACCGACCGATGGGGCTTGTCCCTGCTCAGCTATACCATCTGCGGCAACGCCTTCCTGTACAAGATGGTGCGTTCGCTGGTAGGCTCGATGATGGAGTTTGCTTCCAAAGGGGTTCTGGTTGAGGAGTTTTCCGCTATCTTGGAGAGCAAGGAGCGCAGTCGGGCCGGCAGAACAGCGTCCCCTTGCGGTCTGTATCTCTACAGGATCAGTTATGATCGTGATGAGTATGCGTGGTTTGAGGAGGTAGGTCATGACAGCTGACCAAGCCAAGGTTGAAGCGTTGGCCTATGCGCTTAAGCAGTTTGTCGATGTGTGCGATGAATCTGAAGCGCTTGTTGGCGACAAGCCTCTCACTCCCAGCGAAGTGGATTTCGAGACGCTCGCACGTACCATGCTTCCACAGAAGATTGACCCACAGAGTGTACAGGGGACCGGTCTGAAACAACTTCAGCACCTGGTTGAAACCTGCTCCAAGTGCAAGCTCAGCGGAACACGGAGCCATACCGTATTTGGGGAGGGAGTCATCCCTGCCCGTCTGATGGTCATCGGCGAGGGCCCCGGGGCTGAGGAGGATGCGAGCGGCAGGGCTTTTGTCGGCAAAGCCGGCAAGTATCTGGACAGCTGGTTGGGCGCCATCTCGATGAGCCGGGAGACGAACGTGTACATCGCCAACATTGTCAAATGCCGACCACCGGAGAATCGCAATCCCGAAGTCGATGAGGTTGCAGCCTGTCTGCCCTACCTCAAGCGCCAGATCCAACTGGTAAAGCCGCAGATCATATTGCTTGTCGGTTCTGTCGCCAGTCAAGCACTGCTTGAAACCACCGACGGGGTGGGGAAGCTGCGCGGAAGATTCTTCCGCTTTGAGGGCATACCTGTGGTGGCCACCTATCATCCTGCCGGGGTGCTTCGCAACGAGCAGCTCAAACGAGCAGTTTGGGAGGACCTGAAGAAAGTGGCAGCATACCTGGCCATCCCGCTGAATGGGAGGTCGTGATGCCCAAGTTTGTGGAAGTGGTCCTGGACCTTCCGCTCAAAGATCCCTACACCTACTCCATCCCTGAATCGCTCAAGGTTGAGGTCGGCATCGGCCAGCGCGTCATGGTTCCGTTCGGCAAGCGTGAGATGACTGCCTATGTGATTGCAGTGCTGGATGCCTTTGAAGCGTCCTACGAGGTCAAGCCGATCAAACGCGTCATCGACGAGAAACCATTGTTCGGGGAACAAAACATTGCCTTGGCACAGTGGATGGCGCGCTTCTACCTGTGCAGCCAAGGCGAGGCCTTGAGCATGATGATTCCCGGGGGCCGGCGCGATGTCAGTCCGCCTGTCCTCGATGTGGAGGAGGACCTGCTGCTTGAAAAGGTGGAACACCTCAGTGATGAGCAGCAGAACGCCATTGATGCAATCCTCTCATCCCCCAAGCAGATGCACTACCTTTTCGGTGTGACCGGAAGCGGCAAGAGCGAGGTGTTCCTGCGCTGTGCGGAATCGGTGATAGCAGAGGGCAAGTCAGTCATCTATCTGGTACCTGAAATTACGCTTACCCATCAATTGGCAAGGCAGGTGACCAACCGTTTTGCCAACAAGGTGGCCATCCTTCACTCCGCCCTGACTCCGAGCCAGAGATTGAGGGAGTGGAAGCGTATCCTCAACGGGGAAGTGCAGCTTGCCATCGGTGCACGAAGTGCGGTTTTCGCTCCCTTTCCCAACCTTGGCCTGATAATCCTCGATGAGGAGCATGAGAACAGTTACAAGAGTGGCAACACTCCTCGCTATCATGCCCGTCAGGTAGCCCAGAGACGATGCCAAACCGAGAAAGCCCTGCTGATCATGGGTAGTGCCACCCCCTCCTTGGAGGCGTACAGCCTGATGCAGGAGGGGTCGCAAGTCCAGGCTCACTATCTGAAGAAGCGGGTGGCCGGTGGCAGCATGCCCACGATGGAAGTGGTCAACCTCGCATTTGAGAAGTCGGTGATCAGTACCGCCCTTAGGCAGGCCATCAAAGAGACGCTTGCTTCCAAGCACCAGGTCATCCTCTTTCTCAACCGGAGGGGCTTCTCCTACTTTTTCCACTGCAACAGCTGCGGCTATGAACTGCGTTGTCCCAACTGTGCTGTCTCGCTGACCTATCATAAGGGTGCAAACCAGATGGTTTGCCACTACTGCGGCTACCGCTCCGCACCGATGAAGGTTTGTCCGGAGTGCAGAAGCCTCGATGTCTCCTACAGTGGCTTCGGGACCGAGATGGTCGAGCAGGAGGTGCGTGCACTGTTTCCCCAGGCCCGCATCGAGCGTCTCGATACGGACAGTGCCAAACAGAAAGGCCATGTGGCTAAGGTGCTTTCCGACTTCCGTTCTGGTGAGATCGATATCCTTTTGGGAACACAGATGGTGGCCAAGGGCTTGAATTTCCCCTTGGTACAGCTGGTGGGCATCGTGCTTGCCGACAGCGGGATGAACATTCCTGATTTCCGCGCCCAAGAGCGCACGTTCAGCCTGCTGGTTCAGGTCTCAGGCCGAGCGGGCCGGTACAATGACCAAGGGAGGGTCATCATCCAGACCTTCCATCCGGAGAATCCTGCGATACGGTATGCACTGGAAGGGAATCTCGAACGCTTCTATGAAGAGGAGCTTGCGGTGCGCAAGGACACCGGTTTCCCCCCGTACAGCCGATTGGTCAATCTGGTTCTCAGAGGCCGCAGCAAGGAGAAGGTTGAGCGGGAGTCCGAGGTTCTTGAGGCTCGGTTCAACCAGTGTGCAAAAGAGGGAAAGACAGAGGTCTTGTGCACCAATGAGTGCCCCTTGGAGAAGATTGCTTCCAACTATCGCTTCCATCTTCTCATCTCAGGGCGAGAAGCGAGTGAGACCCACCATCTGGTGGCCACCGTACTGAGCACCTACACCCCGCCCTCGGGGGTGTATCTTGAGGTCGATCTCGATCCCTTGCAGCTGCTCTAGACACCTACTGGTCGAAGAGGCCTTGGGCCTCCTCGGTCACATCGGTCTCATCGAGCTTGCAAAGGGTGCAGACTCTTGGGCCACTGGCTGGAATGGTCATGTTCAGACGCAGCCTGACCAAGGAGCCTACACTACCCCCGCTGAATTCCATGTCCATCGAACCATTTTGTGGAGGTGGTGGGGCAGTGAGGGAGTCCGTTCCGCTGATCAGCACCCCATTGGCATTGGGGTAGTTGGTATAGGTTCGTACGATGGGGTTGGAGCCGCTTTCTGTATAGCCGGTTGGTAATGATCCGCCGTTTGCAGCCTTGAAAGCATCCACCTCCTGGTCTGCAACATGGAGCTGGTCGAGCAATGCCTGGATCCTGAGTTGGGTTGCAGTGAGGGAAAGTTCATCATCCTCACAGCCGGTGGTCAGCAGAACAAGGGATAGAGCCAGTACGCATAGGGCAAACCTTCGCATTGCCATCTCCTTTCAGGTCTGGGTGCGATACCTCTCCTTGGGGTGTAGGCAGAGATATCCCATCACTCAGGCTCTGCTATACATAATTGTAAATCTGTCATGCTGTTTTGCCTAGATTTCGCTCATCTTTGTCCTGTGGGTGTACTGTCTCCCGTGAAGTTGACCAGAGAGTGGCGTGTTGGTATAGTTGAGTTACTATGTTAGATATTTATACACTAGGTGAAGAGGTGCTTGGAGAAAAGTGCCAACCGATAACCAAATTTGACAGCGGCTTGCGTGTGCTTGTCGATGCCATGTTCGAAACAATGGCCGAAGCGGATGGAGTCGGTCTTGCCGCCCCGCAGGTAGGCGTACCCAGCCGCCTGTTTGTGATCAACATTCAGGGTGTCGAGAAGCGTGCCTATATCAATCCGCAAATCATCGAGACATCCATCGAGACTGACATCTCAGAGGAAGGATGCCTCTCCATCCCCGGTGTCTGGCACGATGTACAACGGCCCGCCAGAGTTACCGTCCAGGCCCAGGATATTGAGGGAAAAGTGTTCACGGTGAAAGCGGAAGGCCTGCTCGCCCGTGCCATCCAACACGAGAATGACCACCTCAATGGGGTGCTGTTCATCGACCGTCTCTCTGACGAAGAGAAGGAGAAGATGGTGAAAGCATATGAGAAACGCACCAAGGGAAAGAGGAGAAAAGAGCGGTGAGGATCCTGTTTGCAGGAACAAGCGAGATTGCAGTACCTACCCTGAGGGCCTTGGCAGAGCAGTTTGAGATCGGAGCGGTGTTGACCAATACCGACAAGCCTCAAGCTCGCAGCAAGGCCCTTGTTCCGTCTGCGGTCAAAGAGGAGGCGCTTAGGCTCGGCCTTGAGGTGGTACAGTTTGACCATCTTGGCAGTGAGGCTCGCGCTGCCATCGCTCCCCTTGGATGTGATACCTTGCTCTGCTTCGCGTATGGACGAATGTTCGGCCCAAAGTTTCTCGGTCTGTTTTCAGGTGAGAAACTGAACATCCATCCCTCCCTGTTGCCTCTGTTGCGCGGTCCAAGCCCCATCCAGGGTGCCATTCTCAGCCAAGCAACGAAGACCGGCATCAGTATCCAGCGTATCGCCCGGGAGATGGACTGCGGGGATATTCTTGCTTCCTGTACGATTCCTCTTGAGGGAACAGAGACCACCGAAAGCCTGGGAGTTGTGGTCAGTGAACAGGCTGCGTCCCTTGCCCTCACTTCTTTGGGAGCATTAGAAGCAGGGACTGCGACCTTTTCTCCGCAGAAGGGAGAAGCAACCTATACCACGCTCATCGATGCTTCGATGGGAGTGCTTGATTTTCATCAGAGTGCAAAGGCCCTGCATGCCCAGATCCGGGCAATGCACCCCTGGCCGAAGGCAAGAACCGTGTACGAAGGACAAACCCTGATGTTCACGTCTGTCTATGGCACGCTTGCCGAAGCTGGCAGCGATGCAGTTCCTCCAGGTGTGGAGCCAGGCACTGTAGTGGGAAAGCAAAAGGGAAAAGGCATTGCCATAGCCACCGGTGACGGCCTGTTGTGGGTGACTCACCTGCAACTGGAGAAGCGCAAGGAGTTGGATTATCTCTCCTTCCTCAATGGCAACCAGGGTTTCCTCTCTGGTCGGTTGGGCTAACCGTATGAGGCGCCTCCTTGCTGTGCTGCTGGTTCTGTTGAGTCTCAGTACCCTGTGGGCCTCTCCCAAGATTGCCCTGGTTCTCTCCGGTGGAGGGGCCCGGGGTATTGCCCACGTCTCGGTACTGGAGGCTCTTGAAGAGAAGGGAATTCCCATCGACCTTGTGCTTGGAACCAGCATGGGCAGTCTGGTTGGTGGGCTTTACAGTGCCGGGTACACGCCAAAAGAGATACGGTCCTTGCTTGAAGAGACGGATTTGGTTGGGCTCTTTGCAGAACCGGTGCTCGACACCAAGCGCGAGCAAAATGATGTCTTTGCCTACACGCACAACCAGGCCTTCTCCCTTGGATTCGGGGAAACGGGGATCGGCAGCTCCCCCGCATTCATTGGTGATCAGCGCATCTTGGAGTTGTTGGGCTATCTTTTTTCCAAGCATCCTTCCCCAGTGGATTTCGATGCACTTCCCATCCCGTTTCGCTGTGTGTCTGCAGATGCCATGACCAAAGAGCGGATCGTGCATGCAAGCGGCTCCTTGGTTGGGGCAATCCGAAGCAGCATTTCCATCCCCATTGTCTTTACTCCCTATCCTTACGAGGATGGGCGCCTGGTGGTGGATGGAGGGGTGGTGGACAACCTTCCCATTGAGTTGGCACGTTCTCTTGGTTCTGATATTGTCATCGCCTGTGATGTGAACGAGATGCAGGTGCTCTCCTATTCATCGTTGGAAAGCCTTTCTGCCATGACCATGCAGACCATCATTCTCGTTACCCAGGATACAGCCCAAAAGCAGCACAGCCAAGCAGACTTGGTCTTCTTTCCAAAGCTTGAGGACGTATTTGCCTTGGATTTCAACAAGTATGAGCACATTCTTGCACAGGGACATGAGGCTGTGGAGGAGAAGGCCGATGAGCTTGACCAACTGGCACATCGCATTGCTGAGCAACGCGAGCTGAAGGTCCTTGACCCCGACCGCTTGGGGAGGTACAGCTTGCTCCCGACTCCGGTAATCCTCCAGCTGAGGGTGAAGGACATCTCCCTGAAAGCTGCTGATATGCTTGTGGATGCCTCGATGTTTTCACGCTTCCTTGGACGTCGCTTGAACAAACAGACTGCTACCGAGCTCAACCTGAGGATGCGGGAGATACGAAAAGCCAATGCCTTGGCCACCGTCAGTTATGAGATGGCTGAGGATGGGGTGCTTCTGATCCAGACACGGGGATTTGGAAAGAAAAGTGCAAACATCAGCATGGGCTTTCAGATGGATGCAGGGTTTTCCAATACGCTACCTTCCTCCTCCTCGGCTTGGTACCGCTCTGATGTGTTCTTGGATGCCTCGCTGGCCCAGCTTGGGGACACGGATTTTACCTTTCTCATCCAGGCGAGCCTTGGGCAGAGAACCGGGGTGGAGTTCGGCCTCAGCCACCCATTTGCCATGAATGCCCTTGGTAGGTGGGATGTTCATGCGTCGCTCTCCTATGCAAGCGGCAGTATGTCGACGCGCAATGCCTTGGTGGATGCCCAGCGCAGCGCACCGCTCGATCGTGCGTTCCGTACCACCATAGGCCTGGACCTGTATATGGGTGAGTATACCCATGTGAAGCTTGATGGGTGGTATGATCTTATCGGACTGCACGACAGTCGTTATCCCCAGCAGTTCTTGGCCTTCCCCCAGCTTGAGCTGAGCCTGCTCTCCTCCACCTTGGACAGCCGCTTTGCCTCGTATGGCTATCGGTTGGATATGCTCTCCAGAATCGGCTATCTGGATAAGGCCATGTATGCCTTCAGGCTTGCTTGGGAGCAGAAATTTGCCCTTACGTATGCAGACACCCTGGGCTATGACCTGCAGGTTTCCCATCTTCGCGAACGCTTTGAATTGCTTTCCAGCTATGCAGACATGGGGTTTCCTTTTGGAGTTCCGGGGTACAGCCCGCTCTCATTGAGACGGGATTTGGCTATGGTGGGAAGCAGTTGGACCCATAGGCTGGCCGAGGTGTTGGGGTATCCAGCGTTCTGCAAGGTGAACCTGCGGTTCGCCCTCTTCGATGAGTACGATCCCTACCAAGGCGTGAGTGCATCCTCTGACACGCTGCTCTTTCCCAGGCAATGGGATCTTGGCCTGGGCCTGACGCTTGCGCTCGATACTCCCCTCGGGGAGGTCCTGGTAGGCTTGGGAACCAGCTTACAAGGAAACGTCACCTTCATCATTGGTGTCTATTGATGGAGAGCTTGTATCGTTCCTATGCCCACCATTTGCGCCAAACCTACGGCCAGGCTGTCTACCGCATCGGCATCGATGCCCACTTCTCCTGTCCCAACAGGCAGCCTGATGGTAGCGGGGGGTGTGCTTTTTGCGACGGGACAGGCAGTGCTTCCACCTACCTGCGCCAGCATGAGAGCAGGTTCATGCACGACAGTGCCTTTCAGAGAGAGGTGTCGGAAAAGGTGGGGAGAAAGCCTTTGACCCTTGAGAGGCGCATTGAACTGATAGGGAAGCAGGTCAAGCGGGGCAAGCAGTTCATCAGAAGCAGGTATCGCTCGGACTCTTTTTCGCTCTACTACCAGGCGTACACAAATACCTATGACCCTGTTGATGTACTGAAGGCCCTCTACGATGCAGGGCTTGAGAATGGACCGTTTGTCGAGCTGATAGTTTCTACCCGTGCAGACTGCATCAACGACGAAGTGGTCGCCTTGTTGGCAAGCTATCGAACTCGGGTGAAACGGGTGTGGGTGGAGCTTGGTCTGCAGACTTCAGATGAGCAGAGTCTCTCCTTGTTGGGGCGCAATGACAGCGTTGAACGCTATATTTCCGCGGTAAATTCGTTACATTCTGCAGGCATTGGTGTTTGTACTCATGTAATACTCGGTCTTCCGGGAGAAGGGAAGGATGCGTTCATGCGGACTGCGCTTCTGCTTAACCAGGTGCAAAGCGAGGCAGTGAAGATTCACAACCTCCATGTCTGCGGGGGAACGAGGCTTGAAGGGTGGTATCGACAGGGGGAGGTCAGTGTGGCCTCGATGCGGCGGCATGTAGAGCACAGCATTCATTTCCTGCGTTTTCTGAACCCTTCGATGGTCATTGAGCGGATGATGTGTGAAACTCCCAGTCATCGACTCGTCTCACCGCGGCATTTCGCCGACAAGCACCAGTTTCTTGAGGCGGTGAGATGCGGGATGAGTGAGCATGGATATAGACAAGGGGATAGGTATGCGAGGTAGGATTCCATTGCAAAGGATCGTTCGGAGTGTGGGGATAGCCTTCACCCTGTTGGTGGTGGCCCTAGTCCTGTATCTCTCCTTCATTCCCAAGGAGTCGTATCCGCGAATCTCCTGGATACCGTTTGCAGACAAGGGTGATCATATGGCTGCCTATGCGGCCTTCGGCTTCTTCTTTTTCCTTGCCACCCTGAGGATTCCCGGTTCTGGAAAACAGCGAAAAATACAGGAACGACCGCACTCCACCCTGCATCTGACCTCGTGGGCGGGGCCTTCCATCATCTATACGTTGGTTGCCGGGACATTGCTCGGTTTCGTGGTTGAGATGCTGCAGCCGAAGTTTGGCCGCTCACGGGAGTGGATGGATCTTGCTGCCGATTTCATGGGCTTGGTGGTAGGTCTTGCTGTTGTCCTCTTGCTTCTCAAGGGGGTCGGTTCCTATTTCACAGCACGACCCTGGTTGTATGATCCCAATTGGAAGGATGAGGTGGATGAAACTCGCTGAATATATTGCCGATGAACTGATCTGTGCTGTTACCCATGTGCCCGATGATGTGCTCCAGCGCCTCCTCTGGGCACAGAGGATGGAGACGAGCGAGGCGAGCAAGGCAGTGCTTGCTGCGATTCTGAAGAACCTGGAAATCGCCGATGCACAGCAGCTTCCGATGTGCCAGGATACCGGGATGTTCCTGGTCTTTGTTGATGTGGGCAAGTCCTGCCCCCTTACTCTTGCTGCCATCGAGGCTGCCATCCTTGAGGGGTGTGCCCTTGCCGTGGACAAGGCGTATTACCGTCATTCGGTAGTGGAAGAGCCGGTCTATGCCCGAAACAATACGCTTACCAATCTTCCTCCCGTCATCTGGTGGCAACCGGTGGAGGGCTCTTCTCTGACCATCCAAATCCTGCTCAAGGGCTTTGGCAGTGAGAACTGCTGCCAGGTTCGCATGCTCAATCCTACCTGTGGTGAGGAAGGGGTCATTGAAGCAGTTGGAGCCATTGTCCAGGCTGCGGGAGGGAAGCCCTGTCCTCCCATCTTCCTCGGAGTAGGGCTGGGGGGCAGCATGGACCGTGCTGCGTATCTGAGCAAGCGAGCCTTGCTTCGACCGGTAAACCAACAACACACTGATGCTCAGTATGCGTCCTTGGAGGAGAAGATTCTTGCAAAGGTCCAGCAAACAGAGATCGGAAGCGGAGGGCTCGGCGGCACCATCACTGCCTTGAGCGTTGCCATAGAGCATGAGCCAACCCATATTGCAGGCCTTCCCCTGGCTGTTTCCATCAACTGTTGGGCCGACCGCAAGGCCAAGATCGTCTGGGAGGGTGAAGATGCGTGAACTGACTTTGCCGCTCTCTTCTGACGTCATCCACTCACTTGTGCCTTTCGAACAGGTCTTCTTGAGCGGAAAGCTCTATGTAGGTCGTGACCAGGTGCACAAGCTTCTCGTCCAATTGCTGGATGAGCAAAAACCTCTTCCCCTCTCCCTGGAAGGTGCCTGCATCTACTACATGGGGCCTTCCCCGGCACCCGAGGGAAAGGTGATCGGTGCCTGCGGCCCGACAACGAGTGCCCGCATGGATCCATTTGCTCCTCGATTGCTTGATAATGGGCTGAAGGTGATGATAGGCAAGGGACCTCGGTCGGAACAGGTGGTGCAGGCGATCAAGCGCAACCAAGCGCTCTACCTGCAGGCTTATGGCGGGTGTGGTGCCCTGTATGCCTCATGTGTCCGCTCCTTCAGGACGGTGGCCTTTGCCGAACTGGGACCTGAAGCTTTGCTTGAGCTTGAGGTCGAGCGCTTTCCTCTCGTAGTGGCCATCACTGCGCAGGGAGACAGTGTTTTTGACCGATAGACAGGTTCCCGTTCTTTTTACTGGACGTTTCTCCTGAGCTGGGGTACAGTTTCCTGTATGCAAGCCTCTCTTGCACAGACCGTCGTCATGGGGTGAATGATGTGTCTGGTAATTCCATGCCATTGTTTGGATGGGATAAGGGAGGCAAAAACTCTGCTCGGAAGGAAAAACCGTGAAGAACCTCTTGCCCGTACGCCTCGCACCCTTTCTCGTCTTGCTGCTTTTTGCAGGTTGCAATCGCTCCGCCCAAGCCACGTTGCCGGCGCCACAGGTATCAGAACCTGTGAAGATGGCGCCTGCTGAGAAGACGGTGGAAATCAGGGATGCCATTTCAGATCTGCACAAACCCCTCTCTCTTGATGATCGGTTCAGCTATACCTACGGCTATATGCTCTTTACCACGTTGCAACAGCAAGGCTTTGACAACCTCAGCTCTTCCTATTTTGCAAAGGGAGCGCTTGATGCAGGAAAGAGTACCGGTTTTTTCTCCCAAGAAGAGATGACCCAGATACTTCATCAAGTACAGACGAACCTTTTGCAAAAAGCTCAGCAGGAGCGTGCCAAGATTGCTGCTGAGAATTTGCAGGCTGCAGAGGATTTTCTCTCCTCAAATGGAAAACAAGATGGTATTGTCACCACTGAGAGTGGACTACAGTACCGTATTCTGGTCCAGGGGAGTGGAGAGAAGCCTTCTGCAGAGAGTATCGTTGAGGTTGACTACCAGATTATTCTGCTTAACGGCAGGGTCATAGACAGCTCTTATGAACGAAAACAGAGCTCTTCCTTCCAGTTGCAGGCAATCATGGTTCCCGGTTTCATCGAAGGGGTGAAGCTGATGCAGACCGGTTCAAAGTACCGGTTCTGGATCCATCCCAATCTTGCCTATGGGGTGGAAGGAACACAGGCAGTCGATCCAAACAGTCTGCTCATCGTCGAGGTTGAGCTGAAGGCCATCAAATAGGCGATGGCAAGAGTTGCAGCAACTGGTCCAAGTGGGTGAGGGTATAGGTGGGTATCACGCCCTGAGGCTCCTGATTCCCTGATTTGATCCATACGGTATCCAATCCGCTGTCAAACCCTCCCTTGATATCGCTTGAGAGGCTGTCTCCTATCATGAGGCAGCTTTTCTTATGGGCAAGCAACTGCTCTTTCTCGAGCATCTGGTCAAAGAAACGGGTATCGGGTTTTTGTACCCCCAGCTCCTCACTGATGTAGATTCCCTTGAAGTAGGGGCCGATTTGTGCATGAGCAATACGCCCTCTCTGTACGTCAGCAATGCCATTGGATGCAAGATAGAGTATGTACCCGCGCTCAGTGAGAACTTGCAGGACTTTGATGCTCTGCTCGAAGAGGATTCCCTGGCAGGAGAGGTGGTATTGGTACGATGCGCTTGCCTTCTCGCTGTCCCCATCGAGGGAGAGGGAGGAGAAGAATCGGTCAAAACGCTGGGTCTTGAGTTGGGTAAGGGTGATGATACCTTGTTCGAACAGCTTCCAACACTCCTCATTGCAACTTGTATAGAGGGCAAATGCGGATTTGTCACAAGGAAGCGAGAGATCCTGTGCCATGCGGGCGAAAGCCTGTTGCTCAGCACGATCAAAATCGAAAAGTGTTCCGTCTGCATCGAAGAAAAGGTGGCGGTACATGGTTGGCTGTCCTTTACTTGTGTGGTTGTTGTCTGTACCATAAAGAAAAAAGCTGTGGTTGCGCAAGAGCAGCTTTCAAGGAGCTTTCCATGCAGGATACTTTTTTCAAACGGCATCTGATGCTGGCAACACTATTCGGCTCGCTTCTGGTGGTGCTTGGCATCTATCTGATGTTCCAACAGGAGTCGTTCGTGAGGATCTTCATCTCCATCTTGGGATTGTTTCTGGTTGGCTCCGGTGTTGCCAGTCTGTTTGCCCTCAGGACCTACACCCTTGGTCGTCGTACCAAGATGGCGACGCTCATCCAAGCTCTCATCAGTATCGTGTTGGGGTTGGTTGCCTTCTTCGTGCCTCTCTCTGCGGCCAATGTGAGCTGGACGCTTCTGCTCACGCTTATAGCCATTGAGCTGATTTTCTCTGCGATCATCTCCTTCCTTGATGCACTGCTGTTGCGCAAGAGTGAACTTCCTGTTTCTGCGCTTCTCTCAGAGGGGGTTTTCTCGTTGGTGGTGGCGATCCTCTTGTTTGTCTTTCCCCAGCAGATCGGCAGCATGCTGCTCAAGTTGGTCGGCGTGGTGCTCATAGCCATGGGTCTTGGCATGGTCTTGTGGTCGGTGAGGATACGCAAGATCAACCGTCAGTTTTCACCGACGGCGATCGAGGCTGAGGCTGTGGTGGTTGATGAGGGAGACGACTAAGGTACGAGGAAACTCGCTACCAAGCCATAGCGTGAGATGCCTTGCCCATCAGGTACCGATTCACCTCCGATGGTGAGCATCGAGGAAGAGAGCGGCAGCAGCTTTCTGCTGAACAGGTAGTCCACGCGCTCTTTCAGTTCTCCCTTCAGCAAGGTGTTTCCTGCATCGGTTGCACTGGAAAAGTGAGTAGCCCGATAGACATCATAGAACTGCTCATCCTCAAGGTGGGCGGAGAGAGGCCACAGGTAATCGATCTGGCGGTAGGCGACTGGGCTGAAGGTGTTCCAATCCTGGTGCGAAGGCTCATAGAGGCTGGCACCAAGGATGGTGGGTTCGGTAACCGGGGCTTTGGCGGTGATGGCCTTCAGTGCCGCCACACGATTGGGGGTGATCTTCTTCTGAAGTGTCTGCCAGTCCGCTTTTGCTTGGAAGGCCTCCAAGACCTGATACTCGGGAAGGTTGGCAACCGAGAAGCGTACGGTTTTCTTCTCGCTGAACTGGACGCTTGCCCCGTACTCATCACTCTTGATGATCGGCAGCCTGCTGATGATCGCTCCTCCCCGGACCAGCACTGCATGCAAGCCCATTTCCCGTACCAAATCGATGACATTCTGCATATGACCGGTTGCCAGCATGACGGGGTAATTCAGGTCGCTGATGCTGGTGTGCACTTCCTTGGCAACCGTTTTGGAATCCCACATCCGATCATCGAGGGTGAGCAGCATGACATCCAGTTGCCCATTCTCCTCAAGGTGCATGGTTGGTGCTTGTGTGGTGTACAGCCTGGGGTAGGTCAACTCCGAGAGCGGGGGTATCTGTTGGTGGAGGGCAAGCTGGAGCTGCCTTTGCTCTTCCTCCAGCTGCGCCAGGCGCTGTTGCTCGAGGGCGATCTGCTGCTGGCGCTCCATCTCTTCTTGCTCTGCTTTTCGCACTTGTTCAGCACGTTGCTGCTCAAGCCTTGTCTTCTCTTCCAAGGTGAGGGTCTTCTCCTCAAGCTGGGCCTTGAGCAGGGTGTTGTCGGTCTGCAGGCTCCGGATGGTTGCAAGCAGATCAGCAACCTCCTGCTCGTGTGAGGCAAGAAGGGCGGTCATCTCTGCTTGGTGATCGGTCTGCACTTGGGTAAGCAACTGCTGCAGATGGTCGTTTATCAACTGTTGCTCGGAAAGCAGTGTTTCCAGTTCACTTGCATGGTAGGAGAGCTGATCGAAGGAGAGCAAGAGCTCTGCGTAGCGAGACTCAATGCTCATCAGCTCGTTGGTCAGCCCTTCGGCGGTGAGCTCTTGGGATGAGAGACTCGTATTCGTCTGTGTAAGCTGGGACTGCAGTTGGTCCAGTTGGTCCTGAAGGGTTTGTTTCTCTTCGGTGAGCAGGGCGATGGCATTCCTTGCATCCGCCTCAGCCTGTGAAAGCTGTTCCCATGCAAGTGCCTGTTTCCGCTGTGCTTCCTCTTGCTCCATCTGCTGGTGCAGCTGCAGCTCTTCTGCCTCCTGTTTTGCCAAAAGTTCCTGCTTTTCGGCTTCCAGGACGGAGTACTTGGTGACCAAGGTCGTCTCTGGCTCAGTAGGGAGTGCCAAGCGGGGCTTGGCTTCTTTGGCTGTGTAGGATTGGCATCCGCTGAAAAGGATGGTGACTGCGAGCAAGACCAGAAGCAGAAAGCGACGTGTATTCATGGTGGTTCCTATTCCTTAGAAGTTGAAGAAGGCTTCCGCCCTGGCTTTGGCATCAGCCTTGCGCTGCGCTTCTTCCTTGGTGTCTTCCCCAAGCATGAAGGAGTCGCAGAAGTTGGCCTCCACCTTATCCTCAATGTACTCCTCCACACCCTCGGAGCAGTCATGGTAGGAGCCGGGGCTGTAGAAGCGGCAGTTGACGCAACTATGCAGGCTTTTTTCACATTTCGGGCAAACAGTATTGAAGCCGATGCTCATCAGGGGATCGATGTCAGTATGACAGTGGTGACATGCACGCATGGCTCAGAACTCCAGTGTTTTCCCATACTCGGCCATCTCGCCGTCCGTATAGGTCTCTTTTTGAAGATGGATGTTCTTCTTGTCACTCTCCCATCGGGGGATGACGTGCAGGTGTAGGTGCGGCACTTCCTGTCCGCTGGCCTTGCCGTTGTTGATGATCAGATTCGTGGCATCACAGTGCAAGACTTCCCTAAGTTTTGCATCGGCACGTTTTGCAACATGCATCAGGTGGGAAAGTGTGGAGTCCGGGCAATCGGATAGGAGAGGATAGCTCTCCTTTGTGATGATCAGAAGATGCCCTTTGTTGACCGGATTGATGTCGAGGATGACAAAGCAAAGCTCATCCTCATGGAGTCTGACCGAAGGAATCTTGCCTTCAAGAATTTTCGTGAAAATCGTTTCCATGGCACACCTCAAAGCCATTGTAGCACACAAGTGTCGAGTCGGAAAAGGATTGTGTTGGGAAAAGGGATTGCACAAAAAAGCGAGATATACTATTATCCACCAGGTACGTTGGGACAAGGTTGTCTCTTTTCCGTCCCTTCCCTTCCCTTCAGAAGATAACCTGATGTGTGCTAGGAAGAAAGAGCTTTTCATCAGGATTGGATTGGATGCTGCAGGGAACCTGTGGACTCGTTTTTATTCTATTTTATAGAGGTTATATAGTATGGCTGACTTGCAAAACTTGAGGAACATCGGAATCAGTGCCCACATCGATTCGGGTAAGACTACGCTCTCCGAACGCATCCTCTACTACTGCAATAAGATCCACGAAATTCATGAAGTTCGTGGTAAGGATGGCGTTGGCGCCACCATGGATAGCATGGAGCTGGAGCGTGAGCGTGGTATCACCATCGCAAGTGCTGCAACAAACGTCACTTGGAAAGGAACGGAGATCAACGTCATCGACACTCCGGGACACGTTGACTTCACCATCGAGGTCGAGCGCTCCTTGCGCGTGCTTGACGGTGCTGTGTTGGTGCTGTGTTCCGTCGGTGGTGTCCAGAGTCAGTCAATCACGGTTGACCGGCAGATGAAGCGCTACCATGTTCCCCGCATCGCTTTTATCAACAAGTGCGACCGAACCGGTGCAAATCCGTATCGCGTCAAGAAGCAGCTTGTGGATAAGCTCGGTCTGAATGCAGTGCTGATGCAGATTCCCATCGGGCTTGAAGAACGCCTTGAGGGTGTCGTTGACTTGGTCAGCATGAAGGCTCTCTACTTTGATGCAGGTCCAAACATGGACCAGATTCGTGAGGCTGAGATTCCCGCTGAGCTGCTTGCAGAAGCACAGGCCAAGCGCGAAGAGCTGCTTGACGGTGTTTCCATGTGCTCTGATGAGCTGATGGAAGCCATGCTCGAGGACAATGTGACTGAGGAGCTGTTGAGCAAGGCGATTCGTGAGGCTACCATCCGTCTTGAGCTGGTCCCCGTCCTGATGGGTTCTGCATACAAGAACAAGGGTATCCAGGCCTTGCTTGATGCCGTTGTCAGCTACCTGCCCAACCCGACCGATGTTGTCAACAAAGCTCTCGATCTGGACAAGAATGAAGAGGAAGTTATCCTCACGTCCAACGACGATCTCCCCCCGGTCATCCTTGCATTCAAGCTTGAGGATGGTCAGTATGGTCAGCTTACCTACATCCGTGTCTACCAGGGCAAGGTAAAGAAGGGTGATGAACTCTACAATACCCGCAGCCGCAAAAAGTTCCGCGTAGGTCGTTTGATCCGCATGCATGCTGCAGCCATGGAAGACCTGACTGAAGCTGGGTGTGGTGAGATTGCTGCACTGTTCGGCATCGAATGTGCCAGCGGTGACACCTTCTGTGACCCAAAGCTCAACTATTCGCTCTCCTCCATGTTCGTTCCCAACCCGGTTATCTCACTGGCCATCAAGCCGGTGGACAAGAAGGCTGCAGACAACATGGGCAAGGCGCTCAACCGTTTCACCAAGGAAGACCCGACGTTCCGCTCGTTTGTGGATCCCGAGTCCAACCAGACCATCATCCAGGGCATGGGTGAGCTCCACCTCGAAGTTTATGTCGAGCGCATGAAGCGCGAGTACAAGGCAGAGGTAGAGGTCGGCCAGCCTGAGGTTGCATATCGTGAGGCCATCACCCAGCGTGCTGACTTCAACTACACCCACAAGAAGCAGACCGGTGGTTCCGGTCAGTATGCCCGCATTGCCGGTTATATTGAGCCGCTTCCAGATCCTGCTGAGGGTGAGGAGCTGAAGGAGTACGAGTACGTTGATGAGGTCAAGGGTGGATCCATCCCGACCGAGTACATCCCCTCCTGCGACAAGGGTTTCCAGACCGCTGTCAAGAAGGGCAGCCAGCTCGGCTTCCCGGTCATCGGCGTGAAGGCTGTGGTCAACGATGGTGCTTGGCACCCCGTCGACTCTTCCGACCAGGCGTTCCAGACTGCCGCTCTCGGTGCATTCCGTGAGGCATTTGAGAAGGCCAAGCCGGTTATCCTTGAGCCGATCATGAAGGTTGAGGTCGTCGCTCCCAATGAATTCCAGGGAAGCGTGTTCGCATCGATCAACCAGAGACGTGGTCTTATCATCAGTTCCACTGAGGACAATGCCATGTGTACCGTGCTCGCAGAAGTTCCGCTTTCTGAGATGTTCGGATACTCCACCGTGTTGCGCTCCCTTACCCAGGGCAAGGGCGAGTTCACGATGGAAATCGGTAAGTACGGAAGAGTACCCACCAGTGTTTCCGAGCAGTTGAAGAAGGATTATCAGGAGAAGCGCAGGAAGGAACAGAAGTAAGATTCTGCTTCCGGTATCCAAAAGCCCCCATGAGGTTTGAACGCCTTTTGGGGGCCTCTTTTTGCGCCGGCACGCAAAAAGGTACCCAAGTGTGAATTTCCATAGTATACTGGGGATGAACCTAATTTCTACTTGGAGGTGAGCATTATGGAAATTCAAGAGTTGAACGACTTGAGTCCTCTTCGCGTATTTGAGGAATCACTGGGCGGCGGGCTCGGTCGTGGGAACCTCGGAGTCCTCGTTTCTCGACACGGTGTAGGAAAGACGGCATGTCTGGTACACCTTGCCACCGATAAGCTGCTCAGGGGCGAACATGTCATCCATGTTTCGTTCTCTGGTAATGTGGAACATGTGATCAACTGGTACAAAGAGGTTTTCCGCGAAGTATCCGATGGTCGCAGTCTTTCTGACGCAGCATCAGTGTACAACAATATTCTCTCCAATCGTGTGGTCATGAACTTCAGTCAGGAAAATGTCACCATTGACAAGGTGCTTTCCAGCTTGGAGACCCTGATCAAACACGGCTCATTCAAGGCTGATGCCATCCTCTTCGACGGATATAAGCTTACTGTTGCCACCGAAGACGATGTAAGACGGATCAAGGAGTTTGCAGAGAGCATGAACCTCGAAGTGTGGTTCAGTGTATCTCCGGTCCGTGCTGATGTGGTTTATGATAAGTACGGTGTTCCGAACACCATGCAAAAATACACGAATCTGATCGATGTCCTCATTGGGTTGATCTACAATGAGGAGCGCGACAAGGTGGTGATGACCGCCGTGAAGACGCATGAAGGGATGGTTGAAAAGCCTATGGGTGTCAGCCTCGATCCCAAAACCATGCTCATTTCCAAGTAATGTTCACCCGAAGGCCGCGCAAGCGGCCTTCGGTGTACTCAGCGCTTTCAGACCGGCCGCTCGGCCGGTCATTCTTCAATCCAGTGGCTGTACCCCACGGTTCGGACCTGCCAGGCCGATGCAGACACCGTCTTTTATGAGCTGCTGTCGCTGGGGATGGGCGAGCATCCACTTGTTCTGCTTGAAAAGGATGCGTGTTTCGCCATCCTTGCTCTGCTTGCGCACAGCCTCCATGGCTTGGCTCAAGGGTTCATTTGTTTGCTTGGGCAGGACGATCAGTGATTTGAAGCCCTCCTTGTACACCGCGCAGGGGGCGAGATGCAGCACATGCGGGTCGATCAGGACTGCACTCCCTTTGGGGAAGTAGAAGAGCTCAGCATCGTGCGTATCGACTGAGTTGAACTCCTTGAGCCTGTCAAAGCGTGTGAGAAATTGAAGGCAATCGGTGACGGCGATGAAAAGTTCCGGGCTTTTGTGATACTCAACCCCATTGATGGTCGTATTCTTCCCATTGCAGTAGCCAATCTGAATCGCCTGGAACCCAAAGTATTGTCCCAAGGCTGCGGCTTGCTCTTCCTGATGCAAGGCTTGAAGGTCTGCAACGTAGATGTTTCCCTCTTGGGGAATGTCTGTCAGCTCATCCGCTTTTGTAATGAGTTTATCAAGGGGAAGGTCTTTCAGCACCCTCCCATACTTCGTAAAGGGTGATGAGTCGATTCGCAGTATCATGGTGAGTGGGTTCTGCGCGATCAAAGCCTGGGGAACCTGGAACTGTTTGCTTGCCATTGATTTACCTCGAGATGAGCATAAAGACCCCTGTCAGCAGGAGCATGGAGAATACGATGAGGGAGAATTTCTTCTGGTCGACTTTGTTGTGGATTCTTTCACCGACGATGATACCCGCAACCACAAAGGGTATCAGAAGACCGGTTGAGACAGCCACGTCCTTGGTGACAGATCCTTCGATGAAATAGGTGGCAAGGATGATGGTGTTCAGTGTGGTCCACAACAGACAGAGCGTTGCCCGAAACCGTCCCTTGTCCAAAAGAGTACGGGTAGCATAGAGCACCACCAAGGGTCCTCCTGAGGAGAAGACGCCGTGGATCACCCCACCGGCAACAAGCAGCAGATAGTAGGGCAGTGCCGTTCTCTTGGTCAGCGGCGCCCGGGGAGCTCCACCTCGTGCCGCTCTGTACAACTGGCTTATCGAGACGATGATGATGAAGAGGGCAAGCAACAGGTTGAGGGTGTCGCTTTGCTGGGTTCTGAACAGGTACATCCCCACAGGAAGACCTGCCAGCATGCAACCGGTGATGATCGCATATTGCTTCCAATCGATCTGCTTGGAGTTTTTTATCACCAGGTAGAGGGCAAGAAACCACGCAAGGAAGGTGATGATCTTCACTGCCATGTGCACCCCCAGCAAGGCGCTGACAAAGGGCATGGCAAGAACTGCACACCCGAAGCCGGTTATGGCTTCCAGGGTGTGAGTCACAAACACGACCAGTCCGCTGAGCAGCAGGGCGCTCACAGCTTTGCCTCCAACAGCCGGTACAACTCCTCTTCCTGCATGGGAGGAGTCTGGTTGTGCAATTTGGGATCTTCCATGGCACGTCGGAACAGGCTGCGTATCTGATTGCTGTCCAGATTGAGCGAGAGTTCGGAGAAGGTCCTGGGTATGTGGAGTTTTGACAGCAGGTCGTTGATGTCCTCTGCCAGTCGCTCTACCAGAGCCTCCTCATCCTCCAGATCGGGGTGTAGGCACCGTGAGAGCGCAGCAAGCTCGGCTCTGTTGCCCCTGTCCTGAACAGCCCAAGCAAAGACCTCACCCAAGGTGAAGGCACAGCTCAGGCCGTGGGGGATATGCCACTCTTCGCTGAGTACAAAGGAGATGGCATGCCCGCTCGCCGTCCCGGTGAGGTTGAAGGCAATGCCTGCCTCACAAGAGGCTTCAAGCATCTGTCTCTGCAGCACGGTACGTTCAGGTGCATCCGTTTCGATCGCATCATAGAGTCTGGGGAGCGTGGTGAGCACCTTCAGAGCCGCTCGTCTTGCAAGCTGGCGGGTGAGAGGAGTGCTGTTCTTGTTCCAGATTGACTCCAAGGCGTGGTCGAGGGCATCCAAGCCGGTCGCGGCGCAGAGCGAAGCGGGAACCCCGTGAAGCAGGTTCGCCGCCAACACAGCGGTATGGGCATGCATCAAGGGAGAACCCAGGGTATACTTGCGACCGCTTTCGGCTGTATAGACACCGACTTTGGTAACCTCTAAACCTGTTCCTGCTGTCGTGGGAATGAGCACCAAGGGCAGTGACCTGCTTTGGACACTTCTTGTCGCATTCAGTCCCAGATACTGGTCGAGCTCTCCGCCGTTTGAGGAGAGCATTGCCAGTGCTTTCGCCGAATCGAGTACGCTTCCGCCTCCGATGCCGAGCACCACGTCCGATCCTGCGAATCTGGAATCGGAGAACATGCGCATGATGTCAGCGGTCCTTGGATTGGGTTGCACCTCGGAGAAGACCTGGACCTCGAACACCGATTTCAGGTGCTCGACCAATACATCTTTCTCCTTGATCGGAGCATTGTCCAGGATGACAGATACTTTCAGTCGGCCTGCCTTCATGGCGGTGTACCGTAGGATGTCTGCCAACATCTCACCGGCAAGCTCGGTTGAGGAGACGATGTGCACTGGACTGGCGATGCTTGCTATCATCGAAACTGCTCCTCTTCCAGGACCTGTACCTGATTGAAGGCGTTGGTCAGGAACTCCTTCTTGAACTCCATCTTTTCGGTGAAGGAGACTGAAAGCCAGGCATCAACAATCTGCTTGCCTACAAACGGAGCGGTGATCCAGCCGCCGAGGGTGATGACATTGGCGTTGTTGACAATCTTTGAGCGCTCTGCACTGAAGATGTCATCGACTACGCAAGCATAGATCCCCTTGTGCTTGTTGGCCACGATGGCCATCCCTTGTCCTGTCCCGCAGATGAGGATGCCTTTCTCCGCGTTCCCTTCCTGGATGGCTTTTGCCACCTTGGGGGCTTGGATGAAGTAGGGTTGGGGAGCATCTTCCCGTTCGATGCCAAAATCCAGAAGGGTGAACCCCTTCTCTTTCAGATGTGCTGCAATCTCTTGCTTGAGCGGAAAACCGGAAAGGTCGCTGGCAATTGCTATGGTCATGGTCATCTCCTTGTATTCTTGTCTGCGAGCAAGCGTTTTGCCTGCACTGCTATCTCTTGGGCATGCAGCTTGTAGTGTGCCTGCAACCAGTCCTGGGTTCCCACCTGGCCAAAGGCGTCCCGGATGCCTATCATAGCCATCGGGGTAGGATGGTTCTCTGAGAGGAAGTTTGCTACGGCAGAACCCAGTCCTCCCGCAACCTGATGGTTTTCCGCGGTGACAATGCATCCACTCTTTTTGGCATAGGTGAGGACTAGCTCCTCATCCAGCGGTTTGATGGTGTGCATGTCGATGACTGCGGCATTGACATGCTCTGCTTTGAGCAGCTCAGCTGCCTTGAGCGCTTCTCCCACCAGGATTGCTCCAGAGGCGATGATGGTGACATCAGCTCCATCACGCAGCACCTTCCCCTTTCCCAAGGTGAATGTCTCAGTATCGTCGTAGAGGGCAGGAACAGCCTTGCGATGGAGGCGCATGTACACGCACCCCTCAAGCTGGGCTGCTGCCTTGGTCAAAGATTGCAAGCTTATCGGGTCGGAAGGTTCGATGATGGTCAGGCCGGGGATCATGCGCATAAGGGCAATATCCTCGAACGGCATATGGGTTCCCCCGTTGAAGGCTGCGCTGATGCCCGGGTCGGTTCCCACCAGCTTCACATTCAGCTTTGCATAGTTTGCCGAGAGGAAGAACTGGTCAAACGCCCTGCGGGAGGCAAAGCAGCCGAAGGTTGCTGCAAAGGGGATCTTTCCCCCGGCACTGAGACCTGAACTCACCCCTACCAGGTTCGCTTCTGCTACCCCGACATCAACTGCACGATCGGGATAGGTTTCCTTGAATTTCATTGTTCCGGTGGCTCGCATGAGGTCTGCTTCCACCACCATGATCCGCTCATCCTGTCCAGCAAGCTCGAGCAGGGTATCGCAATAT
The DNA here is from genome assembly GCA_001603115.1 of Spirochaetales bacterium Spiro_05. Taxonomy (GTDB): domain Bacteria; phylum Spirochaetota; class Spirochaetia; order Sphaerochaetales; family Sphaerochaetaceae; genus Sphaerochaeta. The sequence continues at coordinate 74,968 of LVBG01000027.1, forward strand.
ACTTGTCGCATCTCTTTCTGTTCCATGGCCTTCCCCCTTACCTGAGCTCTGCGATTGCCGCGTTGGCAACCTCGAGGTTGAATTGCATATTGTGGTTGGTGACTTTCCCTTCACAGAATGAAGCGCCCTTACCCTTGATCGTGTCCAGAATAATCATGGAGGGTTTATCCGACTGTGCTTTTGCACGCTCGATGGCCTCATCCATCGCCTTGATGTCATGCCCATCGACACGCTGGGTGAACCAACCGAAGCTGTTCCACTTGGCCTCAAGGTCCCCAAGGCCCATGATCTGCTCGGTATACCCGTCGATCTGCATCTTGTTGTTGTCCGTGAATGCAATGAGGTGGTCGAGCTTGTAGTGGGAGGCGAACATCGCAGCTTCCCAATTCTGTCCCTCCTGAGATTCACCGTCGCCGATGATGGCATAGACATAACAGGTGTTTTGGTCGACTCTCCGTGCGTAAGCAAGGCCGCAGGCAGCACTCAAGCCTTGGCCGAGAGAGCCGGTGGTCATATCGATGCCTACCGTCTTGGTCCGGTCGCAATGGCTGGGGAGGTTCGTTCCTCCTTGGTTGAGGGTTGCCAGTTCTTCCAAGGGAAAGAACCCTTTCAGGGCCAAGGTGGCATAGAGGGCAGGCCCGGCATGGCCTTTGGAGAGCACGAGCAGGTCACGGTCATAAAGCTGTGGCTGCTTGGGGTCGTAGTGCATCTGCTTTCCATAGAGGAGAGCCAGCAGTTCGACGATCGAGAGCGCTCCCCCGATGTGGCCAACCCCGAGATTTCCGATGGTGTACAAGGTTTGTTTACGGATTTCACGAGCGAAATCGGCAAGGTGTTTCTGATCTTCCGAGGTGATCATGAGGGTACCTCTCTTTTAGTTACTTAGTGAAAGTAAATATAAATCATTCCCCTTGGCTTGTAAAGTCACTTCTTGTGGATTTTTTCTTCCGATGGGATTAGACTGACCCCATATGGAGGGATGCAATGCAAGGAAACCCACTCAGGGCTGCTGATTTACGGGTGCACAATCAGAATATGGTGCTCTCTCTCATCCATGCGGCAACTCCTGCAGGCATCAGCCAGTCGGAGGTGGTCCAAAAAACCGGCTTGAAAGCTCCAACCATTTTTCGCATCTTCTCCTCGCTGGAAGAAGAGGGCCTGATAGTTCCCGCCGAAGGGGAGACTGAGGAATCTGTCTCTCGAAAAGGTCGGAGACCTGTCTTCTATGTGGTCGAAAAGAGTGCCCGCTATACCATGGGAATTGAGTTCTGGACAGCCTTTCTTTCTCTGGGTGTCTTCAACTTCCAAGGGGAGCGAATCTACTCGGTGATGCATCCGCTCAATGAGGGAATCAAGGCGGAAGAGGTGATTGATTTCATGGTAGATGAAGTCAACCGTGTGCTCTCTGAACTCTCCCTGCCCAAAGAGAAGGTAATCGGTCTAGGGGTGGCAGCTCCAGGCCAAGTCGACCTTGAGCAGAAACGCGTGCGATACTATCCTCGGATTGAGGGCATGAAAGACATTGCCTTGGTGGATGAGCTGGAGAGCCGCTTGGACCTTCCGGTCATCATCCACAACAACTGCAGTGCGCTTGCTCTCAGCGAATACCGGCATGGAGGGTATGAGCATGAAGGAAGCATGTTCACCTTCCTGCTCAGAACCGGGGTGAATGGGGCTTTCGTGAACATGGACGATATCTATGTGAACAGCATGAACCAGACCATCGAGACCGGACACATTCCGATCAACAGCGATGGGCCTCGGTGCAGCTGTGGTTCCCGCGGGTGCCTGCAGGCCTACCTGCAGGATCTTGATCCCCAATCGGTAGCCCAGCGTCTTGCTCTGTTTGAGGGACTGGATACACGGTTGCAAACCGGGGATCTTGCTGCCCAACGGACCATTGAACGGGCGGCGGGGTATCTTGTCATTGCCATGAAAATCATCATGCGCCTGCTCTCGCCCAAGAGTTTCCTCTTTGTGTGTTGCTGTGACACCATTTCGGATGCCCTTTGTGATCATGTGAGGCGCCTGATCAGTGAGCCGGATGCTTTCTGCGGGGAAATCCCCCAGATTTTCGGAACGGCCTACGATCCGCTGCTTGCCCAGCGAGGGGCGTCCGATCTGGTACTTCAGGATTACTTCAGGTGATTTAAAAAACTTTTGGTTGACGAATCTTCTATTCCGTTATTTACTTACTTATGGAAAGTAACTATAGAGAATGTATTGTACATCTCCCCCTTTCCCTTCCATAAGGAGCTGCGTGTGAAACAGAAGGTGACCATCGGGGTTGTCTGCCTTGCCAGGACAACCTATGACTATCTTGAGGCCCGCAATCTGTATACGGCCATTCGTACAAACCTGAAAACCGTTGAGGACGTGCAGTGGGAGTTCCTCGAAGAACTGGTCATCACCCAGGAAGAGGGTAGTTCTGCTGCCCAGTCGCTAGCGACCAAGCACATAGATGGGCTTGTCTGTATCTCCGGCACCTTCCATCTTGGGCACTTGGTGCTGCAGCTCAAACGGGAGCTTCCGGTACCCATTCTCCTGTGGGGACTTCCGGAGCTTCCCTACAACGGGGGAAAGATCAGGCTCAACTCGGTGTGCGGGGTGAATCTCAACGCTTCCAATCTCTACAAGAGCGGCTATGACGATTACTCGGTAATCGTACAGGATGCGATTGATGAGGATTGGATTGATGCCATCCGAGTCATCAAGGCGATGAAGAGTGCAAAGATCGGCATCATCGGATATCGGGCTGATGGCTTTTTCAATGTGGGTGTGCAGGACAACCTGCTCTTCGGACAGACCGGGGCCTTGGTCGACCATTATGAGCTCAGTGAGGTCCACTCCTATGCAGTCGCTGAGGAAGCGGTTGCCGAACGCAGGAAGCAACTGATTTCCACCTTTGATGTCTCCACCCTCAGTGAGTACCAGCTGGACAAGGTTTCCCAGCTCTCTGCGAAGCTGGATGGGTTTTACAAGGAGAAGGGCCTGAGTGCCCTCGCCATCCGCTGCTGGCCTGAGTTTGCCCGTGATTTCGGGGTATCTCCCTGTGCAGCGATGTCCTTGTTGCAGTCTGAAGGGCTGATTCTTGCCTGTGAAGGGGACATCGATGGAGCGCTCTCCATGATCGCCCACAAGGCGCTTGGGGCTGAGACTCCCTTCCTCTTCGACTTCTCCCAGGTGGATTTCAAACAAGATTTCGCCTTGTTCTGGCATTGTGGGGTAGCTCCCTGCAACCTCTGGGATGGTACGTGCAACCGAAGCCTGGACACCTACTTTGCCGGCGGAAAGGGCGTGACCGCCGATTTTGTGCTCAAGAGCGGAGAGCTTTCGGTGCTGCGCATCGATTCGGCGAGGGGCGGATATCGCATGTTCCTGCAACGGGGAAAAGCGGTTCCCATGGAAAAGCTGCTCAAAGGCACCTACATGAAGGTGTTGTTCGAACGGCCGGTAAAAGAGATTCTGGACCTGGTGCTGGACAATGGGCTTGCCCATCACTCTTCAGTGGTGTACGGCTCGTACATCAGGCCCCTTGAGTTGGTGGCCAAGCTGAAGGGCTGGAAAGTCATTGAGTAGCACGTATGGGGATACGTGCAATTTGACATACAAAGTATTTTGCGTTTTGAGCAAAACTACGATACAAAGGAGATTGCCATGATGAAAAAAACGAAACTTCTTGCAGTGCTGCTGATGCTCTGCCTGATGACGGGACTTGGTGCACAAGGCCAAGTGGACAGTGGAGTGCAGAAAGAGGTAGAACTGCGCTGGGCGAGCATCTGGGTCGGAAACGACAGCAAGGCTCCGGCAGTTGAAGCCTTGGTGAATGAGTACAATGCCAAGAATGCCGGGAAGATCAAGGTGGTCATCGAACCACAGCCCGACTACAATGCCTATGAGCAGAAAGTCCGCACAAGCCTTGCCGCCGGGCAGGCTCCTGCTGATATCTTCACCATCAAATTCAACCCAACCACTGCGACTTTCTACCAGTCCAATCTTCTCATGGATTTCTCAAAAGTGATGAGCAACAGCTGGAAGCAGACTTTTGATGCAGGATCACTGGAGCAATCCACCGTTGATGGTATGCTCAAGTCCCTTCCCATGGAGACAGCAATCCTTCCGATCTGGTACAACATGGATGCGTTTGCTCAGGCAGGTGTCAAGGCACTTCCGACTACCATGAATGAGATGTGGGCCGCTTTCGACAAGCTCAAGGCTGCCGGCATTACTCCTGCAAGCCAGATGACCGGTGATACGAATGCTTGGACGAGCATGATCTGGTTCAGTCATTTTGCAGTCTCTCTTGGTGGAACCAATGTGTGGGACAAGCCCTTTACCGACCCGGCATTTGTGGAAGCTGCGAAGCTTACCAAGCGTATGATCACCGAGTACTCAACCAGTGATGCAGTTGGTTTGGGCGCAGGTGGAAGCGGCGGTCACTTCCTTGCTGGACGCACAGCAGTGTTCTCCAACGGACCTTGGTATGCAGGTCGTGCCGACCTTGCAGCCACCCCGTTCTTCAACTCCATCAAGATTGCCGGACTTCCTGCTGCCGGAAGCACAAAGGATTTCATGATCAGTCGCCTGCAGGCCAACATCTGTGCTGCGTCGACCAAAGATAAGGCAAAAGAAGCTGCCATCCTCGATTTCATGCAGTATCTGACCAGCCCTGCCTCCATTGCAAGGATTGCTGAGACCAGTGGTGCCATGTTCGCCATCAAGACGGACTACCGTCCGGTCAAGGCTCTGCAGAAACAGTTCTATGATGTAGCCTCTGCAGCAAAGACCACTGCATTCGACCTCGAAGCAGCCCTTGGTGCTGAAGTGACTCTGGAATTTGCCCAGCAACTGGGAGCTCTCGCTCTTGGCCGCATCAGCGCAGAAGAGTTCTGTGCCCTGGTCGACCGAAAGATTGAACGCTAACAGTGTATTCTGTGCTGCCGTCGAGTGACGGCAGCATCTCATTATTGTTTTCAGGAGTATGGTATGCAAGCTGTTGGAACACATCGAAGTCGGATCTGGGGGGCGAGGGCCTTATTCCTCTCTCCGGTCTTGCTCTTGTTCTTCTTTTTCTTTCTCTATCCCTTCGTCTTTACGATTGCGACCAGCTTTACCAGTTGGAGAGGCATCGGATTGATGAAGTTCAACGGCGTCGCAAACTATCAGAAACTGCTGGGTGACCCCACCTTCCGTAAGGCGTTGGGAAACAATGTCATCTGGGCGCTCTCCCAAGGGTTCATCCAGGTTCCCCTCGCTTGCCTGGTAGCTATGATCCTGGTACGCAAGCCCAAGGGGTGGAGAATGCTCAGGACCGTCTACTACCTGCCCAATGTCATCTCCACAGTAGCATTGGCAATGGTCTGGGTGGCCATCTACAATGTGGAAGGACCTTTGAATGCAATCCTCTCCTCCCTATTCGGGATGGAGAAGCGAAACTGGTTGGGAAATCCAGATACAGCACTCTTTGCAGTCATCTTCCAGACAGTCATCTACATCGGCTATTTTATGATCATCCTCCTTGCCTCGGCAATGAACATCCCCCGCTCACTCTATGAAGCTGCCCAGATTGATGGGGCCAGTACCTTCCAGCAGGAACGGCATATCACCCTGCCGATGCTCCGCGGGAGCCTGATCACAACCATGACCTTGGCCATGGCCTATGGCATGCGGCACTTCGAGTCAACGTTCCTGATGACAGGAGGCGGGCCTGCCTATGCGACCACCACCATGGGCATCGATCTCTATCTGAGAATGGATGCCTTGCGCTACAGTGAGGCCAGCACGGCAGGCGTCTTCCTCATTGTGATGGGAACCCTGGTCATCACGTTGCTGCGGAAAATCTTCGGTTCCTCGGATCCGATGAGCGAAATGGCTCAATAGGAGGGGGAGATGAAACAGAGAATCACGGGCGTTGGATTGGTTTTCAACAGTGTGAAATGGTTGCTTCTGCTCAGCTTGCTTGCTGTAGCCCTGCTTCCGTTGTTCTGGCTTTTGGTCAGTTCTCTCCGCACCAACCTGGAACTGCAAACAAATCCCTTCGGATGGCCCGAGAAATTGCAATGGGAAAACTATGCCAAGGCGCTCTCCATGGCCAGCTTGCCGAGACTGCTGCTCAATTCAGTGGTGGTTGCCTCCTGTGCGGTAATCCTCAATAGCGCCGTCACTGCAATGGGAGCCTTCATCCTTGCACGGGAACGCTTCAAAGGCCGTGATGTTCTCTATACCCTGCTCACCGCCGGTGTGCTCGTTCCGGTGATCTCGTTCATGGTCCCCTATTTCTCATTCATCACCAAGACGGGGTTGTACAACACCCTGTTCGCTCTTATCCTCGTATATACCGCGGTGAATATCCCTGTTTCCACGTTTCTGGTAACCGCTTTCATGAAATCCATACCCCGCGAACTTGAGGAAGCTTCCGTAATCGATGGGTGCGGCTTTCTCAAGCGCTTCACCGTGATCATACTCCCTCTCTCACGCAGCGGACTCGTCACCGCCGCCACCTTCTGCTTCATCTACTCCTGGAACGAGTTCCTCATGGCGATGCTGCTCACCTCCTCGATCGAGTCGAGGACCATCCAGCTTGGCATCAAGTTCTTTTCCAGCCAGTTCATCACCGATTACAGCAGCATGTACGCAGCGGTCATCATCACCATCATACCGAGCATCATTGCCTATATCTTCCTGCACGATAAGATCATCGGCGGCCTTACTGCCGGTGGGGTGAAGGGGTGAGCATGATCAGTTGCACACGCAATGACGAGAAGCTGACCATTCAGTACCAGGGCATCGCAATCTTGGAGCACTCCCCGAAACAGAGTTGCCTCTCCCTGCGCAGGGCAGAGGAACACGTGGATATGTATCGCGGCAACTACTTCATCGAGGACACCGTGCTTGAAGAGCTGAATCTCAATGAGTGCAGCGTCACCCAAGCCTACCAGGAAGGACGGGGGGTGGTCAGCCTGACCTTTGGTGGAAAAGAGGGAAAGGTGACCTGCGACCTCAGTGAGGTGGAAGGGAGGCTGCAGATGCATTTTTCCCCCCTTCCAAAGCCGTACAACCGCCTGGTCATCAGGTTGGTTGCCTGTGAGGATGAGCATGTCTGGGGATGTGGGGAGCAGTTTTCCCACTTCGACCTGCGTGGCAGGCACTTCCCGCTTTGGACCCAAGAGCAGGGAGTGGGAAGGAACAAGGCGACGGAGATCACGCAGATCTCTGACCGCCTCGACCGGGCAGGTGGTGACTATCACACCACCTTCTACCCCCAGCCAACGTTTGTATCAAGCCGCCGTTACTTTGTGCATGCCCAGACCGATGGCTATGCCGATTTTGATTTCACCCATCCTGCCTACCATGAACTGGAGTTCTGGGATGTCCCTTCCTGCATCACCATTTCCACCAAGCCCACTTTGCTCTCGGTGGTACAGGATATCTCAGCTCTGCTGGGCAGGCAGCCCAAGCTTCCTTCTTGGGTGTATGACGGCATCATATTGGGAATGCAAGGCGGAACTGCAACCTGCTTGGAAAAACTGGAGCGAGTTCATGCACACAGGATGCAAGTCTGCGGCCTTTGGATCCAGGACTGGGAAGGGGAGAAGTATACCAGCTTCGGAAAGCGTCTCAGATGGAACTGGCAGTGGGATGAGTCCCTTTATCCTGGCCTCGACAAGGAGATTGTTCGCCTGAAAGCGCAAGGAATACGGGTACTGGGCTATATCAATCCCTATGTGTTGGCCGACCATCCTCTCTTCGAAGAAGCCAAGCGGCTCGACTTTTTAGGCAAGCGCACCGATGGTTCTGTGTATCTGGTCGACTTCGGCGAGTTCGATGCTGCGATTGTGGACTTCACCAATGAGAAGGCAGTGAACTGGTACAAGGATGTGATCAAACGTGAGCTGATCGATTTTGGCTTGGGTGGATGGATGGCTGACTTTGGCGAGTATCTTCCTACCGATGTCATCTTGGCAAACGGCCGCAGTGCCATGTTGGAGCACAATCCTTGGCCCGGCTATTGGGCAAAGGTCAACCAAGACGCAATCAAGGAGTGTGGGAAGGAAGAGGAGATCCTCTTCTTCATGCGTGCAGGGTCGTCACAGAGCCTCGCTTCCTGCCCCATGATGTGGGCCGGGGACCAGAACGTCGATTGGTCGGAGGATGATGGACTGCCGTCGGTCATAACCGCAGCGCTTTCGCTGGCAATGAGCGGGATGGGCTTGCATCACAGCGATATCGGGGGATATACCACCCTGTATGGCATGAAGCGCTCCAAGGAGCTCTTGCTCAGGTGGGCAGAGTTTGCCGCCTTCACCCCGCTGATGCGCACCCATGAGGGAAACAGACCCAAGGACAACTGGCAGTTCGATTCCGACGAAGAGACCCTACGGATACTTGCATTCTTCACCTCGCTCCATGTCCGGCTCAAGCCGTACCTGATGCACGTGGTGGCAGAGAACGCCGAATTGGGGATTCCGGTCATGAGACCGCTGTTTCTCCATGACCCAGATCCTCGTTTCCATACTGTCAAGGATGCCTACTTGTTGGGTTCGGATCTCTATGTTGCCCCGGTGCTCAAGCAAGGCTGCAATGAGCGGGAGGTCGATCTTCCCAAGGGAGAGTGGGTGCATCTTGTCACCCATGCACCCTATACGAGTGGAAAGCATACGGTGGAGGCTCCCTTGGGACAACCTGCGGTCTTCTACCGAGCGGGCAGTGAGTTCTCACCGCTTTTCTCGTCCCTGTTCAATACAGGAACGGAACAGCCTCTTTGAGTGCTGCGCGGGGAACGAAGATCTCGATGAGCTTTACGCTCTCTTTCTTTACCACAAAGAGGATGGTGCTGAGCGTGTTCTTTGCCAGGGAGTAGAAGCCACTCGGTTTCTCGGTCTGCTTGGCGGGAAGGTTGCCCGCCTGGAAGGCTTCGCGATCCTTGGCACTGGCACTGAAGGTGGAGAAGTCCCAAAGCGATGGGTCATAGCTTCCTTCCAAGAGAGCCTCTTCGTCATCATCAAGGCGGTGGAAAAAGTCCAGTCCTGTCAGCTCTTCAACCTCGTCAACGGTGGTGGCGAACTTCTCGAGGCTTTTGCTTGAGCCTTCGTTGGGCAATACGAAGCCTATCGCCTTCAACTCAGGTTCCTCATAGTCAAGAATCACTTTGTAATACTGGTTGGGAACCGAGACTTTGTTCTTGCCAATGGTCTTGTAGGGGCCATCGGTGAGCACCGGACCGGTTACCACGTATACAGCACCCTCTGTATCGGCAAAGTTGCGTACGGTGGCCTCAAGCTTACTCCAGATGCCACGATTGAACTGTCCCTCCTGGGGGCTCATGTTGCTCATATAGAAGGAACCGCTCATGGCTTCCTCACTGAAGGAGAGGTCTGCTGCCGGGATAAGGTGGCCACGGTCATAGCCGCTGGAGCGATAGTCGTCCAAGGTGGCTGAACCGGTGATGATCGAAGGGTCACTGCGAAAATCATCTTTACGTTCGAAACTGCCGTAGAGCTCCTCGCGAGTCAGGTGATAGGCAACCCAGCGAGCCTGCTCATGTTCTTCATCATAGGAGAGTGTGTAACCGGGATGGGAAACCACCAGCTCGGTTTTCTCGAAGTAGGGGAGCTCGAGACCTGGGATAGCCGATCCAGTCGCCTGCGGCAGCTCTGCTTCGCTGGGAGCAAGGACCAGGGTGAGTATCCACAGGACAAGCAGGATTGCCAGAAGTATGAGAAGCTTCTTTCCCCGCTTCTTCGCCTTGTTCACCCGTGTCCCTGCTTTTCGTTTTGCCATTGATTCCTCCCCCTTTCGGTTTGCCGTAGTATACCCAAGCATGCAGTGCTTGGGAATCGGCATCACCTATAGGGAGGAACCACGCTCTTTCAGAGAAGTTACGCCCGGATGATGGTAATGGTACCTTCCTTGGGTTTGCGCCGAGGCGGGTAGTCGCCCTTGACGTGGCCGACTGCCAGGGTACCGGTCACCCGGTAGCCTTCAGGGATGCCGTAGTCGGATAGCTGCGTATCGATGTCGTGGTTGTTGTTGATCCTGTTGCACCAAACCGACCCCAAACCCAGGGCGTGGGCAGCCTGCATCATGTTGGTGAGGGCACAAGCAGTATCTTCCTTCTCATAGGCGCTGCCGAGCTGGATGGAGACCAGAATCAGGGTCGGGGCGTGGTAGAAGAAGCTGTTGTTCGGGCCAACCACCAGCTCATCGAGGGCGCGAAGCTTCTGTGGGTCCTGTAGCGCGGTGAAATGCCAAGTCTCCTGATTCTTCCCATTCGGTGCAAGTCTTCCGGCTTCGAGAATCAGAAGCAGGTCCTCATCGGCGATCTGCTCTTCGGTGAAACTCCGTACACTCCTGCGACTGAGCAGGCTTTCCATATCTGTGTTCATTGCTGCCTCCTTACTCTCCATTGTACCTCTTCCCAGAAGGCCTTCCAATAGGGTATGGTAGCTCCAAATGAAGTACCTAACCCAGCTTGCACTCATCTTCGGAATCTGCCTGGTTGGCGACCTAGTCTCAAGCCTGTTGCCCTTCTCCTTTCCCGGCAGCGTCATCAGCATGATCTTTGTGCTCATCCTGCTCTCCTCCAGGATCCTCAAGGAGGAGCATTTGGGTGAGAGTGCCGACTTTTTGCTGCGTAATATGACCTTTTTCTTCATTCCCCCAGGGGTAGGCATCCTCAGGTATGCTGCTCTGGTGCAGTCTATCTGGTGGCAGCTGATATTGGTGAACCTCATCTCCTTGGTTGCCTGCTTTGCAGCAAGCAGCTATACCGTTTTGTTGGTCATGCGCATCCAGCGCCTGATCGCCAGGAGGCACCATGCTTGAGATAGCACACTCCCCCTTGTTCGGCATCATGCTCTCCATCGTTTCGTTTCGCATCGGTCTTTGGGTCAACAAGAAGGTGGGCCACCCATTGGCAAACCCGCTCATCATCGCCATGCTCATCGTGGTTGCGGTTCTGTCGGTGTTTGGCATACCACTCGATGCGTTCGAACAGGGATCTTCCTTCATTGCTATGTTCTTGGCTCCTGTCACCGCAGTGCTTGCTCTTACCATCTATCGCCAGCGCAAGATTCTTGCAGGGGCTTTTTTCCCGGTGTTGTTTGGTACCCTGGCAGGAGCTCTTGCAGCTCTCTCTTCCATCCGCTTCAGTGCAACGCTGTTTGGGTTGAATGAGCAGATGATCGCGAGCTTGCTCTCCAAGAGTGTCACCACCCCTATTGCCATTGCCATTACCGAACAGTTTGGGGGCATTCCCGCCCTGACCATCGCATCAACGGTCATTACCGGCCTGGCAGGGAATCTGCTTGCTCCTGTATTGGGAAAAGTCTTTCGCATCAAGGACCCGGTTGCCCACGGGGTGGGCATCGGCAGTTGCAGCCATGCCTTGGGGACAAGCAAAGCCCTGGAGCTTGGGGAAGTCCAGGGTGCGATGAGCAGCATCTCGATCAGTTTGTCAGCTATTTGGACGGTTTTGCTTGCGCCGTTTTTCTTCTAGACGAATAAGGCGGTGCATGGGAACAAACCCTTCTCCGAGCGCCTGGTAGGTTTCATGGACGAACATGAAGGCTTTCGGATCCTCTTCGTGCACAATCCTGGTCAGGTGGTTGATCTGCTGGTTGTGCACCACCGCCATGAGCATGGTGCGCTCCCTTCCGGTGAAGATGCCCACTCCGCTGATGAGGGTTCCCCCATGGCGGAGTTCGGTGATGATACGCTTGCCGATGGCTTCATGCCGCTCGCTGACGATATAGGCCGTCTTTGCGTACTTGGTACCCAGGCTCATCACCATGTAGTTCACCATCTGCCCTGAAAGGTAGAGCGTGATGATGGCAAACAAGGCACGTTCAAAGCCGAAGGCCAGTGCTCCCAATACGATGACTGAGGCGTCACAGAGAAAGAGTGAGGTTCCCAGGTTCAGTGGAGTGTACTTGCTCAGAATCTGGGCGAGGATATCAGTGCCTCCGGTGTTTGCGCCGCTACGCAGTACCAGCCCGATGCCGCTGCCAAGCAGTACTCCTCCAAAAATTGCCGATAGAAGGGTGTCCATCCGATCGACATAGGGAAGAAAGCCTTCATACGAGGTCATCTGGCCGAAGAAGCTGACCCAGAGGCTCAAGAGCAGCGTCCCTGCAAGACTCTTTGCCCCATAGGTACGGCCGAAAATCCACATACCGAGCAGAAAGATGGGGATGCTGATGGCAAGCATCACCAGACCGGTATCCCAACCGGTAAGATGGTAGAGGATTGTGGCGATGCCATTCACGCCACCACTTGCAATCTTTGCCGGAGTGATGAAGGTTGCGATGGAGAAGCCTGCCAACGCAGTGCCTCCGACAAGATAGAGCGCCTCGATGACGAGGCGCTTATTCGGTGTGCTTTGCATAGGTGAAGTATGGCTCAGTGGACGTATTTGCGCAAGGTCTCACGCACAGCACCCTTGCCTGCAAGCAGTTGGCTGAGGTAGTCCTGGACAAGGTCTGCCATGCCGATTGCATTGAGATCCACTCCCCACAGCGTGGTGTCTGAAAGAAGGGATGCAAGCGAGGGGAAGGGGCCCTGCATTCCGATCTTGATATCCACCAAGGAAGCTTGCACCTCAGCAAGGCGGGGGTCTGGACTTGGGGCGAAGGGCCGAAGCTCATCGTTGAGGCCGAGCAGGTAGCGCAGCCAGCCTGCAAACACCAGGGGGATGAGTTTGAGATTCTTCACATCCAGCTCACTGCTGGCCAAATACGCCTTGATGGTCTCACCGAAGCGGATCGCCAGCTTCTGGCTGGTGTCGGTGGCGATTCTCTGGGGGGTGTCGGGCATGAATGGGTTGGGGAAGCGGACATTGAGCACTTCATCGATGAACTGCTTGGGGTTGAGGATCTTCGGGTCGACAACTACCGGCATGCCTTCTGTGTAACCGATTTTCTCAACCAAGGCTTTCAGTTCGCTATCCCGCATCTCATCGCTGATGAGGGTATGACCAAGCAGACAGCCATAGATGGCAAGGGCGGTGTGCAGCGGATTGAGGCAGGTGGTTACCTTCATCCGCTCAACCTGGTTGACCGTCTCGCGGTCGGTAAAGAAGACACCAGCCTTCTCCAAGGCGGGCCGTCCGTTTGCAAACAGGTCTTCGATGACCAGATACTGGGACTCTTCTGCATTGACGAAGGCCGCTGTGTAGGTGTTCTTGTCGGTGATGACCAAGGATGTGTCTTCAAACCCGTCTGCTTTGAGCATTGCCTCCACCTTTGCATCGGGACGCGGAGTGATCTTGTCGATCATGGACCATGGGAACGTCACTTCCTCCTTGAGGTAGGTGACAAAGCCGGGGTCTGCATGGCCGTTTTCCACCCAAGCATGGGCGATGGTCATGACTGCATCCTGCAGCTTCTGCCCGTTGTGCGAACAGTTGTCCATGCTTACCAAGCTGAGCTTGCCGGCCTTTGCCAGATAGCGCTCATGGACAAGTGAGGTGAGCTTGGAGAGGAACATGGTGCTCTTCTTGGGCCCGTTGCTCATGTCGGCAGCTACTGCAGGATAGAACTCACCGTTTCCACCTCGCAAGGAGTATCCTTTCTCGGTGATGGTGAAACTTGCCATCTGAAGGCTCGGCTTTCGGAAGGTCTGCACAAAGAACTCCCACTCTTTCGCAAACTGAGGGTCGCACTTGTATGCATAGGCAACGGAGGCAATGACCTCTTTCTCGATCGATCCGTCACTCTTGAGGGTAACCATGAGGGTGAGGTTGTCGTGCTTGTCGTACACCTTGTCGATGATTTCGTAGTCAAAGCCCTCTCCGACAATGATGCCAGTCTTGGTGAGCTTCTGATTGAGCAGCTGCTGCTGCAAGGCGGCAGGGAAGACACGGAAGATGTTGCCTGCTCCAAAGTGCACCCAGGTAGGATTCTGTTCGGTCTCTTTGAGCATGACCTGTCGGTCAAAGGTAGGAAGGGTATATCCCTTCTGCTGCCACAGTTCTTTTGCTTGCAAACCTTCATTGGTGAGTTTCATGGGGGGACTCCTTTTACTTGGTGGGACGAAGTCGGAGGCCGACGTAGCTGGTCTCCTGTTTGAAATAGTTCGGATAGTGCTGGACCATCAGCTCGGTCTCTTGCAGCAGCTTGGAAAGATGCTTGTCCTCAAGGTTGAGGATGGTCTCCATCTGCTTGGTCTTGAGCGCTTCGACCATGTTGCGATGCTGCTCGATGATATTGGGCAGTACGTTCTTCTCGGTGAAAGAGAGAAGCCGAATCCTGTGATGGTTTCCGCCCTGGTTGGTGATGATATTCCAGATGCGCATCATCCCGATACCACTGAATATCTGAGAGTGGAACTGGTCGTCCGCTTCGATGAACCGGACAAAATCGCCGGAGGCCATTGCATCTACTTGGTCCTCGATCGCACGTTCCATCGCCAGGAAGTGTTCTTCCTTGCTCTGATAGATGAACTTGCGGATTGCACTCTCTTCAAGACTCTTGCGCAAGAAGCGCTCCTCCTCAACCTGCTTGAGGTTGATCAAGGAGACGCGGGTTCCTTTCTGGGGGAAGATGTCCACCAGATTGTCCCCACTGAGGCGCATGAGTGCATCCCGCACCGGGGAGCGGCTGACCTGCAGCTGCGTAGACAGCAGCTGCAGATTCAACTCCTCACCAGGTTTGAAGCGCATTGAGAGAATTTCGGAACGCAGCGTCTGATAAATCTCTTCGCTTGCAGTGACTCTGACGATATTGGCCATTTATTTTCCTGCCTTGCTTTTCTGGATTGCCTCATAGAGTCCCAGGATGTAGCTGGCTCCCAAGGCTCGGTCATACAGACCGTAGCCGGGCATGGCCACCTCACCCCAGATCATCCGTCCGTGGTCGGGTCGTGCAGGGCCTTCGAAACCGATGTCATCCAAAGCCTTCACGATTTCGTAAAGATCGAAAGAGCCATCGCTGGAAAGGTGGGCTGCTTCCTCAAATACTCCGGGTTCGAAGTGATGGAGGTTGCGGATGTGTGCAAAATGGATTCTGCCGGGAAGGGCGCGGATGATGCCGGGCAGGTCGTTCTTGGGGTTGGTGCCGAAACTTCCGGCACAGAAGGTAAGGCCGTTGAAGGGTGCATCGACAGCCTGCATGACTTTCATGATCTTCTCTTTGCTGGTGATGATGCGGGGAAGACCAAAGACGGGCCAGGCCGGGTCGTCGGGGTGGATTGCCATCTTGATGCCCCACTTCTCGCAGGTCGGCTGGATGGCCTTGAGGAAGTAGATGAGGTTCTCAAACAGCTTCTCCTCACTCACGCCCTGATATGCCTCGAAAAGCTCCTTCACTTTTGCCAGGCGTTCTGGCTCCCAACCGGGCATGGAAAAGCCATTGGAGTTGGAATTGGTCTGGTCGAAGAAGGTCTGGGGGTCGATGCTGTCGACCACCTTCTGGTCGTAGGCGAGTACGGTGGTACCGTCAGTGCGCATCTTGGCCAGGTCGGTGCGGGTCCAGTCAAACACCGGCATGAAGTTGTAGCACACCGTGGTGATGCCTTCGCTGCCCAGATTCTCCAGGCTTTCGACGTAATTGGCGATATACTTGTCGCGGTCAGCATTGCCGATCTTGATGGCGTCATGGACGTTGACACTTTCAATACCCAGGACTTTGAGTCCTGCAGCTTCTACCTCATCCTTGAGAGCCTTGATCCGCTCTTTCGGCCATACCTGTCCTGCAGGAATATCGTAGAGGGTGGTGATGACTCCCTCCACACCAGGAATCTGTCTGATTTTCTCAAGGGAAACGGAATCGTACTTTGATCCAAACCAACGAAGTGACATATGCATCATGCTCGGTGCCTCCAACTACTGTTTTATACTAATACTCTAGCATACTAATATATTAGTGACAAGTAGGAAGGACCATTCTCTTGTTTTTTTACTTTATCGTGAGGAGTTTCTGAAGAAACCCTTACCTGCGGTCACCCATGACCAGCATGGAAGAAGGCCTGTCAAGCAAAAGGGTGCACTCTTTTTTTGTTCTCAGTGCGGAACAAGGTGCATAGACCGAAATCTGGTCATACATGCACATGGCCACAGCACGGGCTTTTCTCTGGTCGGGCACTGAGCAGATCAGATGCTTGGCTTTCAGGATTTGCCTCACCGACATGGTGATTGCCTTGGTGGGAACCTCTGCAAGGGTGGGGAACCAGCCCTCGCTTACCTGCTGGCGTCTGCACCGCTCCTCAAGGTCCACGATGATGTAGGGATCGTTGGTTTCGAAGTTGGCGGGAGGATCGTTGAATCCGATGTGCCCGTTTTCCCCAATCCCCAGGAAGGCCACATCAATCTCTTGGTCCGCAAGCAACGCATTGAGGCGATTGACCTCCGTCTGCAGGTCCTCAGCATCTCCGTTGATGGCATGGAAGGCTCCCAATTTCTGCACTTTTTTCACAAAACGATTGTTCAGGTAGTAGCGAAAACTCGAGGGATGGGTATCGCTGATATCGACATATTCGTTGAGGCCGTACGCCTCAACCTTACTCCAATCGACATCAGACTCCCCTAGATGTGCATAGAGGGAAAACTGGCTGAGGCCGGTAGCAACTACGATGAACGCACGCCCTCTCTTCTCGATGGCTTCCCTGATGATGGCGATACCCAGCTTCGCAGCTTGATATCCCATGTCATGTTTGTCTTCGCAGATCGTGACGCGCATACTCTGTGTTCCTCCCCTGTATCCCTAGTGTATCCGAAGCAGGCTTTTGTTTACAGGGCTTTCAGAGAAAAGCTTCCTCGCTGGATCTGTGGGCGGTATTCCACATCTCGCTCTTGATCACCAGTTGTCGACAGACCGGTTCCGCTCCGTAGGGGGAGAAGAAGCGATCCATCGTGACGGCATCGCCGGCGAGGGTGATGAGAATCCTGGTGTAGTGCAGGCGGGCCATCTGCCGGGAGAAGGAGTCGAAGAGCAGACGGAACAGGCCCAGTCCCCGGTACTCACGCTTGACTGCAAAGAACGGGACTTCCACCAGACCGTTGTCCAGCAGTTCATACGCCAGGAAGGCAGATAAGGCTCCCTCCTGGGTACGGGCAATCTGGAAGTGAGTCGGCTTTGATGTCTCGATGCGCCGTGCGAGCAACAAAGCGGCGATTGCCTCTTCCTCATCTGGAAAGCGATCTTGTTCAAGCAACTCCTGCATGAAGAGAGCAAGATCTTGGGGTGCTTCTCCTTCGACGCTTTCGAACATAAAGTCCTCAAGCAGGATATCCTCGGTGAAATCTTCGCACTCTGCGGGCAGTTTCAAGAGGCCGAGCACCCCTTCCTGTTCGCGGTACCAGGTGATGACCACACGCCTCAGCTGTTCTTCCTTGAAAACGAACCACTTGCGCTCAAGGATCGGGAGTTCCGCAAGTGTATCCTTGAACTTGCGGAACACCCCTTTGCCACTTTGCAAAGCACCCAGCAGTCTGGTTCGGTAGAGTGGATTGCGTACCCGGTTTGCAAACTGTTCCATCAGGTGGAAACCATCCGACGGCTCCCAGTCGGGTATGGACAGAAAGCGTTCCTCGCCAACGCCTTCTTCATCCTGAAGCAGAAAGCGGCGCTCTTCCTCACTGACCAGACACCCTTGCTTGAGGTCCAGAAAGAAGCAATTTTCCTGATCTTCCATGGAGAAGGTGATTGATTCGAGCAACTCTTCGGTCAAGGGTGGCAGGCTGTAGGAGGTTTGTTCGGTATCCATGGGTGGTATCATACCCTGCGAGCGTGTATCTGGCTAGAGCTACCCCCGCTGGTGGGTTGGGACAGAGCTTTGGTTGCCTTGACATTAGTGGTAAAAGATACGAATATAAATCTACCGATATTCATTTCGAAATTAGGAGTATATTCATGAGCATTATTGAATTTATCGAAGCCAGGGAGATCCTTGACTCACGTGGTAATCCCACCGTAGAAGTAGATGTCATTCTTGAAGATGGCTCCATGGGCCGCGCTGCGGTTCCCTCCGGCGCATCCACCGGTATCCACGAGGCTGTTGAGCTTCGCGATGGAGACAAGAGTCGTTATCTCGGCAAGGGCGTTCTGAAGGCTGTTGACAATGTCAACAACATCATCGCTCCCGAACTCGAAGGCATGGATGCTCTTGATCAGGTTGCCATTGACCGCGCTATGATCGCTCTGGACGGTACCCCGAACAAGGCGAAGCTTGGTGCTAATGCCATTCTCGGCGTTTCGATGGCTGTGGCTCGCGCTGCCGCCGACTACCTTGGTCTGCCCCTCTACAAGTACCTTGGTGCCTACCATGCTTGCGTGCTTCCCGTACCGATGGCAAACATCCTCAACGGTGGCGCTCACAGCGACAACAAGGTTGACTTCCAGGAGTTCATGGTTATGCCCATCGGAGCTCCCTCACTGCGCGAAGGCCTTCGCTGGACCGCTGAAGTCTTCCACAACCTCAAGTCTGTCCTGAAGGGAAAGAAGTACAATACATCTGTAGGTGATGAGGGTGGCTTTGCTCCCGACCTGCAGTCCAATGAAGAGGCCCTCGAGGTCATCATGGAAGCCATCAAGAAGGCAGGTTTCACCACCGGTCGCGATGGTGACTTCATGATCGCTCTCGACCCCGCTGCTTCTGAGCTCTATGACGAGAAGACCAAGGCCTACACCCTCAAGTGGACCACCGGCGAGAAGCTGACCAGCGCCCAGATGGTAGACCTGTGGGAAGACTGGGCCAACCGCTACCCGATCATCAGCATCGAGGACGGCATGGCTGAGGATGACTGGGATGGTTGGAAGATGTTGACCGACCGCATTGGTGATCGTGTCCAGCTCGTCGGTGACGACCTCTTCGTTACCAACGTAGAGAGACTGAAGATGGGTCTTGAGAAGGGCGTAGGCAACTCCATCCTGATCAAGGTCAACCAGATCGGCACCCTGACCGAGACCTTCGAGGCCATTGACCTTGCAAAGCGCAACGGTTACACCTCCGTCGTTTCCCACCGCTCCGGTGAGACTGAGGACAACTTCATCGCTGACCTCGTTGTCGCACTTGAAACCGGTGAGATCAAGACTGGCAGCATGAGCCGCTCCGACCGTCTTTCCAAGTACAATCAGCTGCTGAGGATCGAGGATTACCTCGGTGATACCGCAAAGTATGCTGGTCGTGACGCATTCCGCGTTCTGTAAGACCGGGTAGCGCACAATGTGCATCTTCAGGGCCATCGCAATTGCGGTGGCCCTTTTTCGTATGACGGGCATGTCATCACTCTTGGGTGAAATTCCCAAGGGACGTAGTTGCCGA
>LVBG01000067.1 GCA_001603115.1 Spirochaetales bacterium Spiro_05
ATCCTCCAGCGCACCTACGTTGAGGATCACATCACCCACAGAAAGAGAATGAACCGCGGCCGCCTCCCCCGCTTCGTGGTGGAAGGCACCCACCCGAGGATCATCGACGATGTATTGCATCAGAAAGTGGAAGCAGAGCGGGAACGAAGGCGAAAGGCGGGTGCTGTCAAATGGAGGGTGGCATCCTGCTTCACCGGAAAGCTTGTCTGCGG
The DNA here is from genome assembly GCA_001603115.1 of Spirochaetales bacterium Spiro_05. Taxonomy (GTDB): domain Bacteria; phylum Spirochaetota; class Spirochaetia; order Sphaerochaetales; family Sphaerochaetaceae; genus Sphaerochaeta. The sequence continues at coordinate 213 of LVBG01000067.1, forward strand.
CAATTGTGGTAGTTCCTTCACCTATACTCCGGCAACCAGCACCAACAAGAGCGACATCACCGAATACCAACAGGGCCAGTACCGCTGCTCGAACAAGAGAAACAACGGCCTCAAAGCCTGCAGTGCAAAGAACCTTCCGCTTCGTGCCCTTCGCCAAGCCTGCTGCTCATCCCTCGGCCCCCTCTTCGGAGCATCCGAGGAAGCAGAGTTCGACGCGGCTTGGATTGATGGACGGGTCAAACAGATTGTGGTATTCGCCGATACCTTGGAGTTCCATCTCCATGACGGACGTATCCTTACGACGCCTTGGAAGAGTACCGCAAGACGTGATGCATGGGTGTTACGACGACAGAAGATGGCAGGAATGCAAGAGAGCGAGGTGAAACAATGAGAGAGGTACGTGTCATCCCGGCCATCCGGGAGTTTGCCACAGGGCAGGGTGTCGATCAGCTGAGGCTCAAGCGGAAGGTCGCAGGCTACGCCCGCGTCTCCACCGACAGGGACGACCAGTTCACCTCCTACGAGGCGCAGGTCGACTACTACACCACCATGATCAAGGCCAATGCCGAGTGGGAGTTCGCAGGCATCTACACCGACGAGGGCATCAGCGGCACCAGCACCAACAGGCGCGAGGGTTTCAAGCAGATGATCACCGACGCCCTTGCAGGCAAGATCGACCTGATTGTCACCAAGAGCGTCAGCCGCTTCGCCCGCAACACCGTGGACAGCCTCACCACCATACGCAACCTTAAGGAAAACAAGGTTGAAGTCTATTTCGAGAAAGAAAATATAAAAACGTTTGACAGCAAGGGGGAGTTGCTGATCACCATCATGAGCTCGCTGGCACAGGAGGAGTCACGCTCCATATCCGAGAACGTCAAATGGGGGCTCCGCAAGCGTTATGCAGACGGGCAGGTCATCGTCCCCTTCTCCTGTTTTCTCGGCTTTGACAGGGGACCGGAGGGGACCTTGGTGGTGAACCCCGAGCAGGCGAGAACGGTGCGGTACATCTACACACTTTTCCTCCAGGGCATGAGCTTCAACGGTATTGCAACAAGGCTTACCGCAGAAGGACACGGCACCCCCGGAGGCCAGGCGAAGTGGCACGATTCGACCGTTTCGGGCATCCTCTCCAACGAGAAATACAAAGGGGATGCCCTGCTTCAGAAATACTACATCCCCGACTTCCTCACCAAGAAGGCGGTGGTCAACAAGGGGGAGGTTCCCCAGTACTACGTACAGGGCAACCATGAGGCAATCATAGATCCTGAGATCTTCGACCTGGTGCAGCAGGAGATCGCAAACCGTCAGGTGCCTGACAGGCGGCTCAGGGGCGACCACCTGTTCTCACGTCGCATCCGTTGTGCGGAATGCGGCGCGTTTTACGGTCCCAAGACCTGGCATTCCAACGACCAATACAGAAAGGTCGTCTGGCAGTGCAACAACAAGCACAAGAACAAGGGAAAGCCCTGCCCCTCGCCCAAGTTCAGTGAGGATGAGATCAAGGCCCTGTACGTCAAGGCGGTGAACAAGCTCATAGGTGACAAGGACGAGATCATAAGGGCTTTTAGGGAAATAAGGGATGAGGTGTTCAGCACTGCCGATGAGGAGGCCCAGCTTGCCAAGCTGAGAGAAGAGCGGGCCGAGATTGTCAGGTTGATGGAGCAGCTCACAACTGAGAACGCCTCAAGGGTGATGGACCAGGATGGCTACAAAGCCCGGTTCGAGGAGCTTTCACAGCGGTATGTCAGGGGCAATGACGAGCTTGCCGCCCTGGACGAGGCCATACGGGACAGGCAGTACCGCAAGACCAGGACTGAGCTGTTCATCAGGGAATTGGAGAAGCTTGATGGCTTGGTTACAGAGTTCAGCGATGAGCTTTGGCATTCACTGGTCGATCATGCAACAGTACACGGCAAGGATGATGTCAGGTTCATGTTCAGGAATGGGGTGGAGATCACAGGGTGAACCAAAATGGTTTCCCCTGAGTGTACAGCATCCAATGATTCGATTGCTTTGAGATTCTGTCATTGTCCCACCTTCTTCAGAACTTGGTTATCACCAATTTTCTCTTATTGCAATCGGGACGGAAGAATCTTGCCCATCGCTTATCCAAGGTGCCAAGAATTCTGTATCGGACCCTATAGGTATCATGATGGGCCAGGATGCCCAGATATGAATTCATTGAGGACCGAAAAGCCAACCGTTCTTCCCTTGTAGGTCTATGATCCCCTATCAGGAGATTTTCCCTTTCAATCACTTTCCTCCAATTCCTGATGCATCGATTGCCACCATTGATATGGCCGACCTGCAACGACCACCCAAGGAAAGAGACTCCCTCACTGATTCTCTGCAGACGAATCTTCTTGGGATGAAGCGTAAGATACAGACGATCCTGGAGAAACTGACGTTTGAGTATGACGCACTCTGACAGGTATGCCCTGCTTTCATGCACCAATACAAAATCATCGACATACCTTCCGTAGAATCGGATGCCCAGGTCGTGCTTGATATAATAGTCAAGTGGCGAGAGATAGAAGTTGGCAAGCACCTGGCTGGTAAGGTTGCCGATGGGAAGCCCGCACCCTTGCCTTGCATGAAACAGGCTTTTATCTTTCGGCAGCATGCCCCAGCTGTAGGCCGGAGACCTGAAGATGCAGTCATGGGTGGGATCGTTGAATACCACAAGCCGGCAAAGCTGCAGCAACAGCTCCCTATCATGTTCGAAATAGGAGTCCCTGATGTAGGCAGAAAAGGCATCGAAAAGAAGATGCTTGTCGATGGACATGAAGAAACTTCTGATGTCCAATTTCAAGACCCACCCTTCCCTCTGGTAGTTGCAGGAACAGCTTCTCATGAAATGATCCAGCCTCTCTACTGCCAGATGGGAGCCTTTCCCTTCGCGGCAGGCATAGACATCATGGACTAAGCGTTTCTCGATAACGGGGTTCAAGGCGTTGATGATGAGGTGATGCACGATGCGGTCGCGAAAGGAGGCTGCGAAAATTTCCCTGACCACCGGCTGCTGTACGATGAATACCGTAGATCTGCCAACCATGTACGTACCATCGTTCAACTCTTTCCAGAGCTCTATGAGATTCTCTTCGAGATCCACCTCGAACGCCATGGCTTCCCGTGTTTTCCGCTTGTGCTTCCTGCACGAGTAATAGGCCTCGAACACCTGCTCGAGGGATATCAGGCAGGAGGGAAAAAGCTCAAGCTGCGTGTAGTTGCAAAAAGGTGCCGGATGCGGCTCTTCACCCTTCTCCGGCACCGGCTTGTCCAAAACCCCGTACAGGCCTGACCCTGTTTTCGTTGTTCCGATTGTTGTTGTTCTGAGTCCCATTGTTGAAGTTCTGGTTCCACGCGTTGTTTGCATTGTTCTCGGAGGAACTCCAGTAGTTGTCTTCAGAAAAACCACCTTGTTTCGCAGAAGTGTATTGATGGAATCCAAACGTTTGAAACCCATGCCCCTTACCTGCATGAAATGCAGACCTTCCGCCGCTTTTGGACTAAGCCTTGCACGCTCCCACAACCCTTGGGCCATGGGATTCCGGCATTATCGGCTGGCATTGCGCCAACCGGTAATTTGTTTTCCGATACCCGAGAGTAGGAGCGTCAACTCGGCCTGCTGTTTGATTGTGATCAAGCGCAGGTCGACCGCCAATCTGATCTCAAGTTTCAATAGTTCGAAGTCATCAAGGAATTGCTCGAGATACGGCTCCTTCTCCCTTGCCTTGTTTGCCCGATAGATGCTCCGCACCAATACGATGCCGTCCCGTTTCATATCCTGACCCAAGGTGAACTTGTATTCACGGGGGAAGTTGGTTGTGTACTGGAACAGGAGAAGCACCAACCTGTACACATCCTGAAAAACGGGAAGGTCATAATACAATGCCATCTTGATTCAGCAGGGGGCTTCCGCCCCCTGCACCCCCTTTACTTGTTAAATAGGTAAATAGTTGAATAGCTCATCAGAAAGCCCGTACAGGCCTGACCCTGTTCCAGTTGTCCCGACTGTAGAAGTTGCTCTGAGTCCCGTTGTAGAAGTCCTGGTACCACGCGTCGTTTGCACCGCTCTCGGAGGAACTCCAGTAGTTGACTTCAGAAAAACCACCAAGATTGTTCTTATTGAGATTCTGGTACATCAGGTTAAGCTCATCCTTGCTCGGCAGGAACCAGTCGTCATACACCACTCCATCCTTGGTTACCACCAGGTCGGCGCACAGCTTCGCTGCATAATCAGTCTTCTTCCCATACGGCTCGGCGTTACCAAACTTCGCAACTATCTTCTCTGTGTTGCTCTTTCCAGATCCTATGGTTGTTGCGGTTCCTCCTACTTCCGTTCTATATCCTCCCCAGACCTTGGCTCTCCATTCATTGCCCGCTGGTGCTGCCTCCAGATACCGCCACCCATCACTGTATGAGCCCTTGTCGTAGAAGATATAGCCTCCAGCGGGGCCGATGTCCTTCGTTGTTGGTTCTCTCCAACCCGCATACAGAATTGTGGATTCCCCCTTGTCCCATGCTTTCAGACTCTTCATTTGACCGGAATAGTATGCAGCACCCTTGCCATCCTTCCCGTCATAATATCCATCAAATATATACCCGCTCTTCTTGGGGGCGAGTGCATACGGCATGGAAGCACCAGTGCGTGCTTTCACGCTTCCTGTCCCCCCATCGCCGCCGTCCTTATCCAAAGTAACCATGTACTCATTTGCCGTCCATTTCGCATGCAATGTGGTATCATCGAGGATGGCATCCTTCTTGAAATCCCATGCCCGGCTGTACTGGGCATCCTTGTACCACCCCCCAAAGGTATAGCCTTTTCTAGTTGGTTTCTCAGGCTCACTGATCAGGGATCCCAGTACTTGTCCGGTCAGGGCGGGAGTGGCAGCTCCTTCGAATGCAACCTTCAGGCTTGAACGCATCGATGTAAGGATCTCTTTCGGCTCCTTGGGCATGTCGCTGAACATCCCGGATATCGGCAGCTCATAGCTGATGACCTGCCCTTCAAATCCGAAATCAGTGACTGAGATGGAAACGGTTTTTGAATCCTGGAAGAATTTCTTCCGTTCTTCATCATTTTCTCCGAAGGTTACCCAGAACTCCAGAACCTTGTTGTACGCATCCACCGTCTTCGCACGCACGACCGGATGATTGCCGACACGCAGAAAATCACCCTTGTCATTGTCGAGGAACATGAACTCAAAGAAACTTGAATCAATCGTGAATGAACTCAAGCCCAGGAACTCCTCACTTCTCTCATACCTGAGGAAAACCAGAAACGCCCCGCTCATCTCTTGCTGGCGATCCAAGGCTTTCGTACGCACACCGAGCTTGTCTGTCATCTGCGTAGTGCTGTACCGCTTGTTCTTCATGTCAGGATACTCGCTCAGCACGTATGTCTCGCTCAGCAAAGGCACCGCCGTAAGTTGCAGCGGCCCGTTCTTCAGGGTGAACGGCTCTACGACTTGTTGGAAATAGGTCGAAACGGAATCCTTCCTCTCAAGGATCGTCCTCGCATACGTCGTATCCTCAGTCACTCCGCCTGCAAAAAGACCGGCTCCAATCACCACAGACACTATGATGCTCATCAACAGGTTTTTCTTCATCTCACTGTTCTCCCCTTTGCTTCAGCTGCTTCTTTTTCCGCTTGCTTTTCTTTCTTTCTTTTTTCCAAAATCTCTCTACCACCGATGAAACCGATCATGTCGATTATCTTGGCTTTGGAATACCTCAGTTCTGTTTGGTTACCGTCAAAATCAACAACACACACACGTTCATCGCCTGCAAAGTTGTCAATCAGGGCTTTGTTTTTTATATAAAATAGATGTATGGCTTCGAGTGATTCCCTGTTGAAGCGTCTGAATCTGCAATTGCTCAGATGTTGTTCCCGCATGAAGATTGTAAAATTCTCATCAAACGCAGGGACAATCCCCAAAACACCAAGCATTATCTTGGTCACAAGAGTCAGATCACGAGATGATTCAGGGACGAGCTTAGTCTTGATTTCATCATAGATACCCAGAATCCTGTCGTAATTCTGTGGATAGCTCTCCACATCAATTTCCCAATATTCATCATCCAGTTCTGCGAAGTATTCAATCACGGGCAGCAGTCTCTTGTAGTTGTGATCCAGCAAGAACGAAGATCCACGCATCATTCCCCAGCTTGCGAGGTATGCACTCATGATCGCACAACTCT
>LVBG01000068.1 GCA_001603115.1 Spirochaetales bacterium Spiro_05
CTCTTGTGCATTCTCATCGTTCCGCTCATCGGATTTGCAGCCCAGATGATTTGGCCTTGGGTGCTTACCTTGTGGCCGGGAATCGCTCTCTCGCTGCTCCTTTTCTATCTCATTTTCCAAGAGCAGCGGTACTCCATCGATGCCTTGACAGGACTGCGCAACCGGTCAATATTCATGCGGGACCTCTCCGACTTGCAGCACAGTTGCAAAGGTCCGGCGACGCTCGTGGTCCTTGATGTGAACAACCTGAAAAAGACCAATGATACGTATGGACACAAGAGCGGGGATGAACTGTTGGTGCTGGCCTCTGCTCTTGTGGAGCGATGCTTCCGCTCGATCGGAAAGGTCTATCGTGTGGGAGGTGATGAGTTTGCCGTCATCAGCGTAAGGCCACTCTCCGAAAGCATCGAGAAAGCGCTCGCATTGCTCGATGAACAGATGGAACTGGCTAACAAGACGAGAGCTATTCCTCTTTCTCTTGCCATGGGAAGTGCCTCCTGTGAGTCTTGCATAGACAATATATTCAACACCTATGTTGCATCAGACAATGCAATGTATTGCAACAAGAAAGCGATGAAGGAGGTGGCTGGGGATGGATGAGCGTGTACAGTATGCCTATCTGAGTGTTCCTGCCTTCCAGAAGCGACTGGCAGAACATCCTGTTGGGTATCTGCCCTTGGGGACCTTGGAGTGGCATGGGCTGCACAATGTGCTTGGCAGTGACTCCTTGCAAGCCGAAGGCTTGTTTCTTCGTGCTGCACGAAGGTTCGGTGGCATTGTGTTTCCCCCACTCTTTGTGGGACCCGACCGGACAGAGGATGCTGGTGATGGCAACCAACTGATCGGGATGGACAGCTCCGATGCGACACGACCCCACCAACAGCTTCCGGGCAGTTGCTATTGGGTTTCCAAGGGGCTTTTTCTCTCTTTGCTTGAGTCAATTGTCGCCCAAGCCAAGCGAGCAGGGTTCATCTGCCTTCTTGCTGATGGGCATGGTCCCAGCCGCAAGGCCTGGGCTGAGATGGCCCCGCTTTGGGAGAAGCAGTATGATATCATCCTGCTCTCCTCTGTCAATGACTTCGATCCTCTTACCTATCTGACCCAAAATGATCATGCGGGGAAAATCGAGACTTCGACCATGATGGCCCTCCACCCCGAGCTGGTGGACCTTTCCCGTCTCGATCCAGAATCCTGGCCGCTCGGGGTGAAGGGCGAAGACCCCCGCACCAGCAGCATTGCCTGGGGCGAGTACCTGATTGAGACCACGGTGCAATCCATCGGAAGGAAATTGCAGGAGTTGGGTTTGTAGGATTATGTAAGCTGCTCAGCCGGTTTTGTCATGGCTCGTACTACGCATCCATGCGACGCTGCATCCATCAACTTGGAAAGGAGCATTTGGCATGGAAATTCAGTGTACTTCCATTGGGACGGTTTCGCATGAAGGGGGATACTCCCTTCTCATTGAACACGCCTATCGCAAGGGGCTTGTTGGGCTTGAGGGGTTTGGGCATGTACAGGTTCTCTGGTTTGCAGACAAGATAGGAAATGCAGGGAGCAAATACGTGTTGTTTGAAAAGCCCTACACCAAGGGTCCGGCCCAGATCGGGGTGTTCGCAACCCGTTCTCCCTATCGGCCGAACAGCCTGTGCATCAGTGTGGCCCAGCTTATCTGTGTAGATCCAGAACGGGGAAGGGTTGAGTTGGCTTGGATTGATGCTGAGCCTGGGACTCCGATTTTCGACATCAAGCCGTATCATGGTAGTGAGGACCGTGTAAGGGATCTCGTCATGCCATCTTGGTGCGACCATTGGCCCCGCTATCTGGAAGAGAGCGAGGCGTTCAACTGGGAAGAGGAGTTTGCGTTCTGAGAGGGATGTAGATTTCGATCAGCTGTTCACCCTCGGGATACCGCTGGAACTCCCAGTTGCCCAATGGCTGCATCTCGCTATGGGCAAAGTAAGTGCCGTAGATGTACTGGTAGGTTTTGGGGATGCTCGTCACATCTTGGTCGTGAATGAAGCGTACATAGCGACAGGGTGGGATGCTTCTCAAAGAGAACAGGGGATTTTGCTCACTCTCTTTCTCGACTGGGACTGCACAGAGGACACTCATGCCGTCCGAGGCCTCTTCCAGCCAAGCTGAGTATTGGTAACTGGCCTTGTCAGCTGGATGGGGGAGTATCAGGTGCTGATGCTTTGCGAACTGCTGCCAAATCGTGTGGAAAGAGCGGGTTTCGGGTCCGAGAAAGAAACTAAGGCCACAGAGCATAAACCCATCAAGTTGCACTTCTTCACCCAACAGTTGCTGCGCTTCCTCCTTTCTGGCAGGATGGATGCGCTCTTGCAGTTCACTTCGTTGCAGACCTTGTTTTCGTACCATACTTGGGCTCTTGCCAAACTTGCGTTTACAGCAGCGGTAGAAGGTTTCATAGTCCTCAAAGCCATAGAGAGGGAGCAGGTCCGCATAAGTGCTTTCATCAGTGAGGGCTTGAAGGATCAAAGCAGTTAGTTGTCTTGCCTGAAGATACTCCTTGAGCTTGAGATTGGTATGGGATGAGAAGAGCCTTGAGAAGTGATGGGGACTGTATCCGCTTACCTGTGCAAGTGACTGCACACTGGTTAGGGGATGTTCCCCGCCGAGGCTTTGCTCAAACCGACTGAGGGTTTGTACGAGATTGTCATATCCATCCATGGGAAAAGATTATCACACATGCTATGGTTCTTCCATGAGGAAAATACCCCTGCTGGTCAGTGCATGTTTGCTGGGTTCTCCCTGTCG
>LVBG01000028.1 GCA_001603115.1 Spirochaetales bacterium Spiro_05
CAGCGGCATGATCCTGTGGGAAGGCAGGGAAGAGTGAAGATTGAGGGGTGAAGGGTGAAAGCTGAGCTGATGGCTAATAGCTCGTAGCTTTTAGCGGGTAACGTCATCACTCCAGCCGCAGCTCTTCCGCGGTCACTGCGGCATCCTTCAGGATTTTCCCCAGCAAACCGGGGCCCAGGATTTCTCCCGCGTGCACCGGCACGACCGTACTGCGACCGTCCGGGTGGCGGAGAAAATAGTGGCTACCTTTGGTCCGGATGACTGCGAATCCGACCCGGTTCAAGGCGCGGACCAGTTCCTTGCCCGGCAATCTGGGACTCCGCGGCATGGTTCAAAGGGTAATGCGCTGCACCCCGACGAACTCCGACGGTTCCGGCAAGTCCTCCTCCACTTCCAAGCACAACTCAATGGCCTCGCGCACACGGCGGAGGAGCACATCCAATGATTTGGCCTGAGTGTGACACCCTTGTAGCCCGGGCACACTGGCCACAAAATAGCCCGCGCGATCCTTTTCGATGACCACGTTGAACGTACGAGGCTTGGCTTTCATGAGTTGAAAACTGATTTCTTCCGCGAGCGCGTCAAGTGGGGAGCGGGGAAGAGTGAAAAGTGAAGGGTGAAAGCTGGGCTGGGAGCTAATGGCTAATAGCTTATAGCCGTGATCTGGTAGCTTACAGCTTAGCTTTCAATACGCCGTTTTGGGCGGAAAAACCACCTGCCACGCCGTCAGGAAGATGATGCGTAAGTCCATCAGGATCGACCAATGAGCCACATAATAGAGGTCCCAATACACACGGCTGTGTAGCTTTGCCGGATCGGTGATCTCCCCGCGAAAGCCCTTCACCTGTGCCAGTCCCGTGATGCCCGGCTTCACCAAGCTACGCGTGCGATAGGCCCGTGCGATCTGGCTGAATTGCTCGTCATGCTTTGGCAGGTGCGGCCGCGGCCCCACCACGCTCATCTCCCCGCGCAGTACATTTAGAAACTGTGGAAACTCATCCAAGCTCGCCTTCCGAAGGAGGCGGCCGAGCGGATAAACGCGATCGTCTCCCGCCTGCGCCTGCTGGTTGATATCATGGTCGCTCACATACATCGAGCGGTACTTGAACATCCCAAAGGTGGTCCGATTGCGCCCGCCCCGCGGACGATTGAAAAAGACCGGCCCCGGCGCCTGCCACCGCTGCACCAGCCAGATGATCGCGGTCAGAACCGGCAGGATGAACACGACCACTGGCAAGGAGACCGCGATATCCAAACCACGCTTCAGCGCCCGATTCACGGGATCCTCCAATGGCTCGTTTTGCAGCGCGAGAAAATGAGCACCATCCTCCTCCAAAGGCGTCAGGCTCCGCGCAAACTGCGAGCTATAGTCGTTGTGCACGAGGAAACGGCAGCCCTCCGCCTCGCAGATCTCGATCAATCGGTCTACCTGCTCCGAGTCCTCCGGCCATTCGACCAGAATCACCTGATTGATCCGGCGATCACGGACCAATTGCTGCAGTTTGTCGACCGGCCCGAGATAGGGCATCTGCATCGGGGCCACTTCGGGCCAGTCTCCATCCGAAAGAAACCCGATGACCTCTAACCCAAGGTGCGCGCGCTGTTTCATCCAGCGATCCATCGCCGCACTTCGCCCGACCAGGACGGTGGTCAGCCGGCTCCGCTGGGAAAACACCCATGCTGCGAGCATGCGCGGCAGCCCCCCGTGAATAATCGCAAGGAGCACCACCCCACACACGAGGTACGTCCCCAGAAAAAGCCGGCTCACCGCGCGATCCTTGGCGATGAACATCAGCGCAAAGATAAACGCGCCCACATAAAACATCTGCCGGCACGCGAGCAGCAAACAGCCAAACCAGCCCAGGCGCATGAAGCGTCCGCCCAGCTGACGGATGGTGCCGCCGCTCCAAAGCATGCCGAGAAACACAGCCCCCCCATACGGCAGCAAATCAACCCCGGGCGACAGCCGGATGCGTGGCAACAAAGGCAGCGCTCGTGCGTAGGCCCAGAGCATCACGGTCATCAACAGGCTGATGATTATGATGTAGAGGTTAGCCAGACCTCGGCGGCGGTGGGTAAGCATGCGCACCAACGAAGGGCCTCTTGGCTCGTGCGACAAGCCCCGATTGCCGCGCAACCGGACACAAAAAAGCCCTCGTGGCGAGGGCTTCGTTTCATCGACTGCATTAGGATTTATTCAGCGGAGGCAGTCGATCACGATATCTAAATACCACAGGGATGAGCTTCACTGCCGACTAATAACGCGCAAATTATCACCTTGAGGAGAAGACGATGCGAAACAACCATCCGAGCATCAACCGATCCGAGTTCAATCACCCCAATCTGCGTCCATGCTCCCGCTCTCAGCCCAAGCTTTGATCGCAGCCCTGCGCGTCGCAATCCTGCCAGCAATCGGCCAAGGGCACCCTCAACGGGAATTTCAGCAGCTGGCCATCGGCCACGAGCCTGCCCCCGCTGATGCAGCTCGGGATCATACGCTTTCGGAGCAAGTCAGGACGAACACCCTCGCTCAGTCGTCCCCATCAGCTCTGGCAATTCACCAGCGACGCTATCCGACTCCGCCATTCACTGAGAACTCTCGCACGGTCATATTCCCAAACCCTCCGGTGCCCGAGCCCACCCATCTCTTTCAACTTTTCGCGATCAGCGATAATGGTGCGTAAATTCGCCGCCATCCCCTGAACATCGCCGTAGCGGCTAACCACGCCGCAGCCTGTGTCCCTGATCACGCGTGCGAGTTCCGACTCTTCGTCCGCGGCAATTAATAGAGGTTTGGACTGCGCCATCAGGCCGAGCAACTTCGAGGGGAAAAAGTTGTTCCCAGCCCCGCTCCGCTGCGCGACAAACACCAAGTCGATTTCCGCCAACATTGCCCGGTATTCCTCGGGCGCCATGAACGGGAGGAAGCTCACGTTGCGGCAACCGAGCTCGGCCTGCAGGGCCAGCAGACGGGGCTTGTCGGCTCCGTCGCCGATCACAAAAAAATGCACCTGCTTGGTTTCTTCCATGGATTTGGCGAGCCGGAGCAGCAGATCCACCCCCTGCTTGATCCCCAAGTTGCCAGCGTAAGCGACCACAAATTTCCCCTGCACTTGTGGGTGACCCGCCAAAAAACCGCCACAGGAGGAAGTGGCCGCGACCTTTTGGACATCGATCCAGTTTGGCACCAGCGCCAAGTGCGACTCCGACACACCTTTGGCTCTGACGTTTTCGATCATGATGGGAGAGATGGTCGCAACCATATCTGCCCGACGATAAAGCCACGCTTCGAACGCGTGCAGCCCGCGTGAAAGAAACCCTCGCTTCACCATCCCCAGCGCCATCGCCGCATCAAGCGGCAGGTCCTGAATGTTGATAACCAAGGGGCGCCGCCATATCCATTTCATCAACACCCCCACCATCCCAAGGAAAAATGGCGGAGTGAACAACACGATGACATCCGGCCGACCCGCACGGATGAAATTGATTCCCGCAAAGAGGCAGAAGGTCAGCTCATGCCAGAGGCGTCCAATCGTCGAGACCCTCTTCGGCACATGGAGATAGCCTCGATAAACGCTCACGCCGTGATAGCTCTCACGGGCAAAACACCGGCCCTTATCCTCCGTCCGCTTTTGCCACTGCGGATAGTAGGGAAATCCCGTGACCATCGCGACCTCGTCCCCCTGCTCAGCCAGATAGACCGGGAAATCGGTGGAGTAGACTCCGATGCCAGCGTGATCCGGAGCGAAATTGATGCTGGAAACCAAGACCTTCATCTCAGTGACTTTGACGGCGCTTCCAGGCTTCGACGATCTGGCGGATCGTTTCTTCGAGGGAGACGGAGATATCCCAGGATGGATAGTGGGCGCGCATTTTGCGGAGGTCGGAGTAGTAGCAGATGTGGTCGCCGATGCGGTTTTCGTCCACGTAGGCGAAGACTTGTTTCTTGCCGGTGAACTTCTCGGTGGTCTTGAAGGCTTCGAGGATGGAGCAGGAGTTGGCCTTGCCGCCGCCGAGGTTGTACACCTCGCCCAGGCGTGGCGCGGCGACGAAGGCCGCCATGAACTTGGCCACGTCGAGCGCGTGGATGTTGTCACGCACCTGTTTGCCTTTGTAGCCGAATACGCGGTACTCGCGGCCCTCCAGGTTGCACTTCACGAGGTAGCTGAGGAAGCCGTGGAGCTCGACGCCGCTGTGGTTGGGGCCCGTGAGGCAGCCGCCGCGCAGGCAGCAGGTGGGCATGTTGAAATAGCGTCCGTACTCCTGCACCATCACGTCGCCGGCGACCTTCGAGGCGCCGAACAGCGAGTGCTTCGACTGGTCGATTGTGAAGGTCTCTGCGATGCCGTGCGCGTAGGCAGGATCGGCGTAGTCCCAGCGGGTTTCGAGCTCCTTGAGCGCGATGCTGTTGGGGGCGTCGCCGTAAACCTTGTTGGTGCTCATGTGCACGAAGGGCGACTCGGGGCAGGCCTGGCGGGCGGCCTCCAACATGTTGAGCGTGCCGACCGCGTTGGTGTCGAAATCGTCGAAAGGGATCGCGGCGGCGCGGTCGTGCGAGGGCTGCGCGGCGGTGTGCACGATGGCGGAGGGCTTCACCTCTTTGAGCAGCGCGAGCACGCCGGCGCGGTCACGGATATCGAGCTCGTGGTGGATGAAGCCCGGCAGCTCGCGCACGAGGCGGTGCTGGTTCCACCGGGTGTCGCCCTGCGGACCGAAGAAGACGGCGCGCTGGTTGTTATCCACACCGTGGATCGTGTAGCCGAGTTCGCGTGCGAAATAGCAGCAAACCTCGGAGCCAATGAGGCCGGAAGACCCGGTGACGATTAGGGTTTTAGGCATATGATTGAAATTTCCTTCAATTATTTAGTGCACTTTGAATAATAGGCTGAGAGAGGAATAGTCCAAGAGAACGGCCGATAGAGACTTCACAAAATCGTGTGGGATGCGCTCAGCGCACATGAGACAGCAGATCGAGTCCACCGCAGAAGAAAAGGATGCAGGCGTGGTAGATTTCGAAGCGGTAGCCTTGAGCGCTTGAATCTTGGATTTTTGAATTTCGGTCAAGGCATCAGTGATACGATGCCGGAAGTACGTCAGCAGCCCACCCACATGTGCCTTGAGGGTCTTGGGACCTTTTGGCATTTGGCAACCGTGCAGCACAACACTACGTTACCAGCTCCGGAAGAAGGTCTTGGCGACCGAGACATCGGGTTGGCACGAGAATTCGACGATCTGCTCCTTATAGGCCCAGACGAGCGTGGTACGCAGGTTGGTTTCCAACAGGGCTGCCAAATCCTCATCCACGCTGGCCACTTCCCGCAGCCTGGGGAGCACCAACAACGACGATAGTGTTCCTGTAGGCTCTCGCTCACCATCGCTCCCATATCCTTCCTTCAGGCAGCTACCTACAACAATCCGGGAAGAGCCCCATATTTTTCAATAAGACACTAGTGAAAGCAAGAGGTGTATTAGCCTCGGCAAAACGTCGAGCGCCATCTGGGTCGAAACCTATCAATGGATCTCGCAGCAAAGCCTGCATCGCGGATGCCAAGGTCCGAACGTTTGTAGTGTCCACATCCAACCCCAACCCATGTTGCCTAACATTGTATCCCATCAATCCAAAGGACTGACTAAGCACAGGTCGCCCGGCAGCGGCAGCGCGCAGCAAAACTCCACTAGATCCAACATGATTCTGATATGGAGCCAAGACCAAATCAGAACTCTCAACAGCCTGCCGGATATCGGCCATCGAAACATGTTTATCTACAACTATGAGCTGTAGTCCCCGCCCCTGCGCAGAGGCCGTCAACGGCGCAATAGTTGTCCTTAACTCATCAGATTGCAAACCCATCAGCAACAAGCAAACCCTCTGCACATCAGGCACATCTAAGTGATGTATGGCCTGCAACGATTGTATCACGCCCTTGCGTTCATCTAGCACACCAAATAGCGTCCATAATCGACGGTGTATACCCACACCATATCGCGCCCGAGCATCGCCCGTAAATTGCTCTTCATCTCGACCGACAGGATCTGGTAGTGCTATCACCTTACGGTAACCACGATGCCTGAGGAAACTGATCGCCCTCGGATCCAGAGAGAATAATGCATCGGTATGCCGATTGCTAGCGGCCAAACGCAACACAAACTCTTTTTGTTTATTTCTGAACCAAGATTGGCTCAAGAGCCTTGAGTGTGCCCCATAAGATGGACGGAATAAGATGCCAGAAATTCGAACGTCAAAGTCGAAACGCAGCCCAAAGGCCAGACCAAGCTGCAAGTGATCGAAGTACATTGCAAGCACACGCTTGGGTTTATATCGCAAAATCAGCGCACGCAAAAGCCGCGCATTTCTGCACCCAAGAGAGAATAACCCGGGCCGCCCCTGCTTTGACAAATCGCCGAAATTAACCACTTCCGCCCAATTCCCGTCCAGCAAACCGCCAGATAGGCCAGGCTGCTCCTGTAAGAGTCCAGCAGAGGTAGCCAGAATGACACGGCCCGGACAGTGCAAATCACGCCACGCGCGCAATAAATGGCATAAATACTCCGGCCGATGCCCTCCGCTATAGGGCTCGAATATCATTAACTCGGGACGCATGATTGGATCTGATATAATTGAGTACCAGGCACGCCTCTAGCTATTGACGCCTGTATCATCGTGTGCCGACGGCGTTGTTGTCAAAATCGTCGAAGGGATGGCGGTGTGCACAATCGCGGAGGGCTTCACCTTTTTGAGCAGCGTGAGCACGCCGGCGCGATCGCGGATATCGAGTTCGAGGTATATGAATCCAAGCAACTCGCGCACGAGGCGGTGCTGGTTCCACCGCGTGCCGCCCTGCGGACCGAAGAAGACGGCGCGCTGATTGTTATCCACGCTGTGGATTGTGTAGTTGAGTTCGCGTGCAAAATAGCTGCTGACCACGGAGCCGATGAGATCCCAAACACTTGCAAACAATATTCTTACATGTGCTTTCCATAAAGCAGAAACCATCACCACGTAGAAACAGCAGCCAACGCCCAACAATATGCCCCTACTTGAACGCCCGCAGGCGAATCCCATCGACCACGACACCACTTAACATACTCGAGTGTAACAACCTCTGCTCGTCGCTCGCGAACCTCCTGCGAATGACTCGAGCAGGGACTCCGCCCACAATCGTATAAGGCAAAACATCCCTAGTGACAACCGCACCAGCAGCCACGATCGCACCATCACCTATATTAACCCCGGCAATGACAATACATCCCTGACCAAGCCAACAGTCAGCACCGATTTGCGTCCGTGGTATTCCAACGGGTCTGCCCGACCAGATGATAGGTGTACCAGGCTTTTCGAAGACATGGTCGCCACCGATGATTGCGACCCGTGGCCCAAGTAAAGTGTACCGCCCAATCGAAACATTTGGCCCAATCATGCAGCCATGATTTATAAAAGCATAAGCATCGGCCTCCAAATCCCGACACACAGATGCAGATGAGGCAAGATACGCCTTGGGATGCACCCTGCTAAGCCCCCAACGCCAGCGCCGAAGCGCCATAACAATCGCACGCGCCCCCTCCCTTGCGCGTACAACCACACTCATGCCATGAATGCATTGGTCTCTATTTTGCATAATCCGCCCCACCTTGTATCTCTCAATTTCTTATACCGAAGCCTCTACCATATCCCTCGTAAATCAGGCCTATCACTGCTGGGTTCCCCAAGGCGGGGGAGCCAACGCAGACCGCTTTTTCGTGACAATCTCAGCCAAATACCGAGCACCCTCCTTTGGAGTAAGTCGGGACGATAGTCGCATTGCAGCATCCTTCCACCTAGACACCAAACCGGGCTGGTTCACGGCAGCAACCAATACCTCCGCACACTGCTTTGCATCCACAACAACAGCCCCACATCCTGCGCCCAAAACAAGATCCGCCGCACCACACCCTTCAGTAGTTACTACAGCGCAGCCAGCGTGAATCGCCTCATTAATCACCACCCCCCACTCATCGGCCAACGATGGCAAAACCAATATATCATACCCTGCCAAGAATTGTATAACTCGCTCATATGGGACAGGTGGCAACACTCGCCCATAACGAGCATCCACTGATCGCACTAATTTTTCCTTTAACGGTCCTACCCCCGCAAAGTCGACGGAAACTTTACCCTGAGCGTAGCCACTTCCAGCAATCGCATGGGCGAACCGATCCACGGCCTTTCGCTTAATAAATTGCCCCAGATAAACAACCTTCACTGGATGTCCGCCACCACCAACAGCAACCGCCGCTCCACCACTTGGCACAAAATACCCACCAGCGTACAGCTTCTCTACGGGAATACCAATATTCCGCAGATATGAGCGTGTCATTTCCCCATGGCACAGGATGTATTCGGCGCGCAGTAAGTCCCTGCCGAAAAACCGCCTATAAAGCAACCGCCTGATAAACCGCCCGAGCGGCTTCGCAATAAGCCCAGGCATCGAGTTCTGAAGACCATAATGGATATTTCTATCCCGCAAACACTTTACTAATCGGCGATGAGCTGTATTATTAAATGGATTCGTGACAAGATGTATTCCGCCCCGAGTAATAGCCTCCATTTCCAATGCACGAGAGCGCTGCCTGATGCTTAGATTAGGCAAGGCCTCCGTAGCGTGCCACCCCATGGCCCGTCTCTCATCAAGCTGATCGAGGGTACTTGCTATGACATTCACCTCTACATCCAGGAATCCACCCAACTCGGACAAGGTATAAAGCCAATGCGGCGTCACAACATCACACCAAAAGCAGAAAGAACCTCGAGTAATCATTATAATGAATCAGAATTTTGGGGCTTTGAACTTACGTTCATTCAACACAATAAAATACTCATATACGCTCTGCAGCACGGCATAAGTAACCCCTGCCCGTCCATCTAAGAACGCCCGACGGACGCAGAACATATAGACGAATTTGACAAAAGGACGAAACGGCAAACGGTAAAAGGATTCCTTTTGATGAAAACGCCTTTCGGTGAAATCGGGAGAGAAAAATGCCCGCCAAAGCGAAAACGGCCGCCCACGATTTTCCGCAATCGTACGAGCCTCAAGCTCAGCATATCGAACATGACGCTGCAACCAGAACGATATACCCTTGCTAAAAGGATAGTGGTCCAAATACCCCCCAATGCTGCCAATCGGTCCATCGACAATCGAAACGGGGTTCACCAAACGCTCGTAGCGCATTTTCGAAGGCCGG
>LVBG01000029.1 GCA_001603115.1 Spirochaetales bacterium Spiro_05
ATCATGATGATCCTCAACCTGGCCATCGGCCTGACCACCCCTCCGGTAGGGTCTGCGCTCTTTGTCGGCTGCTCGATCGGAAAGATCTCCATCGAGAAGGCCACCAAGGCAGTCATGCCGTTCTACATCATGATGGTGGCGGACCTGATGCTGGTGACCTTCGTGCCGGCAATCACGATGTTCCTGCCCTCGCTCATGTAAGAAAGAGATTCAATCACGTTCAGAAAGCCCTGTTTCCCACCGGAAGCAGGGTTTTCCTTGCTCTTGCCTGTACTATGATTTGACAGTACCTTGAAAGGAAGCACAAGGAGAACGTTATGATCAGTACCCACTATCTTCCTACCAGAATCATATTCGGCAGCCACTCCCTTTCCCGCCTTGCAGAACTCAGCCTGCCAGGCAAGAAGGCGTTGGTTGTCATCTCGAGCGGGAAATCAACCCGTTCCTTTGGATATCTCGATCAGCTCGAGGAGCAGCTGAGAAAGGCTCAGATCTCCTGGGAAGTCTTTGACAAGATCCTTCCGAATCCTGTTTTGCGTCATGTCACCGAAGCGTCAGAACTGGCTCGCGAGAAGGGTTGTGACTTTGTCATCGGACTTGGTGGTGGATCGGTCATCGATTCTGCCAAAGGCATCGCCATGATGGCGACCAATGAGGGCAATCTCTGGGACTACATCAGCGGAGGCAGCGGCAAGGGCAAGCGTCTGAAGCACAAGCCGCTTCCGATAGTGGCTATCACTACCACCGCAGGCACCGGAACCGAAGCCGACCCATGGCTGGTCATCACCAAGGAAGAGACCAACGAGAAGATTGGTACCGGCAATGATGATACCTTCCCAGTTCTGAGCATTGTCGATCCTACCCTGATGCTCACTGTTCCTCCCCATTTGACAGCCTATCAGGGTTTTGACGCCCTGTTTCACAGCACTGAGGGGTACCTCAACAAGTATGCGAACACCTTCAGCGACATCCACAGCCTCGAGGCGATCCGGCTGATCGGCAGAAGCCTGGAGACAGCAGTCAAGGATGGCAAGAACCTAGAGGCAAGGGAGGATATGGCGATGGCCAACACGCTGGCCGGCATGGTGGAGACGTATAGCGGTTGCATCAGCGAGCACTCGCTTGAGCACGCCATGAGTGCATTTCACCCTGAGCTTCCCCATGGGGCGGGGCTGATCATGATCAGCGTTGCCTATTTCACACACATCGCCAACACCCATGTTGCGGACCAGAGGATGGTGGATATGGCCAAAGCCTTGGGAAAAGCAGATGCCAAGGAAGCGATGGACTTTGTCCATGCCCTCAAGGACTTACAGAAAGCCTGTGGTGTGGACCAGCTGAAGATGAGTGCCTACAAGATCACCGAAGCTGAGCTTCCCTCCATGGTACAGAATGCCAGGGAAAACATGGCGGGCCTGTTCCAGGTTGACCCCATGACCCTCAGTGATGAGGACTGCCTGGCCATCTACAAGGCTTCGTTCAGGTAGGAAAGCCTATCCGATCACAATACCCGCTCCCAGAACGGCAAGGACGATCAGGGGGGCGGGTATTTTTCTTGTTGCGAGAAGCATCACCGTGATGCCGGCCACCACGAGGTTGTCTGTTTGGATGCCGCTCTTCTGCAAAAGGAGGATGGCCGCAGCTGCAATCAGGCCTCCGGCGACGGCATTGATGCCTTTCAGCGAGACTTTCACCGCCTTGATATTCTTCAGTTCCTCCCAGATGGGGTAGATGAAGAAGATCAGAAGGGTTCCGGGAAGGAAAATAGCAATGCCGGAGAGCAGGGCCCCCACTGCTTGTCCGAAGGGGCCGAGCGTACGGGCGGCCATGCCCCCTGCATAGGAGCTGAAGCTGAACATGGGACCGGGAAGCCCTTGCACCAATCCGTATCCGGTGAGGAACTCCTCGTTTGTCAGATAGCTTCTGGTCTCCACCAATTCGGCGATCATGACCGGGACAACAACCTGTCCTCCGCCAAAAACCAGATACCCATAGCGGTAGAAGGCCTCGAAGAGGGTGATCAACAGATTGTGTGTGAGAGCGGAAAGGGCGAGTGTTCCCAAGGCAAAGAGGGCGAAGAGCAGAAGAAAGCGGTAAGGAGGATGTAGTTTTTGCTTGTTGAAAAGCTCTTTCTCTTTGCTGAAGACAATGCTCACGATGGCTCCAACCAAGAGGACTGTGGGAAATATCCAAGGGGTACGAATAAAATAGGTAGTGATCAGACCAAGGAAAAAGAGAGCGAAGGTGAGCGAATCGGTGAGTACCTTCTTCCCAATCCTAAAGGCAGCAAGAAAGATGAATCCCACTGCCATCGGTCCGATGTAGCGTAAGATGGAAGAGGATATTTGCTTGTTCTCCAGAATCTGATAAAGGAAGGAAAGGATGCTCATGACTACAAGTGCCGGCAGTGCCCACACCAACAGGGTGAGGAAGGCCAGAAAGGGGCCTCCCAATTTGTATCCGACTGCAGTTATGGTCTGGGTACTGGTAGGACCGGGCAGGATGGCGGTAAGAGCCAGCAGCTCCACCAGCTCTTCCTCGCTCAGGTAGTGTTTCTTACTCACCAGATGGTCGAGGAAAACAGCGAAATGTGCCTCAGGGCCTCCATATGCACCCAAAGAGCAGATAAGGACATCTTTCAGAAAGTGTGCTGTCTGCATAGCGCCTCCTGATCAATTTTTTATGCTATACAAGGAGCAATCTTTATGCAAGAAGGGTATCGAAGGCGGGATAGCAGGTGTATGCTTTTCGGTGGAGGAATCATCATGCTACCAAAAACTGTATGTGAAGCTTGGAAGAATCGGGAGAAAGCAATTGTTCTGACTACTGTCGACCAGATGGGGATGCCCAACAGTATCTATGCTACCTGTACCGACTTATATGAGGAGAGTGAGGTGGTGGTGGCTAACAACTACTTCGACAAGACGATGAAAAACATCGAGGAAGGGACTTTGGCCTCAGTGTTATTCATCACCACCGATGGTACGTCATACCAGCTCAAGGGTACGGTGAGCTATCATACCCAGGGGGTTTACTACGACTTCATGAAAGCATTCAACCCAACCAAGCACCCCGGACATGGGGCTGTGGTGCTCCATGTCCAGGAAGCGTACAGTGGTTCAAAATCCTTGCATTAGGCAAGGATATGTGAAGTGGAAGCCAGTGTCTGGGCCATGCCCAGACGCAGTGTCTCAACCTTCAAGGCTGCCTTGGTGTACTGTTGCTTGAGTGAGTGTGCGGCATTGTTCATGGTCAACAGAGCCTCTTCGTAACGCTTGGCGAGCTCATGCATGAGTTGCTGGGTCTGTACATACTCTGTCTTCAGGGTTTCCAGCTTTGCCAGGAGCCGGGCAATCTTGCTCTCCACTGCTTTTGCGTAGCCACCTTCCAACTCGCTGACCAAGGTTTGGACAGGCACAATTTTCTTGATTCGGTAGGCGTTCGATCCGGCAAAGACAAAACCGCTCTTCAAAAGACCTCTGCGGGCATTGTTCAAAGCGATGGAGATGCAGTAGTTTGCATCCTGTGCCTTGCAACTTGCCAGACACTTCCATGCACAACGGAAAGCAGGGCGCTTGCCTTCCTCACTATCGGTGATGAAGGAGTTGCGGATGGCACGCCCAGGCATGCCCACCGGGCTCTTGATCAGGCCGATGTCTTCCTTCTTGCAGGTCACATATGCCTCTTTGAATCTCCTGTCTGCATCACACTCATCAGTGGCTACAAACCGGGTGGCCATCTGAACTGCAGATGCCCCGAGACTGAGAGTCTGATGGATGTCCTTTCCGCTGTAGATGCCGCCTCCGGCGATGAGCGGAATCTTGCGTCCCTCTTCCTCCTCATAGGGTTTGAGGGTTTCCACGATTTGGGGAACGATGGCCTTGAGCTGATAGGCAGGGTCCTCAAGCTGTTCTTCGGTGAAGCCCAAATGTCCTCCAGCCTTGGGGCCTTCGAAGACGACCGCATCGGGAACGTCGTTGTAGAGCTTCTTCCACATGCGGAAAATCATATCGACCGCGCGCGAAGAGCTGACAATGGGAGCAAGTTTCACCTTGGCCTTGCGCAGCGCTTCCACGGGGATATTCTTGATCGGAAGTCCTGCTCCGAGAAATACGATATCCACCATCTCTTCGATGGCTACATCCAACAGTTGGTGGAAATCGTTGACAGCCACCATGATGTTTACGCCTATGACGCCCTTGGTTTTCTGCCGAGCGGCGCGGATTTCCCTTCGGAAAGCCCTGAGGTTCGCTGCTTGGCCATCTTCATAGTAGTCGGGTTCGAGCAGGCCGATGCCATTTGCTGCGATTACCCCGATGCCTCCGGCATTTGCCACGGCACTGGCCAGCGAGGAGAGGGAGATGCCCACTCCCATGCCACCTTGTACGATGGGGGCAGGGGCGACAAGGTCTCCGATGCGCAGTGCGGGCCAGGTGGGTTTGGCCTTCATGATAGAGGAGACAGTCTTCTCCAGGGGAAGGAAGGCAAGACAAGAGCGGGCTTCCTCTTTGAGACGGGAGAGTATGGTGCTTCGGTTCATTGGTTGCATATAGTGTTCCTTGGGGTCGTGCAAGACAGACCTTAGTCTAAATCTAACATAAATACAAAAAATGTCAAAGTGTTAGGAAAAGAAAAATGCAAACCTTGTATTTTATGCATGATTGGCAACACTTTCTGCCAAAACCTGAATAGATTACCATATAATGCACAGATATGTTGCTTTAATAGAATCAGGATAATACAACTGCAACAAAAAGTGTTCAAAACCCACTTGAACTGTTGCGCAATCTTCTCGTACGCTATAGACAATCTTATCCATTGTGGGGTTACCAATGAAACACATGAATCGATTGCTGATGGTTGCAGTTCTGCTGCTTATCGCGCTTGTTGCCCTTTCTGCCCAACCAGTTTCTGAGAAACAGGAGATCAAGGTCTTGGTTTTCGGAATGTTTGAGGTGGGGGAGAACAAGGGAGACTTCGCTGGGGAGTTTCAGCACTTCTATGAAGCCTACTTTGATGGAGCGGCATCGTATGAGCTGAATTCCATGCCTTTGACGCTCTATGTCAACGAAGAAGGGATTGCAGGCGCAATTGCCGGTATGGGCAAGGCTCAGGCAAGTGCAACGCTCACCACCATTCTCACCGACCCAAGGTTTGACTTCTCCAAGACCTATATCGTCATCAGTGGCTGTTCTGGCATGAGCCCTGAGCATGGTACGCTCGGGGATGTCGTCATCGCTGATGAGCTGGTGGACTTTGAGCTTGGTCATGCATGGAAAGAGAGTGACAATCCGAAGGATTCTTCCTCATTCTTTTTGCGCTCTTCAGGCTACGACCGCCCCGGATACATCAAACTCAACAAGGGACTCGCAGACTGGGCGTTTGAGCTGACAAAGGATACCCCGCTCTTTGACGACAAGGCAGCCCAGGCATACCGTGCAAAGTATGGCGCTGCAGAAGCCCAGGAGAAGCCTTCCGTACGCATGGGCGTCTCAGTGACCGGGGACAGCTACTGGCATGGGAAAGCATCTTCCGCTCACGCTGATGCCGTTACCCAGGCCTATGGTGCTGGTACCTATATGGTGACCCAGATGGAAGACAACGCGTTCGGTGTTGCAGCGATGAATGCCGGCAAGCTCGATCGTCTCATTGTGGTGCGCGATGTGGTCAATTACGACCAACCCTATCCTACTCAGACGGTGCTTGAGAGTCTTGATGCTTCTTCCGGAGCTTTCTCCATCGGCATGAAGAACGGCTTTGCCGTAGCCTCGAAGATCATCAACACCTTGGTGGAGAACTGGGACGCCTATGGCTCTTCCACTCCCAAAAACTAGGTAGCATTCGATCATCGAGAAGTGAAAGGAATTTTCAGGCTGGCTTTCCCTAGAAAGCCGGCCTCTTTTCCGTCCGGACAGGTTGTTTGTAAAGACGCAAGCCCATATCATGCAAGCATGGAAACACAGCAGAGAGAGGAGTCCCTCACATCACTGCAGTCGACGATCAGGAAATTGGAAAAGGCTGCTGAGAGCCAGATGCAGCAAGGCCGTTCTGCCTCGCTGACCATACAAAGGCTTGAGACGATGCGCATCGCCTATGCGGTGGTTGCTGAAGAGAATCCCTCAGGGCTCACTCAAGCAAGGATGAAAGAGGCACAGGCGCAACTTCGCTCCTTGCTTCCAACACTGGATCGCATGCTGCAAAAATTTACTGGACACCCAAGCCAACATACACTTTTGGTACGCAGGATCAGGTCAATCGAGCTTGCGCTTGCTCACTTGGATGAACTCGTGGGCAAAGATCTCAGCTAAAAGATATTGGTGTACTCTTGCTCTGCAAAGCATCCTGGTTCCATACAGTATCGCATGTATTGAGGAGGCCTTTTAGAAATAGAGGTTCAGCAGAATATCGTGGCTGTAATTGCCAAATCCATGACCAAAGATGTTGATTCCCCCTACATTCTCCGCATCTTCCTTTACTGAGAAGCATGCTTTGATCGAATGATGGGTATTGAGATGAAGATCCTGGATTTTTAAATCAGAAATTTGGATACCATCAATGAATGAGCCTTCTGCGGTAACGGTCCATGTTTTCAGAAGACCATATTGGGAACCTTTGAGTTTCCACCATTCTGGAGTGAATTTCCCCCGCTTATCTCCAAAGTCGCCAGGGCTTGTCCAGGTTCCGACTTCATGTTCATTGATGGAAAGGGTGATGTCGCTGAGCCACTTTGGGTTTGTCCCCGGGATTTCAGAAGAGAGCTCTACAACAATCTCCAGTTTTTTCACTGGCTTCTTCTTGTTGTATGAATTATTTGGGAATTGGTACTTCACAAAGCCTTTTTCGAACCATAGCAGTCCTGCTTTGATTCTTTCCGGTTCGAGGAAGGATTCGGGGGTATCCAGGTATCCGACAATCTTCTCAGTGGTGCACATGCCGCATGGAGAAGAGATATTATACTCAATGAACAAACCGACAGGCATCTCTACCGTAATCACTTCATCGGTACTCTCTTGTTTGTTGCCTAAACTGATGATGTATTCATCGTAAATGTTCCTGCATACCTTCTGGCTCCCCTTGGTAGCTTTTCTGATATCTGTCTCTATGAGATTGGCCTTTTCAAGAGTCATGACGTTGGTAGCAACAGTTGATTGAGGAAGGTTGAGAATGCTGGAAAGCTCGCTCACATTCTTGTCACCCTTGCGTAATTCATTGAGTATGTTTACTCGCACTGGAGAGGCTAATCCCTTAAGAACTTCGATGTCAGTTATGGGATTGATGATCATTATTCTTCCTTGCATGGTGCTTCCTCTGAATACTAATTGTCTAAATTTATCATCCTATTTCATTCGCAACAATATTTCAATCAAGTTACTTGATTAATTATTCTCCGATATGTTTCGCATATATACTTCCAAATCTCCCATGAAGGGTAAGTGCAGAAAGAAAATGGTTGACAGCACATATATTGAACCATATAATTGGGTATAAATCAAAGAATTTGATATAAAAATCAGCAATTTTGATTTTTGCTTTTCTGATGAACGATGTTTTTTGGGAATTTAGGGTGAGAAAAGGATGGTTGAACGCGACAGAAATGCCTACTTAACACTACTTATAACAAGATATGTAACTTATTATGAGAAATTTAAATATAGGTAGTCGCAGAAATGGTTTTCATTGAGAAAAATGGCTGACAAACACCTACGTTTGTTGCCATAAAAGGAGTGTTTTATGAAGAGATTTCTATTGTTGATGGTATTGATCACATGTATGATCGGTATGGTCTTTGCTGCAGGAAGTAAGGAACAAACCGCAGCTCCCAAAGAGGGGACGGAATTGACATTCTGGACCTTCCAGGATCTTCACATGGATTTCTACAAGACCATGGCCAAGCTGTGGAATGAGCAGAATCCAGACCGGAAGATCATTTTCAAGCCAGAGGTATTGCCGTTCCAGGATATGCACACCAAGCTGTTGGTGTCCCTGCAGGCAGGTACCGGTGCTCCCGACATGGTGGACATCGAAATCGGCAAATTTCCGAACTTCATGAAGGGTGATATCCAACTCGCTTCCCTCAATGATGTCATTGACCCGGTTCGTGACAAGTTCATCACTGCTCGTCTTGATATCTACAGCAAGGACGGACAGAATTATGGATTGCCGTTCCACGTCGGCGCATCCGTTATTTTCTACAATGTAGAGATACTGAAGGCGGCTGGTGTTGATCCCTATGCGATCAAGACTTGGGACGATTTCCTGCAGATGGGCAAGATCGTGAAAGCTAAGACCGGCAAGCCGATGGCCACAGTTGAAGTCAATGGCCAATGGTCTTTCTGGCCGATGATTGCTCAGCAAGGTTCCGATTTTGTTGATGCAGATGGCAATGTCATCCTTGACAACGCTACCAATGTTAAGACCCTTCAGTATCTGAAGGACCTGTTGAACAGTGGAGCTGCCATTGCTGCTCCTGGTGGAAACCACCATGCAGAGGAGTATTATGGATTCATGAATGATGGCGGTGCTGCAGCTATGTGGATGCCGATGTGGTACATGAACAGATTCACCGATTACATGCCGGACTTGTCCAAGAAGATCCTGATTCTTCCGATGCCGAGATGGACTGCTGATGGCAAGCGTTCTGCTGGTATGGGTGGAACAGGTACTGCAGTAACCAAGCAGGCAAAAGATATTCAGCTGGCCAAGGACTTCCTGATGTTTGCAAAGGGATCTGAGGAAGGCAACCTGAGAATCTGGGAAGACCTCGGATTTGATCCTCCCCGTTGGGATGTCTGGGACAATCCTCGGATGAATGCTCCCAACAAGTTCACCAATTACTATGTGAATGATGATATCTTTGGTATGCTGTTGGGCATCAAGGATGAGATCAACAGTGTCAACGTCAAGGATAGACTTCCCGCAGTTATCGACCGAGTCAGTTCATCGGTAATGATTCAGGCCTTGCAGCAGCAGAACAAGAGCCCTGCTGAAGCCCTGAAGGAAGGTGCGGATCTGTCCCGCTAAGAGAGTGATCATCGTTTCGAAAGGATACGCCATGAACTTGGCGTATCCTTGCTTAAATACTAGTTAAGGAGGTGTAAATGAAGCTCAAGCAAACGATTGGGACATCAAAGATAACACCCTATGTCTTCATTTTCCCCTTTATTGCATCGTTCCTCATCTTCTATTTGTATCCCATCATCAGTACCTTCATCATGGGATTCCAATTGGTATATCCAGGTCAGGTTGAATTCATTGGCTTGGAGAATTATCGAAAACTCAACAACCCAGAGTTCAAGGTAGCGCTGCTGAATAGCTTTCGCTACACGATATATACGTTACTACTGCTCATCCCCCTTCCTTTGGTGCTCTCTGTATGGCTTAATTCTGGAAATAGAACGATCAATTCCATATATCGGTCGATTCTGTATGTGCCCACGTTGATATCCGTAGTGGTAGCTGGAACCATCATGCGGTTGTTGTTCGCATCCAGCAACAGAGGTATCATCAATACCTTGGCCATCGCATTGGGTGCTGAACCCAGGCAGTGGTTGCTTGGAGGTCCTTCCCAAGCTATGATTCTTCTCTTGATTCTTGCACTTTGGCGCTGGGTAGGGGTAAACATCATCTATTTCCTCTCAGGCTTGCAGGCGATCCCTGATGAACTGTATGAGGCTGCTAATATCGATGGAGCTTCAGGGTTCCAGAAATTCTGGAGAATTACCATTCCTTTGGTAAAGAACACAACAATATTTGTAACCACCATCTCCATTTTTGGTGGACTTGCTATGTTTGAGGAGAGTTATATTCTCTGGTCAGGTACTGCCTCTCCCAACAATGCAGGCCTGACTATTGTCGGATATCTGTATAAGAAAGGCTTCCAAGAGGGAGAAATGGGTATGACCAGTGCAATAGGAATTGTCCTGTTGTTCATTGTCTTTACCTTGAACACCACTTTCTTGAAGACCTTTGGTTTCTTCGAATCTGAGGGGAGGCAACGATGACAATTGTCAAACACCGCTCCGTAAATACCATTATCAAGCATATTGTGTTGGTCTTCTTGTGTTTGGTGTATCTCTTGCCGCTCTATTCGCTGCTTCTGGCGGCGTTTCGACCAGGTAGAGATCTCCTTCGGTATGGAATAACGTTGCAGACGCTCATTCCCACCGGCATGAACTTTGCCAACATCAAGGGCCTTTACACCATTCGGGAAGGAATCTATTTCACCTGGTTCAAAAATAGTTTGGTGTTGTTGGTAGTGCAAGCATCGCTTGCTCTTTTCTTCAGCTCCTTTGTTGCGTATGGAATCTCGGTGTATCATTTCAAAGGAAAGAAAACCGTAACGACCCTGGTGATATTTCTAATGCTTGTACCGATTCAGATTCTTATTCTGCCGCTGTATAAGTTGATGATTACCATCTCCTTGATGGACACCTTCTGGGGTGTTTTTCTTCCTATGATCGTCTCGCCATTTGCCATCTTTTTCTTTAAGCAATACATCGATGGAATCCCTCGAGACCTGATTGATGCTGGACGTGTAGATGGGTTGAATGAGTATGCAATCTTTTTCAGGATTGTCGTTCCCATTATGCCTCCCGCTTTCTCGGCCATGGCCATTTTCATGTCCATGCAAAGCTGGAACAACTTCCTTTGGCCATTGATTGTATTGAGAAGCGGTAACAAGTTCACCTTGCCCATTGGTCTGAACACACTGCTCACACCTTATAATAGCGCGTATGATCTCTTACTGATCGGCGCCTTGGCGGCTACATTGCCGATCATCATCGTTTTCATATTCTTCCAACGTTATTTCATTGCTGGACTTACCAGCGGTGGTGTTAAGGGTTGATACAGTAGGAGAAACGTCCGTGAAATGTACAGTTTATGCTTCCTCTGCGTTTGTAATTGGTACCGTTGATAAGCGGTTGTTCGGTTCCTTTGTTGAACAGTTGGGACGCTGTGTGTATGGAGGTCTGTATGAGAAAGGGCATCCGCTTTCTGATGGGGATGGCCTGCGTACTGATGTCATGAAACTAGTGAGGGATCTTGATGTCCCTTTGGTACGATTCCCAGGTGGAAACTATGTCTCCAACCATCGCTGGGAAGACTCAGTCGGGCCACTGGAAGAGAGGCCCATGCGGATCGACCTTGCTTGGAAGGCTCTGGATCCCAATCAATTTGGAATCAAGGAATTCTTGAATTGGTGCCAGAAAGTGGGTACTGAGCCAATGATGGCACTCAATCTGGGCACCCGAGGCATCGATGAGGCAAAGGACCTCGTGGAGTATTGTAATTTTCCTGGAGGTACTGAGTTAAGTGAACTGAGAAAGAGCCATGGTTCAGAAGCTCCGTATGATATCAAAATGTGGTGCTTGGGAAATGAAATGGATGGACCATGGCAGGTAGGCCATAAGTCTGCCGAGGAGTATGGGCGTCTTGCCTCTGAAGTAGGAAAGGCCTTGAAACTCTTTGATCCCAGCCTTGAGTTGGTTGCCTGTGGATCAAGCAGTAGCAGCATGCCCACATTCCCTGCATGGGAGGAAACGGTTCTTGAACACACCTGGGATATTGCTGACTATCTTTCATTGCATATGTACTTCAGAAACGATAATGATGATACTGAAACCTTTCTTGCCTCAAGCAAGAGAATGGACCAGTTTATTGAGACCGTTGTACATGTCTGTGATTATGTCAAGGCTAAAAAGCGTTCAACAAAGACGATGTACCTCTCATTCGATGAGTGGAATGTCTGGTTTCATTCCAATGAACAAGACAAAGAGGAACCTGACTGGAAAGTTGGAAAGCATCTTCTGGAGGATGTGTATACCTTTGAGGACGCCTTGGTGGTTGGGTGTGTGCTCAACAGCTTGCTTAAGCACTGTGACCGGGTGAAGATAGCCTGTCTTGCTCAGTTGGTGAATGTCATTGCTCCAATCCTTACCGAAGATGGAGGACCTAGCTGGGTTCAGACCATTTACTGGCCATTCTATTATGCTTCGAAGTACGGGAGGGGAGAGGTGCTCGATATTCGCTTGAACGTCCCCTCGTATGAAAACCATAAGTATGGCGAGGTTCCCTATGCTGATGCAGTGCTTGTGTACCATGAAGAGGAACATGAGCTTGATCTCTTCTTAGTTAACAGAAGTCTGGATGAGGAGATGGACCTTGCATTGGATATTACAGGATTTCCTGCAACGTTGAAATGTATTGAACACATCTGGTTGCACCATGATGATTTGAAATCTGTCAATGACAAGGATAATCCTGAGACTATCAAGCCTGTGGTCAAGAAAGGGGAAACAGGGCCGTTCATTGCCCAGAAACAATCATGGAATATGTTCCGGTTCTCGGTTTCTTGAGCTTGATGGTTGTATGCCAAGCTTGCGAGGGGCTTTGATG
>LVBG01000030.1 GCA_001603115.1 Spirochaetales bacterium Spiro_05
GCTTGCTCTTCCCAAAGCCACCATCATGTAGGGTTACCCACTCGATTCAGCGAATAACCACCTTTTTCCCTTCAATTTGCACTTCCTGCTTGATCTGTAGTTCGGCACTGCATATAACTGGGTGTCCCTCCCTGCCTGACAAAGTCCAACCAGCGGTCAGCTGTAGATGATTATGGGTTTTTCTTGATTTTCGACAACATTGGGCTGATTATCCTATGCATTGTATATACATTGTATATACATTGTATTGCCAAAATCATTTCCGAATGATAGAATTTCAATAGGGAGAACTTATATGGCTAGTACAACAATCAGTTTGAGAACGGATACGGAATTAAAGGCTCAGGCCGAGGAAATCCTCAATCAGCTTGGAATGACGCTGAATGGAACCTTCAACATGCTTCTTCATCAGATTGTACGGGAAAAGTCAGTGCCACTGAGTTTGTCTGTGGCTTCCCAGAATTCATTGTATGCAGATTTGCTTGTTGCAGAAGATGAACGTATAAACGGTTATGTCGGCAGAAGAGGAGATGAAATACTTAAGGATCTTGACTTGATTGTGGCAGAGGCAGAAGCCAACTATGAAGTATGAGGTTATCGTCTCCAGAAAAGCCGATGAAATGCTTGTCAGTCACGCAAGGTTCCTTGCACAAGTGAGTATCCCTGCTGCAAAAGTATTGAGACGTGAGTTCTGTTCTGTTCTTATCAAGTTGAAAGATAATCCCTTCCAATTCCAACTGGAAGTGGACCTTGGATTACCGAGCGGAAAATACAGACAGGTTGTTTTCGCCAAAAGGTACAAGGCTGTCTTTTCCGTTCATGAAAACAGCGTGTTTATTGATGCCATCATTGATTGCAGACAACCAAGGTGACCATGCATTGCAGGAGTATGCAGCTGGGATAATCATGGATGGAATCGAAAGATGTTCAGACATTTTTTCTTTGGAGAAACCTTGTTGATTCTTTATCGGTGTGCATTGGTACACAAGGAAGGAAAGCCGTCTCGAGTCCTTTCGCCCCGATCGTACAGGCAACCAGTTTGGTTGCCTGTTGTATTTTCTTCCCAAATCCACTTCAATTTATTCTTTACAAAATTCCAATATAGTGTAAACTATATACGTACTTGCGAACACTGTTCCTATATACGAACAACAAGGAGAAACGATGGGGTCTTCTGATCATCGCACGACAGCCAGAATCCTGGACATCCTGGAGACAATAGCATCCGTACAGGATGGAGTCTCCCTCTCTGACCTTTCACGTTCGCTTGCCATACCCAAAAGCAGTCTCCATCCATTGCTTTGCACCCTTGCAGAACGAAGGTACCTGCACTACCTGCAACGTGAGGAACGGTATTACCTGGGAGAAAACGTCTTTGTCCTGGGGAACAAATATGTGAACAACCATGATATCCTGGAACAGATCAAGGATGTGATGCAGCAGGTCAACCAAAGCACCGGCGAGACGCTCTATTTTGGCGTCCTTTCCAAGCGGGACGTACTCTACCTCGCAAAAGCAGACCTGCACTCACAGTTCAGGGTGGTGTCAAACCCGGGAAACAAGCTTCCAGCCTACAGTACCGGGTATGGGAAAGCCCTGTTAAGCCAATTCATGCCTGATCAGATACACTCCCTCTACCCCGAAGGGGATCTCAAGCCGCTTACCCCCCAAACCGTCAGGAATGTGGAGCAGCTCAATGTCCAGCTTGAAGGCATCCGAGCCACAGGCTTTGCCTATGAGAAGGGAGAATCAACCACCGGCATCCAGTGTGTGGCAGTCGCCATCAAGGTGGAAGGGCAGGTACTTGCCGGCATGTCCATCGCGGTTCCCGAGTTCAGGTATACAAAGGAACGGGAAGAACAGTTCAAAACCCTGCTGGATGATGCACGAGCACAAATCCAGCGCATCATTGCCGGCAACAGAAGCCAGTGGATCTATAGTGGAGAGTATAATCGATGAAATCGCGTGTTGTTACCATCGGCGAAAGCCTGGTCGCCTTCATTCCCAATGCCCATACCAAGCTGCGCTACGTACAGCAGTTCAGCAAGGTCGTCGTGGGAGCCGAGAGCAATGTCGC
The DNA here is from genome assembly GCA_001603115.1 of Spirochaetales bacterium Spiro_05. Taxonomy (GTDB): domain Bacteria; phylum Spirochaetota; class Spirochaetia; order Sphaerochaetales; family Sphaerochaetaceae; genus Sphaerochaeta. The sequence continues at coordinate 2,078 of LVBG01000030.1, forward strand.
AGTAGGCCTTGCCAAGCTGGGAATCGAGAGCAGTTGGGTAAGCAAGGTGGGAAACGATGAGTTCGGCCAGTTCATCATCCGTGAACTCAGGGCTGAAGGGGTGGACACATCGCAGGTGAAGCTGAGCGAGGACAACCCTACTGCCATCATGTTCAAGCAGTTCTCCGCCAACCTCGACTCCTCTGTCTTCTATTACCGCAAAGGGTCGGCAGCAAGCACCCTTACGCTTGCAGATATCGACCTTGGGTACCTGAAGCAGGCAAAGGTGCTTCACCTTTCGGGCATCACACCTGCACTCTCCGACTCCTGCAAACAGACTTTCATTGAGCTCATCCGCTTTGCAAAGCAAGAAGGGATACTCATCAGTTTCGACCCCAACATCAGGCGCAAGCTCTGGAGTGAGGAAGAGGCCAAGAAGACACTCAAACCACTTCTGCTTACCTCTGACATCGCCTTGCTGGGCGAGGATGAAGGTGAGCTTCTGCTCGGCACCTCCGATGCCCAGCAGATCAGCAAGCTGCTGCTTGCCTCCGGTGTTCGGGCCGTCGGGGTGAAACAGGGAAGCAGGGGCTCCTCTGTTTCCGATGCCAGCGGCTTTTACCAGATTGCTCCCTACCCGGTGAAGGTTGTCGATACCATCGGGGCAGGTGATGCATTCAACGCAGGATTTTTGACAGGGTTTCTTGAGGGGAAACCCATCAAGGAGTGCGGCCTGATGGGATCGCTGATGGGAGGCCTTGCCGTAAGCAGCTATGGGGACACAGAGGGTCTTCCCGATAGGTCCACCTTCGACCGTCTGCTTGCACAGAAAGAGGAGATTCACCGATGAATTCGATTGAACAGGCACTGGCAGTAATTGCTGAGACGAAAGTCATCTCCATCATCAGGGGAGTTGAGGAAGAGCATGCTCCGTTTGTGATCGATGCACTTGCCAAGGGCGGCATCCGCTGCCTTGAGATCACGATGAACACCCCAGGTGCTCTCGATATGATAGAGCAGGCTTCCCAGAACCCAGAGCTTTTGGTCGGTGCAGGGACCGTACTCGACGTGGCATCAGCCCGCGAAAGCATCAGAAGGGGCGCACGTTTTGTTCTCTCTCCCAGTCTGGATGTGAAGGTCATCACCTACTGTCTCGACCACGGGGTTCTGCCGGTACCGGGAGTCTTCACTCCCACTGAGATGTATACAGCCCACAAGGCGGGTTCCCCGCTTATCAAGATCTTTCCCGCAGGTTCGGTAGGTCCCCAATACATCAAGGATCTGCTTGGCCCGTTCAAGGGAATGAGGTTGCTTCCGGTGGGAGGTGTTTCGGTGGAAAACACGGCCGCCTTCATACAAGCTGGTGCTTTCGCTGTAGGGGTGGGCTCCTACTTGGCGAATCCTGATCTTGCCAAGAAAAAAGCGTGGGAATCGATAACATCCCGTGCTAAGCTTTTTCTTGAGCAGGCTGCTCTACGGTAAATTCGCATGTGTGCGAATAAATAACACAAAGGAAAGAGGTGAGAAAATGAAGAAAATCCTAGTATTGGTTATGCTTCTGTCTCTGGTTCTCGGATCGGTGTTTGCTCAAGGCAGCACTGAGGCTACAGCTGATTCCTATCCAAGTGGACCGGTATCAGTCATTGTTCCGTATTCAGCTGGTGGTGGTACCGATCTGGTCGCCCGCGCTCTGGTTGACGCTGCAAAGGCGAACTTCCCGAAGAATATTGCAGTTGAGAACAGAACCGGCGGCGGCGGTGCTGTGGGCATGTCCTATGGTGCAAATGCCAAGGCTGATGGCTCTGTGATCACCATGATCACCGTTGAGTTGGTCACCCTGCCCCACACCGGAACCGGTGCAGGACTGTATTATGACCAGTTCAAGCCGATCATGTTGGTCAATAGTGCATACAGTGCCATTACTGTCCAGAAAAACTCCCCCTACAACACCCTCAATGAGTTCCTCGCCGCAGCAAAGACCAAGACGATGCGCGTCGGAAACTCCGGTGTAGGAGCCATCTGGCACCTTGCAGCAGCAGGTCTTGCAAAGACTGCAAAGGTGAATTTCAACCACATCCCGTTTGATGGTGCAGCTCCTGCAATCACCAGCCTGCTCGGCGGCCACATCGATGCGGTCACCGTCAGCTATGCTGAGGTTGCAAGCCAGGTTGATGCAGGTAACCTGAAGGTTCTTGCAGTGCTTGCTCCCGAGCGCATTGCAGCTACCCCGAACATCCCTACCGCCAAGGAACTCGGCTATGATGTAGCCATCGGTACCTGGAGAGGCTTGGGTGTTCCCAAGGCAACTCCCCAACCGATCGTTGACAAGATTGAGAAGATCTTCACCGAGGCTTCCAAGAGCGATGCATTCGTGAAGTTCATGAACAGCAGCAACAACATCATCGACGTCATGGACAGTACCTCCTATGGAGCTAAACTGGCCAAGGACAACGACATGTTCAAGGCTCTGATCGAGGAACTCGGTCTTAAGCAGCAGTAAGCTCAATTTTCTGTACCACAGCACCCTAGGGTGCTGTGGTCTGTCTCCTTCAGAAAGGAATCACACCCATGAGAAAAGCCAATTTCATAGTGAGCGGTACGTTTACCCTCTTTGCAATCTTCATCATTGCCATCTCCGTCGGCTATCCTCCCAGCAACCACGGGGTACCGGGACCGGGCATGTTCCCCATCATCATCGCCAGCCTGATCATTCTCAGCGCGCTCACCTTGTTCATCTTCACCTTGCGTATGCCTAAGGAGATGGACAGTGCCATTGATCTGAAAAGTAAGAACGTCTTGAATGTGTATATTACGATGGGAGGCCTGGTCCTCTACTTCGTCCTGCTCCCCTTGGTGGGTTTTGTGGTTACCACTTCCATCATGTTGATCCTCTTCATCAAGTGGTTCAGCAAGCGGGCTTGGTGGAAAACCATTCTCATCAGTGTCCTGTTTACCGTGGCCATCTACCTGCTCTTCGGTTCTGTCCTTAATGTACCGATGAACTTCGGCCTGCTCATCTAGACGACGGAGGTAATCCCATGCTTCTTGAAGTATTGAATTCAGTGTTCAGCGTGCAGATATTCTTGTTCATCATCCTGGGTGTTTTCACCGGAATCTGCATCGGTTCCCTGCCAGGTCTTACCGCTACCATGGGCGTGGCACTTGTATTGCCCCTTACCTTCGGCATGGAAGCGACTCCCGGCATCCTCCTTCTGATCGGTGTGTATGTGGGAGCCATCTACGGAGGATCCATCTCAGCCATTCTGCTCAGGACACCAGGGACTCCCGCTGCAGCGGCAACCGTGCTTGACGGCTACGAATTCTCCAAGCGTGGGGAGAGCGGAAGGGCCATGGGCATTTCCACCGTTTCCTCATTCATAGGAGGAGTGGTCAGCGTCCTTGCTCTCTGGCTCATCAGTCCCCAGCTTGCAAAGCTTGCCCTGCGCTTCAGTGCCCCCGAGTTCTTCTTGCTTGCTGTCTTCGGACTTTCCATCATCGCCTCAATCAGCGGCAACAGCTTGGCAAAAGGAGTGCTGTGCGGTGGTCTTGGCATCAGCCTCTCTTTCATCGGCATCGATGGAATTACCGGCTATCCCCGCTTTACCTTCAATAACATCAACTTGCTCAGCGGTATGTCATTCATCCCGGTCATGATCGGTCTGTTTGCCATGAGCCAGGCTTTTTCCACCGTAGAGAATATTTTTACGCCTGACCAAGTGACACAGAAAATCTCCAAAGTGTGGCCCTCCAAGAAGGACTGGAAGATTATTCTCAAGACGGCCCCGCTCTCCGGTGCGATCGGAACCATGATCGGTATCGTTCCCGGTGCAGGTGCTGAGATTGGTGCTTTCGTCTCCTACAGCCAAGCCAAGAGAAGCAGCCGCCATCCCGAGCTCTTTGGTACCGGTATCCCTGAGGGAATCTCCGCACCGGAAGCGGGAAACAATGGTGTCACCGGTGGGGCTTTGATTCCCATGCTCACCATGGGTGTCCCAGGCGATGCGGTTGCAGCCATTCTCATCGGAGCTTTGACAGTGCAGGGCTTGCAGCCAGGTCCTCTGTTGTTCACCGAACATACTACGCTGGTGTACTCAATTTTCTTGGGGATGTTCGTCGCAAACGTGACGATGCTTGTGCTTGGTCTTTCCAGCCTCAAGCTCTTTGTGAAGGTGCTTTCGGTTCCCAAGGCGATTCTTACTCCCATGATTTTTGTATTGTGCGTGGTCGGCAGTTATGCGATCAACACCAATTTCTTTGATGTTGGGGTAATGCTTTTCTTCGGTATCCTCGGCTACTTCCTGCAAAAGGCTGACGTGTCTGTCTCCCCTGCCGTACTCGGCCTCATTCTGGGCCCGATGGCAGAGTCGAACTTCCGAAGGGCCTTGCTGATGAGTGAGGGTTCTTACTCCATCTTCGTAGCCTCCCCGATCGCTTGGGTCTTTGTCGTACTGACGTTGGTCACCTTGCTCGGGCCAGCAGTGAAAGAGCGACTGAAAAAACACTAAGGTGTCTGATTAAGACTGAAGCCGCCAAATCTGGCGGCTTCTTCTGTAATACGACAAAAGGTGGCATTGCCACCTTCTGAAGTACAAATAAACATTCACTCTCTGGAAAACTTACGCTGCATGGTTGTGACTTGCCAACTTGGCGAAAAACTTCCCGATGCCCCTGCCGTACTGGGCACTGTAATCCAGAACCGCGTAGTAGGGATTCACTTCAGTCTGTTTCTCGAGGCTCATGAAGTAGAGATGGTCGCAGAGCTCAAAGAAGAGGTCCGCTTTCCTCCTGCCGGGGAAACTCATCTGGGTCGTCCAGGTTTCCATCATCTGGCTGAGCGGTTCATAGATGTTGCTCATCCAAGAGTAGGTTGCCTGGTCCCAGGTGATCGGCATCTTCAGGTTCTTGCCCAAAAAGTACCGATGCCCCTCAATATGTGCTGCAAGTTTTGTATAGTCTACATCCAGGAACATGTCAGTGTTCTTGATGAGGAATTCAATGCTTTCTTTTTTCTGGATTTCATTCTTATCCATGGTGTTCTCTCCTTTTCTATCACTCTTTTTATACTGATATATTAGGAAGGAAAGACCTCATTAATCAAGCTTTCTTATCAGATTTCTTTTGCATTGTTCCGCTCAGTTTTTGGATATTTCAGTTTTCTCTTTGCTATTATACAAGGGTTTGTATATTCCTTGCATAGTTTTGACACCTACCCACAGAGAAACACCCACCTCTGTAATGGAGGTGGGTGTCATCCTGTCCAGTGCGGCTCAGTATGCTACTTTCTGGTAGTTCAGTTCTACCTGCACCCAATCAAGAGCCTTCCAGAATGCCTTGATGTAATCACCGCGCAGATTCTTGTACTTCAGATAGTATGCATGCTCCCATACGTCAATACCTAGAATGGGAGTGCCGCCCGATTTCTCCATCAGCGGGGTGTCTTGGTTCGGGGTGTTCACTACCTTCAGGCTACCGTCCTTGAAAGCAACCAGGAAAGCCCAACCTGATCCGAAACGGCCGGCTGCCTGTTTGGCAAGCTCTTCCTGAAGGCCCTCCAAGCTCTTGTACTGCTCATTGATCTGATTGAGCAGCGCACCCTTTGGCGCAGAAGCTGGATTCGGAGAAAGCGTTGAGAAATAGAGGTTGTGGTTGGCAAAGCCTCCCCCATTGTTCCTGATGGTGGTTCTCAGTCCATCATCCTTGATGGCATCAAGATTGGAAAGAATCTCTTCAATACTCTTGCCTGCAAGTGAACGGTCTTTCTCAACTGCGGCATTGAGATTGTTCGTATAGGCTGCATGGTGCTTGGTGTAGTGCGTTTCCATGGTAAGTTGGTCAATATGGGGCTCAAGGTCTGCAAAACCGTAGGGAAGCGAATACTGGGTAAACATCTCTGTACCTCCTCAGGTAAATGTGTTTATTTCCTAGTTATTAACTAGGTAATAAGAAGTATACTCAGATCAATCCCATTAATCAAGTATTAATATAATGGAATACTACAAAATGGCACCCAACACTATTACTCAAGCTTCTTTTCCAGCCATCTTTACCTTTTTTTCGATTTACGGTAAGGTTTCAACGTTTTCAAAGCCTCAGGGCTGAAGATGCGCCAATAGCTCAGTTGGATAGAGCAACTGCCTTCTAAGCAGTAGGTCAGAGGTTCGAGACCTCTTTGGCGTAAGGGTATGATCAGGTTGTTGCTTCGGCAGCAACCTTTTTTCATCTTTTGCTCTTACCCTTGACGTGTGACACAGGCTATCCTACTCTTAATACATGTACAAAATGTGGGGCTTCTTAGGAATCTTGCCACATTCGCCTCATTGTTGCGATGCTTTTTCCCAGCTATTGGAAAAGCTTTGCAAAGCATCCTGTTTGTGCGAAAGGAGGCTTGGATATGCTACCTTATGATTGTCGTGTACAGGCCAACCACCAGTTTGACTACTGCAGAGTATATGATACCCCCAAAGAAACAAAGCTCTTGCGCTTCAGCCGTCTGATCTGGTTTGGATACGATGAAGAAGGCCCTGCAGTCTACCGGGAGGATCCGAACACAAACGAAGTGGTACGCATCGATTTCCTTCAGTAGGATGAATTTTCCGAGGGGTAAGGAAATCTCCACCAAACCTAGATTTTTTCCGTTTTCGTATTCTGGAGAGGTATATCTAGATACTCGTTAATTTTATGTTTTATAAATACTTATCTGACTTAGTACGATTGTGTCTGTTTTTAGGGCAAACTGCTTGACAGATACGGATAAATATTCGATATTCGCATTGAATCGTGAAGGCTCCCGCAGAACATTTCCGGGAAATTCTGTGCCTGAAACGAGTGGAGGGAATGGAAAAGATTGAAAGGTGTTGAAGTGAATGTTCAGCGGGTCTCCCGCTCCTATGGCGATTTCAAGGCACTCGACGATGTAAGTGTCACGATCAAGAAAGGTGAGTTCTTCTCACTCTTGGGCCCCTCTGGTTGTGGAAAGACCACCCTGTTGAGGATCATTGCCGGATTCGATTTCCCGGATTCAGGAAGCGTGGAGTTTGACAGCAAGAACATACTTCCCTTGCCTCCGGACAAACGGCAATCCAACACAGTTTTCCAGACCTATGCCCTTTTCCCCCACCTCACCGTCTATGAAAACATAGCATTTCCCCTGCGACTCAGGCATGTGGACAAAGAGACCATTGATAAGAAGGTCCTTGAATATGTCCGTCTCGTCCAGTTGGAAGACCACATTTACAAGAAACCCTCCATGCTCAGCGGTGGGCAGAAACAACGTGTAGCCATTGCCAGGGCCCTGATCAACGAGCCCAGCGTCTTGCTGCTCGACGAACCCCTTTCCGCCCTTGACGCAAAGCTTCGACAGAACCTTCTCATCGAGCTGGACCAGATCCATGACAAGGTCGGCATCACCTTCATCTACGTCACCCATGACCAGAGCGAAGCATTGTCCGTCTCTGACCGCATCGCGGTCATGAACAAGGGCAAGGTCCTGCAAATCGGCACCCCCTATGAAATCTATGAGGCTCCTTCCACCCGCTTTGTCGCCCAGTTCATCGGGGAGACAAACAGTTTCCCGTGCACCATCCTCTCCTGTGAACCCTATGAGGAGGAGTATCTGATGCGCGTGCAGGTTCCCGCTCTCAATGGGGAAGTCTCCGTCACCGACTACAAGGCCCAGCCGGTAGGTACCCAAATGGACTTCACGGTGCGTCCAGAGAAAGTAAGAATATCGTCCAATCCACCCAGATCTACGGTAAAGGAACTCAATACCTTCAAGGGTATTGTTGAGGAGCCTGTCTACTCAGGCTTCCAGTCGAAGTTCTATGTCAAGTTGGACAATGAGAGCTCCACCCTGGTAAAGGTTTTCAAACAACACACGGCCTTCCTTGAGGATGGCCCGGACATTGAGTGGAAGGATACCGTCTACGTCAGCTGGACTGCCTCTGACGGATACCTGGTGAAGGATACAGCTCGATGAAGAAGACGCTCAAACCTAGGGAGCGAGAACAACTCTTGGGAACGATGTACGGCGGGCCCATGGGCCTGTGGTTCACGCTCTTCTTCACCGTACCCTTGGGAATCATCATACTCTACAGCTTCATGAAACGCGGACTGTATGGCGGCGTTGAATGGGAGTTCACCCTCGATGCATACAGACAGATGTTCAACCCGAGCTTCGCCATGGTCGTGGTAAGAACGCTGTGGATCAGTGTGCTTTCCACCTTCCTATGCATCCTGATTGCCATCCCCTGCGGGTATGCCATGGCAAAGAGCAAACACCAGACGTTTTTGCTCTTCCTCATCATCATCCCCTTCTGGACCAACTCGCTGATCCGCATCTATGCTTGGATCTCGATACTCTCCACCGAAGGCTTCATCAATTCACTGCTGATGCGCATCGGCCTGATCGATTCTGGACTGAAACTCATTTACAACAACGGAGCTGTTGTACTGGTACTCATCTACATGTACCTTCCCTTTGCCATACTTCCGCTGTTCACCACCATCGACAAGTTCGACTTCTCCCTTCTCGATGCTGCGCGTGACCTCGGAGCAACCAAGCTTGGAGCAATTGTGAAGGTGATGTTCCCCAATATCCGCAGCGGATTGAGCACTGCCTTCATCTTCACCTTCATTCCCATCTTTGGCGCCTATACCGTCCCCTTGCTCGTCGGCGGCAAGGACTCGACCATGATCGGAAACATCATCGTCGACCAGGTGTCCAAAACAAGGAACTGGCCATTGGCATCTGCATTCTCCATGATCCTGACCCTCATCTCGCTGGTGGGAGTTTTCTGGATGCTCTACAACGGGAAGCGTGAGCAGATGCAGAAAGGAAGCAAGAAGACCACACAGCAGGCACTTGAGCACAACATCAAGGCACACCACAGTTTGCGAGGTACAAAATGAATTATCACAAGTACTCAAGCAAATCCGGCTTCTCGTTCTCCTATGTCATGCTCGCGTTGGTCATCGTCTTTTTGTTCATCCCTCTCTTTGTAGTTGTGTTCTTCTCCTTCAACAGTGCAAGGGGGATGCAGTGGGACCATGCCTCGCTCATCTGGTACAAACGGCTCATCTTTGAGAGTCCTTCCCTGTGGTCCGCCTTCCGAAACAGCCTGATCATCGCTCTCACCAGTTCGGTCACGGCAACCGTCTTGGGTTCCCTTGCTGCCATCGGCATCAAGTGGTACAGATTCCACGGTAGAAGCTACATCACCACCGTAAGTTACTTGCCGATGGTCCTTCCTGAGGTAATCATCGGTATCTCGATGTTGATCTTCTTCTCAGCGGTCAAGGTAAGGCTGGGCATGTTCACCATCTTTGCGGCTCATACCACGTTCAACCTGCCGTTCGTTTTCATGATGGTTTCCGCCCGGCTGGATGAATTCGACTACTCCACCGTCGAAGCTGCCAGGGACCTGGGAGCCAATGAACGGCAGACCTTGACGAAAGTAATCATACCGACCATCATACCTGCAGTGCTTTCTGGATTCTTGATGTGCATCACCATGTCTTTGGAAGACTTTGTCATTACATTCTTTGTCTCTGGACCTGGTTCAGGAACCCTTCCGTTGTATGTATACTCGATGATTCGCTACGGTGTCTCACCGGTGATCAATGCTCTCTCGTTCGTCATGATCCTTGGGACCATGGTCATTGCGTTCATCTTCAGGAAGTTTCTCAAGACAGTCGCTGCAAGCAGCTAGGAGGCACCACTACTGGTTGGAGGTGCGTCGTGAAGAGGTTCGTCAAGGTTTTTTGGGTTTTCCTGGTATGCATACTGGTACTGTCGAGCACAGCATGTAAGAGAAAATCCTCAGAGAACGGGAAGCTGTACCTCTACAACTGGACGTATTACACTCCCGACAATCTGGTTGCCAAGTTTGAGGAAGAGACCGGCATAGATGTCATCATCGACAACTTTGCCTCCAACGAGGAGATGTTTGCCAAGGTCATGGCCGGCGGGAACAAGGGCTATGACATACTCTTCCCCTCATCTGATTACACCCAGATCATGATCAAGCTCGGCCTTTTGGCAGAGCTCGACCATGAGAAACTCCCCAACCTTTCCCATATTGCTCCACTGATCAGGGAAAAGGCCACTTACGACCCACATTTCTCCTACGCTGTCCCCTATTTCATGGGCTCCAGCGGCATTGCAGTCAACACAGAGCGTGTAGAGGGAGCGTATGAGCGCAGTTGGGCCATCTTCTCAGACCCTCGCTTTGCAGGCAGAATGTCGCTGCTCGATGATATGCGTGAAGTTATGGGTGCTGCACTCAAACACCTTGGGTTTGAGGGAAACACCACTGATGAAGAAGAGCTCACTATGGCAGCTGAACTCATCAACAAATCGTGGAAACCGAACATCGTGAAGTTTGACTCTGAATCCTTCGGAAAAGCTTTCAGCAGGGGTGAATTTGTGGTGGTTCATGCATACCCGGAGAATGTGTTTGCAGAGCTTCCTTCCGAAAATTGGCCTTCCATCGACTTCTTCATTCCCGCTGAAGGGGGAATGATGTACATCGACAATATGGTCATCCCCGTCGGAGCTGATAACATCGAGAATGCCCACACCTTCATCAACTTCATCCACAATCCGGAGAACTATGCACTTTTCCTGGATGCCTTCGGCTTTCCCCCGACCACCAATACGGGTGCGGCACAGTACATGAAGAATACGGATTTCTTCTTCAGCGTGGAAGATCTGGCCCATTCTGACAATATCCAGGATCTTGGACCTGACTTGGAAATCTACAACCAACTTTGGCAAACTGTGCGCTATGAACACTAATTAGTGCATAAATATGCATTTTTTTTACAAACTGTTCTCATTTGCTCTTGCAACCCGTTTTTTCAACAGGTATTCTGAATCAACATGCATTTGTTTGGGGGGAGCTGTTTCATGAACACATACCAGGTACTCACTGCGCTTGCCTTTGCCCTGTATCTCGGCCTTATGCTGGCCATCGGGTTCTTCACCTTTCGTAAGACAAAGTCCACCAGTGACTACTTTCTTGGAGGTCGATCAATCGGACCTTGGTTTACTGCACTCAGTGCAGAAGCCTCGGACATGTCCGGCTGGCTCTTGATGGGACTTCCCGGCCTTGCCTACTTCACCGGCCTGCAGGAAGCCTTCTGGACGGCTGTAGGTCTTCTGGTCGGAACCTACCTCAACTGGTTGCTGGTTGCCAAGCGGATGCGCAAGTACACCATCCATGCGAAAGACTCCATCACCATTCCCGAATTCCTGACCAACCGTTTCCACGACAAATCGAAGGTGCTGCAGACCATCAGCTCGCTCATCATCCTGGTCTTCTTCGTGGTCTACACAGCCAGCGGCTTCCTTGCCTGCGCTAAGCTCTTCACGGCAGTCTTCGGCATGAACTACTATGCAGCGCTCATCCTTGGCGTGGTAGTCATTCTCGGTTACACCCTGCTTGGTGGGTATCTTGCTGTAGTTGCAACCGACTTCCTGCAAGGCAGCCTGATGTTCATTGCCCTTGTCGCCACCGGCATGATCGCCCTCTTTGCCATCGGCGGCCCTGTCCATACCTTTACCGAGCTTGCCAAGTTCGGCGAGCACTTCATCAACCCCTTCATCACTCCTCCTGGAACGACGTACGGGTTCTTGCAGATACTCAGTGCCCTTGCTTGGGGCCTTGGCTATTTCGGCATGCCCCACATCCTCATCCGCTTCATGTCCATTCGCAGCAATTCCGAGGTTAAGACCAGTCGCCGTATCGCAATGGTGTGGGTAACCATAGCCATGGCAGCCGCACTCTTGGTCGGTGTCGTGGGGAAAATCTTCCTGCTGCCTCTCGAATACGCCTCACAAAGTGCTGCTGAAGCAGTCTTCATTGCCAGTATGCAGAAGATATTCCCGACCTTCATCGCCGGCTTCTTCCTCTGCGCCATCCTGGCAGCCAGCATGAGCACCGCCGACAGCCAGCTGCTTGTCGCCTCCTCAGCGTTCAGCAAGGATGTCTACAAGGCACTTCTGAGAAAGGATGCCTCCGACAAGGAGACCCTGTTGGTCAGTCGCATCACCGTAGTGGTGATCACCATCATCGCCATCTTCCTTGCCATGGATCCAAACTCATCCATCTTTGATGTCGTCTCCTATGCATGGGCAGGATTCGGAGCTACCTTCGGACCGGTCATCCTCGCTTCGCTGTTCTGGAGAAAGGCCACCAGAAACGGGGCTGTTGCAGCCATGGTCGGCGGTTTCTTGACTGTCGTCATCTGGAAGCAGCTCTCCGGTGGGCTCTTTGATGTGTATGAACTGCTTCCCGGCTTCATCATCGCCTCCATCATCATGATTGTCTTCAGCCTCCTGGAAAAGGAACCCGATCCAGTGATGCTTGCAGATTTCGATGCCTTTACGGCAATCGAAGACTGAAGGTGAGCCGGGGTTCTTCCCCGGCATTTTTTTTGACTTTTTCCCCAATTGCGTAGAAAAGCGGTTGACGCATTGCCGTGAGGAAACTATACTGCTTCAAAATCCAGCCTTTAGGTAGGATATTTTCTTGGAGGAGGCACACTATGATGCAGATGCAAAACAGCACTGATTCCTGTGATCCTATGATGTGCCGCAACGCACTCGCCTAAGAATTCCTCCAAGGTACTTCCATGAAACAAGCAAAACATCCCCGCTGTGGTTCGGTAACCGACCACATGCGATGCACCTGGCCATATTCGCTGCCAACACAGGCTTTCGTCTGTGCACTCTTCATACCAGGAGCATCCTATGTCAACAATCAACCACACCAACCATTTTGAAACCCTCGCCCTGCATGCAGGACAGGAAACAGCCGACCCCACCACCGGTGCACGAGCGGTTCCCATCTACCAGAGCACCAGTTATGTCTTCGAATCCTGTGCGCAAGCAGAAGCCCGCTTCAACCTTTCGGAGCCGGGAAATATCTACAGCCGCCTTTCCAACCCTACCCAGGATGTCTTTGAGGCACGCATCGCCGCCCTAGAAGGGGGGATCGGCGCATTGGCAACTGCAAGCGGATCGGCAGCCATCACCCTGACGATCCTCAATCTTGCCAAGCAAGGCGAGCACATCGTAAGTGCCCAGACCATCTACGGAGGCACGTACAACCTCTTTGCCAACACCCTTACCGAGTGGGGCATCACCACCACCTTCGTGGATGTTTCCGATCTTGCAAAGGTACGCAAGGCGATCAAGGCCGAAACCAAGGCCCTCTTTGTTGAGACAATCGGAAACCCGAACGCCACCTTGTGTGACTTGGAACAGCTTGCCCAGATTGCCCATGAGCACAAGATCCCGTTGGTAGTGGACAATACCTTTGCTACCCCTTACTTGGTTCGACCGATCGAGTACGGAGCAGATATCGTAGTACACTCGGCAACGAAGTTCATCGGTGGCCATGGGACTGCCCTTGGAGGGGTTATCATCGACAGCGGCAACTTCTCTTGGGAAGAAAGCGGAAAATTCCCCTCCATCACCGAGCCCAATCCCAGCTACCATGGACTGAGTTTCAGCAAAGCAGTAGGAAAGGCTGCCTGGATAGCCAAGGCCCGGGCCGTCTTGCTGCGCGATACCGGAGCCTGTCTCGCACCATGGCACTCCTTCCTCTTCCTTCAAGGATTGGAAACACTGCCCTTGCGTGTTGAGCGCCATGTACAGAACAGCCTGAAGATTGTTGAGTTCCTCAATGCCCACCCAACGGTGGATGCGGTACGCCACCCCAGTCTTCCTGACAACCCCTATCATGCGCTGTATGAGCGATATTTCCCGAAGGGAGGGATCAGCATCTTCACCTTTGACATCAAAGGAAGCGAAGAGGATGCGAGGACGTTCATCGACTCTCTCAAGATCTTCAGTCTCTTGGCAAATGTTGCAGACCTCAAGTCTTTGGTCATCCATCCGGCAACTACCACCCACTCCCAGCTCTCCGAGGAGGAGAAGAGAAGCCAGGGCATCAGAGGCACCACCATCCGCCTCTCCATTGGCTGTGAGCACATCGACGATCTGATTGCTGATCTTGAAGGGGCTTTCTCCCAGGTACAGGGAGGCAACACATGCCAGTAACCATACCCAAAGACCTGCCATCAGGAGCAGTCCTGAAGGAAGAGAACATCTTCTTCATGACGAGCGAACGGGCCATCCACCAAGATATTCGTCCTTTGCAGATTGCCATCCTCAACCTGATGCCGAACAAGAAAAAGACCGAAGAGCAGTTTTTGCGACTGCTGGGCAATACAGCCCTGCAGGTGGAGGTGACGTTTCTCACCACCGCAAGCTATGAGAGCAAGAACACCCCTCGCTCCTATCTGAAGACATTCTACAAGACATTCGACGAGATCAAGGATGATCGCTTTGATGCCTTGATCGTTACCGGAAGTCCGGTGGAGACTCTTGCATTTGAGCACGTTGCATACTGGAATGAACTGGAAAAGATTCTTGACTGGGCAGAGCAGCATGTCTACTCCTCCCTGTTCGTCTGCTGGGCAGCCCAAGCAGCGTTGTACCACCACTACGGAATCGGCAAGCAACTGCTCCCCTCCAAGCTCTTCGGGGTGTACAGCCATACCGTCCTCGATGCCAAACACCCCTTGGTGCGAGGCTTCGATGACCGGTTCCGTGCTCCCCACTCCCGCCACACCGCCATCGATGAGGCAAAAGTAAGAAAGAACAGCCACTTGAAGGTGCTCTGCGAATCAGAGGAGGCGGGAATCTATCTGATCACCAGCAAGGATGGAAGGAAGGTATTCATCACCGGCCACAGTGAGTATGACAAGCAGACCCTGCATGATGAGTACCAACGAGATCTGAAAGCAGGCAAACCCATCAGCAAGCCGGTGGGCTACTACCTTGGTGATGATGAGTCATCGCCTGTGCAGATGAGCTGGAGAGGACATGCCAACCTGCTGTTCACCAACTGGTTGAACTACCATGTCTACCAGGGAACCCCCTATCATCTGGAAGAACTGGGAAAGAGGGCACAGCAGAGCTGAGTCATGCGCTGTTTCAGATGAGCGATTGTTTCATCACCGATGAAGCTGAACTCATCTGAACCAACCCCTGCTGCCCAGTTGATGCTGTAGGCAAGGCTTGCTGTGCAAATCCCTGCCTCACGGAGCAGTGTCACCTCAGTGGCCAGTGTCATGCCCACCACATCGGCTCCAAGTGTGGAGAGCATGCGAATTTCGGCACATGTTTCCAAACGGGGGCCGTTGGTGCAGGCATACACCCCTGCATCAACGAGGGATCGATCAAGGGCGAGCAACCTTCGGTTGAGCTCCGCATCGAAGATTCGGTCCATCGGGATATGCACCACCTGCTTCTCACCACCGGTGAAGAAGGTATGCTCCCTTGTACCACCGGTAAGGTCGATGAAATCGCTGACAAGCCCCACCTGCCCCACTCCAAGCTTTTCGGATATCGAACCGACTGCATATATTCCGATTGCCTCATCAACACCGAATTGGGCCAATGCAGAAACATTGGCGCGATAGTTGATCAAATGAGGTGGCAAGGAGTGAGCGGAACCATGGCGTGGAAGGAAGATCAGATGATCCATCTCATCTTCCCCGATGAACAGTGTCACACTCCCATACTCGGTTTGGACCAATTGTTGGCGCAAGGAGAAGAGATCAAGCGAATCGACTCCGGTTCCCCCAATGATTGCTTTCATGTGTAGCTCCTTTGGATCTGATCAGGTTGCAAAATGCCTTTCGGACAGACAATCGAAGTGACAAGAGCGGGAGGAATGATATCAAAGGCCGGATAAAGAGCCTTGATGCCTTCCATCGTGGTAGGCATATCCATGCATCGGGTAACCTCGGAGGCTGGACGCATCTCCATCTGTACATCAGAGGCACTCTTCTTGGTCGTATCCGGGGAGATGGAGAATGCATGATAGGGGACATGGTAGGCATGTGCTGCAAGCGCGTTGGCAAGCGTCCCCACCTTGTTCACCACCGTGCCATCCATGCAAACCAAGTCAGCCGCCGTCATATACAAATCAACGTTCCCTTGGGAAATGCAGCTTGCTCCCATCCCATCGGTGATGATCGAAACATCTATGCCCATCTCTGACAAGGAGGGGGCAGTGAGCCTTGAGCCTTGCAGGTAGGGTCGTGTCTCGGGAACCAGGACACTCACCTGCTTGCCATCTCTCTGAGCATAGAGCAGGGAGAGCAGGAAGGTGTGTTCTGCAAAGCAAGTGGTCAACACCACTGAACGCTCTCCGATGAGGGTGCTGCCCAACCTTCCCAACTGCTC
The DNA here is from genome assembly GCA_001603115.1 of Spirochaetales bacterium Spiro_05. GTDB lineage: Bacteria > Spirochaetota > Spirochaetia > Sphaerochaetales > Sphaerochaetaceae > Sphaerochaeta. Next base: position 18,318 of record LVBG01000030.1, read on the forward strand.
ATAGAGCTCGGAAAAGGAGTGCAGGATCTGGGAAACCTGTACTTCAACATGTTCAGCAAGATTTCGCTTCTCTTCTGCAAGCAGGGTCAGCAGTTCACCGAGCACCCGTTTCATGGTGGTGTTGGTGGGCCGGCTCTCGATCAGGAGGCGTGCAGCGTCCTTCAGGTCATCTATGGTGAGCGAGGAGGCCTTGCTTCGGGCGACATGCACCAAGGTGGTCAGGGCGACTTCAAGGGGGCCTCCACCCTGGGTCACCATGTTCTTGAGAGCAAGCGCAACCTCTTCAACCGTTGAGCAGGTCTCAAACCGACGGGTGAAGGGGAAGACGCGTCTATCACCGATCAGGATCTTGCCACCCTCGAGACGGCAGATGTTCTCACTTCTCAACAGGTACGGAAGGTCACTCATCAGTGGTTCCAGAACTCCTTGTGGTCGGCGAAGATGGCATGCAGCAACTGTTCATCGGTGGCAGGTCCCACCACTTCCATGTCTTTCTGCCCATAGGAGAGCACCACATCACTGGGAAGATCGAAGGTAGGATTCTGCACATCGCTTCCGGTAAGTTCCAACAGCTGTTTCTCGGTGATGCCGAAGACAAGGCGGCGTACATTGGTCCAGTACAGGGCTCCGGTGCACATCACACAGGGCTCAGCGTTGGTGTAGAGCGTACAGGAAGCAAGGAAGTCGGCATCATAGCGTTTGCTCGCCTTGAAAAGCAGAAGCGTCTCTGCATGCATGGCTGACCCCCCTTCCTCATAATCGTTTTCCTGTTCCATCAGGATGGTTCCATCCTTATCAGCAAGCAAGGCTCCAAAGGGATGATTGCCTTTCTGTTTGGCCTCATGGGCAATACGAACGGTTTCATAGAGCAGATGGATATCCTGATCACTCATTTCCTTGCGACTGATGGTGGGCATGTAACACTCCTTGAAGGTGACGTATCACTACCCTAGCATGCAAAAGCGTGCGTGACAATCCAGTGAAAAGTCCACAAAACTTCAAGAATGGACCTATCTGACGTTTGTGTAGTACAATAGCGCTAATCTTTACCCAAGCTTCAAAAATCCGGCATTGACGTTTGGGAAGAGAGCACGTACAGTAAAGGGAAGCTGTCGCGAGACAAGGACCCTACAAAAAGGAATGACTATGAACAAGAATACCCGAACCAAGCTGATTGTGACCATGCTGGCCATGATCCTTATCGCAACTTCTCTCTTTGCTGCAGGAATGAAGGAGAGCAATCCCCAGGCAATAACCGTGCGCATCCTGGCATCAAGCGCTTCCGATGGCCAGTACAGCTTTGCTGCCCGTACCCTCGAAGGGGATGAGATCAGTTTCCTCGCCAACAATGTGACCAAATCCAGCTATCCTGTCGGATCGCTTGCAGTAGGCGACTATCTGGAAGTAGTCCTTGCAGGATCGCTTGCACTGGATATCCGCTACATCAACCCCTTGGTTGCCACCGGTGCACTTCCCTACTCCATCAGCACCGAGCGCGCTACCACCCTTGAAAGCCTTACCGACCGTTTCAGCTATACCTATGGGTACCTGCTGATTCAGTCCTTCGCTTCCCAGGGGCTCTTCTTCGATGCAGGGTACTATGTGAAAGGAGCCCTCGACGGCTATCGCGATTCACAGAGTGAAGTGCAGGCAGGCTTCTACACCCTTGAAGAACTCTACGCCAATGTGAATGAGTATCAAGCAACCATCTGGAGTGCAGGGCTTGCTGCAACCGATTACGGCAAGAACTACAGCTCAGTTGACCAGGTTCGGGATCTCTCCAAACCTGAAAATCTGAGCGATGCATTCAGCTACACCTACGGCTACCTGCTCGCACTGAACATGGCAGGACAGGGAATCCAGGTGAATGGAGATCTCTACGCCGCCGGAGCCCTGGACTATGCCTGTGAGAATCCCTTGCAGATGAATGAGATGGAGATGCAAATCGCCTTCACTGAGTATCAGCAGATTCTTGAAGCAGAGTATGCCGAGTGGCTCAGTGAAATTGCTGCATCCAATCTTGCTGATGCTGAAGCATTCCTCGCAGCCAACAGGGCAAACGAAGGTGTAATCACCACTGCAAGCGGACTGCAGTATCAGGTTCTGACCCCTGCCACGGGAGCAAAGCCGACCATGGCCGACCATGTTGAGGTGAACTACCAGCTGCAGATGATCGACGGATCGATGATTGAAAGTTCCTATGATATGGGAGAGCCCGCACACTTCCCGGTAAGCGGCTTGATCGAGGGCTTTACAGAAGCTCTGCTGACCATGAACACCGGAAGCGTGATCCGTACCTGGATCCACCCTGCTCTTGGCTATGGCGAAGCAGGTACGGAAACCATTCTGCCGAACTCACTTCTGGTATTCGACATCGAATTGGTATCCATCGAAGACAACCCGAACCATTGATCACGCACATCTGATGATCGGGCCGCAGGCTTTGCTCTGCGGCCCTTTCCATGTCCGCTCCTAGTCACAAGGGTGTGGTTTGGCTATACTGCATGTGTGGATACGAAAAGCAATCTGATCGAGACAATCTATGAACACCTGAAAGACCAGGTACGGCAAGGCTTGCTCCAAAATGGGGCCAAGCTTTCGGAGAACAATCTTGCAAAACAGTTCTCCTGCTCCAGAACTCCTGTGCGCGAAGCATTGAAGCGTCTTGAACAGGATGGGTTTGTGGTCATCGTGCCCCATAGCGGAAGCTACATCAAGGACATTACCATGGTCGACTACCAACAGTTGACGGAGGTACGTGCATACCTCGAAGCCCTTGCCATGCGCATTGTGTGTGAGAATGGTGCAGACCCTGCCAAGCTGGAAGCCATCCTCGATCAGATGGATGAACTGTGGAAGAGCAACAGGGCTTTTGATGTACAGAAATTCAGTGCCTTGCACTATCAGTTCCATCTCGAGCTCATCAAGCTTGCTGACAACGAGCTGCTTACCCAAACCTACAGCAGGCTGAACCTCAGCGAGGCTGCCCTGCTCTTTGCCCAAAGCATCAACGACCGCGGCATCGCCAAAACCCAAGAGGAACACCGCCACCTTGTTGAGGCCATCAGGCGCCAAGACATAAAAGAGGGAGAGCGTTTCATGCTCTCCCACCTCTGGAAAAAACGAGATCGATTCAAGAAACAGGTTCAGACAATCTGAAAATCACCTTCTTGACCGCCAAGCCTTCCCCTAACGTTTGCTGGTGACGGTAGTGCTCATGCTTTTGCAGCAGCAGAAACATCCCGGTAGTGAGAGGAGAGACAACGACCGGTTCTCCCTGCCTCTGCAAGGAAAAGAGTTCCTCTCCTTCCAACACCACATGCAATTCTGTGCCTTTCGGTTCACAAAGCTGGCCTGAGGTGCTGGTCACATACCTTTGTATCTCATACTCAAGCCCATCCTGATGGTAGGTACCGATTCCCATCTCGTACGGAAGACTGCGGTCAAGGATGTCAATGACACGCTGCAACAAGGGATGCAGCTTCAGATACCACTCGAGATGATCCAGTAAGTCCATCAGCATCAGATCACCTGTCCCTTGTGGGCCAACCAAAGCTTTTCGTAAGCGATGATCTGGTCAGCACACCCTTCAATTCCCAGCTTTCCGCTGTCAAGGCTCAAGTCATAGGTGGGGCACATGCCCCACTTGCGGTCGCTGTAGTAGTTGTAGAAGTTAGCTCTCTGCTTGTCAGTCTTTATGCACACATCCTCTGCCTTGTTCTCAGGCACCTCGTAGACCCGGATCGCACGCTCCTTTCGGTTTTCGATATCAGCATGGATGAAGATGTTCAGCACGTGATCCATGTCCCTGAGGATATAGTCGGCACAACGCCCGACAATGACACAGGGCCCTTCTGAAGCCAAGCGTTTGATCGTCTTGCTCTGGATGAGGAAAAGCTGATCATTGAGCGGCATCTCGGTGACACCGAGTGCTCCGCTTGCCATCGGGTAGTTTCCCATCACCAGCGAGTAGAAGATGCTGCTGGTTGCCTTTTCATCTGCATTGGTGAACAGAGCTTCACTCAATCCACTGTCCCGTGCGCTGATAGCGATCAGCTCCTTATCATAGAACGGAATCCCCAGTTTTTCTGCCAGGGTCTTGCCAACCTGTCTACCACCGCTTCCGAACTGTCTGCCAATCGTAAATACTGTTTGTGTACTCATCTGCAGGTTCCTCCACTGCCTTCAGTATACCACAACTGGACAAGAGGTTGGCAAGAACTTGCATCAGAGGCTTCCAAAGCGTACGATACAGGCCAAGGAGACACGATGATCACTCTACACAATTCCCAGCTTTCTCTTTCCATCAGCGAGGTTGGAGCCGAAGTGCACAGCCTCAGACACGTGGGGACCAACACCGAATACATCTACAGCGGGGAGGCCTGGAAACGGCATACCCCTCTGCTTTTTCCGGTCACCGGACCGCTGAATGATGGATCAATCCAAGCAAAGGGCAACATAATTACCATGCCGGTCAACGGCTTTGCCCGTGATCTGGAGTTCAGCCTGCTCGAAGCGACCGAGAACAAGGCAACATACACCCTGCATAGCGATGAGAGAACCCGGGCCTTCTACCCATTTGATTTCTCTCTTGTCGTCACCCATACCCTGCACGAGAACGGCTACACCAGCTCTGCCGAAATACATGCCAAGGAAGAGTTGTGGTGCACCTTCGGTTGGCACCCTGCCTTCAACCTCTTCATGAATGGGGAAGATGCAGAGCTGGAAAGCTATCGCGTAGAGTTTGAACAAGAGGAAACTGCAGACCGCCTCTACCCTGTCAACGGCATCTTCTCAAGGCAAAGCCGGTTTCTTGACAAGACGAAAACACTGCCGCTGAGCCGGGCGCTGACCGACACCGGCCCCACGGTGCTCAACACCTTGGGATCTCGTTCAGTCACCCTGAGAAGTACGGCAGGAGCACATGGCATAACCGTAGAGCGTGGGAATCTTCCCACCCTGGTCCTCTGGACAAAGGAACATGAGGAGGCCCCCTTCATCTGCATCGAGCCGATGTACAGCTTCCAGGATGCCTCACGAACGAGTGAAATCTCGAAAATGGAAGGCATGATGCACCTGTATGCCGGACAGACGAGATCCTTCAGCAATACCTTCACGTGTTTCTAGGAACGAAGGGTAGCGACCACCCGTACCGGAGACCCATCTGAATCCTTGAACAAGAGCGGCAGGCATACAAGCTCGACACACTTGCCGAGAATCGGTTCAAGGTTTGTCAGGTTCTCTATGATGAGACCATCCGCTGCAAGTATCTGGTGATGCAAGGGGAAGGCCATGTCAGCTTCCCCATCCGGATTGGGCTTATCGAAGCCGAAGATGCGCACCCCTTGCTCAAGGAGGTGGGCTACGGCATCCTCCTTGAGTATGAAGGAGTTACTACCAGAGGCGGTGTAGAAGATGATCGCATCATATGCAAGATCTCGAGGGGGAAGAGAGGAAGTTTCAAGCACATCCAGCTTCGTGCAATCCATCACATAGGCGGTGACAAAGAACCTCTCCGGGGGGTACGTATCAAGGCTCCTGTTGCCTTCCAGCATATGGTGGGGACTATCCATATGCGTTGAGGTGTGGGAACCAAAACTGAGCTGGGTGAGATTCCAGCCCTCCTTCTCTCGCGTATGGAACGCCGTGAGCGAGACAGGAGGATCACCGGCATACCCCTGCTGCCCATCCTCCAGGACCCTGGTCAAATCGAAACGCTTGAGAGAGGACTCCCCCTTCTTCTGCTCGTATAGCTGGTGACTGAACGCCTTTCGGGCACTCTCATAGAGTATCTGGCGCAGCTCATCGGGGACCTTGTACTCTTTGAGCTGGTGATGGAGACGATAGAGCAGATCCAAGGCGGCCTGCTCAGCCCGCTCCTGGATGAGGGGAACATCCTTGAGATACGACAGATATGCCATCACCTTGGCCAGATCTGCTTCGATTATTGCCATTGCAGCTGCTTTGGCCTCCTCTCTTCTTGGAAGAGGAACGCATTCAGCGTGCAAACGGACCAAGGTGATGCCCTCCTTGCCGGCCAGTTTTGGATCGATATCAGGGACTCCGGCAAGGTCAATGAGCAGAAGGGGGCCCTCAACCTGCTCATAGGTAAGCGTATACTCCATGCCCTTGGTTGCACTGACTACTGCGTCCACCTCCCCAAGCAGTGCAAAACGGTGAGCATAGGCAATGGCTTTGACATGATCGGGAAGCAGGAGGTCAGCTTTCTCCAAGTCCCGAAAGGTCATGCTCACCTCATACCCTTTCGATACCAAATGAGCTGAAACAAGACGGGCAAGGGTGCTGCTTCCAATCACCAAGATACGGTTTTGAGCGAGGGATGAGAGTCGGGCTTCCACAAAATCTGCCACACTTTGGTCGGGAACCTGCAAGTCCACACTGCTCTGCACCCGCTTTGCGGTGGTGACAGCTTCACGAAAGAGATACTCGAGCAGAGGAGAAGCACAGCCAGCAAGACGCGAGATGGCGACACCAGCCTGAATCTGGCTGATGATCTGGTCCTCCCCAAAGAGGGGACTGAGCAAACCACAACCAAGGCAGAAGAGATGGCTGAGGGCTTCTTGCCCATGCTTCTGGTACACCTTTTCTTTCCAGCCAAGTACAGAGAGGGAGAGCGAACGCAAGAAGGGTTCCACCACATCGGTCTTTGACCGTTCATACCATACTTCTATGCGGTCACAGGTGCAGAGAATCACCACAGCAGTGCTTTGGGTGCGCTTTTTCACGTGTACGCACGCATCAAGCACCTGTTCCTCAGAAAAAGCAAAGGCAGCAAAATGTTCGCTGCCCAGTTGATCAAACCGGATGCCCGCCACTCCAATCTCTATCATACAACGCCTCCGCCTAGTCGCTCTGCGTGAAACAAGTATTGCTGGGCAAGTGCTGCATACGGAGCAAAAAAGGAGGCATCCTTGCCTGGATACCGGCTCTTCATGACTTTCAGCATCCAGGTGTCCAAAGGAAATGCATCCATACGGTGGAAGGCAAAAACCAGGATGCACGCAGCAACTTTCGGCCCCACCCCTTTTATGGTCATCAGACGGGTGGCAGCTTTTTCTGTGGAAAGATTTGGAATCTCATCAAGCAGGGCATGGCATCTGATGGCATCGAGTAGATAAGGAGCGCGAAAGCCCATGCCAAGGGCCCTGAGTTCGACTTCGGTTGCCATTTCGAGTTGTTGCGGGGAGGGAAAGGCAAACTTCTGTGCTCCCACTTCACTGCCAAACGTCCGGCACAAGGTCTGGTACATGCTCCTGATGCGCTTGATGTTGTTGTTCTGGCTCAATAAAAAGGAGATGAGCACCTCCCAGGGATCCTGGTTGAGCAGGTGCAAGCCCTCATACCGAGTGATGCAGGAGGCAAGATAGGGGTCCAGGGAGCTCAAATACGATTGGGCCTTCTCATACTCCCAATCCATATCAAAATAGGCCGCAAGCTCAGGATCATCAGCAACAACCGAAGCAAAGCTCTGTTGGTCAAGGCGAATGCAACGACCGAACAGGACCGCTTCATACAGCGATCCCGTTTTTGTCCAAGCAAAACTCTGACCACAAAACAGGGTCTGTTCCAAATTGATGTCCATAGCGCCACTCTACCAAAGGTGGAGTTGCAATGCAAGCAAGCCTATGTTCTGCCGATTGGAAGGAATCCATTGAAGAGAGCGGTAAACTGTCCATTCCGACTGGGCAAACCAAGATTCTGGTTCTTGGTGTTGATGAACATGACCGGAGCATAGAACACCTTGGCATCCTCACTCTTGGCATGAAGGAGCAGTTGGCGCGCTACATCTGAGCCAAGAGAGGGAGTCTGTGGATACATCGAACTCTCGACAATCACCCACCAAAGGCGCTCTCCCTCCCGATAGGCCTTCAGGTGCGGATAGCGCTGCAAGGCTTCACTATGGAAGAGAATCTCAAACTGTTGTTGTTCCAAAGTGCGCTGCACATGAGCAATACCCATCGCATGCAGAGCCTCTTGGCTCAGCAGCTGGTAGGATGCTGCCGTCCGCGCTGCCTGGACAACCGGATATTTGAACAGCTCTCTCATACCCTATTGTACCATAGATACCGAGGTTCTCAAGAGCGTGTTCAACTCTCGCTGAAAAGCCAGGTTGAGAGATAACGCTCCCCAGTATCGGGAAGAACTGCCACGATGGTCTTCCCTGCGTTCGCTGGCATTTGGGCCAGATCAAGGGCCACACTGAGGGCGGCTCCACTGCTGATGCCGACAAGCAAGCCTTCCGTCTTGGCGGCCAGGCGGGCAACCTCACCGGCTTTCACATCCTCAACAGTCACAATCTCGTCAATGACCGACCGATCAAGGGTTGCGGGGATGAAACCAGCACCAATTCCCTGAATCTTATGCGGTCCGCCATGCCCTTCACTGAGGACTGGGCTGGTTGCAGGTTCCACTGCAACGACGTGAATCGTACGCTTCTGTTCCTTCAGGTAGCGACCAACGCCAGAAACGGTACCACCGGTGCCAACTCCGGCAACGAAGATATCGACTTGCTTGTCGGCATCCTCCCAGATTTCAGGACCGGTAGTCCGGTAGTGGACGTCAGGATTGTCAGGGTTTTCGAACTGGGAGGGGATGAAGGAGTTCGGTGTGTGCCGCGAGATTTCCTCGGCTTTTGCGATTGCACCCTTCATGCCCAGCGAACCATCGGTAAGCACCAACTCAGCTCCAAGGGCAGTGAGGAGCTTGCGTCGCTCCATGCTCATGGTCTCGGGCATGGTGATGATAAGGTGATACCCTTTCACTGCACAGATATAGGCAAGTCCCACACCGGTGTTTCCGCTGGTGGGCTCGATGATGACCGATCCTTGCTGTATGAGATTGCGCTTCTCTGCTCCCTCGATCATGGCCAGGGCAATCCTGTCCTTGACGCTGGAAAGGGGATTGAAGCTCTCCACTTTCACCAATACAGTTGCTAGCCCCGTGTTCAAGCGATTGATCCTGATCAAAGGGGTATGTCCGATTTTCTCGGTGATGTTCTCGTATATGCGGCCACTCATCGTATCTGCCTCCAACTGCTGAATCTTTATATCCTAGTATTTATGTAGGTATAATAGTAATTCAAGGGAGGCTGAGCGTCAACCCCCTAGATTACGTAGGTGAACCACTCTGCTTTGGTAACCTCAGCGAGGGTCAGTCCCTCGAACACCTTTTTCACTTCCTGGTCGAGTTTCTGGTAGAAGTGAAGGCGGATGGAGCGCTCGATGGCACTCTCCTCACCCTGAGGGAGTTCCTCAAAGGAGATATTGCCCTCCAAGACATCCAACACATCATAGATGAGAATCTGGTCAGGACTTCGGCTGAGCAGGTAGCCTCCTCCGGAGCCTTTCACGGAGAGGAGAAAGTTATTGCGGGTCAACAGCAAGGCAACCTGCTGGAGGTACTTCTCACTGAGTTTTTGTCGCTGGGCAACAAGGGAGAGGGCGATGGGCCCTTCCACGCCATGCTCTGCTATATCGACAAGGAGTCTCAGGCCATACCGGCCGCGGGTTGATATTTTCAAATTCCACCCCCTGCTTCACTTTCCACCAGATGAGAAGCAAGCTCAGCTATCGTGACCTGCTTGGAAAAATCGACAACGGCACTCTGAAGCAAGGCCCAGATCTGATGGGTCTTGCAGGCGTCGGAGCGTTCGCATCCTTTGCAAGGAACAGGCTCGAAGTCACCCTCACTTGCTGAAAGCACCTCTTGACAGGTGATATCAGGACGGGCAAGACGGTACCCTCCCTGCACACCGCGCTCAGCTTCCACCAGCTCAGCTTTGCGAAGAGGAATCATCAGCTGTTCAAGATAACCACTGCTGATGCCAGTTGCTTCACTGATGCTGCGAATGCTGCAATTCTCCCTGCATGTTGCCAGATACACCAAGGTTTGCAGGGAATATCTACCTTTTGTCGATAATTTCATATCTAGAAGGTATCAGTAGCCTGAGTCCACGTCAATACCAACAAAATTGTATACAAATGATTCACCTTCACTAAATGCTGTGCTACAATGCTCCTACTTATCACAAAGGGTGAGCGGGATACGAGCCTGTTCCGCTGAGAATCAAGGAATCCTTATGAATTTGCTTCTGTATCTGCTTATACTGCATTGTGTGGGAACTGCCGGAGGGCTTTTTCTACGAAAATTCCGGCTCCCGGCAGGAGCTCTTGTTGGGGCTTTGCTTGCCGCAATGTTGATCAACAGCATGTATACAACAGACCTTTTGTATCCTTATGAACTGAGATTATTCATACAAATCCTCTCCGGCTTGGTCATCGGGACACGGTTCACCCGTTCTGATATCCGCTCGCTGCGCAGCATGGCTCTTCCAGTTTTCATCCTCATGGCCGTACTGCTTGCAACAAACCTGTTGTTTGCCTTCATCATGGAGTACTCCACTGAGCTGAGCTTCATGACATCCTTCTTTGCATGTGCACCGGGGGGAGTCTCCGACCTCGCCCTCGTAGCTACTGACTTCGGTGCAGTTATGGAGCATGTTGCCCTTCTGCAGCTCTTCCGTTTGGTCACCGTAATCCTGGTCTTCCCTCCAATGATACGGAAGATGCTGGGCATCGGCTCACAGGCAAAGGAGAAAACGCTTGTGCTCACGCGCAAGGAAGGGACCATCCCCACCCACGTGCTGACCTTCCTCTGTGCCTTGTCAGGAGGCCTGGTCTTCCATGCGCTCTCCATCCCTGCGGGGGCCATCCTTGGCGCCATCCTTGCGGTGGCAGTGCTGAACCTTGGCTCGGACAGGGCGTCCTATCCACTATCACTGAAAGTGATGGTCCAGATAGCTGCCGGCACCTACATAGGAAGCAGAATCACCCTCAGCTCATTCGCTTCGATGCATATTTTGCTTGTGCCCGCACTGATTTTGGTTGTGGAGCTCTTCTTCATGGCCTTTGTTGCTGCCTTCATCCTGCACAAAGTCTGTCACCTCAGTTGGGCGACCGCCCTCTTCTCAGCAACCCCCGGAGGAATCCAGGAGATGGGACTGATCAGTGACGAGCTGGGACTGGAAACCCCCAAGATTGTCCTGATGCATACCTTTCGCATCCTGGCAGTCCTAGGGGTCCTTCCCTTCATGGCCGGCCTGTTCGGGTGAATCAGGCAGGATTGTAGAGATTCGAAGAGGGAAAGCGCGGGTCGCTGGTTACGTTGAGCACCAGCTTCCGCAGTCCTGAGGAGTCTCCTGAACTGGGGATGTGAGTCATGTGCACTTCACACCCATTCAGCAGGGGAAGCTCTGCCGAAGCTCTTTTTGCATCATCGCTGATGGCACAGCTCATGGCCAGGCAGATCAGCACCTCATCCAAGTTCAGGCTCACGCCCCTACCCTTCAGTACATCCCGTTTCATGGACGTCACCGATTTGACAATAGCGGGAGGAATCAGGTCCACCTCATGGTCGATGTGGGCAAGTACCTTCACCGCATTGAGGATCAACGCTGATGAGGCGTGCAAAAGCGGAGAATTGCACCCGGTGACAATGGTTCCATCAGGAAGCTCGATTGCCGCTGCACACACAATGCCATTGATGCCCTTCCCTCGCTCAATACCGGATTCCAGCGCAGCTGAAGCTGCCACCACCACAGCCCTGTCCGCTGTACTGAGTTTGGCACCCTCCATGATGGAACGGCTCCGCTCCACCGTCTCCTTGCTCCCGATTCCCTGCACATACTCACAGGCGGCGCGGTAGTATCGTCGGATGATCTCCTGCTGCCCTGCTTTGCGGACCACCTGGTCGTCGATGATGCCATAGCCGCATCGGTTGACACCCATGTCAGTCGGGCTCTTGTAGATGCACTCCACCCCGGTAATCTTTGCCAGGATCCTGTTGAGCAAGGGATATGCCTCAAGATCGCGTGAATAGTTCACGGTAATCTGGTTGTAGGCACTTGCGTGAAAGTGATCGATGAGGTTCTTGTCACCGATGTCAGCAGTGGCACTCTCATAAGCGATGTTCACCGGATGATCGATGGGAAGGTTCCAGATCGGAAAGGTTTCAAATTTCGAGTATCCGCTTCTCAGCCCGGCCTTGTAGTCGTGGTACATCTGGGAAAGACAGGTCCCCAGTTTTCCAGACCCAGGGCCAGGGGCGGTGACAATGACCACCGGCCGGTCGGTCTCAATGTAGGGATTGGCCCCATATCCCTCATCGCTTACGATGAGATCCACATCGTTGGGATATCCCCGGGTTGCCTTATGGGTGTAGACAGTGATGCCCCGTTGCTCGAGAAGACTCTTGAACTGGATGGCCCCTGGCTCCTCATCAAAGCGGGTGATGACCACTTTGGTCACCTTCAGTCCCCACTTGGAGAAATCGTCGATCATCTTGAAGACATCGGTATCATAGGTGATGCCGAAGTCACTGCGCATCTTTCGCCGCTCAATATCTCCGCTGTGGATACAGATGATGACGTCTATCTGGTCCTTGAGTGACTGAAAGACACGCATTTTCACATTCGGGTCAAAGCCTGGCAGCACACGCGCTGCATGATAATCGAAGAGCAGCTTGCCTCCACACTCCAGATAGAGCTTGCCGTCACTCATCTTCACCCGCTCGAGGATGTAGTGCCTCTGCTCCTCAAGATACTTCTCGTTGTCAAAACCTCTTGCTTTCACATTCCCACCTTCAATATTTCACTTGCTGAGCAATTTTGTCTGCCGTCTCTTGGTTGAACAACTTGGCGATGATAGCCAAGGAAAATGCAATGGCACTGCCGGCAGCTTGGGCGGTGATGAGATTGCCATCGGTGATGACCTTCTCATCGCTCAGCTTCAGCGATGGGCAGCGAGCCTCAGTGCCCGGATAGCCGGTAACACGCTTGCCATCAAGCAGCCCGGTTTTTCCCAGTACCACGGCAGGGGCAGCGCAGATTGCAGCCACCACACCGCTTTGGGCTGTCTTGATCACCGTCTCCAACACCTCAAAGGAGGCAGCCAGAGCCTCAGAGCCCTGTCCTCCACCGGGAAGGACGACACAGTCGAAGGGCATGTCGCTGCAATCGCCAAGCACCGTATCAGCCTTGACCACCACGGCATGAGAACCCCTGACTTCAAGAGAGCCAAGACCGGCAACCGTCACCTTTGCACCGCTTCTGCGAAGCAGATCGATCGGGCAGATTGCCTCAATCTCTTCAAATCCATCAGCAAGAATCACCAAAACAGAGGGGACCATATGAACCTCCCATCCTCAGAGTGGTTGGACAAAACCACCTTCAAGTCGAGCCTTGCGAAGCAATTCGCAAGCATGTACCAGTATGCGCTCGGTCTCTTCCCAACCGATGCATGCATCGGTCACCGAGACCCCGTACTTGAGCTGGGAAAGGTCGGAAGGAATCTTCTGGCAACCGGGAGCCAAATTACTCTCCAGCATGAAGCCCCTGATCGCTTTCTCCCCCCAGCAGACCTGGTCTATGACGGTTCGGAGCACTCGTTTCTGTCGTTCGTAGTTCTTTCGTGAGTTTGCATGGCTGCAATCGATGATGATGGCAGGATTCATCGATTCCTTTTCCATCAAAAGCCGTGCACTCTCCACATCATCCTCGTAATAGTTCGGGCTGTCATCACCTCCGCGCAAGATCAGGTGACAGCAATCGTTTCCTGTGGTACGGAAGATGGCGCTCGCCCCGTTTCCATCCATACCGATGAATGAGGCCGGCTGGTGTGCACTCTTGATTGCGTTGATTGCGTTGACCAAATCCCCACTGGTACTGTTCTTGAATCCAACCGCCACGCTCAGGCCGCTGGCGAGGTTGCGGTGTATCTGGCTTTCGGTCGTCCTCGCGCCGATACTCGACCAACTCATCAGTTCATCGATGTATTGGGGAATGATGGGGTCGAGAACCTCACAACCTACCGGCAACCCCTCTTTGATGATCTTCAGCAAGAGGGAGCGGGCAAGTTCGATACCCCCGGCAATGTCATACGAACCATCCATACGCGGGTCGAGGATCAAGCCTTTCCAGCCACCTACCGTCCTTGGTTTTTCGAAATACGTCCTCATGACGATGAACATCTCATCGGAGAGGGTTTCGGAGAGCTGTCTGAGCTTTCTCGCATACTCAAGGGCTGCAACGGGGTCATGCAGAGAACAGGGACCTACGATTGCGAGCAATCGCTGGTCCCTTCCTTGAATGATATCGTTGACTGTCTGCCGCGAGCGATGGATGAATGCTGCAGTTTCCTCATCAACAGGGTACTGCTTCACCAACTCCTCAGGAGTGGCAAGACTCTCCACCGCACGAATTCTGATATCTACGTTTGCCATGGTATATCCTTTCGAAAGATATACCACACAAGAGGGCTTCACCTCAAGACGGTTCTTTGTCCTTCGGCGCTTCATCCTTGTGCCGTGAGTAAAGGAATCGCTTGATTTTCTGCGTCGGAGTGCGCTGGAACGGCTCCTCCTGCAACTCAGCAGCGCTGAGTCGGCTGAAGGCGGAGAGCTCCTTGTTCACATCCTCGCGGATCTTTGCAACGTACTTGAGCGCCTCGGACTTCGCATCGTTGACATTCAGCGCCATCTTCTGGGCAAAGAGCTCGATGTCAATCTTGACCAAGGCGATCAGGCCACCCTTCTCGGGAATGACCAACGACTCGGTGACGAAACTCTGGTTGTTGATGACCGCCTCGATCAGCTCAGGGTAGATGTTCTCCCCTCCGCTTCCGAGAATCATCGTCTTGGTCCTACCCTTGATGGAGAGCCGGCCATGCTTGTCCAGATGCCCAAGGTCTCCGGTACGGAAGTATCCGTCACTGGTAAAGCTTGCCTCGTTGAGTTTCTCGTTGTCATAGTAACCTTGCATGACATTCGGGCCCTTGACGAGAATCTCACCTACACCGGTCTGCGGATCGGGATCTTCAAGCTTCACCTCCACATGCTCAACCAACTTGCCTATTTTCCCCACAAAGTGCTTCTTGGGAAGACCTCCTGCAATAAGGGGAGCAGTCTCGGTCAGGCCATAGCCGATGGCGTAGGGGAATTTTGCATCAGCAAGGAACTTCTCTACCTCGAGGTCGAGAGGAGCTCCGCCAATGCCAAAGAACTTGAGCCTTCCCCCGAAGGTACCCTTGAGCTTGCGCCCGATGATACGGGAGATGAACTTGCGGGTAATGGAGAAACGCAGCCACTTGGCAATGTTCTCATTGTCACGCAACACAGGCAGCACTGAAGAGCGATACACCTTCTCCATCAACAAGGGAACAGTCATGACAATCCGCGGCCTCACTTCCTTGAGTGCCGGCAGAAGAATGGACGGGGCAGGAGCCTTGCCCAGATACACGATCTCACAACCGCGCATCAACTCAAGGATCTGACCGGTGGTAAACTCATAGACGTGGCTGATGGGAAGGATTGAGAGCACCTTGTCGCCAGGCTTGAGATTGACGTAGACGTCAGTGGATATGTCTGCATTCCATACTAGATTCTTGTGCGTCAGCATGACACCCTTGCTGTTTCCTGTGGTTCCGCTGGTGTAAATCAGGGAGGCAAGGTCTTCTTCACGAGCCAGGGAAGCCTGACGCAACTGCTGTGCCTTTGCATCCATCTTGCGTCGGGTGATATCGCGCCCAGGAGCAGCGCTGAACTGTACTCGATCCTCAAGCTGTGCACTGATAGGCTGGGGGATGTGGAAGAGGTCTTCCATCCTTACCAAAAACGAGGGCTGGTTCTTCACGAAGGGAATCACCTTCTCAAAGTGCTTGCTGTTGACCACAATTCCCTTGGCCTTGGAGTGTTCCAGGATCTGGCACGCTTCCTTGGAAGAGAAGTCAGGCAGGATGGGAACCGCGACACAGCCGATGCTGGTAATGCCGAAGTAAGCGACCAACCAAGTGGGACAGCTCTCCCCGAGCAGTGCAATACGATCACCGCGAACAAACCCCTGCTCGAGCAGGATCACCGAGATGGCATCCTTCATGTTCTTCAGCTGGGCATAGGTTATCGCAGTATCAGGTTCCGCATACGTACGCAGTGCAATTCGCTTCGAGTTCCTGCTGACCGTACATTCGACCACTGACTCCATGGTGAACTCAGTGACTGATTTCATCTTCAGGCCATCGTCACGCTTCAGGCCCTTGATCTTCTTGTAAGACCATACTACGGCCTTTTCTTTCTTCTTTGATTTCTTCTTACTCATTTCGCCTCCCGTTCTGGACCATACCATTGGTTCTTTCGGCACACGGTGAATGGGGTATTTACCTTCTTGTGTGCAGCACTCTCCAAGAGGGCGGGATCATTGTTGACATCCGACATATGAATGAAATATACATGATTGCCAGCAAACCCACTCTCCTCGAGAAAAGAGAGGGCCTGGTGGTTGGACAGATGGCCGTACCGACCATCGATGCGCCGTTTCAGATACACCGGATACGGTCCGGTTGCAAGCATTCCAGGATCATAATTCGCCTCAAGGAAGAGCACTGTTGCACTTTTTGCAAGACTCCTGTGCTCCTCGGTGGTGACCCCTGTATCGGTGAGCACCATGAACTGTTCCTCTTGGTAGCGGACAAACCAGCCAACCGATCCACAGCTATCATGGCTGGTGGGAAAACAGAAGAGGGAAAACGGACCGACTTCGATCAGCTCGAAAGGGGTTATGGGGTACACCAACTGCTGAGGAATCCCAAGTTTTGAAAATTGGACCGACTCCTCTTCGCACGCTTGCTTGGTAAGGTACACGCTCAGCCCTTTCTTTCGGGCCAAGGTACCAACTCCCTTTGCATGATCAGGATGCAGATGGGTGACGCACACCGCCTTGAGGGTGGAGTAATCCACACCAAACCTATCAAGACGCCTGCACAACTCCACCACACTGTATCCCTGGTCGATCAGGACGGAAGACTCTCCATCGCTGAAGACATAGCTGTTTCCACTCGAACCGCTCCCGAGCACTGCATAGGTGAGCATATCAGACCTCGCCCCAGCTCTTCAGCACATCCAAATCAAAACTGCAATGAACCCGACCCTTGCTTCTGAGGATCGGGGTTTTCAAAAGCTCAGGATGCTCGACAAGTTCCTCTTTCGGATCGAACTGGCGATATGCATATCCTTGCTTCTTATAATAGGCGCTCTCGCTGTCAATGAGCGAGAGCGGCTCAAAATTTCTGAACAGACTATCCCACTCACCATCGGAGAGGGATCGCTGGGCCAAATCCACAAACTGGAAGGTGAGGTTCCTCTCCTTGCAGCTTCTGATGGCTTTTGCTGTTTCCTTGCACTTCTTGGTGCCGATGATCTGAATCATGCATTCCCCTGGCTCATCGTGTATCTTTATTATACTATCTGAGACAAGGGAAAAATGCAATCTAGGAGCAAATATCGCCTATTGTGTTGATAATTCGCCAAAGACTCAGCTGACAAAGAGTTCCTGAATCTCATCCTTGTAGATTCGGTTGATCTCATAACGCTTCAGCTCTTGCTTTGCGCTCAGCTCCTTGCCTACTTCAAAACTCTTGGAGAGCAGTCTGAAACGCACGATGTGCTCAAAGCTCTTGAAGCCCTGCTTGCTGCTGATGATTTCGGCGATGCTGTGCTCGATCAGGTTCTTCACTTCCTGCATACTGGCAAGCTTGTCGACCAAGTAAGGAATCTGCTTCTCCGTCAGGTACTCCTCGATCCGCTTTCGATTGAGAACAATCAAAGCCCCGAGATACTTCTGGTCCTGGCCAAGCACAATGGCTTGCTCGATGAACTCACTTTCGCAAAGCTTCGCTTCGATGGGAACCGGTTCAAGGTTCTCCCCGCCACTGAGCACGATGGTATCCTTTGCACGCCCACAGAGTGCAAACTCACCCTTGTGCGTCCACATCCCCAAGTCTCCGGTGTCGAGCCAACCCTCTTTGCTGAGCACCTTGTCGGTAAGGTCCTGTCTCTTGTAGTAGCCTTTCATGACCTGCGGTCCGCGAACCATCACCACTCCCTTGGAGCCAGGCTTGGCTTCGTTCCCTGCTTCATCAACGATGCGGACCTCGGTACCGGGAAGCGGACTTACCGTCCTCTTCACCCCAGCCTTGAGCGGACGTACCGCCACCACAGGGGCACTCTCGGTAAGGCCATAGCCGTCAAGCAGCTTGACCCCGATCGAGGCAAAGAACATATCGACTCCTGCGCTGAGAGACCCACCGCCGCTGACACCGGCGATGAAACTGGTTCCAAGCTTCTGCTTGACCTTGGAGAAGACCAGATGGTCGCCAAGGCGATACAAGGGATAGAGGAGGATGGTAGGCAGCACGCCTGCAAGCACATCAAGGAGTCTGCTGCGCTTCTTGAAGGTAGCCACCTGTCCAAGCAAAAGATCGCGGCTGCGGCTGTAGAGCGCTGCAACCTTCACGAAGAAGGAGAACAACGATTTGGCCACGGCACTCTTATTCTTCATGCTTCCAAAAACTCCTGCTTTCACCGCTTCCCAGATACGGGGAACCGAGCCCATCCAGTGGGGATTCACTACTGCAAGGTCTGCCAGGAGTATTGAGCCCAACGGCTTGGAGTAGGCAACGGTGGAGGCGTTGCTGAGAATGACATACTGCAGGATGCGTTCAAAGGAGTGCCACACAGGAAGGACGCTCAGCCATCTCTGGCCGGGAGCGAGGCCATGGATCAGGCGGGGCACCGCTTCAAGCTGGTAGGCAAAGTTGTGATGGGTGAGCATGACACCCTTCGGATCACCGGTGGTACCACTGGTGAAGATGATGGTTGCAATCTCTTCTACGGTACCTTTCTTGCGCTCTTCCTCTATCTTGACGGCAACCTTGCGGCCGTTGAGCAAGGCTCTTCCCTCATCGATGAGGTTCTGATACAGCAATACTTCCACTCCTTCTGCAAGAGTGATGTCCTTCAGCTGTGCAGAAGAGAACTCCCTGTCCATGACAATGAGCGTCTTCAGCTGTGGAAGCTTGTCGAGAAGATTGAGTATCTTGCGAAGTTGTACTGCATTTTCAACAAAGCAGAATCTTGCTTCGGTTGCAGAGAGGATGAAGCTGATCTCATACGGCATGGCATCCCGTCCACGGGGAACATCAGCCGCCCCAAGGGTGAGAATTGCCAGATCGCTGGCAAGCCATTCACTGCGGTTGTCACTGATCAGTCCGACCAGATCCCCGCGCTTTACACCCCGCTCGGACAAGGAGGCTGCAAGGCTGTTCACCTCACTGTAGAGTTCGGAATAAGACACCGACTTGAAGACGCCGCTGGCATCCTTGCTCATCTGTACTGCATAGGCTGGATAGCGATTCACGACATCGGCGAACATTTGGGGTATGGTTTTGTACATACTGGCCTCCATGTAAGGTACTACCTAAGTTATATACATTATTTCATTATTTGTCAATCTGTCAAAATAAATCCCTTTCCTCCCCTATTCCTTACAATGCTTGCACCTAAACCGAATCAACCGGAACTATAGCGCTGCCTTTGGTGCACACGCATGAATTTGACGGTGGCGCATATCAGAACGAAGCTCGCGATGTGCCAAATATTGACTCTTTACAGGCAAAGGAATCATAATGGCCCAATACCATAAGGAGTGAGAATCCCATGAAAGAACGTATTTCCGCACTACTCAAACGAAAGAGCTCCGACGAGATCGTCAGCGCAGAAGGCTGGGTCCGTACCAAGCGCGAGAGCAAGAACGTCTGCTTTCTTGAGGTGAATGACGGATCGTGTTTGAAGGGATTGCAGGTGGTCATCGACAAGGATAAGCTTGCCGACCAAAGCCTCATCGCTTCCATCACCACCGGCTGTTCGGTCATTTGCAGGGGCCCGATCGTAGCGAGTGCCGGAGGCAACCAGGACGTGGAGATGGCAAGCACCGACATCACCTTGGTCGGTGAGTGCCCTGTGGACACCTACCCCTTGCAGAAAAAGCGCCATACCATCGAGTACCTCAGAGAGATCGCCCACCTCAGGGCGAGAACCAATATGTTTGGGGCGGTTGCCCGCGTGCGCAATACGCTGAGTTTTGCCGTGCACCAGTTCTTCCAAGACCGTGGTTTTGCCTATGTGAACACCCCAATCATCAGTGCAAGTGACTGTGAAGGGGCTGGCGAACAGTTTTTGGTTACCACGCTCGACCTGGCAAACCCTCCCAAAACGGAGGAGGGGCTGATCGATTACTCAAAAGACTTCTTCGGGCGGGAAGCCTTCCTCACCGTAAGCGGCCAGCTTGAGGGTGAGACCTATGCCATGGCCCTGAAGAACATCTACACCTTCGGGCCCACCTTCCGTGCAGAGAATTCCAACACCAAGCGCCACCTCTCGGAGTTCTGGATGGTCGAGCCTGAAATGGCATTCTGCGACCTCACCCAGAACATGGAGGTTGCCGAGGAGTTTCTCAAGTATCTTTTCAAGACAGTCCTTGAGAAGTGCAGTGAGGATATGGCCTTCTTCAGCAAGTTTGTCGAAAGTGGCATGGAAGAGACACTGCGCACAATCGTGGACACCCCGTTTGCCCACCTCACCTACACCGAAGCTGTGAAAGAGCTGGAGAAACACAACGACGAGTTCGAGTTCCCCGTAAGCTGGGGCAGCGACCTTCAGAGTGAGCACGAGAAGTATCTTACCGAGGTGGTGTGCAAACGCCCGGTCATCGTCACCGACTACCCCAAGGAGATCAAAGCCTTCTACATGAAGGTCAACGAGGATGGGAAAACGGTGCGCGGCATGGATGTATTGGTTCCACGGCTCGGCGAGATCATCGGAGGCAGTGAGCGTGAAGCCGACCTGAAGGTGCTGACCAAGCGCATGGAAGAGCTCAAGCTGGATCCAGAAGCATACTGGTGGTACCTCGATCTGAGAAGGTTCGGTTCGGTCCCCCATGCAGGCTTCGGCCTTGGCTTTGAACGGCTTGTCCAGTATGTTACCGGCATGGGAAACATCCGTGATGTCATCCCCTATCCCCGGGCTCCAAAGCTTGCAGATTTCTAGGCGTTCAGGCGGTGCAGTGCACCGCCTTTTCTTTCCCTTAGCGCGGAACCTTGAGCATCGCCCACACCAGGAGCTGACTCACCGAATGGACTCCGCTTTTGAGAAAGAGATGCTTCTTGTGGGCAATTACTGTGGAACTCTGGATCCCCAAATTCTCGGCCACCTCTTTCGTATCCTTGCCGCTGAGATAGAGGTTGAGTATCTGCCGCTCCCTTCTGGTGAGATACGCAGCACATTCGTGCACATCCAAAGGCTCACTGCAAAGCGCTTGCAAGGCTTCTCCAAGCTGCTCATCAGGGCAAGCGAGGTTAAGGGTGCGGCAGTGCACATCGTCTAAGGAATGAAAGGTGGTTCCCAGCTCAGGGGGTGTGAAAAGCAGCAGATTCCTTGCGTGTGCCTGTTGCCTCAACTGGCAGGCAAACAGCAGGTCACGGCAGTAACAGATGAGCAACGATGCTCCTGTCTTTGCTTGCCAGGCATCGGAGAGCGGGCAGCATTCAATGGCCAGAGAAGGGTGTTTGGAGAGTCGGAAAAGCACCCGCTCACGCTCGAATGCATTGCGATAAAGGAGCAGTGTTGTGTGTTTCATCACCAAAGAAGAATCACTCTTTGCCGTATTGCTTCAACATTGAGGTGAGCAAGGTATCGAAGGCATCACTGAACGCCTTGATCTGCTTGCCGTTCATCGGCTCGTGTTTCTCGGCAAAGATTCCCATCTCCCGGAATTCAGTCATGGCATTGCGCAAACTCAGCCGCTGGGCCATGTTCTCACCTGTCAGGGTCTTGCCCCGGTCATCGAGCACCACCATCCCCTTCTCAACCAACCGACCGGCAAGGGGGACGTCGTGGGTGATGGCAAAACAGGGCAGCTGGCTGTGTTCAACAATCCAGTCATCGGCGCTGTCCATACCCGCTTCCACCACCACCATGGAGATGGGGCTCTTGATCAGGCGAAGCGCATCCTCGTCCAAACCCTGCGCTTTTTTTGCCTCATTTCGCAACACAGCAGTATGTGCCTGATATGCTGCCTGGACATCCTTGAGTACGCGGTCGGCAACAAAGAAGGAGGGAATGCTGTGGCGCATGACCGCCTTGAGCACAATCTGACGGAGGTTCTTGGGACAGGAGTCGGCATCAACGTAAAGTTTGAACATGACTCAGCCTACCCTGAAACGCACCTCTTTGTCACCCAAAAAACTGTGGACCTTTACCGTAGCCTCACCACCTTGGCCGATGCTACGGACATAGATTACCGAGCACCCACCCTTGGTAGTCTCCATCACAGGACTTGCAAGCCGAAGCGGGCCTTCCACCTCAACCCGGTAGGCGATGCAGGCGTACGGCAACAACCGCTGTTCGCCTTCACGCTCTATGCGCACCTTGATCGCTGCCATATCGTACGTAGGACCTGCCAACGAAAGCTCACCCTTGCTTGCATCCAGGACCATGATCGGCTTGCTTCCCACCCGTACGGTGTGCGTGACTGCCACCTCATCGGCGATGAGTCCTTCCAAAACCCACGTACCATTCCCCTTGCCCCAGTTGCCGATATAGGTGTTGAACATATTCACTGCATCCTGGTAGGACAGCTTGTGCCGGAGCAGGACCCCTGCCATCCTGATCGTATCCAAGCCTTTCAGCTGCCCGCCTTGCCTGCCTACCTTTCCCAAAAGCCTGGCGAGGCGCTTGCGCTCAGCCTCTCCCAGATAGGCTTCATCCTTCAGCCTGTCCCCGATGAAATCATCGATGAGAACCGGGGGATGCGAAAGATGGGGGAAGCGCTTTTTGTCAGGCAAGAAGATGCCAACCTCCCTGCCGTTGTACTTCAGCCTGAGCTTGTCGCAGTTGGTGGCCACGTACATCCGGCTCAAGGCAGCTTTGGGATAGTCCCCACCGTCGAAGGATGAGAGCAGACTGAGCATCGGAACAGGAGAGGCTTGGCTTCGGTAGACCGCAGCCGCAGGTTTTTCCACGCGGTTGATATCCAACACCCCATGATAACAGATCTGGTCGCCACTGCCGAAATTCGCATGGGTGAAATAGTCGTGCATGCACCACCCTATCACCCCTGAAAGCCCTTTCATTGCCTTTGCCCGCTCGAGCACCTGGTAGTGGCGAAGGGCATGGGAGGTATGCATGCGCGGCGGGTCTGACATCTTGGTTGGATACATATGGCCGCAGAACTCGGTTACCAGATAGGGGAATTCGGACTTGCACACCTGCTTCTTGGGTAGCAAGGACCTTCCCTTCCCCACATAGGAGAAATCGTTGAAGGTGTAGACATCCTCAAGGAAGCTGCTCTTCTTCAGGTTCCGCACCCCTGCAGTCATCCGATAGGGGTCGAGCTGATGGGCAAGGGTGTTGGTCTGCTCATACAGCTCATCATCGTCAGGCGACTCATTGACCCTCACCCCCCAGAGGATGATCGAGGGATGATTGCAGTCACGTTCTATCATCGCCTTCACATTGGCCAGGCATGCTTCACGCCAATGGCTGGCTTTGCCGACATGCTGCCAGCCGGGGATTTCCTCAAACACAAGCAGGCCCAGCTCGTCACAAGCATCCAGAAAGGATGGATCTTGGGGGTAGTGGCTGGTACGCACAAGGTTCACCCCCAGCTTTTTGAGGGTGCGTGCATCCTCAACCTGCAGGGAGGGGGGAGCGGCATACCCCAGATACGGGTAGTCCTGATGACGGTTCAGGCCCACAAGCTCTACGCTCTTGCCATTGAGAGAGAAGCCCTCAGGACCAAAATTAGCGGTACGAACGCCAAAGCGGAGGACACGCTCCTCCTCGGAACCGATGCAAACCTTCAGCGTATAGAGGTGGGGATCTTCCACAGACCAAAGCCTAAGGTCTGTTCTTTTGAATGTGTAGGAAAAACGGTTGTTCTGTACCTCTGCACTCCCCTGTTCGAGCTGCTGGTCCTTGTCAAAAAGGTCAAGAAGAACACGCTCCTGCCCAAACCCGGTTGTCTCTCCCACAACCAAAATGGTATCCAGGCTGGGAGTGGATACCTTCACCCTGACAACATGTTTGCTTGAGTGCACCTCCTGCTGTGCTGTGCGATAGATGCCTGCAAAACTGAGATAGTCCATGCTCCCCCCGAACGGAGGGAATGAGGCATCCTCGCGAGCATCAACCACCACGGTAAGGACGCCCTTCCCCTGATTGCCCACCTCCACGGTACAGCTCAGGTAGGAGCCTTCATGGTCGGCTATACGCTTCCCGTCCCAGTAGAATTGCGCTTTGCTTGCAATGCCTTCAAAGCGAAAGGAAAGCCTCTCATCCTCTTTCAAATCAACGCAGCAGCTCCTTCTGTACGTGAAGGTGAGGCAGTGCTCCCCTTCCTGGTGATAGGTTGGGTAAAATGGGAGAGGAGAGTGAGGCAGTTCTATCTGCTGCCAATCGTGCACATCGATCCCTGGATCGAGAAACGAAGGCTCAAAGCCCTGATGAAACAACCATCCCTCATTGCAAGGCATCGTACGATACATAATCACCTCCATGTTTGGTATATCAGCAGGTTTTGCAACAAGCAAGTGCACTCGCTTGAAATAGATGCCCTTTTTGTTCTATGGTTAGGTATCAGTACACCAAATATCACAGGAGTTCATCATGGACATTTCCCCTTTGCAACGTGTTCGGTATGCATACCAGCCCAAGCTTCCGCCAATCCTGAAAGAGAATATTGCTGACGTGGTCCCCACCCTTGGGGAGAAAACCAGCTCAGCCACCGACCAGGATGCGATCAAGAGCCTTTTTCCCCATACCTATGGCCTTCCTCGCGTCTCATTCTCCAAAGGCAAGAGCGAGAAGATTGCACAAAAGCGCAATGTCGGGGTCATTCTCAGTGGTGGGCAGGCACCCGGCGGACACAACGTCATCAGTGGCCTCTTCGATGCCCTGAAGGCTGCAAATGAGCAGAACACCCTGTATGGCTTCAAGGGAGGCCCCTCGGGAATCCTCGAAGACTCCTACAAGATCATCGACAGCGATTACCTGCAGGCATACCGCAATACCGGTGGGTTTGACATCATCGGAAGCGGCAGGACCAAGCTCGAGACCGAAGCTCAGTTCGAGGTGTGTGCCCAGGTATGCAAGAAGCATGAGATCACAGCCTTGGTCATCATCGGTGGTGACGACTCGAATACCAACGCCGCAGTTTTGGCTGAGTACTTCCTCTCCAAGGGACACGATATCCAGGTAATCGGATGCCCGAAAACCATCGACGGCGACCTGAAGAATGAGTTCATCGAAGTCTCCTTTGGTTTTGACACGGCTACCAAGACCTACAGTGAGCTGATCGGCAACATTGAGCGCGATGCCAACAGTGCAAAGAAATACTGGCACTTCATCAAGCTCATGGGCCGCAGTGCCAGCCACATCGCCCTTGAGTGTGCCCTTGAAACCCAACCGAACATCTGCTTGGTGAGTGAGGAAGTCGAAGCTCGCAAACAGAGCTTGGTGAGCATTGTCGACTCCATCGCACAGGCTGTCTCCAAGCGTGCAGACAATGGCAACAACTTCGGCGTCGTCCTGATCCCCGAAGGTCTGGTTGAGTTCATTCCCGAGATCAAGGCCTTGATCGAAGAGATCAATCACCTGCTTGCCAAAGAGGAAGCAGCCTTCAATGCAATTTCCGATACCACCGGGCGCATCAGCTTCGTCGAAAGCCACCTGAGCAAGGCCTCCTCAAGTGCTTTCTCCGTCCTGCCCAATGAAATCAAGGCCCAGCTTCTGATGGATCGCGACCCGCACGGCAACGTTCAGGTCTCCCGCATCGAAACTGACAAGCTGCTTGCTGAGATGGTGGAAGTTCGCCTCAAGCAGATGAAGAAGGACGGAAGCTACAAGGGTAAGTTCAGCTGGATGACCCACTTCTTCGGCTATGAGGGCCGCTGTGCTTTCCCGACCAACTTTGACGCAGACTACTGCTACAGCCTCGGCTACAATGCGTTCATGCTCATTGGTGCCGGCCTGAGCGGATATCTCTCCTCGGTGACCAACCTTTCCCAGAGTTCTGATGCTTGGCAGGCCGGCGGCATTCCCATCACGATGATGATGAACATGGAAGTCCGCCACGGGGAGAAAAAGCCGGTCATCAAGAAAGCCCTTGTGGAGCTGGAAGGCGAGCCGTTCAAGTATTTTGCGGCCCATCGTGACAAGTGGGCTATCGAGACGTGCTTCACGTACCCCGGAGCTGTCCAGTACTTCGGACCTGCCGAAGTGTGTGACCGAACCACGGTGACCTTGGCACTCGAACAGGCCAAATAATCCTTTTCAACCAGGTTGTCTCATGGCAACCTGGTTTTTTCTTCCGCTCATTGCACAACAATTCAGGGCCGTGCCCTCTCTCCCTATGGTATACTCGCCGTGGAGGATATCACCGATGGACAGACTGACCTTGCAAGGAGTGTGGCACCTTTCTCCGCTGAAACGCGAGGAGGTTGCCCCTTACTGCACCCATTTCCTTACCCATGATCATATCGATTGCACCCTTCCAGGGGACATCCACTCAGCCTTGCTCGCCCAAGGTCTCATCCCCGATCCCTATCAGGGATGCAATGAGCTGGATATCCAATGGGTGGGACAACAGGATTGGGTGCTCAATAGAACATTTTCAGTCAGCGAAGCGCAGCTTGCAATCGGCTCTGCTGTTCTCACGCTCACCATGGCTGACACATTCATCAAAGTATTGGTCAATGATACAGAGATAGGAAACTGTGACAACCAGTTTCGCCGCTGGCGTTTTGATGCGCAAAGCGCCCTCAAGAAGGGAGAGAACACCATCTCCTTGGTGTTTGAAAGCGCAGAAAAACGCGCGGTTGAGGAAGCTGCAAAGCTTGCCTACCCCATTCCCTACTCAGTGTATCCTGTCTCTGCAAAACACAGGAATTTGGTGCGGAAAACCCAGTGTCACAGCGGATGGGACTGGGGCCCGTGCATCCTCAGCTTCGGCATCTATGACCAGATCCAGCTCGAGTTTGTTGAGGAAGGCTTGGTCGAATCGGTCAGTTGTACAACCAAGGAGTTGGAGGCAAAGAAGTGGGATCTCACGGTGGAGGTGCTGTTCAACGCCAAGACCAAGCAAACCCTTCCCTGCCGTGCAGAGATTGCGAACGCCACCCAAGAAGGAACCATCGAGACGGTGGCCGGCATGAACAAGATCACCTTCCGCCTGCTCTGCCACGACATCCAGAGGTGGTGGCCAAATGGGGAGGGCAAGGCCGTACTCTACCCGCTCACCCTCACCATCGGAGCTCAAGTGGTTACCAAGCGTATCGGGTTCAGGACCCTCACCGTCAAGACAGAGGAAGATGAGCAGGGGGGCAAGGGCATGGTCTTCTCCGTCAATGGACGGGACATCTTTGCAAAGGGTGGAAACTGGATTCCCATGGATGCACTCTTCTCCCGGATTACGAAAGACCGCTATGAAGAGCTGCTCCAAGCATGCGCCGATGCAAACATGAATATGATCCGTGTTTGGGGAGGAGGGCTCTACGAGCATGAGGCATTCTACGACCTCTGTGATGAGAAAGGCCTGCTCATCTGGCAGGACTGCATGTTCAGTTGCGCCATGTATCCCTCGAACCCGGAATTCCTCGCCTCGGTGGAGGCAGAGCTGCGTTATCAGGTTCCGCGCCTGAAGGATCATCCGTCTTTGGCATTGTGGTGCGGAAACAACGAGGACTTGGGTGCCATCACCTGGTATGAAGAGTCTCGCAGGAACAGGGACCGATATGTCATCGACTACGACCGTCTCAATGAGGGTGTGGTGGCAAGAGTCATCGCCGAGCTCGACCCAGGAAGGACCTGGTGGCCCTCCAGCCCCTCAGCAGGGCCTGGGGACTTCTCTGACAACTGGCATAATGACAGCAGGGGCGACATGCACTTCTGGTCGGTCTGGCATGAGGGCAAGCGCTTTGAGGCATACTATGAGATCAATCCACGCTTTGTCAGTGAGTTCGGCTACCAGAGCTTCCCCTCCCTCTCCACGGTTGCAACCTATGCACCGCCCTCTTGCTGGAACCTTACCAGCCCAATCATGGAACACCACCAGAAGAATGATCGGGGGAATTCGATCATCATCGAGAACTTCTCCCGCTACTTCCGCTTCCCTTCTTCCTTTGAGCAGATGCTCTACCTCTCCCAAGTCCAGCAAGCGATGGCCATGAAGATGGCTATCGAATACTGGAGGACCACCATGCCTCACTGCATGGGGACCCTGTATTGGCAGCTGAACGACAACTGGCCGGTCGCCTCCTGGTCTTCCATCGACTACACGGGCAAATGGAAGCTGCTGCACTATGCAGCAAAACGCTTCTATGCACCAGCGCTTCCCATTGCCTACCAGAAAGAGGACGGCAAGGTTGAGGTGTATGTAGTCAATGATGGCCCGAAGCCCGTCATGGATGCCAAGCTGTCGGTCAAGTTCTGCACCTTCGACGGACAGAAACTGGGTAAGCAGGAGTACCGACTCGACGTCAAGGAAAAGAGCAGTACCCACCTCTGTACCATCGACTTGCAACGCAAGCCCAAGCTGGACAAAACAAAGGCGTTTCTCTACCTGAAACTCAAGAGCGATGACCTGTACATGGAGAACTGCCTCTTGTTGTCTGAAAGCAAGAGATGTGCTCTCACAGACCCTGGCATCGAGACGGTGGTGAGCAAAGCCAGCGGGGGCTTCTCCATAACGGTAAGCTGCAAGAATCCAGCATTTGAGGTTGCCCTTGATGCAGGAGAGATCAAAGGGGTGTTTTCCGACAACCTATTCGCCATCAGGCCTACGGCCCAAAAGGTGGTCTTCTTCAAGACACAGGAGAGAATCACCGTCAAGCAGATGCGAGACAGCCTGAACGTCTTCGATCTCTATCACGCGAGCAGAGCCTGAGAAAGCAATGATCTTGCAAGAAATCTTGCAAGATCATGCTGTATTTTGCTCTCGTACTGGAGGGTTCCTACTTTTTTCGGCCCTGCATCAGCTTCTTCCAGGCATGCAATCCAAGGGCGACTGCAATGACACCGTACGCAACGAAGGAGCGGAAGTACTCACCTATCTGGGCGTCGCCGAACAGGTTGCGTCCAGCCAAGGGAGAAACGATGAAGAGAGTGTGGAAGAGGATTGTTCCCAACAATGCATGGCTGATGGTGGCTTTGGAGACAGAGGCACCACCTATGAGGATGGCTGCGGCTGCAAACATTCCCACCTGCTCATGGCTTCCATAGGTACTGAAGGCTCCGAGATTCTGCAAGAAAATGATTTGGCCCCACGCTGCGAGCAAGGTTGAGATCATGATTGCCTGAATCTTCCTCCTCGATACATTGATACCGGAGACCTCAGCGATATGAGGATCCTGGCCGACAGTCTTCAGGTCCTGCCCCATCTTCGTCTTGAAGAAGAAGTGGGTGAATGCACACAGTGCTGCGATGATTGCCATCGTGAGCAAGGGTACACGAACCATGTTCACAGCCGAAAGCGAAAGGCTGGTGATCAGACTCCAAACAAACAGCGCAAGTGAGACAACCAGCAATACGATGTAATGCTTCTCTCTCTCAAGCTTGCCGGTTCGTCTTGCCTTGATGAGCAGGTATGTTCCGAGCACCAACATGCCTATTGCACAATACAAGGCAAAGAGGGGGAAGGAAAGTCTCATCACGTCGTCGATTGCATAACGCAATCCACCACTGAGGTCGATGGAACTTCTGAGACCTACGCCAGAACTGAGCACCAATACCTCGTTGTTCATGGGAATCACCGTACCGACAAGAATCAGGAAGAACAGCTGGTACACACCATTGGCGAAATACCCAAGGATCAGGCTGGTGATCATCTCTTTTCCCCGTGCCTTGTCCAACAGCCTCCCGGTCAGATATCCCAAGAAGAGAGCCAATGGGGAGCAGATGGCCACGCTGAGCAGAATGCCGCCCATCCCCCCAATACCCCAGTGGGTAACGAAGATGATGGCGGACTGTCCAGCCATAGCCCCCAGGACGATGGCAAAGTTGAGTCCCATGCCTGCCAATACGGGAATGAGCAGGGCCAATACCAAGAAGGTATTGCGGGCGACTCTGCTTACGATATCGTTCAGGTAAAAGGCAAGGGAGAGGCCACTGAGCCGCAATCCAACCAAACAAAGAACCAGAAAGAGGATCGTCACCAAGTTGTTGACAAAGAAGCTCTTCAAACGCTCCTTGGAAGGCTTGCGCGGTACTCTATTGTGTAATGATTTTTCCATCGTTTACTCTCCACTCTTCTGGGCAAGGGCATACAGGATGACACCATTGCTGACAATGATTCGGGAAATCTCGGCAAGACTTCCCAGCGTGGCAACCTTGTTGGCCACAGGAAGGGCAACCACCAGCAAGCCTTGGAAAAGGAAAGTCCCAAGCAGAACATGGGTGATGCTGGCCTTCTTGATCGAGGCTCCCCCGATCAGGATGGAGGCAGCAGCAAGAAATCCCATGAACAAGGGTGCTGTATAGAGCTGCAGGAAGCCGAAACTCTGCGAATATACCAAGATGCCGATCGACCCAAGGATGGTTGAGAAGATGTTTCCCACGATTCGCATCTTATCGACGCTGACACCGCTGGAGGAGGAGAACCGGGGATTCTCACCACTTGCTTTCAGGGCCAAACCGGTCTTTGTGGTGAAAAAGAAACGCACCAGAAGACACATGCCGAGGAAGAAGAGCAAGAGCCCGGTAGGTATCATGACCCCAAAAACAGAGAAGGAGAGGAAGTTGTTCAGAATCTTCTCATACCTTCCTGCCAAGCTGATGGTAACACGAAGTCCCCTTCCGATCGGCCATGCCATCTCAGGACTCTTGAATGGAGCCATCGCCCAGAATATGCACATCAGCGAAACAAAGGAGAACCCGATGTATGTAGCCACGGTCATCTCTGAACCCTTGAGACGGTTCATCATCCATCCATATCCCCACCCGGCTATTGCTGACAGGGGGAGGGAAAAAAGAATGGCCCCGAAGAAAGCTGCAAATCCTGTAAGATTCAGCTCAATGGCGAGCAGGCCGCCGATCAGACCACAGATGATGCCGACCGGAAGGCCGAAATAGAGACCTGTCCCGGCCATGATTGAGGGCATCATGGCAAGCACGAGCACGCCATTCATGCCCCATCGAACCAGAGTGTCACTCAAGAGCTGGCCGAACGGGATCTCCAGACTCATGGAGATTCCCCACAGGGTAATCAGAAAAATCACAATGATGATTCTCGGAAGGCCGAAGGTCTTCACCATCTCCTTCAGTGAGCGTTGGGTTGATAGGTTACGTACTGCCATGTTTTGCTCCTGCCATAAGCAGTCCAAATTCGACTTGGGAATCCTTGGACGAAAGAATGCCTGCAATCTTGCCTTCGGTGACGATTGCGATCCGATCACAGACGGAACGCAGCTCCGCCAGCTCACTGCTGGTCATGATGACAGTCAGGCCCAGTTCCTCACTCAGCCGAACCAGCGTTTGCAGGACCAGCTTCTTGGCACCAACATCTATGCCGCGGGTAGGCTCTGAAACAAACAGCAGTTTCGGTTCAAGACAAAGAGCTCTTGCGATACACACTTTCTGCTGGTTTCCACCCGACAACCTGCGGGTCTGCTGCATCGGTCCAGTACAACGGATATCAAGATCCTGTATCATATTCAGTGCCAAGGTACGAACAGCTTTCTTATCCATCTGCATCACAGGCCCGAGTTTCTTGAGAAACTTGTGCTGCCGCTGCATGGCGGTGAATGCGATATTCAGCTCGATGGAGGAGTCGAGCAAGAGCCCCACACTCCTTCTGTCCTCACTGACAAAGGCCATGCCCGTTTGGAGTGCATGGATGGTGTCATTGAGCGCAAAGGGTTTCCCTTGATAGGTCACCTCACCTTCAGAGGGATACAGGCCCATGATGCCATTGGCGATACCAAGTTTCCCCTGGCCTGCCAACCCACCGATACCGATGATTTCACCCTCATGGATATCCAGGTTCACATCCTTCACTTCCTCTCCGCTCATAGCAACCTTGAGGTTCCTGATGGAAAGAAGGACCGGCTTGGCAGCCAGGTTCTCGTTGGGATGGCGCATCAGCTCCCCTACCTGCGTACCGATCATCAGTTCAGCAAGCTCATAGATGGAGGTTTCTTCCTGTCTTTTCTGAGCAACCAACTTGCCGTCACGAAGGATGGTGATCGAAGTACAGATGTCCATGATCTCCTGCAGACGGTGCGTGATGAACAGAATAGCTATTCCTCGCTTGGCAATGGCTCGCATGGCTTGGAGGAGATTGACAGCCTCACTCTCAGTGAGAACCGCCGTCGGCTCATCAAATACCAAAACCTTGAGATTGGTCTTGTCAATCTCACGTGCAATCTCAATGAACTGCATATGTCCTACAGGAAGTCCTGCAATCTTTGCCCACTGGTCAATGTCCATATCCAAGGTATCAAGGGCTTTACGCGCATCATCTCCCATATGCTGCAAATCGAGGGTGCGCATCTCCTTTCCGAAGACCTTGCTGATGGGATTCTCTTTGGTTAGCTCACGGTTGAGCTTGATGTTCTCGGTGATGGAGAAGCCGGGGATAAGCATGAACTCCTGGTGCACCATGCCGATGCCCAGGGTCATTGCATCCAAGGGGGAACGGATGCTGACCTTCTCCCCATCAACGGAAATGGTTCCTTCATGTCCTCCGGTGGAGTGGATGACGGACATACCGAAGAGAATGTTCATCAGGGTTGATTTCCCTGCGCCATTCTCTCCCACGATTCCATGAATTTCTCCCGGTTTCAATGAAATGGTGACATCGCTGAGTACCCTGTTTCCATGGTACTCCTTGCCGATGCCATCCATATGAAGCACATACTCTGACTTTTGCAAGATTTCACCTCATACTGAATTCAAAATGTTCGTGTCCTTGGACACGGAAAATGCTGGGACCGGACAAGCCAGTCCCAGCAAAGCAAGCACGTGACACTTAGAACACAAGGTGATCGGAAAGATAGAGGAAGTAGTGGGGATACTGCTTGTAGTTCGTAAGTTCGACCTTGCCACCTGCGACCTGCTCCATAAGAGAAATCAGAACTGGCTTGTCAACCTTACCGTTGGTTCTGCCTTCAAGATACTCGATGGCATATTTGACACCAGCCTCAACATACATCATGTTAACCGGCACCGGCCAGGTTGCTACGCGGCCAGTCATATTGGCCTTGGCAACAGAAGTGCCGATGGCTTCCCTGATCCACTCAAGGTTGCCCTTCTTGTCTTCAGGAATGGAGATGCCGAGAGCGCCGGGAAGAGCGTGGTACGGGGAAGGACAGCACTGCACGGGGAAGATACCACCGTTGGAAACAGTCTGGCGGATCATCGGTTCCATCATCGAGCAGTTGGTGCCGAAGACAGCAGTTTCCTTTCCGAACTGTGCAATCTTGCGGGGAACATCTTCCATGATGAACTGCTGGGTTCCAGGAACGCCTGCATCACCGGTCGGATCGGGAGCATCCTCTTCCACGAAACGCAAGCCAATCTTCTGGGCTTCTGCCTTCATGAGGTCGCGGCGGGCGCTGAGCATCTCATAGGACATGTGGCGGGGGAACGAGTAGTGAACCAATGTGGTTGCACCCATGTCCTTTGCCTGCTGAGCAATCTGCGCACCGCGTGCAAGGTCATTGGTCTGCAAAATGACATCACCCTTGGAAGCGATCATATCGGGATCTTCACCAGGAACGCCAAGGATGAAAAGGATGTCGGGGCGAACTTCGCGAACACGATCGATCGCTGCTGCAGCACCAGGAACAGCCTGAACCATGACAATCGCCTTCACCTGGGGATCGGAAGCCATAGCCATCATGTTGCTGATAGTGGTTTCTTGCTCCTGCATGAAACGATCGGGATAGGTGGTGATGACAATCTTGTCACCATAGATTTTCTTCATGTTCTCTGCTGCACGGAACTCTTCCTCACCCTGACTGACAGTACCAGTCATGACACCAATCTTATACTGGGAAGAAGCAGCTTCCTTTGCACCTGCTGCAAACACAAGTGAGCTTGCAATCAGACAAATCAGAACGAGGGCCAATAGTTTTTTGTACATAAACGTTCTCTCCTTATACTACGTGAACAGGTCTATAGGTAATTAGACTACTAGGCCATTCCAAGAGTTGTCAATGAAAATTGCAATAATATGCATAATTGTGGATGCTTTTTCTATTCCCTGAGTATTTATTATGCTCTTAGCGACAATCTTTTCTTAACAAATATTGGTTTTCCTGTAATATATAAGACATTTTGTATCTCATTATAATACAAATATTACATAAATATGCAATTATTCCATTCTTTTACTAAGTTATCCTTAGACACTTGCTCTGAAAGTAATATATATGGTTTATAAGACAAGGCTATAAGTTGGGTTTCCAACCATTTGCTGTACTGTTGGCAGAGAGATTATCATGTTTCTAATCCTAGTTGCTTGGTTCTCTCTGGTAATCCAGTAAACTGTTGGGTGTACCGATAGGTTCCTGACAAACTGAAAAAATGAGCAATAAGAGTGATGATTGTTGGGCTGGTAGCTGACGATGAAGGCAATCCGCCTGTCCGTTTCATTCCAATTCCGGGTCAACGCAGTTGGTGCGAATGGTTGGAATGCCTCACCTTTCCAAACAGGTCACAAACCCGATTGCACGTATTTGCATAAAAAAGGGGACCCGAAGGCCCCCTCGCATAACAGGCATAGTGCTTATTGGTTTTTCTTCCAGGTTTCCCATGCCTTCTGTACTTCGCTGGCAACCTGAGAAGGAGCCTTCGAACCAAGTCCGATCTCCTGCAGGCCAGTGTTGATGACGTTGTAGACATCGCTGTGGAGCACACCGTCGATAACCGGAGTGATCGTGGTGTATGCAGCATAGTATGCAGCGCGCTTTGCGATGAACGGCTCAAGGTTCTTCTCCTTCACCACCTTCTCAACATCGACGTTGAGATTGGAGGGGAAAGAAGCACCGGTGGAGAGGCGGTAGGTCTGCACATATTCGCCCTGCAAGTACTTGATCAATCTCCAAGCAGCAGCTTCCTTGGCCGAGCCTGCGGGAATGTTGGCGCTCATGCCCCAACCAGTACCGACAACACCACTATTGGAGTTGCTGATGACCTCGCCGGGGAGATTGGGGATGACCATGAGTTCGAAATCGTTCTGCTGGGAAGCGGGGCTGACCAGAGCCTTTCCGGTGGTGATGTCAGTCTGGAACGAAGCGGTCGACCAGTCACCATCGATGTAGAATGCCGCCTTGCCTGCTGCAAAGCTACCACGGGATGAACCGTAGGGGCTGCTGAGGCTGTTGCGGTTCAACATGCCGGACTTGTACATATCATCGATGAGCTCGAGTGATTTGACAAACCAGGGGTCGGTGAACTTCAGGGTGCCGGCAGCGACCTTGTCGTGCCAGTCGGTACCACCGAAGCGGCCTACAACCATCGAGAAGAGGCAACTCTGCATGACCCAAGCGTCCATGTTGTCCATGGCGATCAGATCGATGCCCTTTGCCTTCAGAGGACCAACCATGGCCTTCATCTCAGCATAGCTCTTGGGAATGGAAAGCCCATTCTCTCTCAACACCTTGGTGTTGACATAGAGCATGTGGGTGGTGGTAAGGCCGTTGGGGAGCTCACCGAGGAACCCGGCAAACTGCGGAGCGAGGGTGGCCGGATTGTAGTCGTCAACCATACCATCCTTCTGGAGGAACGGCATCAGGTCCTTCACACTCTTGGTGGTGTGGAGGCTTGTGCTGCGGCCGCTGGGCCACATATAGAGAACATCGGGTACCTTGCCACTGGCAACATAGGCCTCGGTCTTCTGGTGGAACGGTTCATTGAACAGGTCCTCACGCACCAGTTTGATGTCCGGGTTCTCAGCAGCGAATTTGTCCCAAACCATCGAGATCTCGTTCGCACTGTTCGGCTCGGACATGTCGATGTAATTGAGAACGGTGAGCTCAATCTGCTTTCCAGCAGAAGCATCTTCTTTGGTTCCCTGTGCAAACACTGATGTCACGACCATCAGCAATGCAAGAGCCACAATAAAAACTCTCTTCAGTCCAGTCATCTTTACCTCCTAATGACTTCTTCATTTTCCTGTGTGTGGGGGGCTTTGCCCCTCCACGTTTTCTGAACATCCAACACCCCCCACAGGGGAGTGAAGCAACCTCACTTAATTAGTTCATACTTTGTACAAACTAATGCTACCACGACTTATGGGGGCTGTCAAACACATTTGGTCTCAGCCTTTGACAGCGCCGGCGGCAACGCCCTTGGTAATCTCCTTTCGGAAAAACAAATAGAATACCAGCATCGGGATAAGACCGATGACCAGTGCGGCAAACTGCTTGCCGAAGTCTGATGACAGGGCGCCGGCAAACTTCTGAACCCCGACAGGAAGGCTTTTCAGTGCATCACTGCTGGTCAGAATGTTTATCAGCATGAACTCATTCCAGGTACCGGTAACCGTCAGGATGGCCACCGTCACCCCTACCGGGGCAGCCATGGGAACAATGAGCGAAGCAAAAATCCTCAGATAGGTTGCACCATCGATCCTGGCAGACTCCACCAAGGCATCGGGGATGGCTCTGATGTACTCGGTGCCCAGATAGATGCCCATCGGCATCGCAATCCCGATATAGGGAATGAGAACCCCGAGGCGGCTGTTGTACAGCCCGACCCAGTTGATGATGAGAAAGAGCGGGACCATGATCGATTGCAGGGTCAGCAAAAGGCCGATGACAAACGAACCATGGAGGACCTTGGTCGCCTTGTTCGGAATCTTGGCAAAGGCAAAGCCCGCCATGAACGAGAAACAGAGGGTTGCCACGGTGGTGATGCCGGTGTAGATGAGACTGTTGAGGATCAGATTGGGGAACTTACCCCGAACCCATGAGTCACGATAGTTGATCGTCACCCACTCCTTGGGAAATCCGAGCTTGTTCATCTGGAACTCTGTGGTGGTCTTGAAGGAGTTCATCACCAGCCAAAGCAGTGGATAGATGGCCATGACGGTGAAAAAAATCATGACTGCATAGGTCAGCAGCAATCCGATTCTTGAGCGTATGCTCTTGGTATCCTTGATATCACGCATCGCCTACTCCCTCCCCCCGAACTTTCCTTCAACCCACTTGGTCAGGCCGATGAGCGCAAAGCTGATGATGACCATGACGGTACTGATGGCATTTGCCAACGGATAGTTGGGAGCTCCCTTGAATGCCTTGTCGAACATATAGATGGAGAGCACACTGGTACGGTTGGCCGGCCCTCCTGCCGTCATGACGTAGATCAGGTCAAAACTCTTCAGCGATCCGCTGATGGCCAGGATGGCGGTGGTGACCAAGACCCCGCTGAGGGCCGGAAGGATGATGTTGCCAAGCACCTGCGTCTCGCTTGCCCCATCGATGCGGGCAGCCTCAATGACAGCCCCATCGATCTTCTGCAGGTTGGCGATGAAAATGATCAGATACATGCCGGTGTACATCCATAGGATGACAAAGAGGACAGGAAGCATCGGGTGGTTGGAGATGCCATACTCATAGGTAGGATTGAAAAGCCTGACCAATTCAGGAAAGGCCCCATAGGGAGCAAAGAAGGACTTCCACAGGATACCGATGACAACCGTGGAAATAACGGTGGGAAGATAGATCATTGTCTGGAAGAAGTCAGCCTTCTTCACGATCCCACGATAGAGCACATAGGCAAGAAAGAAGCCCAAAGGGATTTGCCCGAAAACCGAAACAAGAACGATGTACAGATTGTTCTTCAATGCAAGGTAGAAGTACTCATCCACAAAAAGGCGCCCATACCATTTCAGCCCCACGAAACTGATGGGTTTCCCTCCGAACAGTTTCCCGCCGTTGTAGTCGCTGATACTCAGAAAAATTGAGAAGATGGTGGGGAAGGCCATCACCGAAATATAGATGAGAAAGCCTGGGAGGACCAACGTCCAGTATGCCCTCTTCTGCTCCCTCTTGGCATCAAGCAGCGTATGCTCCTTAGGCATGCGTCACCTCCATCCTTGGCTTCTCATAGGTTTTCTTCATCGGGTAGGCCTGGGCAATGACATCCTCCCAATCAAAATGGGTCCTGCACTCAATTTCGGAGAGTTCAGGGACGGCGAACAGCTTTTGCAGGAACATCATCGCAGCTCCTTTCGCAACCACCGCCTCATCCTGCGTATCGAAAATGAGCTTGCATCCCACCTTTTTCAGCAAATCCAGAAACTGGGGGCACTCTTCAGAGAGAAGCGTACGGATCTTCTGCTCATCATTGAACGGCTTTCCGTGAATGAAGAATACCCGGGGATCGAAGACTGAGATCACGGGAACCAGGGAGCTGAAAAGATCCACCATCCATACCTTCCAAGCATGCTCATCACTGACACTGCTGATCAGCAGGTCTTCCGCCAAGCCGGTCTGCCCGATGTTGTGCCCTCTCCAGCTGAGGGTGCAAATTTCCCCCGAGCTGTGGTGAGAGCCATGGTACACTTTGCCGCCGATGGAAAGCCCGATACCCACGCCGATGCCGGCACGATCCCCAAACTGGTAGCTTCCCTCATGGTAGTCAGCAATCATGCACATGAAATCGCCCAGATTGACATTGCGATTGATGGTCATCTCCAGCCAAGCAGTACAGTTGGCATCATTTTCCACGAAGACAAGCACATCATAGCGCTTCGCAAAGAATGCATGCAGGTCGTAGTTGCGAAGGTTGAAAGGCTCGGCGTAGACGATGATCCCGCTCTCGGTGTCGACAATGCCGGGAATACCGGCAACGACGGCAAGCAGGGGAAGACCCAGCTTGTAGACCTGCTTGAGCACAAGGTCCATCAGGAAGGTGAGAATCCCGTCGAAGTCAACCTCAGGCAGCTTTCCCTTGTCCTGGTAGAGCAACGATCCGGTGATGTCCATGATCACTGCCCGGTAGTGGGAGGGCTGGATGTCAAATCCCACCACACACCCAAATTTGTCATTGAGCCTGAGTATGATGGGCTTACGTCCACCTCTGCTCATCCCACTGCCCTCTTCCCCTTCATAGACAACTTCGTCATCTATGAGAGCGCTGATGATGTTGGTGACCGTTGATCGGTACAAGTTCAGTTCTCTTGCAATGTCGACTCTGCTGATCCCAGGGCTTTTCCAGATAAGTTGTGCAACCAATGAGGTATTTGCATTCTTCTGAAAATTGTTGTTGTTGATTCTCATAGGCCTCTCTATCCTCGGGATATTCCCACGTCGCTGAAGAAGAAGCAGAACACTATACAAGTTTGTTCGCTCTCTGTACAAACAAAGCCTACCATCCCCCTATGCACCTGTCAAGCAGAACTTTGTGCAGCATTTGTACACTCTTTGAACTTGACGCAGCACGCCCAAGGTGATACCAAGTGTCCATGCGTACACACCAACACATGAAAGCAAATTCACTTCTGTTTCCCCTCCCCAAGCACCTGGATGACAAGGAAGACGTCTTTCGCCTCCATGAGACGACCAGCGTTGCAGCCGAGCCTATGCTCAATGCCATTGGAGACCAATGTGCAGCCCTGCTTGGGTGCAAGCGAGGCGGGGAAGACATCCTGTTCAAAGTCCAGAAGGAGATGGCCGAAGAAGCCTACCGGCTGACCATCACCAAGAACCAGATTGTCATTCGCTCTTCCACCCCCACCGGCTCGTTTCGGGCTCTCTCAACGCTTCGACGCCTTGCCTTGCTCACCGATAATTTACTCCCTTGCTGTCAGATAGAGGATGAGCCTTCCTACTGCTGGCGTGGGTTCATGCTGGACTGCAGCAGGCACATGTTCAGTGTCCCCTTCATCAAGAAACTCATCGATATCTCCTCGCTCTTTCACCTCAACCGCTTTCACTGGCATCTTACCGACGACCAAGGATGGCGCATTCCCCTTGAAGGCTATGAGAAGCTCGAAACGATAGCAAGCAAACGGACAGAGAGCCAGTATACCGATGGCAGGACCTACGGCCGGCTCTATACCAAGGAGGAGATCCTGGAAGTCCAGGCCTATGCCCATGAACACCATATGCTCCTCATCCCCGAACTGGAGACCCCCGGCCACGTCTCAGCCCTACTGGCAGCCTATCCTGAGCTTGGCTGTACCAAGGGCCCGTATACGGTACCTGACAGCTGGGGAATCTTCGAAGAAGTCCTGTGTGCAGGCAATGAGGAGGGCTTCACCTTCCTTGAGGATGCAATCGACCAGATAGCTGCCCTCTTCACCGACCCTTACATCCACATCGGAGGGGATGAGTGCCCCCACAGGGCATGGGAATCTTGCCCGGCTTGCCGAAACAAGATGAAAGAGCTTGGCTTGCAGCATGCCCACCAATTGCAGGCCTATATGACCAGCCGCATCTGCAAGCTTGTGGAGAAGGCAGGGAAACGCCCCATAGGTTGGGACGAAGTGCTTGAGGGGACAGAGCTGCTTGGCCTTCCCAAAGATTTGATCGTCATGTCGTGGCGAGGCTTGGAAGGGGGAATCGATGCGAGCAATAGGGGCCATGAGGTGATCATGAGCCCCAACACAGCCGGCTGCTATTTCGACTACAAGCATCTGGACAGCGAGGAAGAGATGGGAAACCTTGGGGTAAGCACCCTCAGCGATGTCGCCTCATTTGTGTGCACGCCCCCCTCTCTCGACCCATCGGTGGAGCAGAACATCCTCGGAGGACAGGCAAACCTCTGGACAGAAAAAGTCACCTCGTCCAAACAGGCGGAGTATTTGCTTTTTCCCCGGCTCATGTTCATGGCAGGGCAGCTGTGGAATCCCCAACAAACAGAGACAAATCTTGCCATGCGCGAGGTATTGCAAACGCTGTGCGACAACCTTGGTGTCCTGAGTTACCGAGGTCCGCTCTCTTAGCATATTGATGCAACGGCGCGGACGTGGTATGAATGCAGTACACCTTCTGGTGGATTTTCTCTAGTGCAGGCCCTGCTTCCGTTGGAAGACGGGCCTGCTTTTATAAAAA
>LVBG01000069.1 GCA_001603115.1 Spirochaetales bacterium Spiro_05
TATTGGTCATCACTGTAGGCATGACCATCCAAACAACCTTTTTCACTCCGACACCCTCAGCGGAGGTTGTCAGTGAAAGTGTCCAACCCAAGACAACAGATACCTTGGCAGCTCTTGAGCCAGCCAAGTCTTCACTTGTCTCTTCAAACCTTGCTTGGGGCAGCCAGCTCCCAGGGTCTTTGGTAGTTGTCGGTCAGAAAGGAAGCTCAGCTCCTTTCACCTTTTCTACTGACTATTTCCTCATTGAGTTCAATCCCAACGGGGCAGGCATCAAATCATTCAAACTCAAGAAGCATCTGGACAACGGGCAGCCGGTTGAGTTGCTGTTCAGAAGCGAGAGTTCCAATGATGCTTTCCTTCTCTATGCCGGCAACAACAAGACCACTCCCATTGATGCAAACTTCCGTTACCAGATCAGTGGCAACAAGGTGACATTCACCCAGGATTTTGCCCTGCTTGGCGATGATGGGGTAAGTACTGGAGCAGCATTCACCTTGACCAAGACTTATACCTTTGGTAATGAGGACTACCTGTTCCAGATTGACGTAGCGACCCGCAACAGCGAGAACAAGGCCGTTCCCCTCTCATTCGAAAACTTCGCTTACACGCTTGCCTTCGAGCCGCAGATCGGTCCTTCCTTCACCTCGCTCGACAACAACTACAACTATCGAAGGTTCTATGTCAAGGAAGATGGTTCTTCCAAGAAGAATCAGATCAAGCTGAGCAATGGGGCATACACCACCACCAAGCCGCTGTCATGGGTTGGCCTGGTCGGCAAGTACTTCTCCCTGATCGCAATCCCCGATGCCACCAACTACACCGTCAGCCTCAATGAGGATACCGATGCAGGCCTGCCCATGCAGTCCAGCATCTTCCTCTCCAGGCCTGCTATCAAGAGTGCTTCTCAGAATGACACCTTCCGCTTCTATGCAGGTCCGCAGCTCAAGGGTGACATGGCCATCTATAACGATGCATCGCAGAACAGTTTCGGAGTTGCCAACCTGCAATTGGAAGCTGCTTTGGACAGCAGTTCCTGGCTTGGCTGGCTTGAGACCATCCTCAAGACCATCCTGAATATGCTCTACAGATTCATTCCCAACTATGGTATCGGCATCATCATCCTTACTTTCCTTTTGAAGCTTGTCCTCTATCCCATCTCCAAGAAGGGTATGGAATCGACAGCAAAAATGGCTTCACTCTCCCCGAAGATGCAGGAGATCAAGGAGAAGTATCCTGACAACCCGACCAAGCAGAATGAAGAGATGGCAACACTCTACAAGAAAGAGAAAATCAACCCGATGGGTGGATGTCTTCCGATGCTTCTGCAGTTCCCCATTCTCATTGCCTTCTATGGCCTCTTGAACAAGCACTTTGAGCTCAGGGG
>LVBG01000002.1 GCA_001603115.1 Spirochaetales bacterium Spiro_05
AGAGCTTGCTCTTCCCAAAGCCACCATCATGTAGGGTTACCCACTCGATTCAGCGAATAACCCAAGTTTCCTAACCGTCTTGACTCCATCGGTTGCACAGTTTTCCCCATCAAGAGTCAAAGTGAAAGTTGTCAAATTGATTTGCCCTGTAGCGTCTTCATACGAATACCCTATTCCATCTTTTCCCTTGCTCATGATGATGGTGTAGTCTGTGGCTTTCCACCAAACACCACTGATAGTCACGTCGATGGGATCGGTATTGCTGTCAGGAAGATCGGCAAGGCTGTAGAAATAGAAGGTGCTCTGTAGATTCATGTCGCACCCGATTAACACTACAATACAGATAATACTCACAAGAAAGAGCTTTTTCACGGAACACCTCCTCACAGATGGTGGTATCTGTAAGGATAGTGTGACATAGGACAGATGAGAAATAAACCCTAGCAGAAGAGCCTGGTGCCAATTTCCTGCTCACCTTTTGCCCTGTCGAAGACCACAACCGAGCCAAAGCCGGTGCAGCCCTCTGCATTGAAGGTATCGGTGGGGGTCGCCCACTCCTGATGCGCAATCACCACGGTATAGGCATGTGCGCCCTTCTTGATCTCAACCGCTTCAATCCAATGGTCGGGGAACCGGATCTTCTTGAAGTTGGAGAGTACCCGCACCTTGGCAATTGTGGCAGGTTCAAAATGCTCGGCCTTGTTGAGTGAGATAAGGGTGAAGAGAGAAGCAAAGCCCTCTGCCTCAACCTCACTGAC
The DNA here is from genome assembly GCA_001603115.1 of Spirochaetales bacterium Spiro_05. GTDB lineage: Bacteria > Spirochaetota > Spirochaetia > Sphaerochaetales > Sphaerochaetaceae > Sphaerochaeta. Next base: position 759 of record LVBG01000002.1, read on the forward strand.
CAAGGTCTTGTTGTCAGAGAGCTGGTTGTAGTGTCGTGACATTCTGGTAGGCTTGATGAACTGGGTAACCCCACCGCTGGAGACCACCTGCACCTGCATCTCGTTTCTCGTACTGCGGTAGAAAGTCTCACCCTCGGTAAGCTTCACCTTTCCCTCATCATTGAAGTGCAGATAGCTCTGGTAGCTGTGCTGCCCTACCCCCAGGAAGGCATCACAGACAAGGATCAAGGAACCAGGCAAGGTCACTATGGTTCGCTTGGGAAGAATGCCCACATCCAGGTAGCCCTGATGACTTCCCTGCAGTGCGGTATAGGATTTTTTCTCAGCAGTACGAAACCCCAACGGAGCAGAGAGTTTCGAACACTCCCAACTGTCCTTGCAGACGGAAAAGTTTTTCCGGTCCACCGTTGTCGTATTGTGGGCTGTACTATCCTTGAACTCATAGCGTTCGGACTTGGGCACATAGGTATAGCGGCCGGCATCGACGAGCAAGTCCTCTCCATGGGCAAAAAGATCAAAATGAAGTTTGTCACTGTGTCCATGTCCAGCACCAAGTGTCCCGCAATGGAAGCGAAGATAGAAATCCTGGTCACGGACAATGGCATTCCCACTCTCCTTAAGAACCGTCATCCGCTTGGAGAACCGTATGCTGGGAAGCCGATGGTACTCCTCAACAGCAGCGAAACCCAGGTCCCACACACAGTCAAAATCGAGCTGGGGGTAACCAAAGGCCTTCAACTGCCCATCGCCGAAGAGATAGGCTCCCTTGGTAATGATGTCCCGCTGGTCAATACGGTCGCTGTCGCCCATCGTCGGTTCGGTTCCATCGGGTTTCTGCCAAGCCATGGAAGCCCGGCACATCTGGTGAGTTTTTTCGATGATGACATCGTCAAGGGGAAGAAACAAGCGCTTGCTCATCAGCACCACATCCAGGTAGTCGTGGGCGACCTCGTTGTGGTACATCGGAGACTGTTCCCACTGCACCCCGTCATCATAGACTTGCATCTGAATTTCCAGAGCCAAGCGTCTGAGGGCTTCTTTGCGATACTTCTCACTCCGTTCACTCTCTGGCAATGCAAGGCAGGCGAGGAAAAGCCCATGATTTTCCAGCACACCCCAGTTGCTCATGAGGTGGTAACTATCCCAGACAGAGTAGAGAAAGGCTGCATGCTCCTCAACGGACGCAAGGAACGTATCAATGACCTCCTCGGTGATGGTAGGACTCTCCTTGAAATACTGCATTGCCTTGGTCCAGTACTCCATCCTCAGGCCTGCCTCGATGGAACGCCACGCTTTCTGACAACGCGTATCGGTTCGCTTGACCCGCTTCACCCAGTCACAAAGCTGGGAAGCAAAGGCTTGGGCGTACTTTTCATCACCCGTGATGACATAGGCCTGCCCAAGGCAGATCCAGAAACGCATTCGGTTGAACGCGAACACCCATTCACTGTCATCGCCGGGTTGGTGCATCCAGTCAATTTGGTTCTCAAAGACCACCGGTTCAAAGGTCCGTTCCATATCCCAGCGAAGATTGAAAAGAAAGGACTGGTTGACCACATCATCTGCAATCTTCAGAATCTTCTGGGTCTCCGCCTTTTCATGCTCGCTCACATACGTCGCCACCCTCTTCGCATCGTCGAGGAAGGATATCCGCGTCTGGGAAAAATATGCTGTCCTGGTCATGTATTGCCTCCTACCAGTAAGAAGCCCAACCGCCCTTGAGCCGGGTCAGTGCCTCCATGTAGAAATAATCCCCCCAAGAGACACATTCATCAACCCCCTCTGGTGTGCAGGTGTTGTACGGAGACTTCTTGGAATAGGTCCCATGGAGCACCAAGCCGTTGGAACGGAGGGGATCCTTGACCCGGTAGTTCTCATACAAACTCAGTATCAGCCTTTTTGCTTGGGAAATATAGTAGCAACCCTCCTCCTCATTGAGGAATTGGGCCATCTCCAAAAAGCCACAGGCTGCAATGGATGCACTGGAGGAGTCCCGCGGCTCGTCCCCTTCGGTGAAGATGAGATCCCAGTACGGGATCATGTCCTCGGGCAAGCGGGAAAGGAAGTAGGTTGCAGCCTTGCGGAACAACCCAATGCACAGCCGATTCCTGGTATACCGATAACTCAGGGCAAGCCCGTAGATGCCCCAGGCCTGGCCCCGGGCCCAGGAGGAGTCTGCACGGTAGCCTTGGCAGGTCTCACCCCGTACAGGCTCTCCGGTTTCAGGATCCATGAAAAAGGTGTGGAACGAGGAGCCATCGGATCTGAACGAGTGGGTCAGGCAGGTTTGGGTATGTCGGATGGCAATGGTGCGGTACTTCTCATCACCGGTTTGCTCACTTGCCCAGTAGAGCAAAGGAAGGTTCATCAGACAGTCAATGATGAAGCGGTAGTTCTCCCGTGCCCCCATCGGTCCCCAAGCCTGGAGAAACGAACCCTTTTCCTGGAACCGAGTCAGCAGTTGGTCTGCAGCAAGAAGAGCCGCCTCGCGGGCACGCTTGCTGCCGTCCAACACGTAAAGGGAGACACATGATGGAGTATAGAGAAAACCCATGTCATGATGGTCGACCTCAACCTTTTGCCTGATCCTTGAGAGAAAGCTCTCACTGAGAATATGAGCGGCATGGAGAAATACAGGATTCTTGGTATGCTCATAAGCAAGACTGACCTCACCGGGCCAGAACCCACAGGTCCACTGGGTGTTCTCACATGGTGGGTAGAAGTTGTGCACCGAAGAGTGATTCTGACACTGATAGGTGAACTGAGGCAAGTTCCTTGCAATCTGGGCACAGGCCTCATCGAGCGCGTTGAGTACTGTATCATGGGATATTTCTTGCATGCTTACCCCTTCAGGCCAGCGGTGGCGACACCCTGGACAAAGAATTTCTGCAAGGAAAGGAAGACAATGACCACCGGGATCAGGGCAACGACACTCGCTGCCATGATGAGGCCGTACTCGCTGGAGTACTGGCTGATGAACATCCTCAAGCCGATCTGCACCGTCTTGAGCTCCATCCTGGTAAGGTAGAGCAAGGGTCCGAGGAAGTCGTTCCACGTGTTGACGAAAGTGAAGATGGTCAAGGTTGAGAGTGCAGGCTTGGAGAGGGGGAGCATGATCTGCGCCCAGATGCGGTACTCACTCATGCCATCGATACGCGCCGCCTCACACAGTTCATCGGGAATACTCATGTAGAACTGCTTCATCAGAAAGACACCGAAGGCACTGAAAGCCTGCAGGAATATGATGGCAAGGTGGGTGTTGTTCAGTCCGAATGAGCGCATCATGATGAACTGGGGCACCATGTATACCTGCCACGGCATTGCAATGGTGGCAACATAGCCCAAGAAGAGGAGATCGCGCCCTTTGAACTCCAACTTCGCAAACGCATAGGCTGCGAACGAGGAAGTCAAGAGCTGCAGAATGGTCACGATGACGGTGAGCTTCGCGGTATTCTTGATGAACGTACCCAAGGGTATCGTGGTCCAGATTTCCAGATAGTTCTCCCAACGTGGGTTGGAAGGGATCCACTCGATGGGGAAGGTGAACACATCCTTGTCCAGCTTCAGCGAGGCACTGACCATCCACACGAAGGGAAGCAGCATGGCAAGGGCACAGAGAATGAGCAGGGCATAGAGAATGGTCGTGATGGTCTTGGTTTGTATGGATTGTACTTGCATTTCCTCCTCCCCTACTGCAGCTTACGATTGCCCCTGAACTGAATCAGGGTAACAATGAGCACCAGGGCGAAGAGGACCATGGCAACTGCACTGGCAGAACCAAGGTTCCAACTGATGAAGGCTTTGTTGTAGATATCATAGACAAGCACCAGGGTGGCTGTCCCCGGGCCCCCTTGCGTCACCATATAGACGATGTCATACACCTTGAAACACTGGATGGTAAGCATGACCATCACAAAGAAGGTGGTGGCAGAGAGTTGGGGAACGGTAACGTAACGGAAACGCTGCCAGACGTTCGTGCCGTCAAGATTGGCAGCCTCATAGAGTTCTGGGTTGATACCCTGCAAGCCTGCGAGGTAGATGATCATATAGTATCCCATGTACTTCCAGACGCTGAAGAGGATGATGGTGATCATCGCCCAATCCTTGTCTGCAGCCCAACCGGGGACATTCTCAAAACCAAGCGTATACAGGAGCATGTTCACCGGCCCTTTGGACGGATTGAAGATCATGTTCCATACAGCGGCCACCGCTACCAGCGATGCCACATAGGGGAAGAAGCTGACGGTGCGGAAAAAGTTCCTGCCCTTGATGCCCTGATTGAGCAGGACGGCGAGCAGAAGGCTGCTGATAAGGGTCAAGGGAACAGTTCCTGCAGTATAGACAATCGTATTCTTCAGGGCGGCCTTGAACTGATCGTCATCAAGAAGGTTACGGAAATTGGCAAGGCCGGCCCACTCGATGGGATTCGATCCATCCCAGTGCAAGAAGGCAAGAGCAATCGCAAAGACGATGGGAACCAAGGTAAAGACGGCAAAACCGATGAAGTTGGGTGCTATGAAACTGTAGGCAACCAACTGTTTTCTGATGTGTGCTTGCTTAGAAGGCATGAATCCATCCTCGTTGGGGGATAGCGGGATACAGGAGGCAGAACGCCCCCTGTATCGTCACAAAGGAGAACTTATTTGGCCAGGATCTTCTGGATCTGATCATTCATCTTCACGATACCGGCGTCAACGCTGATATTGTTGGTCATGATCTCATCATGGACCTGGTTCAGGACAACCTCGATCTCACCGGCTCTCTCGTGGAGGGGCATCTCAAGGTAAGTCTTTGCAACCTGCAGGGCATCACGGCTTGCCTGGTCGGTCGGGAATCCGGGTTTGGCAGCGATGATCTTGACAACTTCAGCCGTCTTGATGGCGGGAATGGTGCCGGTCTTTGCAATGATCTCTGCACCTTCGGGTCCGGTGACGAACTTCACGAAGTCGAATGCTGCATCCTGTTTCTTGGAAGCGTTGCTGACACCAAGGCTGGTGATGGTGCCCAAGGTGGTTCCGGCAGGAACGCCCTCAGCATGCGGATACTTTACCAAGCCCCAATTCTTCACTTCGGTCTTGCCCTGGTCGATCTGGTTGATCAAGGTGGCGATGAACCAGGAACCCATGTTCATCATGGCGACGCTGTTGTTGTAGAAAACACCGCTATAGTGGGTGGAAGAAGTCTTCAGGGTTGCATAATCCTGTACCACTCCGTCCTTCTGCTGGTTGAGAACCATCTGGTAGTAGGGCTTGAGGAAGTCATACTTTCCACCAACGATGGTGTTCTTGCCATCGAGGATACCAAAGAGCTGCACAGCAGATCTCCAGGTGTGGTAGTGAGCGCCATAGACCTTGTTGGCTCCAACGCCGCTGGTCATCTTGCGAGCAAGGGCATCATACTCGGCAAAGGTCATGTCATTGTCAGGATAGGCAACGCCGGCTTTGTCGAAGACGTCCTTGTTGTAATAGACAATCCAGAAGTCACTGCGGAACGGAATGCCGTAGAGCTTGCTGTCAACAGAGATCTGATCGGTGGTGCCACCGTAGAGGGAGAGGTCAACGCCTTCACTCTTGATCTTGTCATTGAGATTCAGCAGCAGGTTGCGCTTCACCAGATTGTTGTAGCCCGGGATGTCCTTGATGGTGACTACGTCGATCGAAGAGTCGCCACCGGAGAGCTGGGTCTGCAGCATCGTCATGAAGTCAGCACTTCCGAGGTCAAGCATCTCGATCTTGACGTTGGGGTTCTTTGCCTCATAAGCCTTGATCAAGGGTTCATAGTACGTGGTGGAAGCGATGTCCCACAGCGCCCATTTCAGCGTGGTTTCACCCGCACTCGCCTGAGCTGCGGCTTCCTTGGTTCCTGTTGCAAATACAGAGGTGAAAACCAATGAGAGAACCAGTACAATCGTCAGTACCTTTTTCATATAAAAACCTCCTTACGGTTTTAAGAACAGTGGGGGAAGGCCCCCCTTTCTAGTCGTAGGGTACGGTCCATTCTTGCACAACGCCATGCAATTGCGTGCACAAAACATCGAAAATCTTCCACTCATCCCTTCGATGTTGTACTTTTATCCGCTAAGTTGCCTTTTTATCCCAAAATCGGAGGTAAGCTCGGTTTCTGGTTGCAGAAAGCCGTATGCTCGGGCAATACTTTTTCCTGGGAGGAAGCAATGCGCCTGAAAACATTGAAGGGAAAGATTACCTTCATCACCGTCACCTTTACCTTGGCTCTTGCCATTCTGGTGGCAACATTCAGTTTCTTCCTCTTTCGCTCCTTTGCCCTGCAAAGCCAAATCTCCTCCACAGAATTCAACCTACAGTTCATCGGAGCAAAGGCAAGGGAGAACATGGTCGCAATCGATTCGCTCATCCGGTGGTGCACTACCAATACCGTGGTAACCTCCTACCTGGAACAACAGGATACCCGCAATGCCCTCCCCACCTACGATCGCATCAAGGAAGAGGTCATGAACAACCTGGCCCAAAGCTACGTAAGCAGGATCATTCTCACTGATATCAAACACACCAAGCTCATACACACCGGACTCTGGATGAGTGACAGCAAACCGGTGACCACCAGCAACGTTGAGCAAGTGCTGCCTTCCACCTTCAGCGAAAACACCGGATGGAATCATATCGGAGAAGATCCCTTCTTGCTCAAGGACGCGCAGGTCCTTCCCATCAGACGGGTGATTACCCGTTCTTCCTCCCCCGAGGTCACCGGACAGCTCTATCTTGCCATCTCAGCCGACCTTATCCTCGACCTGATCAAGGACTACCAGCTCAGCGAGGGCTCTCACCTCTATCTGACCATCGGGGACCACTTCTACCAAATTCGTGACAATACCTTCCATCTGATGGAACAACCTCAGTTTCTCTCCAAGGAGTTTGAAACCTCCGGTGAGCAGACTACGGTGGGGACCATCAGGATCGGAGGGAAGAACCAGCTGCTCATCACCTGCCCCACCGGTTTTCAGGACATCTCACTTTCGCAGAGTCTCAGCCCCAACGAGGTCCGATTCGAGCGAACGCTCTACTTCGGACTTTTGGCAGTCATCCTCGTCTTTGTGCTGCTCTTCGGCATCCTTTTGACATTCCTGCTCAACCGTCTTTTCAATCGCCCCATCGCAAAGATTCAGGAGAAAGTAAGGGCAATTGCACACAGTGATTTCTCCAGCGACCCATCCATTGAGTGGGATGATGAGCTGGGAGATATCGGAAAGGGAATCAACGACTTGGCAAGCAGGCTCGACGCTCTTCTGGAGAGACGCATCTCAGATGAGAAGAAGAAACAGGAGCTGGAGTATCGCATGCTGCAAAGCCAGATCAATCCCCACTTCCTGTACAACACCCTCAACTCCATCAAGTGGATGGCGACGCTGCAGAAAGCCACGGGAATCGCTGAGATGACCACCAGCCTTTCACGCCTGATGAAGAACGTGAGCAAGGCTGACGAACCTATCATCAGCGTCGAGGAAGAGCTTGCCCTCCTGAACGACTACTTTGTCATCCAAAAGTACCGCTATGGGGGGACCCTTGTTCTGCAGAACCTCATCGACTTGGCCTACTTCAGTCTTGGCATTCCTCGCTTCACACTCCAGCCCTTGGTCGAAAACGCCATCTTCCACGGAATTGAACCCAAGGGAGGGGCCGGCACCGTACGCCTTGAAGCACACCAAGAGGATGAGAAGACCGTTGTCCTGACCATCACCGATGATGGGGTGGGCATGGACGAAAAAGCCATTAACGAGATATTCGGCAATACAGGAAGCCCCGCCAAGGGAATGTTCCGTGAGATCGGCATCCGTAACGTGGCCAAACGGATTGAGTACACCTATGGAGAGGGGTACACCCTCTCCCTTGAAAGCAAAGTCGGCTCGTATACCAAAGCAATCCTCAGACTCCCCAAACTGACAAAGGAGGGCAAACCATGGCAACCAAACTGATCATCGCAGATGACGAACCGCTGGTGCTGGTAGGCCTGCAGTCAATGCTGGACTGGGGCAAGCTCGACATAGAAATCGCAGCGGTGGTACGCAATGGAAAGATGCTTGAGGATGCAATAGAAGAGCATCTTCCCGACCTTGTCATCACTGACATCAAGATGCCCATCAAAACAGGTTTGGAGGTCCAGAGGCAGTGCTCCGAGAAGTACGGCAGGTTGCCGCTCTTCATCCTCTTGACCAGTTACGAAGAGTTCTCCTTTGTGAAGGAAGCGCTCAGTTATCAAGCGGTGGACTACTTGGTCAAGCTTGAGTTGACCGAGGAGACGTTGCACGCCTCCGTGTCGAAGGCCTTGAAGCTGCTCTCTGAGCTCAAAGGTTCTGAGGAAAGCCACTACCCCTTGCTCGAGCGTAGCGCTATGCAAGGATTCAGAGACAAGTTCTTTGTTCGCCTCTTCAATGGCTTGATCGATTCACGCCAAGCCTTTGAGAAACAAAAGAGGGAGCTGCAACTGACGCTGCAGGAAGCATGGCACGTGGTATGCTATGTGGAAATCAAGTCGAATCAGGAGAAGGCCGAGGTAAGCCTCTACAACAGCACACTGGGCATGCTCAACCAAACCCTCTCACGCTACCTCACCTGCCATCTCACCAGCCTTGACCTCCATCACCTGGCAATTACCTTCTGCCTGACGGAAGAGCAACATGCACACTACCGCACCATAGTCCGCCAAGTTCTGGAAAAGACATTGCAAGTCATCTACAACTACTTTTCTGTTAACCTTGTCTGTTCGGTAGGTCTGGCAGTACAAGATCCTTTTCTCTTGCACACCTCCTTCCTCTCGGCCCGGCAACAGCTCTCCTTGCAAACCTGTGAACAAGCAATCCTTTTTGCCAGGCCATCAGAGGGAGGCGGCAACAGCTTTTCACTCGATCCGTACAGAAGCCGCCTCACCCGCTCATTTGAAGAAGTCGATGCCCATCAGCTCGCTCTGGTAATGGAAGATGTGGCAACTGAGATGGAGCAACAGAATCTACTCCCCTTGCAGGCAATTGAAGCAGCAAGCAGCATCCTCTATATGGCCATCAGTTTGCTTCCCGATGGCCAACATATGGTGGAACTGGCATTTGAAGACCAAGGCGGTGGATATCGGCAGATCTACACCAGCACCTCCACAGCTGCTGCCAGTGCATGGCTGAGAAAGCTAGCCCAAGGATTGGGAGAACAGCTTCAATCGCGAAAAACCGATTACCGGGCCAAAGTTGTCGCAAATGTCCAGCAGTACATCAAGGAGAATGTGAAGCGGAAGCTCAATCTCGGCGAGGTTGCCCTGCTCTTCGGCTTCAGCCAGAACTACCTGAGCAGCCTCTTCTCCCGCTACAGCGGGTGCAGCTTTGTGGAGTACACCACCCAGATGAAAATCGCTGCAGCCAAGGAGCTGATGGCCAAAGGCGATTACAAGATGTATGAAATTGCCGATATCCTGGGATTTGAAAGTTCTTTCTACTTCAGCAAGGTATTCAAGAAGGTCGAGGGAGTCTCCCCACGCCAATACCTGCAGCATCTCGAACGCAAACGGAGTTGATGATGTTCACAGCCTACCAAAATTCTCTGCCGCCCCATCTGCACACCTACCAGACTGCGCGACCTGCAAGCGATCGTGCGTTTTGGGAACAGCAGGACAAGCAGTTCTCAACTTCCATTGCCGAAGATGCCTCAGTACTGCTGGAACAACCCATCCCTTCCTTATTGGCTTCTGATTACCTGGCCTTCACCAAGACGGGAAACCGCGTTCACTTTGAGATTGCTTACTTTGCACGCAGAAGGAGGCTCGGCACCCTCACCCTTGCCTACTGCTGCAAACCCGATGCAACCTTGCTGGATGCCATCATTGACTGTATCTGGGCAATCTGCGAGGAATCGACCTGGTGTCTGCCGGCACACAACAGCTACATCCGGGACACACCCCAGCTGCCACTTGCCCAGGCAGACCGACCGGTGATCGACCTCTTCAGCGCAGATACAGCGGCTACTCTTGCCCAGGCATATGCTCTGCTCAAGGAAGATTTGGACAAGGAAACACCGCTCATCACCCAACGAATTGAGCATGAGATCGGCCAACGCATCCATAAGCCATACCTTTCCGAACATTTCTGGTGGATGGGAAAAGACGATGAGCCGATGAACAACTGGACAGTCTGGTGCACCCAGAATGTCCTGCTTTCCACGTTTCTTCTTCCCACCAACCAGATGTTCCGTCACAAGGTTGCAGAAAAAGCACTTGCCAGCCTCGACTTCTTTCTCAAGGACTACGGTGATGACGGCTGTTGCTCGGAGGGAGCCCAATACTTTCGGCATGCAGGGCTCTGTCTCTACCTCTGCATCGACCTGCTCAATCAAATCGGGGAGCAATGCTTGAAACCAGTCTTCAAGGAACCCAAGATTCGCAACATTGCCTCCTACATCCGTCATATGCATGCCCAAGGCCCCTACTACTTCAACTTCTCTGACTGTTCAGCACTTGCAGGCCCCTGTTCAGTTCGTGAGATGCTCTTTGCCCAAGCCGTAGCTGATGCAGAGACTGAGGCCTTTGCCCTCACCAGTGCAAGACTCAGGCCCAAGCACGAAAAACACCTTCCGTTGGAAATCAACCTCACCTACCGATTGCTCGAACTTGTCCATCAACCCTTGCTGAACAGGCAGGCAGTTCCTCCTTCCCCCTCCGATTTCTCCTATCCAAGCGTTGGAATCTATACCAGTCGGGACCAGCACTTCGCCCTTGCAGTGAAGGCAGGGGGAAACGATGACAGCCACAATCATAATGATACCGGCTCGGTTACTGTGTACAAGGACGGGAAACCGGTATTGATCGACATCGGAGTGGAAACGTATACAAAACAGACGTTCTCGCCACAGCGTTATGGTATCTGGACCATGCGGTCGGTCTACCACAATGTGACCAACTTCCCCCCGCATGAGCAGTTGGCGGGCAAGGACTTTCATAGCATCCTGCTCGAAGAAACAGCAGGCGAAGAGCGCTCCATCCACATGGAACTCTCCCAGGCATATCCACGCACCATCGGACTTAGCTCCTACCAGCGCAAAGTGACTCACAAAAAAGGAAAATGCATCGTCATAGAAGAGCACGTGAAGGGAACACCGAAGCCCACGCTCAGCCTGATGACGGTAGAGAAGCCAGTGGTTGAGGGCAATCTCATCCACCTCGGGAACAACGTGCTGTTCAGCATTTCGGGTGACCTGCTTGCCATCGAGACGGAAACCATTCCTGTCACTGATGCCAAATTGCTCGCTGTATGGCCACACGAGGTATATCGGATCAGGATACACTATGAGCATTCACTGGTGGTTACTCTCAGCTGATATCGGTTTTTCTTGTCCAAATTTCCTGACAAATTTGCTCATATGGCAAGAACAGCAATTGTCTTGTCCTAAAACAGGCCCTAGAATCAAAACATCATCTACGTTTTGCTCCAATCCCATCCTATTAGTCTTGAGGAGTTTGCCATGACAAAACGACGGTATCTGATCATACTGCTCGCCATCAGCCTCACTCTGGTCTCTTGCGGAACCTTGTTCACTGCAGGAGGGTCAGAGTATCGCCAAGCCATGTCCGCATACCAAGCACAGGAGTATGAGAAATCGTTCCTCCTTCTCTCTAATGCCCTGCGCATCAACCCGACCTTTGAGGAAGCGCTCTCCATGTATCCGGTTGTCTTCAATGAAGGTTCCAGTTTCTACCGTGTCATCATTGCCAACTCAGGCAGCAAGCAGGACCTGGCTTCAGCTGACAGGCTCTGGACCGCTTACAAAAGCCTGTATGCCATGCATGAGCGTGCACGCATCGATGGGCGTGGGATAGTCGCCTTTGAAGACTATTCGCATTCTGTGACAACATCCGGGCAAAAAGCTGCTGAGCTTTGGTTTGCCCAAGCAGAACAGCTGGCATCCAACGCAAGCAGGAAGAGCCAGCAAGAGGCCGTTGAAGCCTACGAGAAGGCCCAGCTCCGCTACCCCAGCCTCCCCAACCTTGCACAAAGGCTTGCCACCGCCCTCGACAAAGCAACAGTCTCGCTGATGGTGGTGGGCAATGGCCCTGATGATGCCTTCCATACCATGGTGTTGGCCGACATCAAGAAGACCTTTGCGCAGGATCGATTTGTGAAAGTGATGGACAGCCCCAGTTTCCTCAATTCCTCCCATACCAAGGGTCCGACGGAATTGGCCATCGAACATGCCAGAGCAAACCAGGTACACTATCTGCTGGAAGTTATGGTGTACAACCGGACTGAGCAGATCATAAATGAGCAGCCGGTCCGCCTTCCCCGGGAAAACCCGCTCTTCGACGGCATCAAGCGGACGATGGGCTACACCATCAAGAATACCGTAAGCTACCGGCTTTTCGATCTGTCAAACCTGAAAGTCATTGCCGGCAACACGTTCGCCAGCGAGGATGGCCCCTACACCTACGACTTCTCCTATGTGAAGGCGGAAGGCCTGAGAGAGCTGAATCTTGAGGGAACGGGCAAGAAAAACCTGCGCTTCGTCACCACCAATGCAGCACCGGAAATCGCAATTCCCATCATCAACCAGCTGAGAACCGGTTACTACAACATACCCCGTCCTGCATCTGTTCTCGACACAACCGACCAGACGCAGTGGTATGCCTACTATAAGAATCGGTACCACTCCTTCTCAGAACTCGCAAAGAATGAGAGCGGAAGGCAGTTGTTCTATGCCATTGAAGTGGTGCACCACCGCTCGAATGACACCTATACCACCCTCGGCGCAACTGTGGAAGACGCTGTCCAGGAGTCAAAGGTGAACAGCGCCATCATGAACGCACTCAGCCATACGGCACGAGAACTCATCGAAGCAGAGAAACAGAGCCGGGGTGGTTCCTACCAGAAAATTGGGCAGGAAGTAGGAAAGCTCATCAAGGGCGTGTTCTAAGAATCAAATCTCAGCTCAGAGTAACGCCATCCCCTGTTTCAGGGGATGCGTTGCTTGCGTACAAAGAGCAAAGCCTCCCAAACTGCTATGGGATAGACTCTTGTCCATTTTCATCCAAAGAATTCCCAATTTTCCGTTTGACACCATGCTGTGGCTGGGGTACAGTTATCCGTAGATAAAATAATTGGAGGCATTATGGCCACAGTACAACTCAAGAACATTTGCAAAGTGTACGATGGTGGAGTAAAGGCCGTCGACAACGTCAACATTGACATCAAGGACAGACAGTTTGTCGTCCTGGTCGGCCCTTCTGGTTGTGGTAAGTCCACGACCCTCCGCATGGTAGCAGGTTTGGAAGACATCACCAGTGGTGAGCTTTACATCGACGGGAACATGGTGAATGACGTTCCCCCGAAAGATAGAGACATCGCCATGGTATTCCAGAACTATGCTCTGTATCCCCACATGACCGTGTATGATAACATGGCATTCGGTCTGAAGATCCGCAAGTTCCCGAAGGAAGAGATTGACCAGCGCGTTCGCGAAGCTGCCAAGATCCTCGAAATCGAGGAACTGCTCGACAGAAAGCCCAAGGCCCTCTCTGGTGGACAGAGACAGCGTGTTGCAGTAGGCCGCGCAATTGTCCGCAAGCCCAAGGTATTCCTCTTTGACGAACCCCTTTCCAACCTCGACGCAAAACTTCGTGTCCAGATGCGCGCAGAGATTTCCTCCCTGCACAACCGCCTCAAGGCAACGATGATCTACGTCACCCACGACCAGGTTGAAGCCCTTACCATGGCAGACGTCATCGTCGTCATGAAGTTTGGCGTCATCCAGCAGATTGGTGGTCCGCTCGACCTGTACAACAACCCGAACAACAAGTTCGTTGCCGGCTTCATCGGTTCTCCTCCGATGAACTTCCTCGAAACCGCTGTTGAAGCTGATGGTTCTGACATCTATGTCAACGAAGGAACCTTCCGCCTCAAGGTCACTGCAGAGCAGAAGAAGATGCTTACCCCCTATGTGGGCAAGTCCGTCACCTTCGGTGTCCGCCCTGAGGATGTAACCTTCAGCAACACCCCCAAGGATGGTGAGACCATCAATGGTACCATCAGTGTGGTTGAACCGCTCGGAAGTGAGACTCACGTCTATGTGTCCACCTCCAAGAGCCAGGTCATCGGCAAGATTGAACCGAACCTCGTACCAGCTCCGGATACCAAGATTTCCTTGATTCCCGACATGGTCAAGGCAAAGTTCTTCGATATGGAGACCGAGCAGGTCATCAAGGCCTAAGCTCATAGCTTGCTATTCTACCGGCCCTTTCTGGGGCCGGTTTTTTGTATGCACATCCAGCTTTGACATGAGGAAAAGAAACCCTTGCGAATCAAACGATCCACAAGGGTTTTCACTGGGTGAAACATTGTCTGGTCAGGAGACTTTCGAAGACCTCGATTTGGAGTACAGGTCGAATGCAACGGCAGCGAGAAGGACAAAACCCTTGATCGCCTGCTGCCAGTCAGTGCTGATACCGATGATAGACATGCCGTTGTTCAGCACACCGATGAACAGTCCTCCGACCACTGCACCAATGATGGTTCCTACACCACCAGAAACAGCCGAGCCGCCTACATAACACGCTGCAATGGCATCCATCTCAAAGTTCTGTCCTGCCTTCGGGGTGGCTGAGTTGAGACGTGCGGTGAACACCATGGCAGCTACTGCCGCCAAGATTGCCATATTGGTATAGATCCAGAACATCACCCATCTGACCTTGACACCTGATAGCTCTGCAGCTTTCCTATTTCCTCCAAGGGCGTAGATATGACGGCCCTGAACTGTTTTGGAAGCCACGAATTGATACGCGATAACAAGAATGCCCAACAAAATCAAGATATTGGGAAATCCCTTGTAAACTGCAAAAACTACGGTGAACGCAACCAGGACAGTGGCAATGAAGATTACCTTACCGAGCCAAACACCGGCCGGAAGGATATCAAAATCATACTCCTTCTGCTTTTTCCGCTTTTTAATCTCACTGAACGTAATCAGTGCAACAATGAGCAGGCCGATCAACAGGGTAAAAACATGGAAGTTCAATTTCCCAACGGCAAAACCTCCAAACGGATCAGGGATATAGCCGGACGAAATCAACTGGAACTCCCTGGGGAATGGTGCTTTTGTCTGCCCTTTCATGATGACCTGACCAAGACCTCGGAACACAAGCATGCCTGCCAAGGTGGCTATGAATGGGGGTACGTTCACGAAGGCAATCCAGAACCCTTGCCACATGCCGATCAGTGCTCCTACCAGCAGCGCAACCAACATTGCAACATACGGATTCCACTGCAGATCCACCATCATGACACCGCAAAGCGCTCCGATGAAGCAAACGATGGATCCGACCGAAAGGTCGACGTTTCCCGTCAGGGTGCACAACAACATACCAACGGCAAGAATCAGAACATAACTGTTCTGAAGCACCAGATTCGTCAGATTTACCGGCCTGAAAAAGATGCCGTCCGTCAAGAGTCCAAATGAGATCATCGCCACAGCCAAGGCGATGACCATCATGTACTGCCTCACATTCTTCTTCAAAATCGCAATCAAGCCACTCATCCCACACTCCTTCTCGTAAGCACACAGCCAAGTATCTATCGGATCCAACGTCACGACATGGTCGGACGAACAGCACTGTCCTAATTGTTCAGGATATTGCGCATGATCTCTTCCTGGGTTGCGGTCTTTCCAGAGAGCTCTGCCGTAATCCTTCCCTCGCTCATCACATATATCCTATCACTCATACCGATGATCTCCGGCATTTCGCTGGATATCAGTATACACGCCATCCCTTGCGCAGCCAGGGAGTTGATGATGGTATAGATCTCATGCTTTGCTCCCACGTCGATGCCACGGGTAGGCTCGTCGAGGATGAGCACCCTTGGATCGGTGAACAACCACTTTGACAGAACCACTTTCTGTTGGTTGCCTCCTGAAAGATTTCCTGTCATCTGAAGAATCGTCGGCGTTTTCGTATTCAGACGCTTGCAAAAATCCTCCGCCACCTTATTCTCATCATGCTCGTTGATAACCGCCATGTTGGAAATCTTCTTCAGCTTGGCGATTGTCGTATTTTCCTTGACGTTCTGAATCATCACCAAACCCAGTTCCTTGCGATCCTCAGGTACGTAGGCAACACCATGTGAAATTGCCTTGGGAATAGTGCTTATGTCGACAGCAGCACCTTCGATCAATGTTTGGCCGGTGATGCTCTTGCCGTATGCGCGGCCGAACACGCTCATGGCAAGCTCAGTGCGCCCAGCCCCTACCAGACCAGCCAACCCCACCACCTCACCGCTGCGAACCGCAATGTTCACCCCATCCAGCTTTTTTCTTTCCGGATTGTCCGGATTCAGGACTGTCCAATCCTTGATCTCGAACAGGACATCCCCGATGGGATTGTTTCGCTTGGGAAACATATCAGTAATCTCCCGACCCACCATCCCCTTGATAATCCGCTCCTCACCAATGGACACAGAGCCGTCCTTGGCTCGCTCAACCTGCAGTGTCTCGATCGTCTTGCCGTCCCGCAGGATGGTGATGGAATCAGCTACGGAGGCTACTTCGTTGAGCTTGTGGGAGATGAGTACTGAAGAAATATTGCTCTTGTCCCTCAGTTCTTTGAGGATTTCGAGCAGATGTTCACTATCTTTTTGGTTGAGTGCGGAAGTAGGCTCATCAAGGATCAGCAGTTTGGCATTCTTGGCCAGGGCCTTTGCAATCTCGACCATCTGCTGTTTGCCCACACCCAGTTTGTTCACAGGAAGATTGGGATTCTCACGAAGCCCCACACGTTCCATATACTTCAGGGCGTCTTCTCGGGTTCTGTCCCAGTTGATGACATTGAATTTCGCCCGTTCGTCACCAATGAACATATTTTCTGCAATGGATAGATAGGGGCTCAACGCCAGTTCCTGATGAATGATGACAATCCCAGCCTGCTCGCTCTGCCTGATACTGGAGAATGTGCAACGCTTGCCCTGGAAATAGATATCACCATCATAGGTCCCGTAAGGATACACGCCTGAGAGCACTTTCATCAACGTCGACTTGCCAGCGCCATTCTCACCGACCAAGGCATGAATTTCGCACTCATTGACATCCAGGCTGACATCATCAAGCGCCTTTACGCCAGGGAATGTCTTGGTGATATGCTTCATCGACAGCAGTATAGATTCGTTTGGCATTCATACCCCCCACAATATAGACCGGAACCCGATTCCACTTCAGCCTCAGGCAGATGGCACCGGGTTCGCGATCATGCAATGCAATTCCGGCTTCATCAAAGAAGCCGGACAGATACGCTTACAGACCAACTTCTGCAGCGGTGTGGTAGCCAGTATCGACTACTTCAGCCTTCAGGTTGTCCTTGGTTACGATGACGGACTTCAGCAGAACGGAGGGAACGATGTACGGCTTGCCATTCTTGATGGAGTCATTGTTGTAACTGGTGGTATCAAGACCCTGGGGAACTTGGCCACGCATGATCGTGTCAACAAGTTCAACAGTGGCCTGACCAAGAACGCGGGTATCCTTCAGGACGGTCGCATACTGCTCGCCAGCGAGAATTGATTTACAGGAAGCAACAATACAGTCCTGTCCACCGACAACCGGCAGCGGCTTTCCAGCGGTCCCATATCCAACAGCTTTGCATGCTTCAAGCGTGGAAAGACTGATCGGATCGTACGGGGAAAGAATACCGTCGAGGGTCTGGTTTGTGTAATGTGCGGAAAGGAGGTTCTCCATTCTGGACATCGCAAGCTCATTGCTCCAGCGCAGGGTTCCAACCGTATCCATGCCCTTCTGGCCGGATCCAATCTTCAGCGTGCCATTGTCAAAATAGGGCTTCAGCCTATCCATGGCACCGTCGTAGAACTTGTATGCGTTGTTGTCGTCAGGAGATCCACCGAACAGCTCAATCAGCAACGGCTTCTTCGCAGGATTGTCCAGCTTCATACCCTTGATGAGGATATCTCCCATCTGCTGGCCGACTGCATAGTTGTCGAATGACAGATAGTAGTCAACATTCGGTGACTTCATGATCAAGCGGTCATAGGCAATCACAGGAATCTTTGCTTCAGCAGCCTTTGCCAAAACATCACTCAATGCAACTCCATCAATCGAAGCGATGACGAGCACTTTTGCATCTTTGGTGATCAGGTCTTCAATCTGACGAACCTGGGTAGGAATGTCATCATCGGAGAACTGCAGGTCGACTTTGTAGCCGAGCGCTTCCAATCCGGACTTAACTGCTGCGCCATCCTTATTCCAGCGTTCCTCCGACCTGGTCGGCATGACAACACCGATCATCCCCTTGCTTGACGAGCTTTCTGCTTTTCCTCCAGCAAAAACCATGGTTGAAGCGAAGAGCAGCACCATTACCACCACGAGCACCTTTTTCATACAGAGCCTCCTTTGTAATAAATGCGTTATCGTTAACGCATCGACAAAACCAAAGCATCAAAACAGACGCTTGATTAACTCTATCATCGGTCCATTGAGTCGTCAAGGAATTTTATTAGATGGATTTACTCGATATCCTGCATGAAATATCGCCTGAAGTCATCAGCGGTAACGTTACTTAACACACTATCCGTATCGAACAAGTTTCCATCAAGAAGCGCAATAAAAAAAGGCTGAAATGACCAAAATCATTACAGCCTTTTGCGTGCATTGGGCACCAATGTACCATTACAGGAGGGCGTTCTGTCTCCAGCGGATATCCTCCACAACCAGATAGCAGTTCTTGTCTATCGCCCGTGATCGCTGCAACACTTTTTTTGCGTCACGTCGCTTCACCTGGACAAAGAGCAGGATTACCTGCCCATCTCTTCCCTGACCCTGAAACTCGGTAACCCGAAATCCAGCATCCCGAAGGTTTTTGGCAACTTCCCTACCCTGCGTTGAGAATACTTTCACCACTTGGTCCCCTATCTTGAGCAAGTTTTCCAAGGTCATGCCTACAAAGGTACCGGTAGCAAACCCCAAGGCAAAAGCAAAGGCGGTAAGAGGATCGGACAGATCATTGAGAACCTTGGAAACGGCAAAGACCCAGATGAGGGATTCAAGAAAGGCGATGACAAAGGTGACAAACCGTTTGCCGCGGATAATCATCGCATGGCGCAACGTGCCAAGCGATACGTCAAATACCCTAGCCAAAAAAATGACCAATGCCAACAGAAGGGATTCTGTGGTAAACATACTGCTACCCTCAAATTATTCATGAAATGGATATACGGTCCATCCCCACCATACGATGGAAATGAAAAAGAAGCAATAAGTAAGGATACACTCCAAATATTCCTTAATGGGAATATTTGGAGCCATCATTAGAATTGAAGAGTATACCTAGGCAAACAATGCGTTGTACAGGCTCTTCACTGCAGCCTGCGCCTGATCAGCACTGACTCCCAGCAAAATCGAGGTGTCACTGGATCCATAGTTGAAGAAATTCAACGTGATGGAATCGTGAGCAAGCGCGGTAGTGCTCTTTGCAATGAGACCCGGCTCACCCATAACCCCCGCACCTACAATGCCTACGATTGCATGCCCGTGGTCTATCGCAATGGAATCAAGGGCGAACTCACTCTTGATGCGCTGGCACATTGCATTGAGCACACTCTCACTCGCCTGGGTGGTTTCGAAGAACCAGACAATGCTGTCCACCCCGAACAGTGAGAACGAAGGCCGGACTCCGAAGATGTGAAGCATAGTCAGCAGTGCGTGCCGGATTCCGGATTTCTTGAAAAGCATGAGTTTGCGAAGCGACAGGCGACTGTACCCGGCCTTGGCGGAAACGCCGGCAAGCGGATGGCCATCGATTTCACGGGAAGTGACGATCATGGTACCAGGATCAAGCGGTGCATTGGTGTTCTTCACATTGATGGGAATCTTGCTTGCAATGACCGGAGCGATCGCTTCCTCATGGAAAACACCTGCCCCCACACCTGCAAGCTCGCGAACCTCACGATAGGTCATCGTCTTGATGACCTTTGCCTGCTCAACAAGGCGGGGATCGACACTGAAAACTCCCGAAACATCGGTCCAGTTCTCATAGGTCTGAGCCTCGGCAGCCCTGGCGAGGATTGCTCCGGTGATATCCGATCCACCACGGCTGAAGGTCTTCACTTTCCCTTCACTGTCACAGCCATAGAAGCCGGGAACAATGTACTTGGTACCCTTCTTCAATACTTTCTTGAGATTGGTATAGGTTTCCTCATGCACAGTTCCGTCGTCCCTGATGACAATGAGCGGGTCGGTATCGAGGAATGTCCACCCAAAGTAGGTACTAACCATGCGGGCGGCAAGATATTCACCGCGGCTTGCGGCATACTCGGCACCATGGCCGGCATCGATCATCTGCCTGACCTCTTCCAGGATTGCCACAAAGGGCTTTGCATCCATGCCAAGCTCTGCAAGGATATTGGTATAGCGAACGGCGACCTTCTTGAACAGCTCACGGCACGACTGGCCCTGTTGGACGAGTGCATTGCAGGCATAGAGCATATCGGTCACTTTCTCATCATCGCGGGTCCGCTTTCCAGGGGCCGATACGATGACAATCTGTCTCTGAGGGTCAGCATCAACAATTGATTTGACTTTCTGTATTTGCTTGGCGTCAGCCACTGAGCTGCCACCGAATTTGCATACGATCATGGGGAATCCTCCCACCTTTCTAGGATGTCTCTAGAGCGTATTGTATTGAAGGATAGCATGTTGTGCAAGTGAACCTGTTTTTCTGAAAATACATGACAGACAGCGTATTCACTGCTACTCTACGTACAAGAGGGAATCATGCAGGACTCAAAACGATCGATAGTTGCCTGGGCATTATACGATTGGGCGAATAGTGCCTTTGCCACCACGGTGATGGCAGGTTTTTTTCCGGTATTCTTCACCGCTTACTGGGCAGTGGGAGCCAGCACTGAACAGGGTACATTCTATCTGGGATTTGCCAACTCACTCGGGTCTCTCATCGTCGCCCTCCTTGCACCCTTTTTGGGAGCCATTGCGGACTGGGGAAGTTACAAGAAACGGCTGCTTGCATTCTTTGCTCTTCTTGGTTCGGTCATGACTGCCAGCCTGTACATCTTATCGGCGGGGTCTTGGCCCCTTGCAGTACTCTTCTACTCACTTGGAGTGGTAGGTTTCAGCGGGGCAAACACGTTCTATGATGCGTTGCTTCCCTTTGTTGCTTCCGAAAAAAAAGTTGATTTCGTTTCATCGCTTGGGTACTCGTTGGGGTATATCGGAGGAGGCCTGCTCTTCTTGGTGAATGTGCTGATGTACCTCAACCCCTCCTGGTTTGGCATTGGAAGCCAAGAGAGTGCCATCAAGATCAGCTTTGTCATCGTCGGCATCTGGTGGACAGCTTTCACCCTCCCCCTGTTGTTGCTGGTCAAGGAGGAGCAGCGGGAAAAAACACTATCTCTCAGGCAGTCTATCAGAAAGGGCCTGCGAGTGACGACTGAGACGATCAGGAGTTTCAGGAAACTGAAAACGATTGCCCTCTTTCTTGCTGCATACTGGCTCTATATCGATGGGGTGGATACCATCATCCGTATGGCGGTAAACTACGGTTCCAGCCTCAATTTTCCCAGTGACTCGCTGATCATCGCCCTCCTGATCACCCAGTTCGTTGCCTTCCCTGCAGCCCTCGGCTATTCGGCCTTCGGCAAGCGCATCGGGGTGCGTCAGGCTCTCATGGTTGCCATCGCAGCCTATATCATCATTGCCATTCTTGGTTTCTTCATGACCAAAGTCCTTCACTTCTATCTATTAGCCATTTGCATCGGGCTTTTCCAGGGTGGTATCCAGGCTCTGTCGCGCTCCTATTACACCCGACTCATTCCCAAGGAACGCTCGGCGGAGTTCTTCGGTTTCTTCAATATGCTGGGCAAGTTCGCCGCGATCATTGGGCCGGCTCTGATGGGAATCGTCACCCTTCTCACCGGATCGACTCGCATGGGCATCCTCAGTCTGATTGTTCTGTTTGTGGGAGGGTTCCTGCTCTTGAGGAAAGTTGATGAGCAGAAGGGGCAGGCAGAGGCTGAAGCCTACCTGCATACCAGATGAAGTGATGCTCCTTTACACACTTGTCAGGGTGTGGTATTACTGAAGCCTCTCATACGAGATAGAAAGGAATACCATGCAACAGTTGCAAGAAAATAAGATGGGGGTTCGACCGATCCCCTCATTGGTTTTGTCCATGTCGTTTCCCGTCATGCTGAGCATGTTGGTGCAAGCACTCTACAATATCGTGGACAGTATGTTTGTCTCCCATTACAGCCAGGATGCCCTGACTGCGGTTACGCTCGCGTTTCCCCTGCAGAACCTGCTCATTGCAGTGAGTGTGGGAACCTCCATCGGAGTGAACTCGCTGCTTTCACGAAAGCTTGGCGCAAGGGATATCGAGGGAGCACGGATGGCTGGGGGAAACGGAATCACCCTCTCGGCGATCAGTTGGGTCTTCTTCGCCCTCATCGGCCTCTTCTTCGCCAAGCCCTTCATCAGCTTCTTCTCCGAAGATCAAAAGCTGATAGCAATGGGAACTCAGTACATTGCAGTCTGCCTTTTCTTCTCATTGGCCATCTTCATCGACATCACCTGTGAAAGGATATTGCAAGGGACAGGCGACACATTCCATCCCATGATCATCCAGGGAACCGGGGCAATCGTAAACATCATCCTCGACCCCATTCTCATCTTCGGCCTTTTCGGCTTTCCTGAGCTTGGCATCCTCGGTGCTGCGATTGCCACCGTTTTCGCCCAGCATGTCTCGGCTCTGCTTGCAATATATTATGTTCGCAAAAACCGGGAAATCCGACTGACCAAAGCCTCCTTCCGCCTGAAAAAGCAGACGGTGAAGGATATCTATGCAGTAGGTTTGCCCTCTATCATCATGCAAGCGATCGGAACCATTCTCACTACCAGCTTGAACAAGATCCTCATCGGCTTCGGCACCAGTGCAGTTGCCGTCTTTGGTATCTATTTCCGCCTGCAATCATTTGTATTTATGCCTGTATTCGGTCTAAACAGCGGTATGATCCCCGTCATAGGGTACAACTATGGGGCGAAACGGCCCAAGCGCATCACCCAGACGATCCGGGTGGGAATGGTGGTTTCACTGAGCATCATGACTGCCGGATTTTTGGTCTTCACCTTCCTGCCGCAGGTACTGCTCGGTTGGTTCAATGCTACCGATGAGATGCTGGCAATCGGAATCGTAGCCATGCAACGCATCAGCCTCTGCTTCATCTCCGCAGGTTTTTGCATCGTCCTCATGGCACTGTTCCAAGGCATCGGGGAAGGCTATGTCTCCATGATCATCTCAATTACGAGGCAGCTGGTGTTCCTGCTTCCTGCAGCCTACCTGCTCGGCCGATTCTACGGCCTCGATGCCCTTTGGTACTCATTCATCATCGCCGAAAGCGCGTCCCTCGCCCTGACCATCTTCTTCTTCATCCACCTCTACAAGAAGCGGATCAAGAATTTGGGAGCATAAGCAACCAAGGTTTCAGCCTGCAGATACAAAAGAGAATCCCCGCTTCCTTGCCGATGGCAAAGAGGGCGGGGATTGTTTTGGTTACTCCCACTCAATCGTCCCAGGGGGCTTGCTGGTGATGTCGTAGAGGACACGATTCACTCCCGACACCTCATTGCAGATCCTGCTTGCCGCATGCTGGAGCACATCAGGAGGGAAGCGGAACCAGTCTGCGGTCATTGCATCCTCGCTGGTAACTGCCCGAAGCGAGCACACTTCCTCATAGGTACGCTCATCGCCCTGCACTCCCACGCTCTTTACCGGAAGCAGACAGGCGAGTGCCTGCCAGATGTCATGGTAGAGTCCTGCCTTGCGAATCTCCTCAATGAAGATGGCATCAACATCACGCAGGGTATCCAGGCGTGGCTTGGTTACCTCTCCGACACACCTTACGCCAAGTCCCGGGCCTGGGAACGGATGACGGGTCACAAGCTCTTCGGGAAGACCAAGTTCCCTGCCGAGTGCACGAACCTCATCCTTGAAGAGCTCTCGGAGCGGCTCAAGCAGATCCCACTTCAGGTCCTCGGGAAGACCGCCCACGTTGTGATGGCTCTTGATCGTTGCTGACGGTCCGCCGGAGGGACTCTTGCTTTCGATCACATCCGGATAGAGCGTTCCCTGGGCAAGGAACGAGATCTCGCCGGCCTTGCGTGCCTCATCATAGAAGGTATCGATGAACACCTTGCCGATGATCTTCCGTTTCGCTTCCGGCTCGGTGACTCCCTTGAGCGCTGAGAGGAATGCATCCTCTGCATCTGCATACTGGAGCCGAATCTTGTAGTTGTCCCTGAAGACTTTCTGGACCATCTCAGCCTCACCCTTGCGAAGCAGGCCGTTGTTGACAAATACGCAGACCAGCTGGTCTCCGATGGCTTCATGGATCAAAACAGCAGCCACAGCAGAGTCGACACCCCCGCTCAAGCCGCAGAGCACCTGCTTGTCACCAACCTTGGCTTTGATCTCCTCAATAGCGGTGGAAATGAAAGAACCCATATTCCAGTTCTGCTTTGCCTTGCAGATACCCAGCACGAAGTTCTCCAAGAACTGCTTGCCCTGGGCGGTATGCACCACCTCAGGATGGAACTGTACGCCGTAGAAGCGCTTCTCATCATGCTCCAATACCGTATAGGGGCAGTTGGGAGTACTGCCGGTCTGCACGAACCCCGCAGGGAGGGCTGAAACAGCATCCCCGTGGCTCATCCACAGCCTTGAGCCTGCACTGATGCCCGTAAGCAAAGCGGAGTGTTCGGAGAGGATGGTAAGGTCTGCAAACCCATACTCACGCTTATCGGGACGCTGTACCTCTCCCCCGTTCTGGATGCTCATCACCTGCAGCCCATAGCAAATACCCAGGATCGGAATGCCAAGCTCATATATTGCCGGGTCGGGACGAGGGGAACCCTCTGTGCGGACGGAGGCAGGGCCTCCGCTGAAAATGATACCCGTCGGCTGCATAGCCTTCAGATCCTCTGCACTGGTGGTGTAGGGAACGATCTGGCTGTAGACGTGCATCTCCCGAACTCTGCGTGCGATCAACTGGCTGTATTGTGCACCAAAGTCCAGCACTACGATGGTGTCATGGGAGAATTGTTGCATGCTGCACTCCTCTTTCATCTGAATTTGTTGCGAGTATACCGAAAAGCTGTGCGAAATGCTACCACGAAAGAGAGCGTACCGGAGGATAGGCTTTCTTGACCGCACTCGCCACACCCAAGCCCAGTACAAAGCCAACACCGCTCTGTGCGATATTGCCCGGAATCTCAGCTGCAGCCACACTGACCGTACTGATGAAGAGTGCAGAGAGGGCGAAATACCCCAAGGAAACGGTTGCAATGCAAACCAGGCCAGCAAGCAACTTTCTGACAAACGATACCGCCTCATTCCCCTTCTGACGGACGATGAGAGCGATGAGCAACCCTTCCACTCCATGCACCACAAAAGAAATCGGGGCCCACTGTGCATACCCGCTGATGAGGTCGGCCAATGCAGTACCCAACCCTGCAGCAATAAATGCAGACCAAGGGCCGAAGGTGAATGCAATGAAGCAAATCGCCACATCACAAAGATTCAGATACCCTTTGGCTGTCGGAATGCGAACCACAAGGGTAAAAACCACCACCACGGCCGTCAGTACGGCTACCATGGCCACCTTCAAGGCATTTCTATTCTGTTGCATGATGTATCTCCTATTGGACCCTGAAAAGAACCCAAAATACTACAAGCATGATACAAGAAAGCAAAGTATGGGTAAAGGGATGCCGATAGGAAGAGAGGTCCTTGAAACTGCTTCGTTTCTGCTCGCTTCCAAACCCGCGGAGCTCCAAGCTCATGGCAAGATTGGGAATGGAACGGAGCGCAACAACCAAGGCGCTGGTAAGCGTAGGCACCAAGTCCTTCAGACGCTGCACTATGCGCTTCCCCTGATCACTCTCCGCCTCTCTCAGACTATGGGACTCAGCTATCTGGGAGAAACTCTCTGCAATGAAGGGGATGTAGGTGAACGCAAGGGTAACCACCAATCCTGCTTTGTAGGGAAGATGGAACGAACGCAATGCAAGCATCACCTCCTGCATGACGGTTGTGGCAAACAGCAAGGTACACGCGTAGGTAATGCCAATGAAGCGCCCTGCAAGGCGCGTTGCTTGCTCCAGCCCCTCTGTGGTGATAAGCGTAAAAGAGCCGATGGAGATGAGGCTCTCCCCATCACGCACATTGAAGGGCATGAAGAGAACCATGAACAGCAACATGGGCAAAATGGAGAGAAAGGTCTTGGCGATGTGGGAGAATCCGGTATTGAGGGCCCCCACCAGCACCAGCAAGCACACGACGGTGTACAGCCCAACCAGGCTCACCGGCAAGAAGAACCAGATGCAGAGGAGAATCACCGTCAGGAGTTTCGCCCTGGGATCGAAACGGTAGAGGAGGCCTTTTCCTGCAACGAAGGTGTTGATCGTCATAGTTCGCAGAG
The DNA here is from genome assembly GCA_001603115.1 of Spirochaetales bacterium Spiro_05. Lineage (GTDB taxonomy): Bacteria > Spirochaetota > Spirochaetia > Sphaerochaetales > Sphaerochaetaceae > Sphaerochaeta. The sequence continues at coordinate 27,244 of LVBG01000002.1, forward strand.
CCTCCCCTTCTCTATTGAGTACGTTCTCTGTTGCACTCGATTGGCAAACTGTCTGTCATGGGTGATCAAGAGAATGCCAGCCCCGTTTTGCCGCAGGTCCCTGATGATGGAGAGCGCTGTATGGTAGGTCAGGGCACTGTCGAGTTCGTCAAGAATATAGAAGGGTCTGTCCAAGAGGTAGTAGACAGCAGCTTGAAGAGCCTTGCGCAGCGGATAACTCATGGTGGCCGGAGTATCGGAGAGGGAGAGCCCAAAAAGGTCGGCACAAGCAGCAACCCTCCGACGAATCTCCTCCTGTTTCAGATCACGTCTCCTTCTGAGCGACCATGAGAGCTCATCATTGACCGTGGGAAGAAAAATTTGCAAATCAGGGTTCTGAAAAAGATAGCCAACCTTCTTGGAGAGCTCTTTCCCAGACAGGGAGGTGCCATCGAACTTGATGAAACCGCTCAGATACCCATCCAGACCACAAAGGATGCGGGAGAAGGAGCTCTTGCCGCTGCCATTCGGCCCAACCAGAGTAACCAACTCTCCGCTTTGCAAGCTGAAATGAGGAACGTGGACTTTGAAGGAAGCCTCTTCCAGCGTGCTCATCCTTCTGCGTTCAGCAACCAAATCGGTACAGACCAGCTGCCGTACATCAGGGGGAGTGCACACTTGGGAAGCTAGGGGATTGGCCAGATCATCCTGACAAAGCTGGGAAAAACGAGACAGGAGCTGCTGCTGGGGAGGGGAGACAACCTTCTTGTCGTCCAGCAGGAGCATTCGGTCAAAGAGACCATCAAATTCAGCGAGATAGCGGCTTGCGAGTACCAATACGGTCTTGTTTCCCTTCCCTATCATCTCCTTGAGTTGGTCGCGCCACCTTTGGTCCAAATCATCGAAGGCTTCGTCCAGGATCCAAAACCGGGCATCTATCGCTTCGGTTGCGGCAAGCAAGACTCGTTTGCGCTCTCCTCCACTCAACTCTTGTTCGCTTGAAGTCCTCAGCCGATCGAGGCCCCAATGCTGGAGAGCTGCATCGATGCGACTTCGCATCTCTTCCCGACCGAGTCCAAGGGACTCAAGGGGGAAAGCAAGCTCCTCCTCAACCGAATTGGCAATGAATTGTTCCTGGGGATTTTGTGAGACATACGAGCAGACAGAGAGCAGTTGCCAAGGCTCCAGGGTGGCAAGATCGGTGCCGAACACACGGATGGTCCCCTCCAACGTACCGGGAAAGTACTTGGGACAAACCCCGCACATAATCTTGGCCAAGGTGGTCTTTCCCTTGTCGAACGGAGCGAGCAAGAGCGTCTTGCTCCCCTCCTCGATCTGCAGACTCAGGTTCTCGAAGAGACTCTCACACTGTTTCTGGACATAGGAGTGGTACGTGAAGCTGAGGTGTTCGATGCTGAGTGCGTTTGGCATAGGCACCCTAGACTTCGCCAGGGAGCTCGTCGAATCGCTTTGCGATGGTCCCATAGACCACCTCGTGGAGGTTGGCAATCTGATCCTCATGCAGCGTTGCCGTATCGATGGGCGCAGAGATGGAGAAGTAGGCATGAACCCGTCTGAACCCCTGCAGATGCTCCAAACCTGCACGGAGGCCCTTGATGGTTATGGGGACAATGACTGCTTTTGATCGGGTTGCCAGCTTGAGGCTTCCGTTCTTCAGCTCCCCGATTTTCCCGCTTTTGCTTCTGGTCCCTTCAGGGAAGATAAGCATGCTCTTTCCATCCTTCAGGTACTGGACACCCTTGAGAATGGCCTTCACTGCATCATGGGGGCTGGTGCGCTCGATGAAGATGCACCCCAGTGCATAGCACCAGAGATTGATGATGGGGATCCTTCTCACTTCAGCCTTCGCAAGAATGCTTGCCCAAAGCCGGGCAGGCCCCACAAAGGCAACGATATCGAGCATGCTCTGGTGATTGGCCATGTAGCAGATGTTCGAGACTTCAGGCAGGTTCTCCCGCCCATCGACGTGCACCGTGATGCCGAGAAAGAAGAGGATGGAACTACCGATGAAGTGCCCGCTACGCTCAAGATGCCGATCCGCCTGTTTCTTGAAGCCGAAAAGTCTGAGCAGATATGCAGGAAGAAAGCCGTAGAGGGGAGAGAGAATCAGGATGGGAAGGACAAACAGGGCTGCAAACGCAATGCGAATCTTTTTCATGCAATCTCCTCAAACGTGCTAGGAAAAGTCCTGCGTCTTGTAGAGTTTGGCATAGGAGCCATTCTTCTGGAGCAACTCACTGTGGGTGCCCGACTCGACCAGTTTACCCTCATCAAGGACCAAGATGCAATCGGCATTCTTCACTGTTGTGAGCCGATGAGCAATAACAAGAGCGGTACGCCCCATCGACAGCCTGGTAAAAGCTTCGCTGATGAGCTCCTCGCTCTCGGTATCCAAGCTGCTGGTGGCCTCATCGAAGATCAGGATCGGAGGATTCTTCAAAAAGACCCTGGCAATGGATATACGTTGCTTTTGCCCCCCACTGAGCAGCGTCCCGCGCTCACCGACGGGGGTATCAAGCCCAAGGGGGAGGCTGCGTACGAACGTACCCAGGTTTGCCGCATCCAGCGCAGCCCAGAGCTGCTCATCGGTTGCATCGACCTTGCCGTATTTCAGGTTCTCACGGATGGTGTCGTCAAACAGAAAGACATTCTGCTGCACAAAGCCTATGTTCTGGCGGAGGGAACTCTGCTTGAGGGTATTGATATCCTGCCCATCAATGAGAATACGGCCCGCAGTAGGCTCGTAAAAACGCGGGATGAGAGATGCAAAGGTACTCTTTCCGGCCCCCGACTCTCCGACCAAGGCGACCGTGGAGCCACCCTTCAGGGTTACGCTCAACTCTTTCAGCACCTCCGTTGATGCATTGTCGTAGGAGAAGGTAACGTGGTCGAAGGCCACGGTTCCTTCCTTGACCTTGAGGCTTTTTGCATCCTTCTGGTCCTGGATGGAGGGATTCTCATCCATAACCTGGGTGAAACGCTCAAAACTGGCCATACCCTGTTGCAGCTGCTCGGTAAAGTTGATCAGCCGGTCGATGGGAGGGAGTACCACCCCGACATACAGGATGAAGGTCACCAGATCGTAGCTCTGCACCTTTCCCATGAAAATGAGGATGGTACCGCCGGCGATGGTGCAAAAATAGTAGAGCTCACGGAAAAACCCGAGAATGGAGTGATAGCGGCCCATCACCCGATACTGGCCCATCTTGCTGTCTCGCAGCACATCGTTGACTTGGTTGAACTTTGCTTCCTGGTAGGACTCCCTTCCGAAAGATTTTACCTCACGGATGCCCATCAGGGAGTTCTCCACATTGCTGTTCACGTCGGCGACCGTTGTGCGCACCTTGCGAAATGAGGCTTTCATCCTCATTCCGTAGTAAATGCCGTAGAAGACCATGATGGGAAGCGGAATCATGGAGACCAACGCTAGCGGCACACTGTAGGAGAACATCACGATATAGGAGCCCAAAATGGTCGCCACACTGATGAGCAAATCCTCAGGTGCATGGTGGGCCATCTCGGTAATCTGGAAGAGGTCGTTGGTGATGCGGCTCATCATGTGGCCGGTTTTCGTCTTGTCGAAGTATCCGAAGGAGAGCTTTTGCAGATGGGCAAAAAGCTCGCTGCGCATGTCGGTCTCCATCTTCACTCCCAAAATATGCCCCCAGGTCACCCTGATGTACTGGCAGATGGCCTGCAGGATGTAGATAAGGAGCATCAGGGCAAAGATGATGATCATGTTGCGTAGATTCTGGGAGGGGATTTCCACCCTGAGCAACTGTCTGGTCAAGGAGGGAAAGAGAATGGCAAGGGCGCTGGCAAAGACCGCAACGCCCATGTCAAGAAAGAACAGTCCTTTGTACGGACGATAATAGGAGAGAAATCGTTTGAGCATGCTACTTCTTTCTCCCGAACAAACGGGCAAAGAATCCCTTTTTCTGTTCGGGTTGCTTCACCTCATTCGACTCCTTTGCCCGGATCGGGGCAACTGTCGGTTTGTGTACGCTCTTGGCAGGAGCTGGGGCCTGCATCTTGGGAGCTGTGCTCTTGGGGGCCACATCGCCACCCTCGCTCTGGTACTGCTGCTTATAGTAGGCGAGCCGTTCCTCGAGAGAGAGGTTCTGGATTTCAGCATAACTCTTTGAGCCGCTTCTTCTGCGTCGGTCGCGCTGTACCGGCTCCTCCCTGCGAGGTCGTCTCTCCTGACCTTCGGCTGCTGCCATGGGTCTGCGAGGACCACGGGGCCTGTCTCCTTGCTCACTTCGTCTGCGAGCGGGCTCCGGCCTTCCACCGGGCCGCTTGCGATCTCTCGGACCGCTCTTGGACCTCATCGTGGAAGGAGCATACTCATCGTTGCTCACCAGATCCCGGAACGAATACGAGGCGCTCTTGTCCTCAACGACCGGCAGATCACCCTCAGCTGGCCAGATTACGGGAATCTTCATCTGGATGTAGTTCTCGATTGCCTCGAGGTTGAATACGTACTCTTCGTCTGCGAAGGTAATGGACTTGCCGCTCTTTCCGGCACGAGCAGTGCGCCCGATACGGTGCACATAGCTTTCAAAATCATCCGGGATGTCATAGTTGACAACCAGCTCAAGATCATCAATCTGGAGCCCACGGGCGGCTACATCGGTGGCAACGAGGAATTTGATCTTGCCATCCTTCATCCGCTCGATCGTCTGCAGTCGCTTTGCCTGGGGAAGGTCCCCCATCAGATACTTGGTGGGATACCCGTTGAGCGAGAGTCGCTTGGAAACCTCGATGCACCGTGCCTTGGTGTTGGTGAAAATCAGGCAGTTGGTAGGGTCTTCCCGCTTCATCAGCTGCAAAAAGAGGTGGAACTTCTCAGATTTGCTGATGTGGTAGAGCTCTTGGGTGATAGCCTTGACGGTAATCTCCTCGGGCTGCACCTCAAGTTCAACCGGTTCGTTCATGAACGACCAGGCAAGGTTGCGGACCTTGGTCCCCAGCGTTGCCGAAAAAAGCATGGTCTGCCGTTCAGTACAGGGACGGAGCAGACTGAACATCTTCTGGATGTCCGGGTAGAAACCCATGTCGAAGAGACGGTCAGCCTCATCGACTACAAAGATGTCAAACTCACGGAAGTCAATCTTGTGCATCTTCTGGTAATCCAGGATGCGGCCGGGGGTACAGACAAAGATGTCGCACCCTTTTTCGATCAGCTCATCCTGTTTTCCATAGCCGACGCCACCAAAAAAACACCCCACCGTAATGTTCTCCACTGACTGTGCCAACTGAAGGGTATCCGCTTCAATCTGGACGGCGAGTTCTCGGGTAGGGGCTACGATGAGGGCTTTGGGTTTGCCTTTGCCTGCTTTTTGGGCTGCTACGAATGATTCCAGGATGGTCAACACATACACTGCGGTCTTGCCGCTGCCCGTCTTAGACTGGGCCATGACATCTTTGCGGGTAAGACTGACGGGGAGGACTTTCTCCTGCACCTCGGTACAGTCGGTAAAACCCGCGGCTACGATGCCTTTGAGCACTTGCTCACTTAAGGGTAGTTCGGTAAATTTCATTGGTACTATATATCGCCTTTACAAGAAATAGCTGTTTCCATAGGAAAAGGGGGGGCTGCTTGAAAGAGCCCTACCCAAATAAGATAGAGGAAATTGCTGGCCTTGTCCACCGTAGGGGCACAGGTTTCTCAGTCCTGGAGCTCCCACCCGCGTACCAGATCCCTGATAGCCAGGATTTTCGGGAATGGAGCATTGAAAGGCCTGCCATCCAGTGAAGCAAGCGGCATGGCTGCCATGCTGGTTGCGCTGATGAAGGCCTGCTCGTAGACCCCACTTGCAAGATCAGACAGATTTGGAGCTTCATAGATGATGGAGAGCCCAAGAAGGCTGGCTGCCTTGAGCACCCTATCGCGTGTGATGCCAAGCAACACCTCATCATCGGCAGCCGTATACAGACAGTCTCCCTGCAAAGCAAAGAAGTTGCTTCGTGTTCCCTCAAGCACCCTGCCCTCCCGATCCACCAGAAGAGCCTCAAAACACCCCTGACTTTTCGCTTCCTCCACCGCCAAGTAGTTGAGCAAGAGATTTCCTGTCTTACAGGAGGGAAAAAGCCGCTCGCCATGATAGCTGATGGCACCTACGCCCTTGGTGTAATGACTCTCAGGATAGCTCAGGATGGTAGTTGCCGTAACAAAGAGCTGAGGCTCATCTCCGCCGTAAATCTGGATGCGAAGACTCGCACTCTCAATGCCATCAACCTCAATGAGCTGGTGCACGGCACGCTCAATCTGTTCTTGGCTGAAGGGATGAACCAGACCGATTCCCTTGCAGGAGTGCTCCAAACGGTTGAGATGGTCGTCAAGATGAACCACCTTTCCCTCAATGATCCTCAGCGCTTCGTAGGTGGAGAAGCCGAATTGGACAGCTCGCAGTGTTATGGGAACCACGGCATCCTTGAGAAGGATGACCTTCATGTTATGGATAGCATGCTCTCCGACCATGTGCTCTCTCCTTAGGGGTACTTGATCAACTCACGGGGCTTGCTCCCATTCGGAGGCCCCACATACCCAAGCTCCTCCATCTGTTCAACCAGACGGGCAGCTCGGTTGTACCCTATCTTCAGCCTTCGCTGCAAGTAGGAAGCTGAAGCACACTTGCGCTCCACCACGATGGCCAGGGCACGCTCCATCAGTTCACTGTCATCATTCACATCCACCATCTCATCATCACTGTCACTGCTCTTGGGTTCATCATCCTCAAAGAAGGATTCGTCGATGAAGTCAGGCGTGCCCTGGGAGGAGACAAAGCGAACAACCTCCTCGACCTCATGGTCGCTGAGAAAAGAGCCCTGGATGCGTTCGGCTGCTGGGTTGGAGGAGGACATGTAGAGCATATCCCCCTTGCCGAGCAACTTGTCGGCCCCCTGCTCATCGAGGATGATCCTGCTGTCGGTAGTACTGGTGACTGCAAAGGCAATTCGGGTGGGAATATTGTTCTTGATGACGCCGGTAATGACATCCACCGAAGGCCGCTGGGTGGCAAGCACCAGATGGATGCCCACCGCACGGCTCATGGCAGCCAGTCGGCTGACCTTGCTCTCCATGTCTTTGCCGACAAGATGCATCAGGTCGGCAAACTCGTCGATGACCACCAGGATGTACGGCAGTTTCTCACGGGCCAGACGGCTGGTCTCGATCTTCTCGTTGTAGCCGACAATGTTTCTCACATTGATCCCCTGGAGCAGCTTATATCTGCGGTCCATCTCATACAGGCAGAAGTCGAGTGCCTTGAGCGTCCGTTTGGCCTCGGTGATGACCGGAGTCAACAGATGGGGGATCCCATTGTAGATGTTCAACTCGACAATCTTCGGATCGACGAGGATCATCCTCACCTGTTTCGGGCTGCGCCTGAAGAGGACTGAACAGATGAGCGAATTCACACAAACACTCTTTCCGCTTCCCGTGGAACCGGCAATGAGCAGATGAGGAGCCTTGACGACATCAACCACGATGGGCTGGCCCATCAGGTTCCTGCCGAGCACCATGGGAATGCCCAAACCATCGGAGAGAGAAGGCAGCATCTCCCGAAAGCCTATGATGTCACGCTTGAGATTGGGAATCTCCACCCCTACGGCAGACTTGCCCGGAATCGGGGCAACGATGCGAACCTGGGTTGCTGCCAAGGCAAGAGCGATGTTGTCGCTGAGATTCACAATTGAATTCACTCTCACCCCTGGGGCTGGCAAGAGCTCGAACATGGTGACCGTCGGCCCTCTGACAATGTTGGTGAGATCAACAGCAATATTGAACTCTTGCAACGTGGAAACCAGCACCTCCCCTCGCTTGAGCGTGACCTCATCGACCACATCCCCAATCTTGGGATAGGTTACGAGCATCGATTCATCGGGAAATGCATAGCTGAGACGGCCCTTGCTGATGAGGGCACTGGAGAGCCCTCCCACCCCGCTGGACACCTCCAGAAGATCGGTCTCTTCCTCCGGTTCACCTTGGGGAGCCGAGCCTTCCAACTCGCCTCCGTTGATAGGATTGGCAGTGCTCATCGGTGAGAAAAATGCAGGCTTGCTTATCTCTGACTTCAAAGCAACATCAGACTGAGGTTTCTCCAAAGCGGCAACTTTCGGCTCAGTGACAACAGGTTCGGGTACACGAGTCGGAGTTGCAGCTTCTGGTGCAGCAAAAAGGGCGCTCTCCGGTTTTTTCTCATACTGCACCGATAGGATGCGTTCCTTCACTGACAGCGGTTCATCGATGCTTTGGCTCTGATTCTGCTCAACAGCCTGAGCAAGCATACCCCGAGCCTTTCCTGAACTGTCACTGCGTCTTGAGGAGATCTTCTGCGGTGCTTTTCCCACTGCCTCGAGGGCTCCTTGAAGAAAGCCTGAAAGTTGCACATTCTCCTTCTTCGGTTTTTCCGGTTCCCTTTCTTGCTTCTTTTCAGCCAGCTCCTGCTGCTTACGCTCGAGGTACGAAAGCCCATTGTTGCGCTTCCTCTCTTCGGTCAGGGCGTGCAAAGCACCGATGCTCACCACCCCATTCACCTTGATCTCCTCAACCTCGATGACATTCTTGCTTGCCGGGCGAAGGGACGAGGAGGATTTGCGGGATAGACTCTCCAGGGGAGGCACATCCGCAATGGGAGGAAAATGAACCGTCTGGGAGTCGGCAAAGGAGTTGCCCTCCTCCATGTGTTCAGGCTCTACCGGCTTCTTGGAAAGAACGACGGTCTCTTCTTCCTCCCGTTCCTCTTGTCGTTGCTTGCGCTGCTTTCTCTTCTTCTGTTTTCGCTCTTGCCTCTCCTCAACAGGAGCCGATGCCAGGCTCTTCAGTCTCATCTCCTCCCTAAGGCGCTGTCGTTCCGCCTTGTGCTGATGATAGCGATCCAAGGCATCTCCGATGAGGGTGACTGCAACAAAGAGGGCGGTCTCTCCCAAGAAAGCCAGCAGGACCTTGAAGGAAGCGGCGCGCACATCAACAGACGATGAGAGCAACAGGGGAACAAACAGGGGCCGGCTACTGCCCTGCATCATATGCGAGAGGGTATACAGGGTATAGGCCATCAGGGCGGTGACCGGAATCAGGAGAAAAGAGAACCGCTTTTTCCCCCGGAAGGAGAAGATCATGATGGTCCAGACCAAGAGCAGGAACGCCAAGGGAGCGAGCCCGAAACGTGTCGGTTCAGCGCTGAACGAGAAGATGTTTCCCAGAAATCCGGTAAGGACGGAGAGCACGCTGTGATCGATACCCAGCAGGGGAAGCACTACTACGCTGCCAACGAGCAACGTCCCCACAAGGCAGACAAGCCCTGCGATCAAAGATACCCGCCCTTTCTTCTCCTTCACAACCAACTCCTCGTACGTAAACATCCATCCACGCGAATGGTATCAAATCTTTTTCAGAAGGCAAAGCATTCGGCTGGCCTCAAGTCGGGGGACATCCAGCTCCACGAGCGAGCTCTGCCACCGGCTCTTGCACCGAACCTTCACCTGTTCCAACTCCTCCTGCACCTGCTCCATCTGAGCTTTGTATGCACACACAACCCCTCCCTCGCTGAGGATGGGAGCCACCAAGTCAAGAATATCATACAATGGGTGGAATGCGCGGAAGGTTATCAGGTCAAACTGCTGTCTGACCTCTTTCAGGTCACGGTCGAAGACCGACACCCGATCGAGAAGCGAGCAACGAACCAAGGCATTGCGCAAAAAATCCACACGCCTGCCCATCCGTTCCACCAAGGTGAACTCATACTCCCTCATGGCAATGGCCAGCGGGATGCCGGGCAGCCCGGCACCACTGCCCAGATCGGCGATGCGGGCATGAGGGAACGAAGCGGCAAGCTCGGTCATGGTCAGGCAGCCCGCAAGGCTGTCCAGGATGTGGCGGATGATCAGATCATCACCCTCTGCTCCCACCAGCTTGTAGACAGGGTTGAAGAGTTCAATCTCGGCAATATAGGCATCCAACTGGTTTCTCTGGCCCGAATCAAGGTTGATTCCAAGCTTGGCAAGGCCCTCATCAAGCAGATCTGTATACTTACTTGCCATGACGACCTCCCCTGTCCAGATGCAGGATGAGCACTGCAATATCACTGTTGCGCACCCCGTTGATACGGGAAGCCTGCCCCACCGAAAGTGGACGGATTTTCTTCAACTTCTCCCTTCCTTCAGCGCTCAGGCCTTCCACTGCATCGTAATCCATCAGAGCATCAATCACCAGACTCTCCAGCTTCTCAAATCGATTGATCTGCCGCTCCTGGCGATTGATGTACCCCTCATACTTCACATCAAGCTCAACCTGATAGAGAATCGGCTGCTCAAAGGAGGAGAGCTCAGGCATCTGGGCCTCAAGGTCGGCAATGGTAATCTCAGGCATCTTAAGCGTCTGGAGGGCACTCTTCTCGCCCATTCTTCGCTTTGCCAAGAGTTCCTTCACCGTTTCCATCTTCTCAAGCTTGGCTTGCAAGCGCTCAAGGTTCTCCTGTTTCTGCAAACCGACCGCATAACCTTTTTGGGTAAGGCGTTGGTCACAGCTGTCATGCCGCAGGTTCAGCCGATACTCTGCCCTACTGGTAAACATCCTATAGGGTTCTTGTGTCCCCATGGTCACTAGATCATCAATCAGCACTCCGGTATACGCTTCATTGCGGCTGAGCACCAAGGGCTTCTCACCCTTCAGCTTCTGGGCCGCATTGATGCCTGCCATCAGGCCTTGGCATGCTGCCTCCTCGTACCCGCTGGTGCCATTGGTTTGCCCCGCGATGAAGAGATTCTCCACCAATTTGCTTTCCAGCGATGGGTACAGAGCCTGCGGATCGATGAAATCATACTCCACTGCATACGCGGGGCGCATAATCTGTGCGTCCTCAAGCCCTTCTATGCTGTGGATGAAGTCCCACTGCACATCCTCGGGAAGCGAGGAAGAAATACCGTTGAGATACATCTCCTCAGTTCCCTCGCCCTCAGGCTCAACAAAAATCTGGTGCCGTTCGCGATCGGGAAAGCGGACCACCTTGTCCTCGATGGAGGGACAGTAGCGGGGACCTTTTCCCACAATCTTGCCCCCATAGAGAGGGGAACGGTGAATATTGGCCCGTATGATCTCGTGAGTACGCTCGTTCGTCCAGGTAATGTGGCAAGGAAGCATCGGCCTGTCGATGCTGTCATAGTCAAAACTGAACGGCATCATGATCTCTTCGCCATCCTGCAGCTCCATCTTGCTGAAATCGAGACTGCTCTTGCGCACTCTTGCCGGAGTACCTGTTTTCAGCCTTCCCACCGGGAAGCCTTTGCTTCGAAGAGCTGTTCCCAACCCGATGGCAGCGCTCTCATCCAGACGACCGTTGGGAGCATCGTACTCGCCGATGAAAATCCTGCCTTCCATGAAGGTCCCGGTAGTGAGTACCAGCACACGGCAGGTGATGGTATGCCGACGTTGCGTCACCACCCCCACCAGCTTTTTGCCCTCTTTGTCCAACACCAGGTCCACCACCGTGTCCATGAACAGGGCAAGGTTTGGCTGGGCTTCCAGCGTCTCCTTTGCAAGGCGGGCATAGGTGAACTTGTCAGCCTGAGCTCGGGGTGCCTGCACTGCAGGACCGCGACGCCGGTTGAGAATCCTATACTGGATCATCGAGTGGTCTATCAGGTGGGCCATCTCCCCACCAAGGGCATCCACCTCCCTGACCAGGTTGCCCTTTGAGAGCCCCCCTATGGCAGGATTGCACGAAAGACGCCCGATTGAATCGAGGTTTTGTGTGATCAAAAGGGTTTTGAACCCTATTCTGGAGAGAGCAAGGCTCGCCTCAATACCGGCATGGCCTCCCCCTACGACAATTGCATCATAATCCATCTTATTTTCCTACACAGAATCCACTGAAAATTGTTTCGAGAATATCAGAGGGCGTCACTTCCCCAGTCAGCTCGCCAAGATTCTGGAGCGCCTCGCTCAGTTCCACGGCGATGATATCAAGCGGGATATCCAGGGTGACCAGGGCCGAGGCACGTTCCAAAGCATTGCCAGCATCGGTGAGCAACCTGCTCTGCCGCTCTGATTCAATGACCACCAGATCATCCCCACTTGCATGGGAGCCTCCGGTAAGTCGTTCGGTAATTGCTGAAAGCAGGGTCGTCACCCCCTCCCCTGTCTGCGCGCTGATCGCCAGCCTGCCCTTCGGAGGCCTGACCAAATCGCTTTTGTTGTAGACAACAATGGTGCGCTCGTCCTCGCTGGGAATATGCGAAACATCGGTGCTGTCCACCAGATAGATCACCAGATCTGCCTGCCCCATCAACCGCTCGGTCCTGCGGATTCCCTCACTTTCGATTGCATCCGAACCCTCGCGCAGCCCTGCCGTATCGTAGAGCCGGATAGGAATGCCCTCAATACTGAGATCGGCTTCGATATAGTCACGGGTGGTACCCTTCACCGGGCTCACGATTGAGCGCTCCTGCTTGAGCAGCAGGTTGAACAGAGAACTCTTTCCTGCATTGGTAGAGCCTGCAAGCACGATACGCGCCCCTTCACGGTAGAGCCGGCCCACCTGGTAGGTGTCAGCCAAAACTGCGATGTCCTTTCTCAATGTCTCCAGCTGCTCACGTGGAAAGACAAACTCATCAAGCTCATCTTCAGCATAGTCAAGCTGCACTTCGACGCTGGCTGTAATGGTCAGAAGCCGCTGCTTGAAATCAGCAATCTGATTCTTCAGGCTTCCTTCCAATCTTCCCAGTGCGAGTGCACGCGCAGTCTTGCTTTGGCTGCTTACCAGTTCCTGTACTGCTTCGGCCTGGGTAAGGTCGAGCCTTCCATGCAAGAAAGCGCGGAAGGTGAACTCCCCTCCCTCTGCACTACGCATGCCCAAGCGGCCAAGCAGACCAAGAATCTCCTTGATGACAGACAACGAGCCATGACAGCTGAGTTCCACCGACTCCTCAAGGGTATAGCCGTGGCCATCGGTCCAAACCGAGGCAACCACCTCATCGATATTCTCCCCCGCTTCTGTGCGAATATAGCCGTGCACCGTGGTGGCATTCTGTGCCTCCACAAGCGCCTTGGGACGCGAGAAACATGGAGAGAGCGCCTTGAGGCACCCTTCGCCACTGATGCGGATGACCGCCAAGGCACTCTGGGCCCAAGCGGTTGCCAACGCATAGATGATGTCGTCTGTCACATATCTTGTCATACCGGCGAGTATACCGCTCGGGGCCGACGCTTGCAACAGAAGTGCCACCTTGGCTATGATGCGGCCATGAAAGAAACAGCACGCTTCAGAAGCTGGATGAACCGCACCATCAGATCGTTCTTTGACCAAAAAGGGTATACAGAGGTCGATACGCCGATCCTCTCTCCCACCCTCATCCCCGAATCAACGATTGAAAACTTCGCTACGCGCTTCGAGAACCCCTTCCTTCCCTCTGCCGAACTGTACCTCGTCCCCTCACCTGAGATCTTCATGAAGCAACTCATCGCCGATGGAATGGGCAGCATCTATCAGATCAGCCACTGCTTCCGTAACAGCGAACAGCTCGGGCACATCCACAACCCTGAGTTTTCCATGCTTGAGTACTATACGGTGGGATTCGATGAGCAGGACTCAATCACCCTTACCGAACAGCTGTTTTCTTCCCTCCTTCCCGAAACAGGGTGTGAGGATTTGCGTCCTCCTTTCGACAGGATTTCCGTGCAGGAAGCGATGAGAATCCATGCAGGAGTCGATTTGGAGAAACATCAGAGACAAGCATCACTTGCCGATGAGGCCAGAAGACTCGGGCTTTCGGTGCCCGACGAGCCGGAGAGTTGGGAAGAGACGTTCAATCGGATCTTCCTTACCTTCGTAGAGCCGAATCTGTGTAAGGACCGTCCCTTGGTACTGGAAAAGTACCCGCGTCAGATCGAGTGCCTGGCAAACATGGAGGGAAACTACCGAAAACGCTGGGAGCTGTATGTCCGGGGAGTCGAAGTTGCCAACTGTTACGACGAGTTGCGCGACCAGGATGTGATCGAGCGCTACTACATTGATGAGTATGCCCGTCTGGTTGGGAAACGAAGCGAAAGCGGCTCTGTCATCCCTGACACCGATCCCTCGCTGGCAGCAAAATTTGCTTCCCTGCCCCCCTGCTCCGGGGTTGCTATCGGCTTGGATCGCCTGCAGATGCTGCTGATGGGAAAAACCTCCCTTGAGGGGGTGATTCTTTTTCCCCTTTCTGGTATGCTGACCAGTGGAAATACGCGCAACTAGAACTATATGAGGTAATAAGCATGATTAAAGCAGGTCAAATCGACAAGGGAACCGCCCTGTTGATCAAAGGACAGCCCTTTGTATGCATCGACCGTGAATTTGTGAATCCCGGCAAGGGATCTGCCTTCGTTCGCCTGAAGCTGAAGAGCCCTTCCACCGGCCAGACGCTCAGTGAAACCATGAAGACACAGGACAACGCCGAGGACATCACCGTGGTCGACAGGGACTGTCAGTATCTGTACAACGATGGGGAGAACTTCCACCTGATGTTGACCGATACCTTCGAGCAGATTGAAGTCCCGATGGGAAACTTCCCTGACTACCAGTTCCTGATGAAAGACGGTGAGACCTACCGCTGCACCTTCTGGGAAGCACAGCTCTTGGATATTCAGGTCCCCCCGAAGGTAGTCTTCCTGGTAGCCGAGGCCGAAGAAGCCGTCAAGGGCGATACCGTACAGGGTGCTACCAAGTACGTCACCACCGAGACCGGCCTGAAGGTCCGCGTCCCCATTTTCATCAAGCAGGGTGAGAAGATCAGGGTCAACACCGAGACCAGAGAGTATCTGGAACGAGTCAACAACTAGTTCGGTCAGGGTAATCAAAAGGCCTCCACGCTTCGGCATGGAGGCCCTTTTTATTTCTTGTGCCAGAGCTGTTCCGTCATATGGAACATGCTTACGGTTTGGCATTCTTTCTTCTTGGTTTCATTCAGCCTTCTTTTTGTTGTTTTCCGACATCAGTGAAAAAATTGTGCTAAAAAATGACTATACAGTCATTGCGTAATCCAAAAATCCTGTCAAACTGTATATGCAGGCTGTGTCAGAGGTTGCCATAAGGAGCACTGACAAACTCAAGACAAGCTTGCTCTGGAAAACCCAGAATTTTTAGCAACCCAATAGTGTGGGAAATACAAAAGGAGAGTATGTACATGAAAGGAAAACATTTCTTGATTCTCGCCCTCGCCTTCCTGATGCTGGTCCCGGGCTTCATCTTCGCCCAGCCTGCAGCGGAGGCGAGCAAAGCGTCCACGATGCGCCTCGCTTGGTGGGGAAACCCGACCCGCGACGAACGCACCTACAAGGCAGTGGAGATGTTCCAGGCCGCCTATCCTGAGATTACCATCGAGACAGAGACCACCGGTTGGGGTGGCTACTGGGACAAGATGAACACCCAGGCAGCAGCTGGCAGTCTTCCTGATCTGATGCAGCACGACTATGCATACATGCTGCAGTGGGTACAGCGCAATCAGCTCGCAGACCTGACCCCCTATGTCCAGAAAGGCATCATAGATCTGTCCAAGATCAATGAGTCCTTCCTCTCAGGCGGAAGGGTTGACGGCAAGCTCTATGGCATCAGCCTCGGGACGAACGCCGTATGTCTGACCTATGACCCGGCAGTATTGGCCAAAGCAGGCATTGCAGAACCCGATTCCACTACCTGGACATGGGCTGACTTTGAACGCATCGCCCTTGAGATTTATCGCAAGACCGGTGTGCAGACCATTCCGTTCTTCACCACTGATCCGAAGGTCGGTTTCGACAACATGATCCGCCAGACCGGCAAAGCCACTTACGGCAAGACCGGCCTCGGATTCACCGATCCCTCCGTCCTGCGCGAGTTCTATGCCATCCAGCTCAGACTGCTCGATGCCGGCGCCTTGATCAGACCCGAGATTGCTTTCGTCTCCGTCTCTCCCGAAGAGGGTGCGTTCGCCAAGGGACAATCATGGGTAGAGTTCATCTGGTCTAACCAGTATGTTTCCACCCAGGCTGCTGCAAAGCGTCCTCTCAAGTTGGCACTGCTTCCCAACATCAAGGGAGCAACGGCAAAGGGAACCTTCCTCAAGCCTTCGATGTTCTTCTCCATTCCTGCAAGCGCAGAGAATCCTGAAGCGGCGGCAAAGTTCCTGAACTACTTCCTCAACGACCTGAGCGTCAACGACTTTTTGATGGGTGAACGTGGAGTTCCCATCCCTGATGATGTCCGCGAGCACATGGCGACCAAGGTCGACACGATCAACAAGCAGATTTTCGAGTACATCAGCCTTGCTTCCAAGAATGCAGGCCCGATCGATGCTCCTGATCCGGCTGGAAGCGGAGAGTTCCTCAAGATGGTCCGTGACGTAACCCAGGAGATCCTGCTCAAGAGAGTCTCCCTTGATGAGGGTGTATCCCGGCTCATGACCCGTGGCAACCAGATTCTCAAATAGCCACTCACCTGCTCATGGGGAGGCCTGCCAACCGGTGGGTCTCCCTTCACAGCTCAGTTCACCCTCTTTCAAGGAGACCGTATGAAGCAGCTCTCTGCACGCAAAAGAGCCTGGATGGATGACTTCTCCGGCTATGCCTTCATCAGCCCATGGCTGATAGGTTTTTTTGCATTTTCCATCATCCCCATCCTCTTCTCTCTCTACTACTCCTTCACCAAGTATGACATTCTTGGCGACCCGGTATTCAACGGTCTTGAGAACTTTCGGACCATGGCCACAGACGAGCTTTTCTGGCAGTCGCTGAAGGTCACCTTCTTCTATGCCTTTGTATCCGTACCTCTCAGGTTGATCTTTGCCTTCTTTGTGGCAATGCTCTTCAACCGTGGCACCCGTGCCATCCGAGTCTATCAGGCCATCTACTATGTACCTTCCTTAGTGGGAGGATCCATCGCAGTAGCGGTCATGTGGAGAAGGCTCTTCATGGCAGACGGAGCTCTGAATGCCGCTCTGGCCAAGATCGGCATCGTCACCGATGTCTCCTGGATTGGTGACCCCAACACGGCAATCTGGACACTGATCATCCTTGCCATCTGGCAGTTCGGCTCTTCGATGCTCATCTTTTTGGCTGGACTCAGACAAATACCCAAAGAACTCTATGAGGCGGCATCCATCGACGGTGCTGGTGCGCTGAGAAAATTCAGCCACATCACGGTTCCTCAGATAACCCCGGTCATTTTCTTCAATCTTGTCATGCAGTTGATCAACGGCTTTACCGTATTCACCCAAGCCTTCGTCGTCAGCGGCGGTTCTGGTGATCCGCTCAACTCCACCCTCGTCTACGCCCTTTATCTCTACCAGCGAGCCTTCAAGTACTACGACATGGGCTACAGCAGTGCCATGGCCTGGGTACTGGTCCTCATCATCGGTTTGATGACCGGCATCGTCTTCAAGACAAGCAGCAGCTGGGTCTTCTACGAAGCGAAGGAGGGCAAATAAGATGACGAACAGGAAAATCAAACACCTTCTTGGACAAGCTGCTTTCCACTTGGTGGTCATTCTGCTTGCGTATGTGATGCTCTATCCGATCCTTTGGATGGTTTCCAACTCATTCAAGGAAACAGCTGACATCTTCAATACCACCTCACTCATACCCGAGACCTTCCGCTTCGACAATTATGCGCGTGGTTGGAGATTCAACAAATCGGTGACCTTCACCACCTTCTTCTACAACTCGTTCTACTACACCGTTCTTTCCACCCTCGGTGCGGTTCTTGCCTCGTCTCTTGTCGCATACGGGTTTGCCAGGGTACCTTTCAGGGGAAGGTCGTTCTGGTACGGGTGCATGTTCATGACCATGATGATCCCCTACCAAGTGGTCATGGTCCCACAGTTCATCATCTTCCACAAGCTTGGGTGGATCAACAGCTTCAAGCCCCTGATCATCCCCCAGTTTGCCGGCCTGCCCTTCTTCATCTTCCTGATGGTACAGTTCATCCGCCAAATTCCCTACGAGCTTGACGATTCGGCAAAGATAGACGGATGCAACCGCTTCTCAGTCTTCACCAGGATTCTCTTTCCCCTGATCAAGCCTGCTGTGATCACCAGCACCATTTTCAGTTTCTACTGGCGATGGGATGACTTCTTGGGGCCGTTGCTCTTCCTGAACAAGCCACGGTTGTTCACCGTCAGCCTCGCATTGAGAATGTTCAGCGACCCCATGACGAGCACCGACTGGTCGGCAATCTTTGCCATGGGGACACTCAGTCTGGTACCGGTTCTGGTCATCTTCCTGATCTTCCAGAAGTACATCGTACAAGGCTTGGTGACCACCGGTCTTAAGGGTTAGGAGAGCTTGGCCCGCTCACACAGGGCCAGCAGGATGATACCGATTCCGTGGGTATCATCCAAGCGTGGAAGCAGTTGCTGGGCATAGTAGTGCTTCGAGCAGGAGAATTCAGATCCCCTGCATACTCCCCAGACATGGCCATCGACATCGATGGCCTTTGTCTTGAGTGCTTCACAGGCCTTGATGCAGGCCTCCCGATACGGCCCAGCCTCTTCATACCAACCATTGCGAACACCACGGGAGAAGGCACAGGCGAACATGGCGGTGCAAGAGCTCTCTTGGTATGATTGTGGGTAGTTGAGTACCTGATGGAACATCCCCTCCTCATCCTGAAGACGCACATAGCCCTCGCTGAGCTTACAGAAGAACTCCAGCAAGGCTGCCCGTTTCGGATGAGCGGGGTCGAGGACCATCAATAGTTCAGAGAGGCTGAACAGAACCCAACCATTGCCTCTCCCCCAAGGAATGCCGGTGGAAAGGTTCCGGTCAAAGTCATAGACATGGCTCATCAACTGCTCTTCTTCCATGTACAGGTATTTTGCAAATCCCAAAAACTGGTGTGCTGCATCATCCAGATGGGCGGCATTTGCGCTGTAGCGTGCATATCGGCAAAGGAAGGGAACCGACATGTACAAATCGTCGATCCACATGGTGTTCTCATGGAACTCATGCATCAGGGCAGTACGGAAGAACGTACCGTCGCTGAGGCGAGGCTGGACCTTGGAGATGTAGTGACCAACCACTTCGATGAGCGGCTCATAATCGGCCAGCTCGTGGTCCTTGGCAACTTCCAGCAAGGTCGAAGCGAAGCTCCCGCAGTCATCCAGGCTATCGAGGCTGGTCATCAGGTGATGGACTGCAGTAGCACCTCCAAGGGTCTGCTTGTCCCACATGCCATAGGCATAGGTATCAATGCTGGCCTGGAGATGCTGCACAAGATAGTGATGAATCTGGTAAGACAGCTGCTCATCCACTGTCTTGAGCATCCGCTCACTTTCGGCCAAGCCGTAGAGGGTCACTCCCAAAGGATAATTCCAGTGGCCGAAGAGAGGGTTCTCATTGTAGATTCTCAGATAGGCTGCCTCACCTTCCAGATGCCAGAAATCCAGGGCACCAGATGAGGTTTCGAACGGCTTGAGGTATTGGACGGCAAAATCCTTAGGATGCTCATCAAACGGACCTGCCAACAGGAAGGGATAAGGGCTCTCCGTCCCCAGAACAGGATTGTACAGCTTCACCGCTTCATCGGTCTTGGCATCCTGAATGCTGAGCACACATGGCTTTCCGGTTTTGGCATAGAGGATGAGTTGGTGTTCACCGCCTGAGAGCTCAACACTCTCCTGCATGATCTGAACACCATCCACCAACAGCTCCGCATTGCTCGCAATGGTACACCAAGTGCTCTCCTTCAGAGCAAGAGAGGTGGTCATCACCACATAAGAATTCTCAGGGGCCAGAGGAAAGACCTGTGCAAGATCTACCTCATTGCCCTCTCTGGCATAAGGTTCTGGGTACCATGTGAGGTTTCCCAGGCTCTGTGCATCCAGTTTCTCGGGAACTTCGGCAAGCGGATGCGAGTACCAAACACCCTCGCTCTCTTGCATCGGTGAGGGCATCAGAAAGTAGTAGTCGAGCTTACCCACCCAGGTACCGAACTCACAACCAAAGCCACCGCTGGTATGCTCACATACCAACACAAGGTCATTGGTACCCTCTTGCAGCTCCAGGTCGAAAATCTGCTTGGAACGATACCGTTCGCTGAAGATATCACTCGAACCGGAAAGCTTGCCATTGACGTAGATTTTCACAGGGCCGAAGGGGATGAGGGCAAAGCGCAGGCTCATCGCCTGTTCAGCAGCATAGGTTCCCCAGATACAGGAAAAACTTCCCAATTCAGCATCAGGAAGCAAGTGGGAGAGGTCTGCAAGGTAGCGGTAGTTCTCCCGTCGGTAGATGCCCCGCTTGAGGAAGGGGCGGTAGGTGTAGCTCCCCTGTCCGTGCTTGGAAAGGTAGCGTCTGATGATTGCCTGTGCTGATTGCACCTCGGTTGC